>DLHY01000057.1:0-12358 GCA_002483445.1 Blastocatellia bacterium UBA7656
GCCAAAGCCACGCCCGCCGCCGCCGCCATCGAAGCCGCCTCCGCGCTCAGGGCGCGGGCGCGCTTCATTGACGTTGATCGCGCGACCGTTGAGATCATAACCGTTAAACCGTTCGATGGCCTGCGTCGCCGAATCGCTATCCATTTCGACGAAGGCGAAGCCGCGCGAACGACCCGTCTCGCGGTCTGTGATTATGGTGGCAGACTCTACCGCTCCGATCTGCGAAAACAGATCGGCAAGCTCATCCGCTGTCGTCTGATACGACAGGTTTCCAACAAATATTCTCATTCGACTCTCCTGATTTTTTTAGTTGAAAGGAACTCGTTCAGTATCCGGGCGAAGACAAGTGAGAACCTGGCAAACACTACCGAACAGAGAAGACGGGCTCCCGAAGCCAATCTTTCCGGCAGCCACGCGCGCTGCCGATGCGAACGCCGCCATTCTAGCGCACCCGATTCGGTTTGCCAATAAAAATTACAGGCGGCGTGATCTCATCGCCCTATGGTGATCGCAAACTCCGTAGCCTTGCCCGATGCCCGATTGCCCGCGAAATCTTCAGCCACTACTCTAATGATGTAATTGCCCACAGGGACATTCGATGTGCGAAGCACGCCATCTCTCGCCTCGCCATCGCGGACTCGATTGGTGATGATGTATCGGAATTTCGTCGGCGTCCCGTAGGCGCTCACGCCGCTCCCTTCGGCGTAAACTAAAAAGACCGACTCGTCGCCCGGTGGCATACGATTGAACTCTATGTTGATGAGCGGTTGTTCAAATCCGCTAACCGGAGAGCCGTCTTCTTTCAAAAGTTGATAGCCCGCTTTATAAAGACCGAGCTTGCGAGTCGGGCCGTTGCCGTCAACTCGATCATAAGCCGTCATCACGATATCGACATCGCCCGATATCACGATCCGGTCATTGATCTTTTGTTTGAACGCGCTGCCCGTCTGACTGACGACCTCGATTCCATCCGGCTCGATCACAGGCGGCACACTGTCTTTGAACGCAGGGAAGGGAAAGCGAATCGCGTTCGCCTGAGCGTTCCACGGGCCGAAGTTGAGATGAACGTGATTGAGAGAATTCAGAGTGCCGATAAAGTCGCCGATTTTGAACCTCGTCCCGCGACGAACTCTCACGCGCGCGATCTTTCCTCTTTCATCGAGGATGGGATTGAATTTATCGGCGTGTTGAATCTCATCTTTCGCGTTGCGGCCCACGCGGATGTGAATGTAACTCATCAGCCCGATGTGTATGCCTTCGCCTCCTCCGCCCGCGCCCCAGTTCGGACAAGGCGCACTCACTTTTTCATCCACTACAGAAAGCACCGCATCGCCCTGAGCGCCGCGAATATCCAGTCCGCTGTGAAGATGATCGAGCGCGATCTTATTCGGAGCGCCGCGCGCTTCGCCCGCCACTCCCGTCACTTCGTGCCATCCATCCTGCGGCGCGAGAGGCCACAGAAAACTCGCAAGGTCTGTGAAAATGCTGTCGAGTCGCGGAATGATCTGATCAGCGTTCGTAGTCGGCGAGTTCGCAGGCGGCTGAATGAACTCTTCGATGTTCGTTTCCGGCGCGGGTTCAAGACTCGGCGAGACTGCTCTTATCAGATAATTTTCGGAATCGGCCACGAACAGATTTCCCCTTCGATCAACCGCTATGCCCGCAGGCGAATTGAACCTCGCCCCTGCTCCCCGACCATCCCGAAAGCCCGCGCTCGATCCCGCATAAATCTCGACTTCGCCTTCGGGGGTGATGCGCCTTATGCGACCGCTGTGGCGATCAGTCACGAAAACAAATCCGTCGTGAGTAACGGCGATGCCTGTCGGGCCATGGAAATTTCCTATGTCGCCGCCTGCTTCACCTCCCGCAAACGTAGTGACTTCGCCCTGCGGAGTTATTCGTCGAATTCGATCATTGCCCGTGTCCGCGACGAACAGATTGCCCTGCGAGTCAATCGCAATGCCTGAAGGAGTATCAAACAGCGAGGCTTCCGCCTGACCGTCAGCCAGTCCCGGAGATTTCCCGCCAGCAATTGTGCTGACGGTGCCATCGGTCGAAATTTTTCTGATGCAGTCGTTATATGAATCGGCGACGTAGACATTGCCTTTCTCATCGGCGGCGACTCCGATCGGGCCATTGAATTGAGCTTCAAGGGCTGGGCCGTCCTTCAGTCCCGCCTCTCCGTTTCCGGCGAGAGTTGTGACCTCGCCTTTCGGATCGATCTTTCGAATCCGATGATTCGCGGTGTCGGCCAGGATGAGATTGCCGCGACGGTCTATGCAGAGACCTGAAGGCGTGTTGAACTGCGCCGAGTTGCGATCCCCATCCGCATAGCCTTCGGTCGATCCGGCGATGGATTCGACCCGGCCTTCAGCAGTGATTCGTCGAATGCGATTGCTTTCTCCCGCGTCAGCGACATAAACCGTGCCGCGCGAATCGACCGCTATGCCGAAAGGATCGCTGAACGAGGCGTTGCGCGCGTCTCCGTCCTGAGTTCCCGGATAGCCCGCTCCGGCCAGAGTGATAACATCGCCCGCGGCGTCTGGTCGAGTGGGAACAGGTTTTGGTTTGAGAAAAACATAGAAAAGGACTATGGCCGCTGTAGGCAGCGTGAGAATTAGAAGGGCCAGAATAACTCTTCGCATTTATTATGTCCGGCGAACAGAAAACTTCATGTCGGCGCTGCAAAATGAGTGTCTTAGAGCGTGTTTAGAAATTCGACTCCTTCTTTAGCTCCGTAGGAGCGCGATGTTTATAGATGATGATATCTTATCGATCAAGCTCCGTAGGAGCGATATGAAGAACATTTCGCTCCTACGGAGCTTGATCGATCTGGCCGACATTCTTCTATAAACATTTCGTGCCTACGGCACTGATTTCCAGACACGCTCTTAGGCAGATGTTACTTCAATCGCATAGTTGACGCAGGCTCGGATGTCCTCGATTTCAAGGTCGGGATAGTAATCCTCGACTATCTTTTCAAAAGGGATTCCCTCGGCAACGATGTCAAGAACATCGATGACCGGAATCCTCGTGCCTGTTACGCAGGGTTTGCCGAAATGAATTTCGGAGTTCACTTCTATCCTGTCTTTCATGATTCCTCATCGCCCGATGCGGCTCAGGGTGTCGAAATAGCGCGCGAACATTTTTATTCCGCCCGCGGCCTGTCCCCAGTCGAAGTTTTCATTCTTCGCGTGATAGCCATGCTCAGGGAGCGAGAGGCCCAGAAATGTTATCGGCGCTTTCAGATATTTCTTCATCGTCACTACCGCGCCTATCGATCCGCCTTCGCGCGTGAACGCCGGTTTGCGACCGAATGCGAATTTCATAGCTTCGCTCGCCGCGTCCGCGAACGGGCCGCTGAATTCGCCCACATAAGGTTCGAGCGCGCCGTGCAATTCTACTTTCACATCGGCATTCTTTGATCGAACGAAATCGCGCACGAGCTTGAAGGTTTTCTGCGGCGACTGATCAGGCACGAGTCTGCAACTGACTTTCGCTTCGGCGCGGTAAGGCACTATCGTTTTCACACCCGGCCCCTGATAGCCGCCCGCTATGCCATGAACTTCGAAGGTAGGTTCGGCCATCACCGCTTTCAGCACCCGCGCCGCGTCTTCGAAGCGAAGTTTTTTAAGCTCATGCGCCTTCTTGAATTTCGCCGTCGTGAAACCGGAATCGAGGAAGCTCTGAACTTCCGCTTTGGTCGCATAGCGCACATCGTCGTAAAAGCCTTTGATCTTCACTCGTCCGGTCGTCGCGTCATAGCATTCCGAGATCAGCTTGCACAACTCGCCCACAGGGTTTCGCGCCGCGCCGCCCGTAAGCCCTGAATGGACATCCTTCGCGCCCGTTTCCAGCGCCCAGGTCATAGCCGCCATCCCGCGAAGCCCGTAGGGCGTGGCCGGTCTGTCGCGTGAAATCCAGATAGTATCGCTCACGACTACGGAGTCGGTTTTGAGTTTGCCGAGATTATTCTTTATGAAGTGTTCGAAGTTGGGGCTGCCGATTTCTTCTTCAAGCTCCCAGATGAAATTTATGTTGATCGGAAAATCATTGGCGGCGGCGAATTGCGCGCCCATCATAGCTGCGAGAGCAGGGCCTTTGTCATCGGTCGTTCCGCGTCCTTCGTAGCGGCCATTCTCTTTGAAGAATGTGAAAGGCGCTTTGTGCCACTCCTCGGCGTTAGCGGGCTGCACATCTATATGATTGTAGACAGTGACAGTCGGATAGCTCGCGCCTTTTTCTATTCGACCGAACACGACGGGGTTGCCGGGAGTTTCGACTATCTCGGCTCTTGCGCCTATGGATTCGAGGTACTGATGGGCGAGTTCGGCTCCGCGTCGAATATCTTCTTTGCGATCAGGCTCCATGCTGATGGTGGGAATTTCGACCAGTTGGCCGAGCTTGTTTTCAAAATCTTCGCGTGAGGTGCGGATGAAGGAATCTAGTCCCTTATAGTTTTCAGCCATGACAGAAGCACGTTTCTCCTTGTTGAGATTTGCCCGGTCATTATGCTGATGCGCGAGAAAGGCTGTCAAGCAGTGCTAACGCAGCGCGGCACGCCGATTTCGATTTGCAGACGGACTTCGTGTTAAATTTGATTCTGCATGGAATCGAATCGCTACTACACTGAGCTTGCGGCAGCTTTCGTTCGCGGAAAACTCGGCGATATGCCGCATCTGTCTTCTGAAGAAATAATGCAAGCAGGCATCGAATCAGGATGGCGACTGCATAAATTCAAGCGCAATGCGGAACTGCCTCGCGTTCGAAAAGTTTTAGGACTTCTGCGCGGACTTGCGCCCGCAAATCTCATCGATATCGGGAGCGGCAGAGGCGCTTTTCTATGGCCGCTGCTCGATTCGTTTCCTGATCTTTCTGTCATCGCCATCGATAAAAAACCGCAAAGAGCCTTCGACATCGATGCGGTGCGGCGCGGAGGATATGAAAATCTTTCCGTCGCGCTCGCCGATGCGACATCGCTTTGTTTTGCAGATCGCAGCGCGGATGTCGTGACTATGCTTGAAGTGATGGAGCATCTCGCGTCGCCGGAAAAAGCGGCTCTGGAAGCCGTTCGCGTGGCTCGCAGCTTCGTCGTAGCGTCCGTGCCTTCGAAGGAAGACGACAACCCCGAACACATCCATTTATTCGACAAGTCGAAACTCGAAGAGCTATTTTTGTCTGCCGGAGCGCGAAGGGTGAAGTTCGAATACGTACTCAATCACATAATCGCCATAGCCGCCCTGTGATCGATGATGAAACTTTACAAATATCCACGCACCCATCACCTCGAAGGCTCACGGTTTCAACCGGGCGATGATGAACTCGACTCGATTCCATTCTCTCAAGTTCAAGACCGCCATATTGTCGTAGAAGAAAAACTCGACGGCGCAAACGCGGGCATAAGCTTCGATGAGCAGGGCAGGCTTTTTCTTCAAAGCCGCGGTCACTTCCTCGATGGAGGCCCGCGCGAACGTCAGTTCGACCTCTTCAAAACATGGGCCAACCGTCACAAAGCGAATCTATGGGAGACGCTCGGCAGTCGTTATGTTCTCTACGGCGAATGGCTCTATGCCAAGCACACCATCTTTTATGACGCGCTGCCGCACTACTTCCTCGAATTCGATATACTCGACACCCACGCGCATGAATTTTTATCTACTGAGCGAAGACGAACGATGCTCGCCCGCTCGCCTGTGAAATCCGTCCCTGTGCTGTGGTCGGGCGAGGCGCGCGCACTGAAAGCTATTCAATCTCTCATTCGTCCCGCGCTCTACAAAAGCAGCGAGTGGCGAGAGAGTCTTGATCGGGCTTGCACGCGAGCGAAGCAGGACGCCCAAAGAATTAAGAGCGAGACGGATGCTTCTGATCTGGCGGAAGGCCTCTACATCAAGGTCGAAGAAGGCGGGCTAGTCGCTGAGCGTTATAAATACATCCGCGCGAGTTTTCTCACTGCGGTTATAGATTCGGGAAGTCACTGGATGGATCGCCCTATTTTGCCGAATCAACTGCGCGACCGGATAGATATCTTCGGAGACGAATCGTGAACGAACTGTTTTCATTCACTCCTCAACCGCCTGGATGGAAACTCGACTGGGACGAGATGGATCGCTCTTTCGAGTGGGTGCGGGCGATGTCTGCGTGCCATCAGGACGCGGTTCATCACGCCGAAGGAGATGTGTGGATTCACACACGTATGGTGTGCGAGGCTATGATCTCGAATGTTCAATGGCAGGCGCATTCGGCGTATGAGCGCGCGATTCTGTTCGCCTCCGCTTTGCTTCACGATGTAGCAAAACCTGTATGCACTCGCTTCGAGGACGGGCGCATAACGAGTCGCGGCCATTCGCGGCGCGGGGAAGTTATGGCGCGAAATCTTTTGTGGCGAATGAATGTCCCTTTTCGTCAGCGCGAACAGATCGTTTCTCTCATACGCAGCCATCAGGTGCCGTTTTTTCTCATAGAGCGAGATGACAGACAGCGCCTCGCCTTTCGCATCAGCCAGACGACGCGCTGCGATCATCTCGCGCTCGTTGCGAAGGCTGATGCTGCGGGCCGCATTTGCGAAGACAAAAAGAAACTATTCGACAACATCGATCTGTTCGTTGAATATTGCCGCGAGCAGCGATGCCTCGACGCGCCTCGACAGTTTCCTTCCGATCACAGCCGCTTTCTTTATTTTCGCTCCGAAGACCGCGACCCCGATTATCTCGCCTACGACGATACGCGCTCTGAAGTCGCGCTGATGTCGGGGCTGCCGGGAGCGGGCAAGGACTACTGGGCGGCGGAGAATCTGTTTGACTGGCCGGTGATATCGCTCGATGAATTGCGGCGAGAGATGAAAATCTGCCCGACTGAAAAACAGGGGCGTGTGATCAGCCGTGCGCGCGAGATGGCACGAGAGTATCTGCGCTCTGGAAAAAAGTTCGTGTGGAACGCGACTAACATCAGCCGACACGCGCGCTCACGCCTGATCGATCTTTTCGCCGCTTACAACGCGAGAGTGCGAATCCTTTATCTCGAAACTTCCCCCGACAGGCTTTATGAACAGAATCGCAGACGCGACGAGGCGGTGCCGAACGCCGTCATCGAGCGTCTGCTTGATCAATGGGAAGTGCCTGATCCGACCGAAGCGCATGAGGTCGACTGCATAGCCAATTATTATTGACTCGCGCACCTTATGCCCTGAGCAAGAACGCTAAAAGGCGCGCAGGGGCATCGAGTTCGAGGCATCCGCTTCGGTATAAGCCGTCGCCGGGATGCGCAGAGAATCGGCGAACTCAGTCGATACATCCTCTCCTTCAGGCTTGTTGACAATCGAAAAAGTTCCGGGGGAAGCGGCCCTGTATGCTTCCCTTGCGAGAGAATAGACTGCGCAATAGATGCCGGAGAAGACATCATCTCTGTCATATTTCATGCCAATTTTTTCCAGAACCCGACGCGCGGCAAAATTTTCTGGTCGCGTAAGGGCAACGATGAAGTCGACTTGCAATAGTTCAAACCCGTACCAGAGAGAGGCTGCCGAAGCTTCGGAGGCGAGTCCTCTGCCCCAGTATTCTTTTTTCAGGAGAAAGACAAGCTCCGGCAGGTCGTGATGCAGGGTCAGGCCACAAAAGCCTATGAATTCATCACTCTCTTTGCTAACTATCGCCCATCTCCCGAAACCATGCGGGCGATGAGAGTTTTGTATGTATATCTCTAGGTGAAAGAGTATTTCCTCTTTCGAAAGGGGTTTTCCCTCTTCCAGGTATTTCATTACCTCCGGGTCGCTGCACACTAGCGAGAAATCATCGAAGTCATCCATCGTGAACCGGCGCAGCAAAAGGCGTGGCGTATTTATTTCAAGTAATGGCATCTTTACTCCTTGTGATGTGCGGAACTTCAGCGCGCGACCTTTGATTGATCGCGCGGTGTTGCCGGATGCTTGATCCCAGGGCCACTGTCAAACGACAAACCTGTGCAACAAGGCGGCTGTTGCGGCTAAGTTAGCACAAGATGTTTACTGTACCAACAACTACTGTGCCTGCAAAGGCTCGACGGCATTATAGCTCTGGTTCCGCACGAATAGTATTAATTCCTGATTAGTTTTTATTAGGAGCCATAGACGATGCGCGACTTTCTCAGCAGATCAGGAAGAGTCGCGCATCGTCTATGGCTGTTGGCACGAATACTCTGTGAATTACGGGCTGGGCTTCTGTTCAACCTCCCCTGAGTTTGATACGGGATTGATAACGAATATAATGCAGTCGGCTATGTCGTTTGCCAGCCAGAATGCTTTGCAGTCAATCTGGCGACAAAGGAACTCAGAGATGATGAAGTCGGCGCGGGCTGGTTATGGATGGGCAAGGATCAAACCCACAAATAGATACGTTCCTGCTGCCTTTTCTCGATACGACCGATGAAGCGGAGGCGCGAGTTCTGCTGGCTCAACTCATCGACCACGCCGCGCCGGTAATCAAAAAGATCACTGGCAGGAGTCCTGATCCTGAAGACGCCTTCCAGGAGACTGCGCGACTGTTGATCAGGCAACTGTGGGATATGAAAGCCGATCCCGGCGGCAAAGTGATCAGCAATTATATTCATTATGTCCGGGTGGTGGCCTCGCATGTCGCTAAAGGACAATTGCGCGATGAACACCCTCAACGCCGTTCTCTGGCAGATGCGCTGCGCTACGTTCTCAGGAGCAAGGCTCCCTTTGCGCTGTGGGAGAATGAGTTTCAGGAAAGACTATGCGGGCTGGCCGCGTGGCGCGATCAACCAACGACCTTCACTCGCAGCGAGCGGTTGATGCAACTGCTCGACTGTCCGCACCTGCTCGATGATGTTGCGCTGTCAGGCCGCGACGCTAAGAGTCTGAGTCATGCTGAGTTATTAGCCAGAATTTTCAATTGGGTCGGCCATCCAATCAGATTCAACGAACTGATAAGAATCGTTTATGACTTGAAACGCATTGAAGAGTTCACTCCAATCGTCGAAGCCGATGAACAGGAGGCTCGCCCCTTGAGCGAACTGCTGCCGGATGCAGGCCGACGTCCGGACGAGGAAGCAGAATGGAGAGAGTTTCTGCATCGGTTGTGGGCAGAGATTGAGCAACTGCCGCCGCTACAGCGCATCGCTTATTTGTTGAACTTCACAGCGGCGGACGGCCAACTGGAATTGTTTTGGATATACGGCGTCGCCACCATTCGGCGCGTCGGCAGCGCCTTGCAATTAACGGAAGAGCACTTCACGCGGGTGTGGACGGATTTGCAATTGAGTGAGGGGGAGCGCCATCTGGCCGAATCGCTTGAGGGCTATGATGAGAGGTTTGGCCTGCTGTGGCAGCACCTGCCACTCACAGATGCGACCATTGCAAGGATGCTTGGCACCGAGCGGCAGAAGGTGATCAACCTGCGTAAAGCGGCGGGTGATCGCCTCTCACGCCGGATGGCTCATCGGGGCCAGGAGGCGTAAATAAATTTATCAGCCCGGTAATATCAGCCGCTTACTCGCATCCTTACTATTCAGTGAGCAAGAGAGGTTGAGTTTCACCGCAGTCAAATACATCATAGGCGCAGTCGGAATGAGGGCTTGAGTGTCGGATCATCTTTCAACACAACTTCTCGACCGTTACCACGAGCGTCGGCTGGAGCCGCGAGAACTGCTCGCGCTTGACGATCACCTCGCAACCTGCGCCGCGTGTCGCGATATGATGCGCGATATGGAGCCGCGAAGAGCCTCGCTCCTCGCATTGCGAGCGGGTTTGCAGACCGTCCGGCCCACGCCCGATCATCTGCAAAAGGAACAACTGGCGGCTTATACCGAGGGCCATCTCGATGAGGTAGACCGCGAACTTGCCGAAAGCCATCTCGAATCCTGCGCGCAATGCGCCGCTCAGGCGCAGGAACTGCGGGACTCTGCCGGGAAACGAGCGCGTATCTTTCCCGTATCGGCCCCCGTTGAGACCTCACCGCCTGCACTACAGACCAGGCTCATTGCTGCCTGGGAGCGATTATTGTCTATCCCGCAGTCGCTCCGGATCGCTGCCGTGTGCGCTATGACAGCGTTGCTTGTCATAGCGGTTGTGCTGTGGTTGCGAAGCGAGACTGACAGGCAGGAGATCGTTGAACATCCTCCCGCGCCCCAACCCTCAGTCACTCCTCCACAAGGCCCACAACCGGAGAGGCCCACGCCTACCTTTCGTGCGCTCAACGATGGTGGCGAGCAGATCACGCTTGACTCACAGGGCAATGTCACAGGACTGGAATCACTCTCGCCAGCCGATCAACAGCGCGTCAAGACTGCATTAACAACCGGGAGGGTCCAGACGCCGAAGGCGCTCAGGGAACTGAGCGATTCTTCTGCTCCGAGCATGGGGAGACCGGATGGATCGGCTTTTACATTGATCCGTCCCGTAGGCCGGATTGTCGAAAGCGACCGCCCGACGTTCCGATGGCGACCGCTCGGCGGAGCAATCGCCTACCAGGTGACAGTCACCGACCCGGAAGCCGGTTACAAAGAGGTCGCCGCCAGCCCGGAGCTACAGGATACGAAATGGACAGTGGAACAGCGGCTTGGGCGCGGGCGCATCTACAACTGGCAAGTTATTGCTCGCACCAACAGCGGAGAAATAAAAGCGCCAGCCCCGGATGCGCCGGAGGCAAAATTCAAAGTGCTGGAACAGGCGAAGGCAAACGAGGTTGCGAGAGCGAAAAGGGCATACACCAGGAGGCGCCTTGTGCTGGGGCTTGTCTATGCTGAGGCCGGTTTGCTCGATGAGGCCGAACGCGAGTTTGAGGCGCTGGTTCGAGCCAACCCGCAGTCGGATGTCGCGAAGAATCTATTGGACGATCTTCGAGCCGGACGCCGCAAACGCTGACCATTCAAACATTCCTCTGCGTCAATAACCATCCCCCACGACGACGAAGCCAGCCCAGTGGAACGGGTGACGATACTTCCCATCCCTCATCAGCTTCAATGCTGCCTCGCGCAGAGTCTCCGCCACTGATATTCGAGCGTTCGGCCTGGTCAGTCGTGCTTTGATTTGCCGGTGAAATTCGATCATCAACTCCGCTGTGCTATCTGATCGCACCTTCCACTGGCTTACGACCGTCGTCGGCACTCCGGATACAAACAAGGCCCATGTCAACCCGATCATCCCTTCGCCCCTGCCTACCCGACCGCGCGCCGTCTCACAGGCCGATAGCACCGCCAGATCGGCTTTCAAGTCCAGCTTCATTAATTCCCACGCCTCTAACAGCCCGTCTTCCTTGCCGCCCGCCGCGTTCTGAGCAAACAGCAGGTGCGAATACATCGGATTGTGATCGTTGAGGATGCCGTGCGTGGCCAGATGCAGAATCTGGTAATTGCCAGCTTCCAACTTGAACCGCTCCTCGCGCGCTTCTGCTCCAACATAGACCTTGCTGTGGGCTGGGCCATAGATTCTGCTCAGAGCCTGAAGCTGTCGTTCGGCCTCGGGCAGCGGATCGAGACTCAAGTCCATCATCGCGGCCTTGACTTGTGAGACAGTCTCTTTGCCCAATGCCGGATTGCCCAGGGCAAGCAGTGTGGGAGCATCAGAGGGTTTGTCCTTCTGGCGGCGGGCTTTGATCATCTCGCGCAGGACAGTCAGCGAGGGAACGTAAGAGACGGTGCGGTCTTCAATGAGGTAGCGATTGTGCGGAGTGCGCAATGCCTGGAAAGGCAGTTCCCAGAGTGGTCCATCGGGCGCGATGACGAGCCGTGTCTTGCTCTGCAACTGCTCTGCTGCCGGCCCGATCAGCAGGTCATAGAGTTCGCGCGCCGGTTTGGGGAATCGGTTATCGATGGTAGAGAGCATCCGGCGGAAGCGTTCGACGCGGTCGGTGAGGTCTTTTTGTTTGATAGCGAGCGCATAGACTTTGACTGCCGGTGAGGTTCGATTTGCCTGCCCCTGTTTGGTGAGTACGAAGAGGAATGTCTTCTCATCAGCGACGACAAACTCCAGCAGCGCGGTCTTTTGATCGGGAAGCAGGGCGTTTGCTTCCTCAAACCTCAGTGGCTGCGCTTCGCCGCGCTGCGTCTTCAATTCGGGATGGGCGATGTAGAGATTGGTCTGAAAGGCTTCAAAGTCGAGTCTGGCTTTTTGCAATTGGGATTTTAGTTCAGCAAGGCGCGCAGGGTCAGGCATAGAGCGGAGGTTTTCACGGTAAAGTTGAGCATTGAGCGAGACGAGACGGTCATTCAACTTGCGCTCCTGCTCCCGCTCCTGGCTGGTCATAGCTTTGTCGATATTGATACGCCCGCTGTGGAGTACCTCCAGAAGCACACGCGCCCTTGCGCGTTCGGCGTAGGTGAGGGCTTCAGCCGGGTTATTCTGGGCAATGAGAAACTCGACCATCGC
>DLHY01000057.1:12377-25838 GCA_002483445.1 Blastocatellia bacterium UBA7656
AGAGTTTCAGTGGCGGTGATAGATTCCGCAAAAGCCTGGTGTGCCTGATCAGGCTCGTTGAGGGCGTGATGAGCGGCGCCAGCAATGAGGCGAGTTCCCCATAGAGTTTCAAGAAGGCCCATCTGTCGGGCCAGGTCAGCAGCACGCTCGGCGAATTCCAGCGATTGCTCATAGCGACTTTGTTTCCTGTAGACATTCCCGATGTTGTTGAGTGTGCGAGCCATTCCAGTTTTGTCTCCGAGGGCTTCGCTTATCGCGAGGCTCTTCTGGTAGTAGCCCATCGCCTGCGCGTAGTTGCTTTGCTTGCGATGGACATTCCCGATATTGATCAGGGCATGGGCCACTCCGGTTTTGTCTTCGATGGCTTCGCTCATCGCGAGGCTCTGCTGGTAGTAGTCTAACGCCTGCGCATAGTTGCACTGTCGGAAGTAAACAAGCCCGATGTAGTTTCGCGTCCGGGAAATCTCGACCCGCGCTCCAATCCGTTCTGCTATGCTTTGCGCCACGTGATAGGCATCGAGGGCCTGCGGGTAGTCTCCCTGTGAGAAGAAGCTGTCGCCTCGACGGATGAGCGCCCGCACTGATTCTACAGTCAGCAACTCTTTCTCCCCCGGATTAATTCTTGCGAGGTTCTGCGACTTTTCGACCATCGCGCGCAGAGCCGTTTCATCAGAGGGCGGAGAGGCAGGGGGCGGAGTGCGGGAAGCGTCTTGGGCGAAAATGGAGAGTGAGAGGCAAAAGGTGAGAAGAATGCCCCCGACACGATAACGGTTAGTATGCGGCATAAGGCAACCTCATTTACAACGCTCATGGAAACGGACGCAGTATAGACGGATGAAGTGCATCAAGAGATGTCTCGCCCGAAAAAAATCATCGCCTGTTCATGACACCGGTAATATGCCCTCTGTTTTCGCACCCCATCTTGTGTAGGAGTTCTGTAGCTGCGGTAGCTCGGATGAGGGCTTAAACACGTGGTTCTTCCACCTCGACCGGGAGACCGATTGACGGCTACGCAAAGCAAATTTTGGAAGAACTGAAAACGAATAGGAGGAAAGATTTATGAAGAAGCTATATCTACTCAGCCTGGCCCTGTTCGGTCTTGCGGCCTTTGCGGGCGGCGCTGACAGCGTCCAGGCCCAGAGAAGGGATCAGTTGGACTACTCTGCCTGTGGATGCACGCCGCGCCACAACGGGGCGTTTGGTGGCCCTGCCGCCGCAGATGGCTTTCGGTGGGAAATCATCCCCGGAGCCTGGCTCAATTTCGACCCTGACGATAATGAGGAACTCATTTGCCCCATTCCTTTTGATCATCGCACCCTCACCTCGGCTGGAACTCCCCGCCCTGTCCGAGTGGTGGTCAATGTGATAGACGGCCACGACAGGGATGAGGTCCGTGTCGATCTCATGGGGCAGACAGCATCAGGAGACTCGGTGGTTCTCGATACTGCCAATACCGCTAATCCCTTCACCGGAACAACGTCGTTGACCGTCGAGGCGACTCCGAATTCTCACATCCGCTACCTGTGGCTCAGAGTGAACGTACCCGATAATCAAGGCAGTAGAAGCGGAGTGAAGGGATATCAGGTCACCCGCCCCTGACACGACAGTTGTGGATAATGAACTTACTGCATATTGTGATTTCACCAGACACTTACTGCAAAATGGTGGATGTTCACCAACTATCTGCAACTGCAATATCAGAGCGTGTTTGGAAAATATGAATTTCCAAACACGCCCTCAAACTGAAAGGAGTATACGACAATGAAATCGCTCAAGAGATTTTTCATCACATGTTCACCAGTCTATGACAAGAGCTTATTCAGGAAAGTATTGGCTGCCGGTCTGGCGGTTTTCCTGGCGCTGTCCCTCGCGGCTGTCAGCTTCATTCCCGCTGCCGCGCAGGAATCTTCTGCCAAAGAAGAAGGCAACGACCCTTCGCCGCTTGAAAGACAACTGGTGGAACTTGCCGCCGCCAATCGCCTGATGCTGGCCAGCGACCTGGAACTGATCGCCAGCGCGAAAGAGACATTGCCGCTGACGAATGTCACGGTGATACTCGCCAAGCTGTACAACGCCAGCACGGAAGAAGTCTTTGAGGTCGGGATGGACGATAACGGACAGGAGGTAGACCTCAAGGCCCTCCGCGCGGCTGAAGAATATTCCTACGCGGCCCGCTACGGTAAACTCGACCCGTTTCTCTACGACCTGGTTCAGTCCTTACGCAGCGCGGATAAGGTGAAAGTGGCTCTCTGGTTAAAGCCTAATGGAGACCTGGACGCCAGCGATACGCGCGCGGGCGAAACCGACCTCACCGGGCAGGAAGTGGAGGAGTTGATTGTCCGGCGCACGGAGCAACTGAAAAAAGCGACCGCCAATGCAGTCAAGTCGCTGAGGTCTTACCTCACCAAAAAAGGCATCCAGGTTGACGAGGCGAGCCTGCTTGCTCCCATCGTCTATGCGACGGTTCGGGTCCGTGTACTCTCGACGCTCTCTCAACGGGCCGATGTGCAGCGAATCTACTTCGCCGATAACGTCAATGAAGATTATATGGATATCGCCGCCCAGGCCATCAAAGCCAACTCGGTGTGGAGCACATACGGCATCACCGGAAATGATGTAAATGTCGCCATCGTCGAGGACAGCCGGGTAGACTTCAATAACACCTGCCTGATCAGGAATCTGGGAACCCGCGTGTCGGGCGATCCTAATGTTGACCAGCACGCCACAACAACTGCGGGAATGGTGGCGAGCAATCACGCAGCGTTGCGCGGCATCGCTTACGGCGCGGGCATCTACAGCGCCAACGGGACCACTTATGCCGATGCCAATATGTCGGCGGCGCTCGACGCCGGTTCCGCCAATGCCCACATCCTCAACAATAGCTGGGGGCCGGGATGCGGTGTCGACGGCAGCATGAACGACCACGCCCGACACGCCGACTATCTTGTGCGCTTCGGCTGGGATACAGTCGTGGCCGCTGCCGGTAACAACGGCTCCTGTTTGGACCCCCGGATCGGCTGCCGACCAAGAGAAGAGTTTGTCAGCGGTGTGGCCACAGGCTTTAACGTGATCGCCGTCGGTAACTTCGACGATAAGGGTACGCCGTCGTGGGACGACGATGTGATGCACTGCACATCCAGTTTCAGAAATCCGACCTCGCCACGCTTCGACCGCGAGAAGCCGGAAGTCGCCGCCCCCGGCACCAACATTTCCAGCCTGAAACTGGCGACTCCCGGATTCTTCTGCCCCACTGGCGATGTCGGGTCTGGGACGAGCTATTCATCCCCGATGGTCGCAGGCATTGCCGCGCTGATGATGAGCGGGCGGCCCTCGTTGAAAATTTATCCCGAAGCAGTCAAAGCGTTGATCCTTGCCGGAGCGACCCACAACATCGAAGGCAGCGCCCGACTGAGCGAGAGAGACGGCGCGGGCGGCGTTGACGCGCTCACCTCGTATCAGAGCGCGATCAATGGGACTTATAAATGGATGTCGGTCACTCCGTCTTCCTTTGACAGCAGCGGGTATATCACCATCAACATAGGCTATTTGCTGGGCGGCCAGCGTCTCAAAGTGGCTCTGGCCTGGGACTCGAACCCTTCGAGCGATTACTCGACTGATCCGTTGCGAGCCGACCTCGATTTGTTCGTCGAAGGGCCGGGGATCATCCTGCGGTCGGCGTCGTGGGACAACAGCTACGAGGTGGTGGATTTCACTGTACCCAGCTTCGGTTATTACACCATCAAAATCCGCAAGTGGCGCTTCGACGGGACAAGGGAATACGTGGCCGTAGCCTGGAATCAGAAAGGACTGGAATTCTCTCCGCTCCCCTGAAGGCATTCTGACCACGGTGAGCCTGCCCGCTGCGGCTTGCAGGTGATCGATGGGGCTCGTCCGAGAGCCCCATTCCTTATAAAACGGAAAGAGTAATAAGAAACGGAGGTGCGAAGATGAAACGAATAACATTGATGACAACTATCGCTTGCTTATTGGCCGTCATCGCAGCGGCAGCGTTTGCGCAGACACGAAAGATCGCTCCGAGCCGCGTCAGTCCGAAGAGTTCATATCAGGAGCCTCTCGATAATGAAATCCGCAATCTGGCAGCGATGCTCAAGCAGCTTTATTTGGAAATGGGCAAGCTGAAATCCGAACTGTATGAACTTCAACTCGACAATCAGCAATTGAAGATTGCGCAACTGGAGCGCGAACTGCAACAGGTGCAGGTGGACAAGCTGCAACTGGTAATCGAGGAAAGCGACCTCAATCGGGAAATTGCCGACCTGGAAACCGCGCTGAGTGAGCCAACGTTGGAAGCCGAGGAGCGAATGAAGATGGAGACGGTTAAAAGCCTTGAGGGAAGCAGACTGGGAGAAGCGCAAACGGAACAGCAGAGGCTCGCTCAACGAGAAGGCGATCTGAAGAGGCGGCTTGAGCAGGAGCAACGGCGATTGCAGAAGCTCTTTGAAAAAGCCGGGAATATGAAGGTTGAGAAATGAGCAAAGGGCTTATCGGACATCAGCATGGTCATAAACAGTGGATGAAGGGCGGCGCAGACGCGATTGATAAGACAAACGAATCGAGTCGGCGCGAGCCAAACTGAGAAATGCCTGCGTCGAAGTCGTCCGGAGATCGAGCGACCTGCGCTCAATCTCCGGCTCAAAGCACAGTTCGATCACGAAGTTGGTTTTGCATCCTTCTTCAAATCATCAAGCTCTTTTTGAGTCGTATCGATGAGCCGCTTGAGTTGTTCGGTCAACTGCGGATCGGTGTTTTTTTCCGCGAGCTTCTTCAGTGCCATCAACTGCGCGGTCTTGAGCGCCTCACTGGCAGGCACTTCGATGTCGGGTTTGACGCCTGTGCCTTCCCAGTTCGTTTTCGTTATGGGATTGATCGCCCGTCCCGAAGGCACGAAGACCGAAAAGTGTTCCTGCACTCGCTGATTGCCGCCGGGATGCGCTCCTCCGCCTGTGGTCTCTCCTATTATGGTCGCGCGCTTGAGGTTTTTCAGATTGTAGGTGAATTCCTCTGCGGCAGAAAAAGTTCTGCGGCTCGTCAAAACATACACATCTTTTTTGCCGCCGAATTTTTGCCCCTGCACGTGAGGCAAAGTCCACCACTGACGGGTGGAGTCGGACGGGCGAAAGTAAAGATCGTTGAGGTGTACGGTGTTGTCGAAAAGATAGCTCGACACCAGAGCGACCATCGCCGGAGACCCTCCGCCATTGCGTCGAAGATCGATTATCAAAGCGTCCGAGTTTGCAAGAAAACTCATAGCCGCCGAAGCCGTCTCTCCGCCCATCCCGGCGTCGAAGAATCCCCGCATCTCAAGGTATCCGATATTGCCGTCGAGACGTTCGACTTTCTCGAAACCGAAATTGGCCCGCTGGCCGGAGCGACGAAATTCTTCGATCTCTTCAGGCGTAGGCGGGCGATTTTCTCTCACGGGGATCGGCTCGTGACTGTAGCGGACTCTGAGGTGTTTATCACGGCTCACCTCCTGAAGATCAGCCGTGAGTTTTGCGGCGAAGGCTTTCGCGCTCGCGATCTGATCATATTCCTTTTTGCTTATGCGCTCGCGAAGGGCGGTTTCCATCTTCTTCGCGGTTTCAGGAAAGATGTAGCTCTGGTTGAGATTTTTGATAACGCCTTCGATCACTTCTTCTCGAACTTTTACATCGATAGTGAGGTCAGGCTGTTCGACAGGAGCCTGGGCGAAAGCGATTTGCGATGCGATCATCAATGTGATGATTAACGCGATCATTTTTTTCATGTTTCGATCTCCTCTGGTAAACAGTTTTCAGTTTTCGGTTTTCAGTTTTTAGTTTTTCATCATTTCAGGGCGTCGTCACTGACGACATGAAAGCTCTTGCTTTTATAGCCTCGAAGGACGCAAAGAAGCGGGGAGATAAACGTCCTTCGCACCCTTCGAGAGAGCTATCCAATGACGGACAAATCCTTTCAGTCCGTTCAACCGACAAATTTAGCATCATCTGCGAAGGATGTATTGCACGGTTGAAAGGTGTTTGACTGGAAGAAAGATTGTCCGTTGTCATTGGTCATTTGTTTCGACCGCTCGATTCACCTCGGTGACTTCAGGGAGCGAACAACGGACAACGGACAACGGACAAGAGATGATCAGTTTGGGCGAAAAGCTTTGCGGTACTGATCGGGCGTGAGTCCGGTTTGCTGCTTGAAGGTTCTTGTGAAATGGCTCTGATGCGAAAACCCTGCGGCAAGCGCGATGTCGACGAGCGGGCGCGCGGAAGCGGCGATCTCGCGGCAGGCGTATTCGACTCTCAGCCTTCGCAGATATTCGCCCACGGTGCAGCGGTAATTGAGGCGAAAGACGCTTGCCAGATAAACAGGATGCACTCCGACCGTAGAGGCGAGGGCGGCGACAGTGAGCGTTTCTGAAAATCGCGAGTGAAGAATATCTCTCGCCTGTTGGAGCCATCGCGGCGCTTTGCGCTCACCTGGCGTCTGACGGCGCGAGGCTTCGGCTATCATTTCGAGAAGAGCGCCTTCGATGGCAAGCTCGCTCGCCTCGTCGTCGTTGAGAAATTCCCTGTAGAGTTTCAAGGCAAGCGCGGACATTGCGCCGCCATGAAATTCGGCCTGCGTGTCGAGGACTGCCGAATAATGTCGAATGCGATCAACCCATGTGGGAGTGAATTCGATATTGAAGGAGCGGACTTCCGAATTGTGAAAACGCTCTGAGTGAACTTCATCCGCCGGGTGAAAGGCGAGCGTGAGAGGGCGACAGTTGCGGGTTTTCGCGCCGTAGTTTTCGGTGTAGCCGCCTTGTCGGACAAGACAGACGTAGCCGTTTTCGTGAGAATGACGCGGCACCTCCGCTCCCGGCGGATAGCGCGTTTCAGTAAGAGTGAATCCCGTGACCTCGCGGCGACGAATGATCTCTCCGCAAAAATGACCCTGGCACAATTTCATGATTTCCTCCCCGCTCGAAAACTCACGTTGATCAACGAGCCGGGATCGAGACTCGTTCCAAAAGATCGAATTCGCCGGTCAGATCGGATGTTTTGCATGATAGAATCCGGTCGGAGGAAAAACAATATGAGCATCGAAGTGGAAGCGATTTACGAAGCGTGAGTCTTCAAGCCGCTCACACCGATTCCACACCTCAAAGAGCATGAAGAGGTGCGTCTGGTCGTGGAGTCGGCTGGCTTGATTGCCTCTCAGCGACAAAGGCGAATCGAGGGCGATGCGGAGCTTGCTGGCGAGATAGCAGAGTCGCCGGAATGCGAGTTGTCAGTCGGTTGACTCGCTGACGTTCACTCTTTATCGTTCCGAAATGAAGGTGCGCGATGTCTTGAAGCTGCTCAATGATGATGGCTGGTATCTTGTTGCTACTGAAGGCAGTCATCGTCAATTCAAGCATCCGATGAAACCGGGGCGTGTGACTGTGCCGGGCAAGCAAAACGATGATCTGCCGCCGGGTACATTGAACAGCATAATGAAACAGGCCGGATTGAAAAAGCAGGGAGGATAGAGAATGCGCTACGCAATAGTCATAGAGAGAGCAGAAAACAACTATGCTGCCTACGTCCCTGATCTGCCTGGATGTGTGGCAACAGGGCAGACGATAGAAGAGACTGAGCAGGAAATAAAAGAGGCTATCGAATTTCACATAAGAGGTCTGCGCGAAGATGGTCTACCCATTCCAAAGCCATCGAGTCAGGTGGATTACGTCGAGGTCGCTGCTTAACACTCCACGGCGCAATGCCTGACATCGAGTCACTTCTCTATGGTTTTCGCTAGTCATTATTTCTGCGGTTGCGCCCTACAAACACCGATGAGCCGCAAAGCGCAAGCTTTGCTTACGATTCGGTTTTTGTGTAGAATCCAAGCGTCGGACACCGCAGAAATTTCATAATCAGAAGCGATCCGGCCATCATTTTCAATTACAGGAACAAGACTGATATGGAGTCAACAACGATTCTCAACAACGTCGAAGAACGTCACATCGAAGAACTCGATTCGGTGACGATCCGCTTTGCGGGAGACTCAGGCGATGGTATGCAGCTTACAGGCACGCAGTTTACCAACACCTCGGCCATCGTCGGCAACGACATCTCCACGCTGCCGGACTTTCCGGCGGAAATCCGCGCCCCGGCAGGCAGTCTGCCCGGTGTGTCGGGCTTTCAATTGAACTTTTCCAATCACGACATTCGCACTCCCGGCGATCAGCCTGATGTGCTTGTGGCGATGAACCCGGCAGCGCTCAAGGTCAATCTCGAAGACCTCGAAGCGGGCGGAATCCTGATCGTCAACACTGATGCCTTCAACGATAACAATCTCAAGAAAGCGGGCTATACATCGAATCCGCTCGAAGACGGAACGCTGGCGGGCTATCGGTTGTTCAAAATAGCGATCACCACAGCCAACCGCGCCGCACTCCGCGGCGAAGTCTCGATACCGCCCAAAGAGATCGACCGCTGCAAAAATTTCTGGGCGCTCGGATTGATGTACTGGCTCTATGACCGCCCGCTCGATCCCACGATGAGATGGATCGAAGCCCGCTTCAAGAACAAAACGGAACTCGTCAAGGCCAATCAGACCGCGCTCCGCGCAGGCTTCGCTTACGCGGAAGCGGCTGAACTTTTCACCACGCACTACCGGGTCAAGAAAGCCGCCATCGCTCCGGGCAAGTATCGTCAGATCACGGGCAATGAAGCGACCGCGCTCGGATTCGTCGCCGCCTCGGTGCTGGCCAATCGCCCGCTCTTTTATGCCAGCTATCCCATCACGCCCGCCTCCGACATACTGCACGAGTTGTCGAACAGAAAAAATTTCGGCGTGAAAACTTTTCAGGCCGAAGACGAGATTGCAGCCGTCTGCGCCGCCATCGGAGCCGCGTTTGCCGGTCAACTGGGACTCACGGGAACGAGCGGGCCGGGGCTTGCTCTGAAATCCGAAGCCATAGGGCTTGCCGTTATGACTGAGCTTCCGCTCGTCATAATAGACGTTCAGCGCGGCGGCCCTTCAACGGGGCTTCCTACGAAGACCGAGCAGGCTGATCTTCTGCAAGCGATGTTCGGAAGAAACGGCGAATGTCCCGTTGCCATAGTTGCGCCTGCCACTCCCGGCGACTGCTTTCACATGGCGATAGAAGCCTTCCGCATCGCCGTGCATCATATGGTTCCGGTGATATATCTCTCGGACGGCTATCTGGCAAACGGAGCCGAGCCGTGGCGCGTGCCTCGCATCGAAGAGCTTCCGCGCATCGAGGTCAACTTACATACTGATCCGAAAGGATTCGCTCCCTATCTGCGCAATCCGGAAACGCTCGCCCGCCCGTGGGCCGTTCCCGGCACGCCCGGACTTGAGCATCGCATCGGAGGAATCGAAAAGCAGGACATCACGGGCAATGTTTCTTATGAGCCTGAAAATCACATGCACATGGTTTTGACCCGCGCCGAAAAAGTTGCGCGCATAGCCGATGACATTCCTGATGCGGAAGTCTTCGGCGAAGACGATGGCCGTTTGCTTGTGATCGGGTGGGGTTCGACTCACGGTTCGATCACGTCGGCGGTCGAGGAGATGCAGCGGCGCGGCAAGCGAGTATCGAGCATTCACCTGCGCTATCTCAATCCGTTCCCGCGGAATCTGGAAAGACTGCTGGGCCGGTTTGATCGCGTGCTTGTGCCTGAACTCAACATGGGACAGCTTGTGATGCTGTTGAGGGCGAAATTCCTCGTGCCCGCTATTTCCTATCCTAAGGTCAAAGGCAAGCCGTTCAAGATCAGCGAGCTGCTCGCGCGAATGGAAGAGGTATACGAAGATTGATTTGAGATGTTCAACAGGCTGCCAGCCTGTTGATACCCTGAAAGTATGAAAATTGAGGGAGCAGCAGGCTGGCAGCCTACTGTACCTTTGAGGAGAGAAACTAATGAGCGCAAACATTGACAAAGGGAACGGGGGCGAGCAGACGCCGCCCGTCAAGCTTACGAAAAAAGATTTCGTTTCAGACCAGGAAGTCCGCTGGTGTCCCGGATGCGGCGATTACGCTATCCTGGCGCAGGTTCAAAAAGTGATGCCTGAGCTTGGCATCAGTCGCGAAAACACCGTGTTCGTTTCCGGCATAGGATGTTCGAGCCGATTTCCGTATTACATGAACACCTACGGATTTCACTCCATACACGGTCGCGCGCCCGCAGTCGCTACCGGCATCAAGGCTTCGAACCCGGAACTGAGTGTGTGGGTCATCACGGGCGACGGCGACGCGCTTTCAATAGGCGGCAATCATCTGATTCACGCCATACGTCGCAATCTCGACATCAATATCATACTGTTCAACAACCGGATTTATGGCTTGACCAAGGGGCAGTATTCGCCGACTTCAGAATTCGGCAAGAAGACCAAATCGACTCCCTTCGGCGTGATCGATTATCCGCTAAATCCCCTTTCGGTCGCATTGGCCGCCGAAGCGACTTTCGTCGGGCGTTCCGTAGATACTCACACGGCGCATCTGCAAATGATCGTCGAGCGCGCGATGCATCACAAGGGCGTGTCGTTCGTCGAGGTCTATCAGAACTGCAACATCTTCAATGACGGCGCGTTCGATATGTTCACAGACCGCGCGGTCAAGGATGATCGAATGATCGAGCTTGAACACGGAAAGCCATTGATGTTCGGCAAGGAGCGAAACAAAGGCATTCGCATGAGAAGCGATATGCACCTTGAAGTAGTCGAGCTTGGCGACCATAGCGAAGACAGCTTGATAGTGCATAACGAAAAAGCGCCCGATACTTATCTCGCTTACATGCTGGCGAGGATGGAGTACCCTGACTATCCGGTTCCTGTGGGAGTGTTCCGCGATGTCGAACGCCCTACTTATGAAGCGATGATGGACGAGCAGATCAAGGCGGCTGTCGCAAGACTAGGGCCGGGCGATCTGGAAAAACTCATCAACAGCGGCGACACATGGATAGTTGAATAGATATTTGTTGTGAATCTCGAATCCGAGGGGCGGACAGTGAGCCGCCCCTTTTTCATTTCAGAGAAACGTTTCATCGGCGACGACTTACAATCGGTCGGCTTCCGTATCTTCCTTTTCAGTTGTTATGCGTCCGTCTGCCAGGTCATACAAACGTCGAAGTCCGGCAGCGATCAAAGCCCAGAACTCCGGCCCTGCCGTAGCGATGATCTTTCGGCGAATCAGGCGACGATCAACCAGACCTTTTTGCCTGAGCAGGTAAATCGCGTCCTGTTGATCTTTGAAGCGTCCGGCGATGTATTTCAAAATGACCAGCCATTCAGGCGTGACGATGGGCAACCCCGAAGGCAGTTCGTAGGATTCCTTCAAGGCCAACTCATAAAATTTTCGCGCGGTGTCATCGCGGACTATCCAATCAACCGAAACAACTCGCTTGCCTGTCTTTACCGAGTATCGCTCGCCGCCGAAGCCTAGACGCTTCTCCACTGTGAGCGGCAAAACGGCAGAGGCGATAACATCGACATCTTTGGTCAAACGGGGACTTCCATAAAGGTGCATGGCGATGCCGCCGACCAGAGCATACTCGACGCCATTACGCCGAGCGATGCCAGCCACTTGTTGAAGAGCCGCGAGACCCGTTTCGGTATCGATCATCGGATTCGGATTCTTCCGCAGATTCTTTTCAACCAATTGCTGTAGCTCTTTTTTCGTCACGACTTTTTTCTATCGTAGGAGTGGAGTTTTTGAAAGGTGAGCGATTGAGCCATCACAACCACCCTCCCCACTGAAACTCATCCGCTTTTTCAGCATAAGTCATAAATGGCACACCCACGCCTGCGGCTCGCGCTTCGGCAAAAACTTTGCGAGCGTCTGTGCCATGGCTGAGCAGGCGGTCGCCATCGAGCGCAACCCACTGTCCGGCATACTGAGCTTCGTGCTGACTAAGCCAGCGCATTTCGCGCTCGCGCCTTACGACGGGCTGGCTGGTCTGGCTTCGACCCTCTTCTGCGAGCCACTTGCGCAGCCGCTGGCGTTCTTCCGGCGGGAGCGACTTCACTGCTTCCAAAACCTGCTCAAAAGTCACACGGGCCATACGGTTGACCTCCTTTCCCCGCTCAGATTGTAAGTCACAGGCGGTGAGCATTCCAACCTCAGTGATTATTTGGAAATCGCTTTTTGCCGCGTGATGAAAGCCAGCGCATGAACTTGCGACGGATCGCGAGCGCAAGCAACGCAGCCTGAGCGGGGCCGAGAATGGTTTCAAGAGTCACCAGAGCATGAGCCGTGTCGGTCAGAGGCTTGGGGTCAGGTTTTTGCAGACTCATCACTCCGAGACTGTATGTGAAAGAGCGACCAAGACGGAGAGGTTCGCCGAAGTCTGCCTTTTTAGAAAATTCAAAATTAATAAAATATAGTTTGTCCGGAAACCAAACGCCTTGAAAGTCGAAGTCTTCCGAAGCGCGTTTTTGCTGCACCGCAATATTGAATTCTTCGATTTTGTCTTTGCCGGGATAGTGCAGCACACATTAACGCTTGCCTTCCTTCTCTTTGTAAAACGGCAACCCGGAACAAGCTGGTCGTACCTGCTCCTTGCAGTCGCAAACGAAAGCAGGCTCGGATGAAACCTCTAACGAGACTTCCTCATCGTCTCTGATTTTTTCCTTCGTCGACATTTGCGCCTCCCTCTCGCGGAGAATAAAAGAGTTTCGAGCAGTGCGGTAAAATCGACGCGCCTCTGGCGCGCTGCTCCTCTCTACACATGACGGAAAGCGCGGCGGGTCGAATCGATTTCTTTTCAACCGGCCCGATCAGGAGATGAGAACAGGCATAGCGGGCAAAAACCGTCACGCTTCTGACGGACTGCTACAAGAGCGGGGCGAATGTGCGGTCAACGATCTGGCTGTTCAACGCGTTCAGCTTCACGGGCGGGCCGCGCCCCGTTCCTCATGCTCCACAGCAACGTTTGTACTTTCGCCCGCTTCCGCAGGGACACGAAGCGTTGCGCGCGACTGTCGCTACACCCCTTTCGTGCTTCGATCTTCCCTTCAACAAGCCAAGCATGATCAGCGTCAGCCAGATCAGTACGGCTACCGCGGGTTGCGAGAACCCATAGCCGTGAAAAGCAAGAAAGAAAAAGCTCGACTCGTCGCTCCCTGGCGCGGCTTGCTGCTCGATCTGCAAGCTCGTCATCTTTGCCCACACCATCAACGCGCAGACGGTCAGCACGAACATGACGGCGCACCCAACTGCAAGCGCCCGCAACTTCGCAACCAGAGAGTTCGACCGAGTCGCTAGCACGAGCGCCATAAGCATAGGCAAACCGTAGGTCAGCATGTCCATTCGCAGGCCGTTCGACTGCAACCTTCCGTTCATCACGAGTTGAACTCCTCTGGCTATTGGGTTGATTGCTACTCGATCATCAAAGAATGTATATATCCAGCTTGCGCATGTTCCTGCCACCACCGAGATAGCGCCGAGCGAATAGTACCAGAGGGGAAGAATCACGA
>DLHY01000057.1:25847-58557 GCA_002483445.1 Blastocatellia bacterium UBA7656
GCCAAATCGCTCGAGCCAGAAGATGAGGATGGCCATTGAGAGGAGGATGACGATGGTCTGGGCGACGTAGTCATGGACTCGATCTGCTACTGACGGAAAGTACATACCAACATAGTAAAGCCCCACGAGGCGAATCAGGTTGATAGCCTGGATCAGCGGGACTCCGAACGCTAATCCTATCATCCTGGCTCGCCACGAGGTAGGGAACGCCAGCACGCCTGCCAGGTACAGGCACGATGCTTCGACGCCGTCGCACCCCATCGCTATGTCTATCGAATAGCGAGGAGAGTAAACCCGAGCGCCGTCCGCTACAGCACCCGCGCCGAACAGGTTGATGATGGCTGCGACCGCCTGGGCCAGAAACTCAGTGTAGGGATTGATGACTCCCAACTGAACTCTGGGAATAATGCCAAACGCCAAATAAAAGGCCCCAAATATCAACACGAACAGCGCCTGGAACCGGAGCTGCTTGCGATTGGCCGTCCAGAAGTTAGTCACTCGCCCACTCGGCAACATACCCACGGGCCACCTTGCCATGTCAACGCTTACTCAAGCTTCGCGTTGGCCTTCAAGAGAAGAAGTGTGATGCCTGACGATCTGAGCCAGGCATCACACATCGACATCGTATAGTGGACGCGCACTGCTCAACGCCGCCGCGCTCCGCCAATCATCAAGTGCAGGATGAACGCAAGCACGAGACCTGAAGTAAGAGCGCCGAGGATATCAACCGAGTTTGCCGAAAGCGCAATCAGCGCCATCGCTATCGCCGCTTCGACGTATATCGCAGTGCGCGCCAGCAGCTTCCAGTCCAGAGTCTTTTTCGCTTCCGTGAACGCAGTAGAAGGAGCGGCTGTCGCGAGCGACATGGCAGCCTTGCCGTATCCGGCCAGGACGAAGCTGCCAACAGCAATTATGAGCAGCGCCATCAATATCGCGCCCCACTCCGACAGCGTCGGAACGACGCCACCTGGAGGAGGCGGAGACTCAGTCGGAAGCTGGATCAAGTACGTTCGGCTGCCGGGGCAGCCGTTCGCATCGGTGGCTGTGATCGTGAAACTGAAGATGCCGTTCGTGGTCGGTGTCCCGGAGATGACGGCGGTCGTCCCGCTTGTCGCGTTAAGCGTCAGGCCGGGCGGCAGCGTCCCGCTCGAAACCGTGAAGGTGTAATTCGGAGTTCCGCCGCTGGCCGTGATCGTCTGGCTGTAGGGCGTCCCGAGGACAGCCGGGGGAAGCGTGGCCGGGCTCACCGTGATGAAAGGGCAGCCGGGTACGACCGGGATCACGATGGAGTAGGGCCGGCTGCCGGGGCAACTGGTGGCGTCCGTAGCTCTGATCGTGAAGTTGAATTGGCCAGCCGTCGTCGGCGTCCCCGATATAACGCCGGTCGAGGTGGCGAGCGTCAGGCCGTTGGGCAGTATTCCGCTTGAAATCGAGAAGGTGTATGGCGCGGTTCCGCCGACCGCCGAGACAGTCTGGCTGTAGGGTGTCCCGATGACACCGGGCGGCAGCGTTGCCGGGTTCACCGTGATGACCGGGCAGTTGGGCGCGCCTGCGATCACGATGGAGTAGGGCCGGCTGCCAGGACAGTTGTTCGCGTCGGTGGCGGTGATTGTGAAGTTGGAGGTACCCGCCGCAGTTGGCGTTCCCGATATGATGCCGGTCGAGGTGGCGAGCGTCAGGCCGGGCGGCAGCGCTCCGCTCGAAACCGAGAATGTGTATGGCGCGGTTCCGCCGACGGCTGAGACCGTCTGGCTGTAAAGGGTCCCGACGACGCCGTTGGGCAGCGTTGCCGGGTTCACTGTGATGACGGGACAGTTGACGACAGGCGGACACACGGTTACGTTGTTGGTATCCATCGTCACGGCGCCATTTCTCGCCAGGACTCTACCGGAGACGTTTGCGCCGGTAGTCAGCGTGATGCTGGTGAGCGCCAGAATGTTCCCTACAAAACTGGTGCTTGTGCCGAGCGTCGCAGAACTGCCGACCTGCCAAAACACGTTGCAATTATTACCGCTATTGATCACCTGAACAGACGAGCCGCTCGCTGTCGTGAGCGAACTCCCGATCTTGAAGATGAAGAGCGCATTCGGATTGCCCAGGGCATTGAGAGTGAGTGTTCCGGTCAACTGGGCCGACGACGAAAAGCAATACACGCCGGGCGTCAGCGTGAGGCCACCGAGATTCTGACCAGTCAGGTCGACAGTACACGCCGTGCCTGCTATAGCATTGAACGCAGTGGTGAGATCACTCTGAGCCTGAGCTGCGACTGCATCATTCAGGTGTATCGTTCCTCCGGTCACGGTCCCCGGAGGAAAACCCGTGACCGAAGTACCTGGGCTGACGCCAACGTTTCCGGTGACGGTGGTCGCGCCCGTATTGGTCACATTCGAACCAGCCAGTACCCCGAAACTCTGCGCCGTACCCAGTGATATCTGTGCCAACGCAGGGGAGGCTCCGAAAAAAAACAGGGCGAACGCAACGCTCGCCCACAGACTCAAATTTTTGTGGCTGGAGTTCATAGATATCCCCTCCCCCCCGACCTTAATGATCGCGTGTTCCGAAGCCAATATCGCGCCCAACTAAATCACTATCAGTTTATCTGATGGAGCGTTCTGAGGAACCCCACAGCGCACCAACAGAATCCAATATGATGGGCAAAGGAATATGCGCGCGAGTATATGCCTCAACACATTTTGTGTCAAGCAGTCGACTCAGTGTGGTGCGATTCAGATTTTCGCGCGATCAACACTGCGTAGCAGTGAATTGAATTGAGCCCGGTTTTTCAAAGCCGGGTCCGTAGGATCGCGTGAGACCCCGTCGCGTCAGCGACGATTGAATATCGTGAATGGATTCCTGTTCGACTGACGCGACGAGGTTGAGGCCGGTTTTTTCATCAGCATCACGAAGAGCGAATCGCAGATCGTTCATTGTTTTCTGTCCTTTGCACCTTGTCCCTTGTCATTTGTCATTTGTCGGCGCAAAGAAAAAACAAAGGACAAAGGACGAAGGACTGATTATTCATACCTGAGCGCGACCATCGGATCGACTCGCGTAGCCCTTCGCGCAGGGACGAAACAGGCCGCGAGTCCCACTGCTGACAACAACACTCCGACCGTGACGAACGTCAGCGGATCAGTCGCGCTCACCTCGAATAACAAACTCGCCATCCAGCGCGTCAACACAAGTGCGCCCGCGAGGCCCGCGCCAAGCCCGATCACGGTCAACTTCAACCCCTGACCTATGACCATCTGTAGCACGTTTCGACGGCTCGCTCCGAGCGCGACCCTCACGCCGATCTCCTGCGTGCGTTGAGCTACGGTGTAAGCCATCACGCCGTAAACGCCCACCGCCGCAAGAAGGAGCGAGATGACGGAAAACGCGCCGAGCAGCAGCGAAAGAAAACGCGGCCTCACCATCGATTCGCCTACCAGATCGCTCATCGTCTTGAGATTATAAATCGGTACGCTCGCATCCAGATCGCCGACGGCAGACCGAATGCCCGACGCGACCGCCGACGCGCTTCCATCCGTTCGCACGACGAAGCTCATATCGTTATCGATTCCGAACTCCGTAGTCTGAGGCAGGAGGAAATAAAGCTCAGGCCCGGCAGGTTTATCGACGCCAGAGTTTTTAGTGTCTTCGACTACTCCCACGACTGTGACCCAGACGGGAGGATCGGAGAAGCCCGGATTGATGCGCCGTCCCAGAGGACTGCCCTGCCAGAAGCGACGCGCCATCGCCTGATTGATGACGACGACCTTCTGCGCCTTCTCGCCTCTATCCTGCGGTTCGAATACGCGGCCTTCGATGGTTCGTATACGGAGCGACTTGAAATAGTCCTCGCTGACTACGTTCCAGTAATCGACGTTTTCAGCAGGCCCTTCGGGCGTCGCTTGATAGCCTTCAATATCGGTGTCATTGGCGTCGATAGGTCTGAGCGGCGGCAGCCCGCCTGCCAGTGCTGCCGAAGTGACGCCGGGCAAGCGGGCCAGTCGCTCCTGAAGATCGTTTGCGAAACGCAGCCGGTCGGGGCTTCGATATCTCGATCCGGGAAGTTCGAGACCGAATGACATCACTCCTGCGGGATCGAATCCCAAATCGACCTGACTGAGTTTCCAGAAAGCGCGAATCATCAGCCCCGACCCGATCACAGGCACGACAGCAAGCGCGATCTGCGTGATGACGAGCGCCTGCTTGACTCGATGACTGCTTCCGCCCGCCGTCCTCTGTCCCGCAGAGCGAATCCATGTGGCGAGATTGTTCTCGCGCATCTGAGCAAGCGGCGCGAGCGCGAATATGAATACGGACAGAACAGAAATGCCGAGCGTGAATACCAGCACCGTCATATCTATACTCATTTCGCCTGTGCGCGGCACGCTGTCAGGGGCCGCAGCCAGAATAAGGCTTAGTCCCGCGCGAGCAAGCCCGATGCCTGCCGCGGCTCCAAGCACGACGAGTATCGAGGCTTCGGCCATGAATTGCCGCAACAATCTTCCGCGCCCCGCGCCGAGCGCAAGCCGCATCGCAAACTCGCGCCTTCGCACCTCGGCTCTGGCCAAAAGAAGATTCGCCACATTGACGCAGGCGATCAATAATACGAACGCGACTGCGCCCAGAAGCATCAGCACGGCAGGCCGCGCCGCGCCGACCACATCCTCGTGAAGCGAGAACATCAGGACAGGATGAAATTCGGGGTTGAGCAAATGTTGCGCGCGATTCTCGCTCTGCCATCCGGTCATCAGCGAAGCCATCTCGTCTCTGGCCTGCTCGACGCTCACATCCCGCTTGAGCCGCCCGATGACGTTGAGGAAGTGATTGCCCCGTCTGATCGTCGTGGTGTCGAACTGGAACGGGACGAAAACCTCCGCCGGATCGTTGCTGCCCGGTGGGAAGGAGAATCCCGCAGGCATCACTCCTACGACGGTGTAGGTTTGTGAATCGATCTGAATCTCTTTGCTGATGATGCCCGCATCTGCGCCGAATGCGCGCCGCCATAATCCGTCGGAGATAATCGCTGTGCGCGGCCCGCCGCGCGTGTCCTCTTCAGGCGCGAAGTTGCGCCCGCGCGCAGGCTCGATGCCGAGCGCCTCGATCAAGCCTCGCGTGACGGCGGCGGCGGTGACTCGAATGGGTTCGCCGGTCGTCGCTACATTGGCCCCGCCCATAGACCACGCGCCTATGCTCTCCCACGACTCGGCTTCTTTTTGAATGTCTAAGTATTCAGGCGGAGATATCCAGAACTTTTTCAATTCCATCGTCGGGAATTCGCTGTAGACGCGCACAAGCTTCGAGGGTTCCTTGTAAGGCAGAGGGCGCAACAACACTGCATTGACCACGCTGAAGATGGCAGTGTTCGCCCCGATGCCAAGCGCCAGCGTAATAACGGCAACAGCCGCAAATCCCGGCTTGCTCGCCAGCATTCTCATTCCGTATCGCAGGTCTTTCAAAAAATTGTTCATAGCCTCTCCAGTTTTCAGTTTTCAGTTTTCAGTTTTCAGCCAGGAACCTTGCGAGCGCGAATGTTTCCAGTCCCCGGTGCGAGAGATGTTCCGCCAACTGGAAACTGAAAACTGAAAACTGAAAACTATTCATATCGAAGCGCCGTCATCGGATCTACGCGAGTGGCCCGACGAGCAGGCAGATAACAGGCTGCAAGAGCTACAACGATGAGGAGCGATGAAACGAGTGCAAAAACTTGAGGGTCGCGCGGGCTTACCTCGAAAAGCAAACTCTGCATCAATCGTGTCAACCCCATTGCTGCGACAATCCCTATTGCGATTCCACCCATCGCAAGCGCGAGACCCTGACTGACGACTAGACGCATCACATCGCTCCGCTTCGCGCCCAACGCCATGCGAATGCCTATCTCCTGAGTCCGCTGCGCGACGCTGTAGGAGAGCAACCCGAAAATCCCCATCGCAGCCAGACCCAGCGCGACCGCGCCGAAGAGCGACATCAACATCATATTGAAACGCGGACGGGCGACTGAGCCGGAAAGCAGACTCTCCAGAGTGCTGGTCTCGGCGACGGGCTGATCCGCGTCAAGCGACCACACCTCGTCGCGCACCGCGGCTGCATACGACATAGGGTCGCTGTCTGTTCGCACAAGGAGATTCATTCCGGTCTGAGGAAACTGGCGGGCCGGTATGTAGTAAGCTGGTTCGCTGATTGCGCTCAAACCGTGCGATTTCACATCTCGCGCGACGGCGACTATCTCGAACGACGAAGGAAGACGCTGATCGGTGAAGCGGGAAGGCGTCGGGATAGAAAGCCTGCGACCGAGCGGATTCTCATCGGGGAAATGTAAACTCGCGAAAGACTCGTTGACTATCACCGCGCCCGAATGCTGCGTGTCGTCGTGATCCGCGAATGGACGCCCGCTGATGAGCGTGATGCCTGCCGCGCGGAAATAGTCGGGGCTGACTATGTGAAGATCAGCCGACTCTCTTTGCCCCGATGGGCGGCCCTCGATGGAGAACGTGTCTATCCAATTCGACTCAAGAGGATGATCATAAGCTATGGCCACCGACTTCACTCCGGGAATCGTTTTCACTTTTTCGAGCAGCGCGTCGTAAAAAGCTGAAGCGCGCTGCCACTCTCCATATCTCGACTGAGACAGCGACAACGACATCACCAGAACCTTGTCGGGATCAAACCCGGCCTCGACCTGACTGAGGCGATAGAAACTCCTTATCAGCAATGACGCGCCTATCACAAGCACGACCGCAATCGCCATCTGCGATACCACCAGCGCGCGTCGAAGCGGCTGTCGACTGCCCCCCGCGCCTCGCCCGCCTTCCTTGAGCGCCGCCTGCAAGTCCGCCTTCGATGCCTGCAATGCCGGAGCGAGGCTCACCAGCACGCTGGTCACGAGCGAAAGCACGAGCGTGAAGCCCAGCACCTTCGCGTCGAGCGCGACCTCATCAAGGCGCGGAATCTCCTGCGGAATGACTCGCATCAATGCCTTGATGCCCAGGCTGGCAAGCCATACTCCCATTGCGCCGCCCACAAGCGCGAGCAGCAAACCTTCTGACAGAAACTGGCGCACGAGTCGGGCGCGACTGGCTCCCAGAGCCGATCTTACGGCTATCTCACGTCGGCGCGCGGCCATCTGAGCCAGCGACAGAGATGCCACATTCGCGCACGCGATCAACAGCACCAGTCCGACTGCGCCGAGAAGGACGAGCATCGCGGGCCGCGTCTCGCCGACAACTTCATTCATAAACGGGCTGACGAGAATGCCTTCGCCGCGATTGGCCGCATGTTCCTGTTCAAGTTTCGCACCGAGCGCGTTCATTTCCGCCTGAGCCTGCTCGATAGAAACTTCAGGTTTGAGTCGGCCAATGACTCCCAGCACATGCGAGCGGCGATTGGTCGCCTGCTGTCCGCCCATAGACATAGGCAAAAAGTATTGCTGATCATCTGGATTGAAAGGGAGTTTCGCAGCGGTCAAAGGGCGCGTGGGATAAATGCCCGGAGGCATCACTCCCACGACTTCGAAGCTCGCGCCGTCGAGCATGATCGTGCTGCCGATAATAGTCGGGTTGGAAGCGAACCTCCGCTGCCACAGCCCGTCAGAAAGTATGATGACCCGACCTCTTTCCGATTGGTGTTCTTCGGGCAGAAACGCGCGCCCGCGGGCGGGTTGAACGCCGAGCGTTCGGAAATAGCCATTGCTCACCGCGCAGCCTGTGAGTTGTTCAGGCTCGCCCGCGCCAGTCAGATTGACGGTTGAAGAACTGAAGGCAGCCATCTCTTCGAAAGACTGATTCTGATCGCGCCAGTCGATGAAGTTGGCCGGGGCGACGCGAAACCGGCTCACGCCTTTTTCGGGAATAGTCTCCCAAAGCGCGACCAAGCGATCAGGCTCCGCGTAGGGAAGCGGTCGAAGCAACACCGCATTGACGACACTGAAGATGGCAGTGTTCGCGCCTATCCCTAATGCAAGCGTGAGCAGGGCGACGGCAGCGAAGACAGGTTTTTTCAGAAGCATTCGAAGAGCGAATCTCAGATCGTTCATTGTCCCTCGTCAGTTTCCAGTTTTCAGTTTCCAGTTTTCAGCCGGGAACTTTGCAAACGCGGATGTCTCCGGTTTCCGAACCGAGAGAGCTATGCCTCCAACTGGAAACTGAAAACTGAAAACTGAAAACTATTCGTATCGAAGCGCGACCATCGGATCGACTCGCGCAGCCCTTCGCGCAGGGACGAAGCAGGCCGCAAGAGCGATCACGAAGAGTAGTGACGAAACGAGAGCGAAGGTTGCAGGATCATTCGGACTTACTTCGAAAAGTAGAGTCTGCATCAGTCGTGTCAGAGCGAATGCTCCCGCGATTCCTGTCGCAATACCGACGAGCGCAAGGGTAATCCCCTGTCGCGCGACGAGCCGCAACACATCTCTCCGACTCGCGCCAAGCGCCATGCGGACGCCTATCTCGCGGGTTTGCTGTGTGACCGAATATGAGATGACTCCATAGATGCCGACCGAGGCGAGCAGCAGGGCGAGGGCGGCGAAGACAGCAAGCAGCACGGTATTGAATCGCTGCGGCGCGAGGGATTTCCGTACCCTTTGCTCCATCGTTGAAGTTTCCCGAATGATGATGTCTTTCTCCAGAGAACGCGCTTCGTGTCTCATCGTATCGATCAGCCCCGAAGCGTCACCTGTCGTTCGCGCGACAAGATTCATCGTGCGACGAGGTCGCTGCGCGAGCGGTTCATAAGTAGCAAGCACAGGCTCGACACTGAGACCTTCGTTTTTGACATTGCCTACTACTCCAACAATCGTCAGCCAGGGTTCGTTTTCGGGCGGGCCGACTTTGATGCGCCTGCCTACAGCGTCATCATCCTTGAAGTAACGCCGGGCCATGGTCTCGTTGATGATGACGACCATCTCTTTTTCTCCGACATCTCTCTCATTGAATTCGCGCCCTCGAATGAGCGGGATGCCGAGGGTCTGAAAATAATTCGGGAGATTGCGCCGGAAAGTGGCTCCAGGAGCCTCTCCTGAGGCGAACGGCTTTCCTTCTATCGTTAACTCGCCTCGACCATCGCTCCCAGTGACAGGAAGAAAACTGACTGCGCTTGCCGATTGAACTCCGGGAAGAGAAGAGAGCCGTTCGGTCATCTGGCCATAGAAGGCGAGGATCGGCGCGACTTCGCGATACTTTAGCGCCGGGAGCGACACATTCATCGAGACGAGGTTTTCAGGGCGGAAGCCCAGGTCGACTTTTTGCAACCGGAGAAAGCTCTTGATCAACAATCCTGCGCCGATTAGCAGCACGAGCGATAAGGCGATTTCCGAAATGACGAGCAAACCGCGAAGCCGCTTGCGCGAGGGTGTGCTTACGCCTTTCCCTTCCTTGAGAGATTCGTTCAGATTCGGCTTCGAAGCCTGAAGAGCCGGAGCAAGCCCGAAAAGAATTCCAGTGAGAAGCGAAATCCCGAATGTAAACAGGAGCGCCTGAAAGTCGACGCTTATCTCTTTGGCTCGCGGAACGAAATCGGGGAGATTTTCTGTGAGCAGATCGACGCCCCAAAGCGCCAGCATCAACCCCACAGCGCCGCCCGCAAGCGCGAGCAGCAGGCTCTCGGTGAGCAACTGTCGAATCACCCGCCATCGAGAAGCGCCCATCGCGGCGCGGATGGCGAATTCGCGCTGACGTATGTTTGCGCGCGCAAGCAGAAGATTTCCGATATTGGCGCAACCTATCAACAGCACGAAAGCGACCGCTCCGAGAAGGACGAGCATCGCTGTACGGACATCGCCCACCATCTGATCGTGCAGCGACAGGATAGTGATTTCATGTCCGGGATCAGCCGCGGGATTCTGCTCCTGAACTGCGGCAAACAGTGCGCTCAACTCCGTCCGGGCCTCGGCGAGTGTGACTCCCTCGCGCAGCCGCGCGACTGCGGCGATGACGTGAATCGCGCGGTTGATCATCAATCGATCTCGCGCCGCAGCGCCGAGCGACACCCAGATTTCGGTTTCGTCAGAGGGGAACCTGAACTCCGCTGGCATCACTCCGATGACCGAATAGAGTTCATTATCGATAGTGATCGTTTTGTCGGAGAGGTTCGCATCCGCGCCAAACTGTCGAGTCCAGAAATTATGACTCACCACGGCGACGCGCGCCGCGCCAGGTTTATCTTCATCCGGCATAAGCCCGCGCCCCATTACGAGGCGCACGCCGAGCGTATCGAAAAGGTTGAATGTGACCATCGCGCCCGGAACGGGCAACTGCTCATCGCCCGATCTGAAAAGAAATTCTCGCTCCCGGAAAGCGGACATCTCTTCAAATGATTGATTGCGACTCTGAATGTCCTGGAAGTTGGGATAGGAAACGTCGAACAGTTCCTCGCCCTGTTGCGGGTTGATTTCAGAGACGATCATCAGCCGTTCCGGCTTCGCGTAAGGCAGCGGTCGCAGCACGACAGCGTTGACCACACTGAAAATGGCAGTGTTCGCGCCTATACCTAAAGCAAGCGTTATAACAGCAACAACAGTGAATGCCGGTTTTTTAGCGAGCATTCGAAGAGCGAATCGCAGGTCTTGAAAAAAATTATCCATCGTTCACCTCTTTATTAGATCGGATTTTGATTCAGTGTATGGGACGAATATGGAGTGCTGCGACTTGTCGCAGCTTTGGTCTTCCAATCAAAAGCGGTGACTTGCCACCGCACTCCAAAAACACCGCTTTCTCATCCCCTACATGCAAATACAATCCGATATAACCGACGCGGGGACGCGGCGAGATAAAACCTGATCTTTCCCCGCGTCGCAGTGTCCTCGTGTCTCCGCGTCTCAGAACGCGCTGTCTCATTCATAGCGAAGCGCGACCATCGGATCGACCCGAGTCGCGCGCCGCGCAGGCACGAAACAGGCTGCCAGAGCCACGCCTGTCAGCAGGAGCGAGACGGCGATGAATGTCATTGCATCGGTCGCTGTCACTGCGAACAGGAAATCGGACAGCACACGGGTCAACATAAAAGCTGCGCCGAGACCGATGACGACTCCTGCAAGTGCCAAGAGCATTCCCTGTCGGACAACCATGCTGATTATGTCTTGCCGCCCTGCGCCGAGCGCGAGTCGAATGCCTATCTCTCGCGCGCGCTGAGTGACCGAGTAACTGATCACGCCATAGATTCCAAGCGCCGAAAGTGTGACCGCGATTGCGGCGAAAAGGGCGAGCAACAGCGCGCGAAAACGCGGCTCGGCGGTCGAACGACGGAGAAACTCATCCATCGTGCGGATGTTCGTTACCGGCAGATTTTTGTCCATCAGAGACACTTCGCTTCTGACCGCGCCGATTATGCCGGTCGGCTCGGAAGCCGCTCGAAGCACGACGACCATCGAGCGCGGCCACGAATCCTGAAAGTATGGAACGTAGAGTTCAGGCTTCGCTTCCTTATCCAATCCGAAGTGCTTCACGTCGCCCACCACTCCTACGATCTCGCGCGAGACATGCTCTCCCGTGTCGGAAGTGATGCGCATACCGATGGGATTTACGTCAGGAAAATATTCTCTTGCGAATGCTTCATTGATTATAGCGACCGGCGCGGCGTCTCTCTGATCACGCTCGACGAATTCGCGCCCTGCGGTGAGAGCTATGCCCATCGCGCGGAAGTATTCGGGAGTAATCGAGCGATATTCGGCGCACGGCTCCTGACCCGCCGGAGCGGGGCGATCATCTCGCGTGAAGCTGTCGCACGAATAGCCGCCGCCTAGCGGAAGGATGTTGACCGCCGCAACGGATTCGACGCCTGGAGTCGCTTTGACTCGCTCGATCAATCCTTCATAAAAATTCTTCGCCTGATGATCTTCCGCGTAATCGCTCTGCGGCAGCGAGAGTTGAAGCGTAAGCGTCTTGTCCGTCCTGATGCCCGGATCGACTCGCGTGAGCAGCCAGAGGCTCTTGATCAATAAACCTGCGCCGACGAGCAGCACGAGCGAAAGAGCCACTTCGCAGATGATCAGCGCGCTGCGCAATCGATTGCCTTGACCTGCGCTCACGCTGCCTTCTTTGATCGCCGTTGCAACATCGGGCTTCGAAACCTGAATGGCAGGCGCAAGGCCGAACAGGATTCCAGTCAAGATGGACACGCCGAGAGTGAAGCCCAGCACGCGAGCATCTATGCCGACTTCATCGAGTCGGGGTATGCCGCCGGGCTGAAGCGCGATGAGCGCGTCTGCGCTCCACATCGCGATCAGCAGGCCGACAACGCCTCCCGCGAGAGAAAGCAGCAGACTTTCAGCGAGCAGTTGCCTGATGATGCGCCAGCGAGAAGCGCCGAGAGCCGCGCGAATGGCCATCTCTTTCTGGCGCGATGTGGCGCGAGCGAGCAGAAGATTGGCGACATTGGCGCAGGCGATCAACAGCACGAAACTCACCGCGCCGAGCAGTACCCACAGCAGCGCGCGGCTGTCGCCTACGACAAGCTCTTTGAGCGAAGCGAGGCTGACGCCTTTATCTTTATTCGTGTCCGGGTACGCGGCTTCGAGACTCGCAGCAATCGCGCTCATCTCTTCCTGTGCGCGCTCCATCGTCGCTTCAGGTTTAAGCCGCCCGTAGCATTCGAAGCGATGCTGGGAGCGATTTCTTCTGTAGGCCGCAGGCGTTATGGGCATCCACATCTCGAAAGGGCGACCTCCAAGTAGATTACCCGGCATCTTGAACCCGGCGGGCATCACTCCGATGATCGTGTAACTGTTTTTATTGAGCGTCACCTGCTGGCCGATGATTTGAGTGTCGGAATTGAAGCGACGGCGCCAGAGATCATTGCCGAGTATGACGACAGGCGACGCGCTGGGGCGGTCTTCTTCTTCGAGGAAAGCGCGACCGTGAGCGGGGCGGACGCCGAGCAATGGAAAGAGGCTTGCGGAGACGAGCGCGCATTGAATTCTTTCAGGCTCATCGCCGCTCATCAGCGTCAGGCTCGTGCCGTCGATTATGGCCATCTCATCGAAGGCGTTCGATTGCGCGCGATAATCGATGAAGTCGGGATAGGAGACTGATTTGATCGCAGGGTTGCCCTCACTCGGACTCGTGGCAAACAGGCGAACGATTCGATCAGGCTCCGAGTAGGGAAGAGGATTGAGCAGGGCGGCGTTGACAACAGAAAAAACAGCCGAGTTAGCCCCTATGCCGAGCGCAAGCGCGAGGACTGCGGCGACGGTGAATCCGGGTTTCTTCAAAAGCATTCGAAGAGCAAATCTCAGATCTTTCATAGTTCGTTGTCCTTTGTCCTTTGTCCTTTGTCACTGGTTCCTCGCGCCAGGACTTAGCGGCGAACAAGGGACGAATGACAAAGGACAAAGGACGAATTCATTCGTATCGAAGGGCGATGATCGGATCGACCCGTGTCGCTCGTCGCGCAGGAATATAGCACGCAAGCAGAGCGACCAGAACAAGCATCAGCGATACGCCTGCAAATGTTGCGGCATCTGTCGGCGCGATGCCGAAGAGCAGAGTTTCAAGAAATCGCGTGAGCGCCAATGCCGCAATCAATCCTGCCGCGACGCCGATGATTGCCAGCCCCATCCCTTTGCCGACTATCATCCTGATTATGTGTCGCCGTTCCGCGCCCAGCGCCATGCGTATGCCTATTTCCCGAACTGACTGGTTCACCGAATAAGACATCACGCCATAGACTCCTATCGAAGCGAGCAGCATGGCCAGAGCGGCGAACACTCCCATAATCAGCGCGCTGAATCGCTGTCCGGCCACCGACTGAGCCATCCGTCGCTCCATCGTGCTTATGTCATAAAGAGGAAGCCTGCCATCGACGGCCCATATCTGCTCTTTGACAGAAGCGACGAAGTTGAGCGGGTCTTCATCGGTTCGCGCCACCAGCACGCCGAAATAAGGTGGGAGTTGCTGATAAGGGAGGTAAATCTGATCGGGCGCTTCGCGATCAAGCCCCTTGCGCCTGACGTCTCCTGCAACGCCGACAATGACTCGCGGTTTTTCGTTCCCCATCAGAAGCCCTGCTTTTTTTCCAATCGGGTCCGCATCTCCGAAATAGCGCCGCGCCATGCTCTCGTTGATTATGATCACTCCCGGCGCGTTCATCCTGTCCTGTTCGTTGAAATCTCTCCCTTTGAGTAAAGGCGTGCCGAGGGCGCGAAAATAATCTGGCGTGATGACATGACTTTCGGCCTGAAGCATCGGTTCGCCTTCGCGCAGGGGCGGCTGGCCTTCGACCGTGATGAAATAAAAACCGGTGTTGCCGGAAAGCGGCAGATTATCCGTGATGGCTGCTGATCGAACTCCCGGCAGGGAGCTTACGCGATCTGTCACGTCGTTGATGAAATCTATTCGCTTCGCGTCTTCGCGATAAGCGGAGGGAGGCAGCGAAAAAGTCATCGTCAGCACATTCTCCGGCCTGATCCCCGGATCGATTCTGAGAAGCTGCGTGTAGCTTCTGATCAACAGGCCCGCGCTGATCAACAGCACGAGCGCGAGTCCCGTTTCAACTGCCATTATCGCTCCGAGATGCCGGAATCCTTTCGAGATGCCTCTGCCGCCTTCCTTGAGGGATTCGTTCAAATCGACTTTCATCGATCTGAAAGCCGGAGCGAGGCCCGACAGAACCGCAGTCAGTATCGAGAGCAGCAGAGTGAATCCGATCACTCTCAAATCGAGATGAGCATCTCGCAGGCGGGGGATTTCCTTAGGCGCAAGCGAGACGAAGAAATCTACCGTCCACATAGCCAGCAGGAGTCCCGAAGCGCCGCCCATCAAAGTGAGCAGAAGGCTTTCGGTGAAAAGTTGTCGGGCCAGTTGCAGGCGACCAGCGCCGAGAGCGGCTCTCACCGCGAATTCGCGATCCCGGCCCGCTGCGCGAGCAAGCAGCAGGTTCGCTACATTGGCGCACGCTACAGCCAGCAGGAACCCGACCGCGCCAAGTAGTATCAGCAGAGCCGTGCGCGAGCCGGTTACGCCCTGCTCGCGGAGCGGGACGACCGAAGCTGTCCAGTCAGCGTTCGACTTGGGGTTCTGCTCTGCCAGCGCCGCCATCAAAACGTTGATTTCGGTCTGCGCCTCATTGATCGAGATTCCCCGACGCAGGCGGCCCATCACTGTAAACATGTGCGCGCCGCGATTCTTCGCGTCTTCCGCCGTCAAAGCTATCGGCATCCATACCTGCGCCTGCGTCGTCGGAAGCTGGAACTCTTCAGGCAGGACGCCGACGATTGTGTAAGGCCTGCCGTTCAGCACGAACTCTTTGCCCAAAGTTTCCCGGTCTGAGCCAAAGCGACGCTGCCAGAGTCCGTGATTGATCAGGCACACCTGACCGGATTTTTCATCCTCATCGGTGAAGGTTCGACCGAGCGCAGGAGCCACGCCGAGCATGGAAAAGAAATTCGATGTGACGGACGCGCCCGACAGTTTTTCAGGCTCGCCCATTCCGGTCAGGTCGAATGACCTGTTCCTTATTGCCGAAAGATTTTCGAATGATTGATTGTGATCTCTCCAGTGCAGAAAGTCGGCGGCAGTGACCGTGACTTCGCCTTCGGTGAATTTGGGGTTGATTTCCCACAGTATCGCCAGTCGTTCGTGATCGGGGAATGGAAGCGGTCGGATCATTACTGCGTTGACCACGCTGAATATGGCCGCATTCGCTCCGATGCCTAAAGCGAGAGTGACTATTGCGACGAAAGTGAATGCAGGTTTTTTCGCCAGCATTCGAAGAGCGAATCTCAAATCGTTCATTGTTTCTTGTCCTTTGTCCTTTGTCCTTTGTCACTGGTTCCTCGCGCCAGGATTTAGCGGCGAACAAGGGACGAATGACAAAGGACAAAGGACGAATTCATTCATATCTGAGCGCAACCATCGGATCAACTTTCGTCGCCCGTCGCGCTGGCACGAAACAGGCTCCCAGAGCCACTAATATCAAAATCAGCGAGACAGCGACGAACGTCACGGGGTCGGTCGCGCTCACGCCGAAAAGCAGGCTCTCCATTACCCGCGTTAGAGCTATTGCTCCGGCTATCCCGATGACTACTCCCGCAAGAGTCAGCTTCAATCCTCTGCCCACGACCAGTCGCACGACATCCTGCGCCTGCGCGCCCATCGCCGAGCGAATGCCTATCTCGCGCGTGCGCTGGCTCACGGTGTATGAAATGACTCCGTAGATTCCCACTGCGCCCAGAGTCATCGCCACCGACGCGAATATGAGCAACAGCAACATGGTCGATCTTTGCGGCGAGAGCGATTTGCTGACGACTGAGGTCATCGGCTGAATGTCAGTCACAGGCACATCGCTGTCGATAGACCAGACCGCGCTGCGAATCGAAGCGGCGAGAGCGGTCGCGTCGCCGGTCGTTCGAGCCATCACGGTCATCGAAGTCGGGAAAGGAGCCTGATCATAAGGGCGATACATCTCAAGGCGGGTTTCGCTGTCCAGCCCGTGATGCTTGACTCCTTTCACTACCCCTACAACGGTGACCCAGTTGCGCCCCTCGAATCCGCTGCGGATTCGTTTGCCTATCGGGTCTTCGTCGGGCCAGTAACGAGTTGCGATGACTTCGTTGATAATAGTCACTCGCGGCGCGTCCTCGTTGTCGCTTTCGGTGAAGAAGCGGCCTTTCAGAAGAGGAATCCCCATGGCGTGGAAATAATCTGAGGTGACCAGTCGCCAGTCGACGTTTGATAGCCGTGAGCCTTCAGGCAGAGGATGATCTTCGATTCTCAGTCCCGGATTCCAATTGCTTTTTCCCATCGGCAGCAGGTGAATCGCTCCGACCGCTTCGACACCGGGCAGAGATTGAATTCGATTGACGACTTCGTGATAAAAAGCGCGCTTGCGCGAATCTTCTTCGTACTTACTCGCTGGAGGAGCGAGTTGAGCCGATAGCACCTGTTCAGCGCGGAATCCCGGATCGACCTGTTGGAGTCGCCAGAAACTCTTTATCAAAAGTCCTGCGCCTATCAAAAGTATCAGCACAAGGGCGACCTCTGCGACTACGAGCGTGTTGCGCATTCTCCCGCCCACCGTTGCGCGCCCGCTTCCCTCTTTGAGAGTCGAGTTTAGATCGGGACGAGAAGCCTGAAGCGCGGGCGCAAGTCCGAATATCAATCCTGTCATAAGAGAGACCGCGATTGAAAAGCCAAGCACCCATCCATCGATTTTCACTTCGCTCAGTCGCGGCGTGTCTTCGGGCAGTATGCTGACGAGAGAGCTTGTACCCCAGAGCGCGAGAATCAATCCAGCAGCGCCGCCCACGAGAGAGAGCAAAACGCTTTCAGTGAGCAGTTGGCGAATCACGCGGGAGCGCCTTGCGCCGAGCGCCGAGCGAATTGCGATTTCTTTCTGCCGACTGGCCATTCGCGCCAGTTGCAGATTGGCCACGTTTGCGCAGGCGATCAGAAGGACGAACCCTACGGCTCCGAGCAGCACGAAAGCCGTGAGGCCGAAATCGCCGACTATTTCATTGCGAAGCGAGCGGACTGCCGCCTGCGTCCCGTAATCGTTCGGGGCGCGTGGAAACTTTTCTCTCGCGTTTTGAGCGATAGAGGAAACCTCCGCCTGCGCCTGTTCAACGCTCACGCCGGGTTTGAGACGCGCAAGCACGGTGAGATAGCCTGCGGTGTAGTCGTCTTCGTTGCCGGGATTGATGGCTGCGGGAACCCAGATGTCACGTTCGCCATCGGGAAAGTTGAACGAAGGCGGCATCACTCCGATGATGGTATGGCTTTCGCCGTCGAGAGTTACCTGACGACCTGTGACATTCGGATCGGATCCGAAACGGCGCTCCCAGAAACCGTGGCTCAAAACGATGACTCGATCCTGACCGGGCTGGTCTTCATCGGGAGCGAACGCGCGGCCCAAAGCCGCATCGGCTCCGAGCAGAGAGAAGAATGCCGCAGTTGCGCGAGCGCCGGAAACCTGCAAAGGCTCGTTCAATCCGGTGAGAGTGAAACTCCATCCGCTGTATGCAGCCATATCCTCAACGCTCTGGATGTTATTCTTCAACTCTACAAACTCGGCTTTCGAGACGTTGGTGTTATATTTCTGCGTCCAGACGAGAGCGAGGCGGTCAGGGTCTTTGAAGGGAAGCGGTCGAATCAGCGCCGAGTTGACAACGCTGAAAATCGCGGTGTTGGCTCCCACTCCGAGGGCCAGAGCGATGACGGCCACGACTGTAAAGCCGGGACTCTTGACAAGCATTCGAAAGGCAAAACGCAGGTCATGCAAAAATGTACTCATTGTTTTTTGTCCTTTGTCCTTCGTCCTTTGTCACTGGTTCCTCGTGCCAGGATTTAGCGGCGAACAAGGGACGAATGACAAAGGACAAAGGACGAATTCATTCGTATCGAAGCGCAACCATCGGGTCTACTTTGAGCGCCCTTCGCGCTGGCACGAAACAGGCCCCCAGAGCCACTACCGCAAGCGTCGCTCCGATGATGGCGAACGTCACAGGGTCGGTCGCGCTCACGCCGTAGAGCAGGCTCGACATGAATCTGGTCAGCAAAAACGATGCGCCGAGACCTAATCCCACGCCCGCGACGGCAAGCAGCATCCCCTGACGGAGGATCATCTTCATGACATCCGTGGGCGAGGCTCCCAGAGCGAGACGTATGCCTATCTCGTGCGTGCGCTGCGTGACCGAATAACTGATCACGCCATAGATTCCCACTGAGGCGAGAATCAATGCGACTGCGGCGAGGATGCCGAACAACATCATGTTGAATCGGCGCTGCGACATCATCTGTCCGAGCATCGCGTCCATAGTCCTGATGTCATAAATCGCCTGATCCTTATCGATCTCCCATATTTTGCTGCGCATCGCTCCGATCAGGTTCATTGGGTCGGAAGAAGCGCGCACGATCATAGTCATGCCGGAGGAAGCAGCCTGGGCGTGGGGCAGAAAGGTTTCGCATCGCGCTTCCGAATCGAATCCCGTCCGTCGCATATCGCCCACGATGCCGACTATCGTGAGCCACGGATTTTGAGGATCGGGGTCTCCGTAGCAGAACCGTTTCCCCAGCGGGTCTTCGTCGGCGAAGAATCGGTTTGCGAAAGTCTGGTTGATGATGACTACGGGAGTCGTGCCGTCCGCGTCGCGATCATCGAACACGCGCCCGCGAATGAGCGAGATTCCCATCGTCTTAAAGTAGTCCGGAGTTACTGCATCGAGCGGGGCTTCCACTCGCTCCGGGTCAGGCACGGGCGGACGGCCTTCGATTGTGAAGGTGGTCGAGTTCGGAGTCTTGCTCAGGAATATATCGGAGATAGCGCCGACCGATTCGACACCGGGCAATGTGCGGATTCGCTCGACCGCCTGTTTATAGAAGCCCGCAACCTGATTACCTTCGCTATACTTCGAGCCTGACAGTTGCACGCGCATCGTCAACAGATGGTCGGGATTGAATCCGAGATCGAACTGTTGAAGCCGGATGAAACTTTTTATCATCAGCCCCGCGCAGACGAGCAGCAAAAGCGACAGCGCGACTTCAGCCACGACGAGTGTGCTGCGCACGCGGTTTCGTTTTATGCTTCCTCCCGAACCGCGACCCCCCTCTTTGAGCGTTTCGTTGAGATCGGGACGTGAAGCCTGAAGCGCGGGCGCAAGTCCGAATATCAATCCTGTGAGCAGCGAAACTCCGAGGGTGAAGGCGAGTACCCGGCCATCTATTCCGACGGAATCGAGACGCGGAGTGTCAGCCGGACTGAGGGTGATCAGCGCATCGAGTCCGAATTTCGCGACCAGCAATCCCAAGGCTCCGCCCACGAGCGAGATGGTCATGCTCTCAGTGAGCAGTTGACGGATGAGTCGCCCACGACCGGCTCCCAGAGCCGTTCTTATGGCTATCTCCCGCTCGCGTGTGGCGGCGCGAGCGAGCAGCAGATTAGCCACGTTCGCGCAGGCGATCAGAAGGACGAAGCCCACGGCGGCAAACAGAGCGAGTATGGCGACGCGGACGCTGCCGACTACCTGCTGGTGAAGACCGACGAGGTTCGAGCCATAGCCCTCCTGATCGGGGAACTGTTCGGAGATGCGAGCGGCGATTGCGCCCATATCGGATCGCGCCTGATCGAGGCTCACATTCTGTTTGAGAAGCCCGATTGCCTTAAATGAAAAAAAGCCGCGCGCCGCTTTTCTGCGAGCGTCGAGCGCAATCGGAATCCATGCTTCGGTATCTTTTTCCGGGAAGCTGAAGCCCGCAGGCATAACGCCGATGACAGTCCGACTTCTCCCGCTGAGACTGACCTGCTGACCGACGATCTGCGGATCAGAGCCGAAACGACGTTTCCACAATCCGTCGCTAAGCACGACCACCGCGTCTTTGCCCGGTTCTTCTTCCTCAATCGTGAACGCGCGACCATAAGCAGGCTGGACGCCTAAAACATCGAACAGGTTCGCAGTCGACCATGCGCCGAAAACGCGCAGAGGCTCGCCCGCGTCCGTGAGAGTGAGGCTGCGATTGTTGAACGCGGCTATGGTTTCGAAGGTCTGGTTCTGATCGCGGTAGTCGGCATAGTTCGGATAGGAGTGCCAGTCCTGATCGATTCCCATGCGGGTGTTGTTCATCCAGACCATCACCAGTCGATCAGAGTTTTTATAAGAAAGCGGGCGAAGGATGATGGCATTGACGACGCTGAAGATCGCCGTAGTCGCGCCTATGCCTATGCCTAAAGCTATAACGACGATGGAAGTGAATGCGGGCTTTTTGACCATCATCCGAAAGCTGTAGCGCAGGTCTTGAAAAAAAGCTTCCACCTTTGACTCCTTCTGATTACCTTCAGTTTTGTCCCCGGAGGAGAGACACGAACTCTCAACCTCACTGACCAAGTAGCGTGCCAAACCTGCTGGTTGCTAAGTCGTTGTCTGAAGAGGATTGAGAGAAGGTTTGTGCGCGGGGCGATGATTAAGTGTGTGCGGTTTTGGGATTACGGAGTCCCACGAGTGGCACATACTTCGCGAGTGATTGCAGTCAGAGTTTGGCGTATAGCGGCGATCAGTGAGACCGGGAAACGCGAGATAGAGCAGCCCGGTCACATACAGGTCGCAAAGGAGGAAGAGGAAGTGAAAAGAAGGTTGTTTGACCCGATGGTAAAGGGTTGGTAATATGCAACCTGCGCACTGAGGCCCGCGTAGCTCAGGGGATAGAGCGTCGGTCTCCGGAACCGAAGGTCGCGCGTTCGAATCGCGCCGCGGGTATTCAACAGGCCGCCGTAAGGCGGCTATTTTCTTTAGTTTACGGAGATTGCTGGTCATAGGTTAGAGCCTCAATTTACCTTATTGTGGTACGGTTCCACAATAAGTACCACAGTATCGGGAATGATCGCTCGCGCCAGAGCCTCTGTTGCCTCCTCTGATACTGCTTCGCTGACGTGTGTATAGACATCAGCCGTCGTGTCTATGCGAGAATGTCCGAGAAGCTCCTGCGCCATCTTCAGGTCGCGGGTTTGAGCATGAACTATGCTTGCTGCCGAATGTCGGAACAGGTGAAATCCATGCGCTCCGCTCACCCGCTCGATCCCGGCTGAGGCGATGGCGATGTACAGCACATCCTTCCGAAGATAATCGGGATTGAGTGGAGCGCCGTCTTCTCGGCAGAAGACGAAATCACCGGGAGCAGTCCATCTCGACGCGCCGCGATGCTCTTCCAGCATTCGAGCGAGCAAAGCAGGTATGCGGATACTTCGCAGGCTCGATTTAGTCTTGGGCAAGACCAGTTGGCCTTTCCAAAGACTATGGGTGATAGTGATAAGCCTTGCGTCAGCGAAGACGTTTTGCCATCTGAGCGCGAGCAATTCGCCTGCTCTGAGTCCTGTAAGGGCGACCGTGATAAACAAGGTGCGGTAACGCTCAGGGATTCTTTCAAGCACTCGTCTGATTTCTTCGGCTGTGAGCGCGGGCTTCTCTTTGCGCTCCCACGAAGGCCGATGAAGTTTCCTTCTCACCGGGTTGACTTCGATCAAATCGTACTCGACTGCAACTTCGAACATCAGACGAACGAGTGTATAGAGGTTGAGCAGATATTTGTTCGACACTCCCGTAGCGTGAACATCTTCGAGGAAGTTGGTTATGTGTTCTGGCCGAATCTGGTTTATTATCTTCTTGCCGAGATGCGGCAGAACGTATTTGTCAATCAGTGATTGATAGCCTCCGATGGTGGAAGGCTTATAGTTTCTGTTGGCGACGAAAGAGCGCCAGAGACCTTTTGCAAAGCTCTCGAAAGTGACTGACGGGCGAGGCGAAGATCGATTGGTCTTGTTGATCTCTCGCATACGCCTGTTGGCTTCTTCGAGGGCTTTTTTCTTTGTAGGACTGGCCAGCACCTCAGTCTTTTCCTTCCATCCTGACTTTGCGCGCGGATCGCGCACCCGATAGCGCAAAAGGTAGTAATCAGCACCATCATCGCGCTTGCGGGTGACAACAGAGCCGCGTTGAAAACTGCTTCTATTATGAGCCACAGACTGTCTCCTTTCGGTCGAATGTGGCCCGTTCTTTCTTTTCTCAAAAGAATTATACAGGCTATCTTTCATTGAAACTATTCCTTGTTTGAGCAGAGTTTGATTCGTGCTGCGCGAGCCAGCTTTGAAATGTGTGTGATTCGGGATCGAATCGAAGATACTTGCCGAGCTTGATATGCGGCACGCGGTCGAGACAGTTCTTTCGACAATGCTTGTAGACCCAGCCGACTTGAACGCCGAGGTAATGAGCCAGGTCTTCAGGAGTCCACAGCTTCGGTCTGACTCTCAATCCCAATCCTTGCTGACTGCTCATCTCTTCACCTCATCGGCAAGCTCGGTTAGCCAGTCGTCAGATTTGAAATCCTGCGTATCTTCACACTGATAGGATGTCGGATTCTCGCTCAGTTCAGGGGGTGCGTTTTGACTGATAGTGTTGAGACTATCAGTATGGGCATCTAAACCATACTGAGTATTACTGTTTAAGCCTTGTTTTTCCGAGGAAAACAGGCACTTTTTGCGTCTTTTCAGCTTGCGCTGATACTCAGGAGAAAAGACAGCCTTGATTTTGTCTTCGAACTCTCTCTCAATTTGTCTTTTCTTGTCCATCATATTCGACAAGTCAATCATCGTTAGCCTGTGATCCCAGTCGGCCTCTTCGCAGATTTCCACCCATGTAGCTAATAGTTTGTCCTGTTCGGCCCGTAGCCTTGTTACGATCTTCATTTCGCGTCCGAATAGTTTTGTCAGAAAGTCAACTTCTGTGGTCTTGCCTTCCGGCTGCGTTTCTTCAACCGACTTTTGTATGTAGCGCGCGGCAAACTCGACGGCTGCAAGCTGTCGCGCCTCATGCTCTGCAACCTGTCGAGCGAGGTCTGGATTATCGACAAAGCGGAGCAGGTTAGCTTCCAGTCGTTCAGTTAGTTTCTGCTCTGCCAATGCTTCGGCTTCCTCGATCATCTGAAGGTCAAGAGTGTATTTCGACGCGCCGCGCCAGTTTCCGGTTTTTTGGTCGAATCCGCCGCCCTGTTCCTTGACTCTGAGAATGGGATAAATTGGCCTGAAGGCTTCGATCAATTGTCTGATGCGATCAGAGCCGAAAGCACTTTCGATGGCCCGCTGTTTGTTGACGCGCTCAGAGTCGAAGTCATTTTCAAGCGCATGCTTCCATTCTGCCGCGCTCCATCCGTCAGGCGTCCGAATCCACGCGGCCAGCGCCGCGCCGCTCATCTTGAAAACCCTTCGCCCGTTCGCTAAGGCGATGATTGCAAGTAGCGTTCGAAATACCCCATCGCTCAGATTCAATGCTGCGGTTAGCTTGCAAATGATTTGCTCTCGGTGAGTGAGGGGCGCGGGCCTCTGCTGTTCGGTTTCGATCTGTCGGTTTCTAGCCGCGCTTATGGTTCGGTCGATGTAATCCTGTCGCCTTAGCTTGTCTCTATCGAGTCCCGATAGACGCCAGATGCGCGCGATCTGCTCATCATCGTCAGTCACCCGGCAGAGGATGGAGACGAAAGCGAAATCAGCCTCAGAGTCAGAAGCGTAAGAGTGCGCGCCGCCTGTGAAAAGGTCTTCGAACTTTGGCGAGGCGTGCATGCGCCGGATCAATTCCTTATCGTCTATGGTTGCGCTCTGCTGAGTTGACGCCGCACGCTCTACTTTGGGCGCTCTCTCTTTCCTCGGCTTGTCGCCTGTCTCTTCTCTGACGAGGTTATAAAGTGCGATGACTTCGGCTTGTCGATCCTCGATTCTTTCCGGCGTGCTGTCGAGCCTATTGCCAGTCACGGTGAAGAATCGCCCGCTGTCGTAAATTTCAATCTTGCGACAGCCGCGCCAGTTGCGTTTATTGATGCCCTGAGATTTCAGCTTTCCGGTTTTGCGGTCGCGGTATTGTGGAAGTTTTACTTTAGTGAAGATATGGAGACCTGTTCCGCTTGGCGAAATCTCGGTGTAGCTGTCAATCTGGCGCACTATCTCAAGCGCCCATACTTCGATGTGTCCGGTTACAGAATCGCGGCAAGCATCAAGGTCGATCCCCCCGTAGCCATTCGCAAAAACAAAGCCGACGCCTGCCCACTTGTCAGGCTCGCGCCGATACTTTGAAATCGCCTTATCAAAGGAACCCCATGTTGACGGCTTTGTTGAGTCTGCGTTTCTGCCGTTCGCTGGATTGTGCAAAACCTTTGTCCGTCCTCCGCTGCCGTCTTTGTTCAGTCGCCATTCATATCGCCACACAACCCACTGAGGGATGGCGCGCAACTCTTCAGGTATGTTTTCGACGAGGGGAGCCGCGCACGAGGGCCGCTCCGATTGAGCGGCAGAGCCATTTATGGTGTCTCGTGTGCTGGCAACCATGTCTACTCCGCCTCCCCTTGATGCTGTCGGAAATGGTCGAGCAGCAGCCTGCCGCGCTCAGTAATGCGCCACACGCTTGTGGGCGGATCGCTGCCCACCTGCCTTAGCTCGTCGAGCTGCCTCGCGCTCCAAGCGCAGCCGCTCAATCTCGCCTTCCTCGAAAAGGTGCTGTCCGCTTGTCGTCTTGGTTGCTGAAAGCCTGCCCTCGCGCACGAGCCTGCGCAGGTATTCGCCGCTCACGTCGAGCCTCTTTGCCGCGTCGCCTGTTGTAAGGATAGCCGTACCCATATCGTCTCCCTTCTGGGTCTTATTGAGGTTGGGAACCTCCAAATTATACTTGTCGAAAATGAGGATTACCGGACATGCAGGGGGGCCGTATCCGAGATCGCGTTGTCCGGTTTGATCAAGAGATGAGAAAGGTTTATTTGACGGTTCTTTTCGACTTGGACAAATCGAGGGAATCCAACTCGCGCCTTACAGCCCTCTCTACACCCTGTAGTGATAGCTCATCATCAATGCCTGCCAGTGATTCCTGATGAATCTTTGCTTCCTGATAAATTTTGTTGTAGGGGTACTTGAGAATAAGTTTTTGAACAGTCCATTTGAGTACCTTCCCATGTTCGTGTGAGATAGGAGATTTCTTCAGTTTGAATTTTTTAGGGCGACGTGGCAGCGCACGGCTGTATATATCATCAGCTTTCATCAAAAGGTTGCCGATAAAACGCTCAATAGCCGATTTGTCAGCAAGAGAAAGAAACTGACTTTTTTGTATTTGATCTACTGCTTTCATAACAACAAACCTCAAGTAGTCGGTACGCGAAATCCAGTGTCCTCTCATAGTGCCAGGTAATGGAAACGGGAAAGCCGACATCTCATCAACCGCTATGCGGTTAGCATCAAACGAATTGAGTAAATATATGCAGTGCTTCGGACATGTATTACACTCAGATTCAACTTCGACCATTCCGCAGGTTTGTCGATGCGGAATTACTTCTCTCACTCTCCAAAGGTGCATCATCCTCAGCGTCCAATCCAGTACCCATTCTGCATTCAGGTTGTGTTTCCTGGCCCACGCCACAAGGCTTTCTCGCAGCGGTAAGAGGTCACAATCGGAAACTTCATCCGCTCGGTTCAAAGCTTCCCAGTAAATAAAATCATCGCGAGACCGCCTGTCAGAGTTGTGTGGATTGACGGCTACATTGACACCAGCTTCAATAAGCTTTTCGTAATTTTCTGCGGAGATAGCATTCGTCTCTAACCCGATAACGTCCGGCATATCAAACAACGTATTTGAGACTGGAATTGCCAAAGCACATGCTATTTGGTGTAGGCGATCTCGGACATCGTGAGGTGGGCCTAATTCGTAGTAAATAGCGTAAGCGCCATCGCGCAGTTCTTCCCATACAATTGGAGCCTCTTGGCTGATAGTTTGCAAAAACCAGAAGCGAAGTAATTGCTTCGAATACTGGCCTTCACCTTCGATTTCATAAGGGGCAAGACGATAAATATTCATTTCCCGGAATGCTTCTGTCCGACACTCATTGAGATATGTAAGATATTTAGCACCTTCTTCTGCGGAAAACTTAGGAGGAGAAACGTGGACACCAAGTAGTTCTTTGAGAATTTTTCTAGCAGTAGCAACAGCTTGACCTTGTTTCTTTCTCACCACGCCCTCTCTGTAGGCGCTCTGGTTGTTCTCGGCTCACCAACTGCGCCCAGAGATTGCGCGGCTGTCCTCACATTAGCTAGACGTGAGTGAGGCGAGCCGAAAATCAATGAACGAATGCAGGCGAATCCTCAAATCGGTAGAGCGGAAGTCCGGCTATCTCTGTGAATCCGCTTCTGAGTCATAGCAAACGCCTTCGACATCGCGCGTGCGGCAGGCGATTTATCAATCTTGAAACTCACGGCTGCCTTTTTTGTCACGCTCCTACTTGCCTGACCCTTAGTCTTTGTTGATTCCGTAGTGGGTTTCTTATTCTTCATCATCGCCCCCTTTCTCATGCGCGTTTTTCTTTCGTGTGATCATTGAGGCTCGCGCTCGCTTTCCTGCGCGTTTGTGATTTCTTCGCGGTTTTCTCTTTCTCAGCCTTTGGCGGTCGACCCGGCTTGCGATCTTCAACAAACTTCAAATCCGAATCGTTAATCATATAGGCACGCCCGAACCGTTCGGCAGGCAGCCTGCCAGAAGTGATTAACTCAGTGACACGCCGCACGGATACGCCTAATTGCTCTGCTGCTTCTTGTGTGGTCAACAATTTCATAGCCGCTTTATAGCACATAAAAAACCATTCTGCAATCAGAATATTTTCCTTGACAAACCATTCTGATTTCGGTATAGTTTTACTTGTAAGATTGATGGTCATTGACAACAGAGCGCGAAGCCGAAAGGGCCTAGTAGTTGAGAGATTCAACAGGCTGTGCTGAGTAGGCGACGGGCGCAAAGCAGGAACGAGTAAGACACTCACCCGCAGACAACACTCAATCGAAACTTTCACCTGAAATTGTAAAGGCCGAACGCGCTAACGTCCGGCCTTGAACTTCCAAGCCCGTGTCACCGGGCAAGAAAGGATTTTTCAACCATGTCGAGCATAGACAATTTTCTTTCCGAAGTCTACAGCGAAGAACTCCATCAAGTGAGCGAAGCCGAGTTTGACGAAGTGATGATGCTCGCCGCTCAGGATGATGAAAGCGAATGGGCAGGCTACGACGAATGGAGCGAACAGGTAGAAACCGAAAACTTCCATATCGTTGACGGTCGCCTTCATCACAAGCCGCAGCCTCAGCGCGGCTCTTTCATTATGGGGATAGAGGTATGACCTGCGCGCTGTGCAGTGGCGCAATCCAGCCGGGTGATGAAATCAACCTTCATCACCCGACACCGCGCAGCGAAGGCGGAACTCTCACACAGCCCACACACCGAGATTGCCATGTAGCGCACCATTCGACACGGGGCGACTTTCGAGAGTGGGGCCGACAGGGTGGCCAGAAAGCAGCCCTGACGATGCGATGGGCTTTCAATCTTCTGAACGTCCGCAAGCATCCGGCCTACCAGCCTCACCGCGATTATTACCTGATGAACTACACCAACGCGGGATGGAGTGCAGGGTTGATATAAACACACCGGCAAGGGAGAGAAAACAATCTCTCCCTTTCGCTTTGATGGAGGAAAAAACATGAGCGCACCAATACAAGCACAGACACAAAAGCCGCAGATTGAGCAAAGACCGATTTGCTGGCTTTGCGAAATGACCATAGGGTTCGGTTGGCCTACCGATAAGGTCAACGGCCAGATTGTTGATTCTCAATGCGCAAAGGTTCAAGGCTTCCGCATCGAGTCAGTTTTCTTTTTCGCTCGCGGATTCAAGCCGAAGGAATTAGCCCGCGAAATGTTTGACAGGGATTTCTACAGTCTGACCATCGCGCAGCTTGACGAGATGATCGAACACTTGAAAGCGAATCAGCCGAAGCCGAGAGAACACTATCACACCTGCTTTGACTGCGGCGTGCGGATCGAATGCTATCGCAAAGGCTGCACAGAGAAGGAAGGCGAATGTCGAGCCTGTCATGAAGGAATGACGATTGGCCAGTATAACCGAGTCTGCAAAAAAGCTTTTGGACTTTGATTCAACGGGCAGGGGCGCGACTGCACAACGCGCAGAAAGGAAAACATCATGTCAGTAACCACGACAACAAGATTTCCACTTGGCCGGACAGTAGCTACACCGGGCGCAATCGAAGCCCTCGCGCGAGCAGAGCAAAGCGCATTCGAGTTTATCTCTCGGCATCAACGCGGGGATTGGGGCGACTTGTGCGAAGAGGACAAAAAAGAGAATGAGTTTTCAGTCGACAAAGAGCTTCGGATTTTCAGCGCATATCATACGCGGCTTGGCGAAAAGCTATGGATCATCACAGAAGCCGACCGCAGCGCAACGACTGTTTTGCTTCCTTCGGAATACTGACTCAAGAGGCAGGGGCGCGGCTGCTATACCAACGCGCAGAATGGATCACTGATGAGCATAGAAGATTTCGATGCGAGGGACTTTCCGTTGCTCGCTTCTATATCATTTTCATGAGGTTTATAGGTTCTGTTAAAACTGGCAAGCCCTGTGGCGTTTTCCCTTTCTCAAATATCCATTGCCAATATTCATAGTTTTGTTTGCCACCGAATACTATTGATGATAGCTCTTTATTCACCCACACTGGCAAGTTACTGAGGTTTCTAATGAAAGTTCTCAGTCTTTCCCATAAAGATATAGGGAACTTATACTGAAAGAGCTTTTCTTCTTGTATGGGTGTCCCCTGCATGATGAAGTAATTCTTGATAATCTGCTCTATGTATTTGAGCCAATTGTAAAGAATCTCTTCTTTGCTCATTCGATAGGCTCGTATATGGTCTAATGGCAAGTTCTCGCCGCTTTGAATCTTATTCTCAATTCGATAAGTTCCTATATCGCTATCAAATTTGCTAATAAATACCTCTTCAGCGATGATGTTCATAAGAGTGAGTATCTGTTCTTTCTCTAATTCTCTAGGATTTTCACCCTCTTCAAGCTGGTAGTCTATTGGAGTATCAAGAACATCCTGGTAAATAAAGAAAGAATAAAAAGTCTTTTCAATTGTGCTGTAGGATAGTGGCTTCTCTTTCCCCCTGCCTCCGAAATCAATATAGTCCTTTAGCTTGTTTTCCAGATTATGGGTGATGGAGTCGCGGACGGCATCCAATATGTATCGTTTCATCTCTCTTGATTCCCCTCTGAAATACTTGACAAGATCACGCTCGGAGAAGCTAAAGTCAGATTCCTTTAATCTCAGGTCTTTCTTGTAGCGTTCCACTCTGTCAAGGTATAGGGCGCTACCAAGATGCCGTTGCACTGATTTGTCAAAGGCTACTTGTCTCAATACAGTTCCGGCATTGGTATTCGTTGTTAGCAGAGTGTCAACATCTGGATTCACAAATATTCTTACTGGCAACTCTTTAACTCCCAATAGAACCTGTGCGGCAGCTTTGTGCTGACCGTCGAAGACTCTCACCTTTGTCTTGTCCTTGTCGTTTATTTCAACCCAGCCTAACGGTATGTGGAGTTGAGGTCTTTTCAAGTAGAACTCTTCTACCAGCTTCGAGATATTTTGACCTATTGCTCTTGGATTGATTCTGTCATCGTGAAAAATATACTCGATGGGTAATTTCACAAAAAAGTAATCAAACCCGCTTAATTCATCGACGTAGATATTGACCTCGACAATTGTGTTTCTTCCAACCTCCGGCAAGGAATACTTTATTCTTCCATCCTCTCGTAAAAAGCGAATGTCGTATTTTGATCCGCCATATAGCTTCAGAATATCGTCAAGGTTAGGCCCGCGATTCTCATCCGCGACATCATTCTTGACTTTGGAGAAACGATGCAGAACCCGTGCAACTTCCAAGTTAGATGCTTGCTTAGACCTGTTACAACTCGAATGGGTTAAAGCAAAGTTTATTGGATCATCCTTCCCTCCTAATTTCGTTGGGATAACATGGTCAATGTCGAGCGCGTCTTTGTGAACTAACAAGTCAATTGGTTCCTCGCAGATGAAACACATCTCGCGTTGAGTGGAGTGTAACCTGTTTATCAAAGCTGATCGTTCTTCAGGCGAAAGTCTATTGAGATATAAGGAACCCATTCATATCCTCCAAAATGTGCCTGATTCGCTACACCGCCCTGCCCGAAAGGCTCAAAAGATGGCTGTCAATGTAATGCTTTCCTCAGAGGGTTGTCAACAGCATTAGGGAACCACCTTGAAGGGCGAGTTTGATACTGAAGTCCTGGCGCGAATCATCGGCGCTGAGATGACGCTGATATCATCCTCGCTATAGTCTCAGAAGTAGGTTATCTGGTATGTTTGCGTTTCGCTATGGCCTATTCGATCAAAACTGTTCTTGCCTTTTAATTTCAGAGAGGATTTGCTTGTGACTGATAGCACGAGTTCATCAACTCCTATCGATGATTTTATCCAACGATGGCAAAGCTCCGGCGCTGCTGAGAGAGCCAACTATGTATCATTCCTCAACGAGTTGTGCGACCTCTTAGGCGTTCCCCGTCCTGATCCAACTCAACCTGACGATGAGCATAATGCTTATGTATTCGAGCGAGCAGTAACATTTCAAAATGGTGATGGAACTACCAGCAACGGACGGATCGATCTTTACAAGCGTTCCTGTTTTGTGTTGGAAGCCAAGCAGGGAAGCGAAAAAAATAAAGAGGAAACTTTCTCGCTCGGTGTGAAGCCCAAAAAGATTAAAAAAGGGACAGCAACTCGCGGCACAAAGCAATGGGATGATGCCATGCTTGCGGCGCGCGGTCAGGCTGAAAGTTATGCTAAGGCGCTCCCGGCCTCAGAAGGATGGCCACCCTTTATCATCGTTGTAGACGTTGGCTACTCAATCGAACTCTATTCCGATTTCTCGCGCTCAGGAAAAACTTACATCCCTTTTCCCGACGCGCGCAGTCATCGCATTTTCATAAAAGACCTCGCGCAGCAAGACCTCCGCGAACGATTGAAACTCATCTGGATTGATCCAATGGCGCTCGATCCAAGTCAGCGCAATGCCAAAATAACGCGCGAAGTGGCAGCGCGACTGGCCAACCTCGCTAAATCGCTGGAGGATTCCGGCCATGCTCCTGAGAGAGTAGCCAGCTTCCTCATGCGATGTATCTTCACCATGTTTGCCGAAGATGTGAAGCTCATCCCTGAACGCAGCTTCACTGATCTTTTGAAGAAGCTCAAGAACAGACTGGACGTTTTTTCCGATACCGTCGAATCGCTGTGGAAGAACATGGACGAAGGCGGATTCTCTCCTATCCTTATGGAAAAGTTGCTGCGGTTCAATGGCGGACTGTTTGAAAGCTGTGAGGCTTTGCCAGTTACCGAAGCTCAACTTGAATTACTGACCGAAGCGAGCCAGTCAGATTGGAAAGATGTCGAGCCATCTATTTTCGGGACGTTGTTGGAACGCGCACTTGATCCTGTTGAGCGGCACAAACTGGGAGCGCACTACACGCCGCGCGCTTATGTTGAAAGGCTTGTGATGCCGACGATCATAGAGCCGATTAGGGAAGAGTGGGTAGCAGTGCAGGCGGCTGCGGTCACACTGGCAAAAGGTGGAAAGCTCGTCGAGGCGATAGCTGAAGTCAAAGCCTTTCACCGCAAGCTGTGTGATACGCGAATCCTCGATCCGGCCTGCGGCACAGGAAACTTTCTTTATGTGACACTGGAACACATGAAGCGACTCGAAGGAGAGGTGCTTGACATTCTTGAAGGTTTCGGAGAAACACAAACGAAGTTTGAAATCGAAGGCTTGACGGTAGACCCGCATCAGTTGCTAGGGATTGAGGGAAACACGCGCGCAGTCGCTATCGCTGATTTGGTTTTGTGGATAGGCTATCTGCAATGGCACTTCCGAACGCGGGGAGATGCCAAGCCTCGTGAGCCGGTCATCAAAAAGTTTCACAACATCGAGTGGCGCGATGCGGTTCTGACCTATGACCGCGAAGAGATTGTTATTGATGAGAAAGGCCAGTCGATGACGCGATGGGATGGCCGCACATTCAAGAAACATCCTGTTACTGGTGAATATGTGCCTGACGAAACTGCGCGAATCCCGTTATACCATTATGTAAATGCGCGAAAAGCCGAGTGGCCGGAGGCGGATTATGTTGTAGGGAATCCGCCGTTTATTGGCAATAAGCGAATGAGGTTGGCGCTTGGGGATGGCTATGTTGAAGCCTTGCGAAAGACATACAACGATGTCCCGGAAACGGTTGATTATGTTATGTATTGGTGGAATAAGGCTGCGCATCTGGTTCGTACAGGCAAAGTGCAGCGATTCGGATTTATCACAACCAACAGCATTACACAGACATTTAATCGAAGGGTACTCCGTAGCTGATCTTTG
>DLHY01000119.1:0-152 GCA_002483445.1 Blastocatellia bacterium UBA7656
CATCGCTCCTGATCTGGCCATGGTTCATAGCAACAAAGGCGGTGCGCTTCTCAGGCTCGGCGAGTTGCAGGCAACACTTACTCAGTACGATTCCGCCATTGAATCCTACTCTCGTGCCGTGACTGCTTTCGATGATGCTCTGCGCATCGCTC
>DLHY01000119.1:327-52616 GCA_002483445.1 Blastocatellia bacterium UBA7656
CGCCATTGAATCCTACTCTCGTGCTGTGACCGCTTTCGACGATGCTTTGCGTGTCGCTCCCGATCTGGCTATGGCTCACACCAACAAAGGCATCGCGCTCGTCAGGCTCGGTGAATTGCAAGCTGAGATGTCGAATGACACTTATAGCATCGATTGTTTAGAGAAATCGTTGGTGGAGTTTTCGCGCTCGCTCGAAATCGCGCCTAACGATGGGCAGGTCAAAGCTCTGCGGGATGCAGTGCAGGAGAGGCTGTATGAGTTGAACGAGTAGACATCTCCTCGCCCGAAAATTATCTATTCCATTTTTATGCTTGTTCCCGTCCTTGAAAGCCGCTCACGGGGCCAGTAGAATCAATCCGCTAATATCATCCAATTCATTTCAGTGGAATCGAAGGAGAGACAGATGCGCTTTGGAATTTACGCTGTGGTCTGCGCGCTCGCGCTCTTTATTTCCACGCTTGCCGCGGGCCAGCAACCGAAATCGATCGAATCTTCTGGCAATGGCCGCGCGGGTCAATCCGACTGGCCCGTGTATGGTCGCGATCTCGCCGGTTCTTTTTACAACCCTCACGAAAAGAAAATCACTCCCGCAACTGTCTCGCGGCTCCGTCCCAAATGGGTATTCGAAACCGGAGGCGACGTTTCAAGTATGCCGATTGTCGTAGGCGGTGTGGTCTACTTCGGGTCGTGGGACGGCAAAGAGTACGCCGTCGATGCTGAGACCGGAAAGAAAATATGGGAGTTCGATTGCGAAGTCTCTTCGCGCAGCGGCGCGGCTTATGCCGACGGGGTGCTTTACTTCGGCGACATCGCGGGCCGCCTCTACGCGCTCGACGCAAAAACAGGCGCGATGAAATGGAAAGTGAAGATCGATCCTCATAAAGAAACCGTGGCGACAAGCTCGCCCATTTATCACAACGGGCGCGTCTACATCGGAATATCTTCGCACGAAGAAGGCGCGATACTGAAAAATCGCAATTACGAATGCTGCACATTCCGAGGAGGAGTCGCAGCCTTCGACGCCCGCACCGGCCAGCAAGTGTGGCGTTACTACACCATACCTGAAACTCCCGCGCCGCAGGGCAAAGACAAGGCGGGCAAAACCATCCTGGGGCCTGCGGGCGGAGCCGTCTGGTCAACTGTTTCGGTTCATCCCGCGCAGAATCGCGTTTACGTCTCGACGGGCAATCAGTACACAGGCCCTGCTTCGAAGTATCCGAATGCGATAATCGCGCTCGACATGGCGACTGGCAAAGTGGTGTGGGCGAATCAGGCCACACCGGGCGACATCTGGACTTTCGATTGCCGCAACAATCCCGACTGCAAAGACCTGGATGTCGACTTCGGCGCTGTTCCTGTGACTTTCAAAGGGCCGGGTGGAAAGCGGCTCGTGGGCGCGGGGCAGAAGAGCGGATGGTTTTACGCGCTCGACGTGAAAGACGGCTCGCTGGCCTGGAAGACTCAGGTGGGCAAGGGCGGAAAATTGGGCGGAGTCGAATTCGGCAACGCGACCGATGGCGAGCGTGTCTATGCCGGCGTGTCGGATTTTCCGCGACAGGGAAACATCACCGCGCTCGACGGAGCTACGGGAAAAATTCTGTGGCAGACTCCCGCGCCCGACAAAGGCGCGAACTTCGGCCCTGTGACCGTTACAGGCACGGGCGATAATCGATTGGTGTTTGCCGGGACGAATAAGAACTTCATTCGCGCTTATGATGCGCGGGACGGAAAGATTCTCTGGGAGTTCGACACGGGCGGAGCCGTGGGCGGAGGAGCGAGCATAGTCGATGGAGTCGTCTATGTCGGGTCGGGCTATCAGTTCCTCGGAGTGGGCAGGCCCAACAACAAGCTCTATGCTTTTTCGATAGACGGGAAGTGAGCGGAAAGCCGTCACACTTGAATTGACATCCCGGCGACGGCTTCTGTTTTGCCTTTTCACTTTTCGCCCCAACTGATTGAAGATCGATTCAGGAAAACATAGAACAGCCGCAGAGAATATGCTTTCTCTGGCTGTTTTCATTTTTCGGGTGAGATAGCTCATATTTTTCTTGCCATACTGACTGGCAAGCAATAATATTCGGATCGAAGCTGAGGATTCAGGCTTGAGCAATCGACAACATCCCGGCTTTTTCAAAGAAACTAACCGAGATTCAGTAAAACGTTTTTCCGAAGCGACTATCTAAGGATGAGTTGAAGCGCCCTGGATTCAGCCCCTATCGCATAGCAAAAAAGGTGCCTCGTTGAAGTATGTTTGATTTCAGCCCTCCATCCGTCGTGTCTGGTGTGCCTGACTCGGCGTTTAAGGCTGCGTTGAGGAGAACTGACATGAAAAGAAACAAATTCAGGAGGATCGTCGCATCGATCCTGATAGCAAGCGTTATGCTTGTGATTCCCGCATTCGGGCAGGCGACGACCGGAGACATAACCGGTCGCATCGTCGATTCGCAGGGGAACGTGGTGACAAGCGCCACTGTTACTGCGCGCAATGACGCAACCGGATTGACCCGTTCGGCAAGAACCAATGACAATGGCGATTACACTCTCGCTCAGTTGCCTCCGGGAGTCTATGAAGTCACGGTTGAAGCTTCGGGTTTCAGCAAACTCGTTCAAAAAGATTTTCACGTAAACGTCGGCACGAAACAGACGCTCAACTTCGACCTTAAACCGGGTGGCGTTACTGAAACCGTCGAGGTGGCGAGCGGCGCGCAGTTGATAGAAACCACCAAATCCGAAATCGGCGGCGTCGTCACCCCCGCGGAGGTTCAAAACCTGCCGCTTCTCAATCGCACGTTCGCCGCTTTGTCGGTAATCATGCCCGAGGCGCGGCCCGTAGGGAACTTCGACCCCACGAAGACCCGCATAGGAAATTTCGCTATGAACGGAGGCGACGGTCGTCAGCTTGATGTCAACGTCGACGGCGGCGACAACAAGGATAACGTCGTTGGAAGCCTCCTTCAGAATTTCGCCTACGAAGGCATTCAGGAATTTCAGGTGCTTCAGCATCGCTGGTCGGCTGAGAGCGGTCGCTCGGTCGGCGGCGTGATCAACGTAATCACCAAGTCCGGCTCGAACGATCTTCACGGCTCGTTCTTCTCGAACTTCCGCGATGAGGCTCTGCGCACAAAGGATTTCTTCGAGAATCAAAGAGACGAATTCAACCGCGTTGGCGGATTGCCCGAAACGAAAAAATCCGAGTTCAGCCGTCAGGAGATAGGCGGCTCGATTGGCGGGCGCATAATGCAAGACAGGCTTTTCTATTTCGGCACCTTCGAGCGGTTCCGCGAGCGACAGAACAATCTGGTTCCTGCAAACGCCCTCGCGCAGCTTTCAGCCATTCCGGGAATCACCGCCGCCCCTGAAATTCCCACGCCTTATGACGACTACCTGTTTACGACGAAAGTCGATCATCGCATCAACGACAAGCAGTCGATGTTTTATCGCTTCTCGTTCCAGGACAACGCTTCGCCCAACGATCAGATAGGCGTGCCTGCCACCGCCGATCCGACAGGCGGCAACACGAATGACAACCGCCTCTACAGCTTCGTGGCCAATCACACATGGTCGATAGGCACCACGAAACTCAATTCGTTTTCGTTCCACTTTCAGGATTTCAAGAATGAAATTCTGGGAATCACCGATGCGCCCAACCTGACTTTCCCGACCGTCACATCGGGCAAGAACGTCAACGTGCCGCAGGCGACTCTTGAGAAGAAGTATCAGTTCCGCGACGATTTCTCGTGGAACAAAGGCGCGCACAATCTGAAGTTCGGAACCAACTACATCTACACCAAGCTCGACGGTTTCTTCTTCTTCGGCGCCCAAGGGTACGCGATAACTTTCTTCGACGACCCGCTGACGATCAAAAACAATCTCAACGGAAATTACCCGCAGGGCTTCGCCACGCGGGGCGCGGTGCGTCAGGTCACGTTCTCAGACGGAAGAGGCGATCACACACAGACAGTCAATCAGCTTGCGTTTTACTTTCAGGACGACTGGAAGCTCTCTTCGCGGCTCACTCTCAACCTCGGCCTGCGATGGGACGCAAACATCGGCAATCTGGTCGATCAGACCAATAACCGGACGATACTCATACTTAAGAGACTCGATCATCCTTTGGCCCGCGCGATCACTCAGGACGCCGACAGGCTGTCGCGCGAGACTCCGAACTTCAATGAGTATCAGCCGCGCATCGGATTCGCTTACGACCCCAAGGGCGACGGGCGAATGGTGATTCGCGGAGGCTATGGAATCTTCTACGATCAACTCTTCCAGAACCTCACGCTGTTTTCGCTGACCCAGACCAATCCGGAGATTTACCAGACCATACTGAGCCTGACCAACAACACGGTCGGCAACGGGCAGTTGGCGAATTTCCGATTCGGCGTAGACCCGCTCCCGACGCCTCCGCCTGGAACCACTTTCACCGATCTTGCAGTCGGCGGCTTCGGTCGCATCAATGACCCGGATGCCAGCGAGCCTTACGTGCAGAAGTTCTCCATAGGATTCCAGAAAACCATCGGCCAGAACTTCGTGCTTTCGAGCGATTATGTCCACACGCTCGGTCTTCACGAATCGCGCGTACAAGTCATCAATCCGCGCATCCGCGAAATCTGCGATCCGACCTTCCCCGGCTCTACCCCCAACTCTTCACAGTGCGTGAGAGGGGCCAACAGCCGTGTTTTTGATCGCGCATTCGTAAACGCCGGACTGCCTGCCAATCGACTTGAGCAGATCAATATGATCGGGACGACCAACCGTTCGCTCTTCGACAGTTGGACGACGCAGTTTCGCGGGCGCATCAATCGCATGTCGTTCTCGGTCAGCTACGTGCTTGCAAGCTCGCGCTCGTGGGGCGGGCAGCCGGTCGCTTCCTACAGCGGCAACGGCATCGCAATCTCGCCTGACAATCAATTCAATCCGGAAGAGTTCGGCCCGACGCGAATAGACGAGCGTCATCGCATTGTTGCAAGCGGCGTGTTCGACATGCCGTGGGGCATTCAGCTTGCGCCGATACTGCAACTGGCAAGCTCGCGTCCTTACTCGCTCAATGCCGGACTTGACCTTGACGGCGACGGGCTGGCCACGGTTGATCGATTGTGCCAAGGGACTGACGCGCGCGCGGTTCTCAATGCTCTGGTCAGCGGAACGCCGCTTCCCGCCGGAGCGCGCAGCCCCGGATGTCGTCAACTTCAAGTCAACAGCCAGCGCAAGGGATTCGTCGTCGATGCCAACGGCAACATAGAAGAGCGCAGCGGGCGCTACTTCAACGTCGATCTGCGCGTGGCCAAAACCTTCAAGATAGGCGAGAGATTCCGCATCAAGGGTTATGCGGATTTCTACAACCTGTTCGATGCGGAGAACATTTCATTCGCCAGCCGGACGGGACTCAGCAGTGCGGCATCGAGAACCGGATTCGTGCAGCCGGTTTCGCTCTACGGGCCGGGATTCGGCCCCCCCGTAGGCCGTCCGCTGACGGTTCAACTCGGCGCGCGTGTTGATTTCTAATCAATCAGCGCAAGGCTGAATTACAAGAGGCGTCGGGCGCAGGTCCGATGCCTCTTATTTTTTTACGCCGAGTTGCCCGCCGCTTTGTTTGGTCATAAACTCAAATTTAGACCGCCGAAGCGCGAGCGTATACTTATGTCAGAATCACAAAGGCTAAGGATAGACATTGATCGCCCTGAAAGTGGTTGGCTGAAAGTTGAGATGAACTCTGGCGATCAGAAATATGGCTTCTACCCATCGCACGTACCTTATGACTCAGTCAGCGAATTAGTTAATGCCTTGCTAAAAATCCTCGATGCCTACGATAAGGCTATGGTTCGGCTGATGGGGAAGCCATCGAGCGAAAGCCAAAGTTCATTCAAGCGGTGGCTGGAGAAGCGCGCAGCGGTGAGTTGATCGGGGGCCGCGCTGAATACTGGCTGAAGTAATGCGTCAGTTATGGGAGGAAGAAACAAAGGTGCAGACCCTCTCATTAACACCCTGCTTCAGCGGGGTGAATCGCGACTGGATGAGTGCCTTTAACCGTTTCAACGGTTTGGCCTCTCGAAAACGGTTGAAACCGTTGGGGAGATCGTCGCGCCGCTACCCACCTCGATGAATCGAGGTGTTAATGAGAGGCGCACACTCTCGCCATAGGTGATACATTCCCGGATCAGCAAACGATCCCAAAAGCACTTTCACCCCTGCACCTCTTCACCTCTTCATCTTTCACGTCGCGCCGGTCGAGGGTAAACCGCTACGCTCGCGTTGCCATCTTTATCTACGGCCTGAACGCCGAACAGATAATTATCCTTCGAGATTTTCTTGAGCGTGTATCGCGTGACATTGCCAACAGAAATTTTATTCTGCCAGAAAGGCGCGGTCGTCTCTCGCCATACTATCTGATAGCCCGCGATGTCAGGCTCTTTGTTGGCGTCCCATTTGATCGTCGTATCATTTTCGAGTCTCAGTTCCATCTGAACATTCGTGGGCGCGGCGGGCGCGAGCGCGAGGCTCGCCAGTGCGACGGCGTTTATGCGCGTCACCTGAGCCACGTAATTGAAATCTACAAACTCAGGCAGGTCGCCATACTGAATGCCGTTTTCCTTGCGCACGTTTTGATGCTGACGGCGATAGTCTTCATTAGGCTCGGTCATTCGCACCGCCGCGAATCCCCGCTCAAGAAAAGGCGAATGATCGCCTCCGCGAAGATATCTGTCCTTGCGATAAATAACCGTGACTTTCATCTGCGACACATACCGCTCGCCGATCTCTTTTATGTAGCGCGCAAGCTGGCGGGTCGGGCCGTCGTTTTCTCCGCCTGTTTGCACAAGCGCGCGCCACTCGTCGGTCATCTCGCGCGCGGGAGGCACGCCTTCGGCAAAGAGCCGCACGTGAGTGTTATCCACTGTCCCGTCTTCAGCGCGAGAGTTGCCGATTATATCATTGGTGATCATCCCGGCGACGTTGAGCTTTTTCTGACGGGCCATCTCGGCCCAGTGCGTCGAGCCGTTGAGTCCCTGCTCCTCTGCGGCGACGGCCATAAAAACGAGCGTCGCGTCGAACTGATATTTCGACATCACGCGCGCCATCTCCATAACAGCGGCTGTGCCTGAAGCGTCGTCATTGGCTCCAGGAGCCGCATTCGTGGCATCCATACCATCAGAAGCGCGCGAATCGTAATGGCCGCTCACGACATAGATTCGGTCTTTCGATTCCGCCTGCGCGCCAGCTAGAGTGGCGACTACGTTGACGATCTGCGTAGGCTTGGGGATGCGCCCGCCTGCGGGTTGAGTGAACTCATCGAATTCGACCTGAAGCCGCCCGCCCGCGTCTTTGCTGTATCGTTCGAATTCGGATTTGATCCATCGTCGAGCCGCGCCAATCCCCACCGTCTCGCTTTCAGTCTCCGAGAGCGTATGCCGCGTGTGAAAGCTGGCGAGCTTTCTAATGATCGCTTCGATATTAGCGGCGGAGATTTCGCGGGCGATTTTTTGAATCACGGGATTCGGCGCGCTGCGCGGCGCAGCAGGTTTATCGTCTTGCGCAAAAGGGACGTAAGCGAGCAGAGAAACCACGGCGAAAATCATAACCGCTTTCTTCATCAGCGAACCTCTTCGATCAATCTTGCTGCTCCACTGAGACAGCCCTCGAAAGTCATTCAATAGTCAGAGAGTCCTTTCAATAGTCAGAGAGTCCTGAGAGTCTATCGAGTCCAGAGACTCCTTTCAATAGTCTTTCGAAAGTCTTGAGAGTCGGAATATTCCCGGACTCCCCAGACTCTCAAGACTCTACAGACGGACTCGATAGACTACTTTTTCACTGTGACGGTGACAGTTGCCGTAGCCGTTCCTCCGTGACCATCGCTTACGGTGTAGGTAAAAGTGTCCGTGCCTTTGAATTTGGTCTTTGGTTTATACGTGACCCGCGAGCCGACGACTTCCACTTTCCCCATGCTGCTCTGTGTCGTTGATGAGATGGTCAACGTGTCCCGATCTATATCCGTGTCGTTGGCAAGCACGTCTATCGTCACAGTTTTCTTCTTCTTCGTTGATGCCGAATCATCCAGAGCGACAGGCGGGTCATTGACCGGATTGATAATTATCGTCACGGTTGCAGGCTGACCATCGATTTTCCCATCGTTGGCTTTGAAATGGAAAAAGTCATCGCCGCTGTAATTCGCGTCGGGCGTATAGACCCAGCCCGACAGCGAGTTGGTCAACGTGCCATGCATCGGGTTGGAAGCGAGGGCGAATGTCAAACCATCACGATCAGCGTCCGAGCCTTTGGGAGTGATCTGTTTCTGCGTGTCTTCGTCAAGCATTACGGTCTGAGGATCGGCGACCGGCGGGTCGTTGGCAGGCTTGATAGTGATAGAAACCGTGGCTTTGTTGCTTTCGTTCAGGCTGTCGCGCACTTTGAATTCGAACTTGTCCGCTCCGCTGAAATTCTCATTGGGAAAATAGATGACATTGGGACCGTTTCCGCTCAGTCGCCCGCGAGTCGGGTGTGTGACGATCTCGTAGGTCATCGGATCATTCTCCAGATCGTGAGCATCGAGAGTGATGAAGGTCGTCACATCTTCATCGGTTATAACAGTCTTGTTGAAAGCCTGGGGCGGAGCGTTGATGGTGGTGACATCAATCGTCACAGTAGCTGTTGCGGTAGTCCTCCCGTAACTGACCTCGAAGGTGAAGCTGTCCGGGCCTGTGTAATCGGGCGCGGGCGTGTATGTGAGTTCTGGAACCTCGCCGCTCAACGTTCCGTGCGAAGGATTGGTCAACACCTTGTATTTGATTTGTCCATCGTTGCCTACGCTTCCCATAAGCGTGATTATCTTGTAGCCGTTTTTGGCTACACTCACCAATTGATCGTCAGCCGTCAGGGGACTGTAATTGCGGACGTAGCGAATTCCATCGGCGACGGTTGCAAACAGTATCGAGCCGTCTCCTGAAAGCTTCAATCTGCCTTCCTGAAACGCTGTCGAGGGGGTGCCGAACAGGTGCTGAAAATTATGTACAGCCAGCACAGCGAATGTATTTGTGTTCAGCACGCGCACATCATTAGTTCCGGCCCATGCAAAATAAACGAGTTCTTCAGCCGGGTGGTAGACGACGCCTACGGGTCGCGACGCGGGAGATTGTCCGATGTTCGTCTGCTTGACGAGATTCGCATCGACTATGTAGCTCGTGTCGACCGTTATGACAGCATACTGCGTCGCGTCGCGGTTCGCGCCGATTTCGTAATTGAATCGGCGTGTGCCATTGCTTCCGGCCTTGCGGAGCAAATCTCCGTCTGAAACGCGGTATCTTCCAAAAGGCCCGTCTGGATTGTTTGCTTCGGCTATACCTATGAAACCCCAGTCGCCGCTGCTTGTCACCATCGAGTTCATTTCGGTGCTGGCTATTTCGATTGATTCCCCGGTTTGAGGATTATATCTGCGCAATGGAACTGTTCCCGATCCTTCGAAGATTGATGTAATGAGTAAATTGCCGTCGCTGCCGAAGGCGACTGCGAATGTGCCGCCTTCCCCGCCCGCGCGAGTAAAGACGGCCTGAGTGATCGCATCGGTTTCAAGATCGATCAGATGAATCCACACATCGCTCGTCGTGCGAGTGCGGTCGGCAACGGCGAGAGTATTGCCGTCAGGTGAGATGTCTATTCCGGCAAGATCGCCTCCGGGCTGATAAGGGCTGAGAAAACTGTCAGTATCGAGGCTGTAGCGAAGCACCGACCCCTGGCTTGTGATGTAGAGAATTTTGCGATGGTCGTCATAAACCATGTCTACGCGGTCGGGCGCGGATATGAAAGTTCCTGCGGCTCGCGCAACGGATCGAGTGAATGATGATGCAAGTATGAATATGGCGACAAGGGCGATGACACATACGAAGGCGGGGGGGATATTAGGCGTGGCTTTACGAATTGTGGACATGCCTGCTCCTGAATCTGGTTGATGCACGCATAGGGGCAGGACATCAGGAAAGCATCACCCGTTCTCGGCAGCGCGTAACAGATTGTCGGCGCACAAAAAGACGCAGAAGATGATTAAAAAGGCTCCGAGCCGCAGTCTGAACGGGTCAAATGACTGCTTTTCATCACGCGGCGAGTATATGAACGGTTGGGGTTAAGGTCAATAGTATTGTTTGTTTCAGGCAGGCTTGGGACAGGCTCCTATGGGCGCAACTCTCGCGCTAGTCGTTAGCGGCCATCCTTTATTTTTTCCACTATGCTTTTCAATTCAGGCAACAGGTCGGAAATATCATATTTTTCGAGGATCAGCTTTGTGCATAACATGGCAAGGTCTGTCGACCATTGATAGCCAAGGCCGCATACAACATCAATTTCTTCAATTGAAAGATAACGCTCATTAGACAGGGCCGATCCATGCACAGTCGTATTAATGCGTCTCATTTGTGTTTCGTAAAACTCTTCGAGTGAAATGCCAAGGTATGCTTTGATATCGGTTTTCTGAAACTTGTCGGCTTTTCTAGCATCCGTCAGCAAATCATTGCCTGTCCACCGCGAGGGATGTTCTGCCTTTTTTTTCCCACAGGGATGTTCTGTCTTTTTTTTCCTATGAGGCCAAAGAGCTTCTCGCTTCTTTTTAATCGAGGATTCTTCCCTATGGATAAAATCGACGTATGCCTTATAAGCAGAAGGGACTCGCTTTTTGAAATATTTTTCTAGCTCTACTGCTGCCTTTAGCTTGGCAGACTGCTCCCACCAAAACATCCGTTCATCAGTATAAGGTTCTCTTCCTTCTGAAAGTAGAATCAGGTCGACAGTGATCTCAAATAAAGATCGATTACAAGCGAGAATGGCTTGATAATCCTGATGGGTACGAAGCTTTTTTAGACTCTGCATCCAGAAGCAGGCTCTCACATATAAACCTTGAAGACTATCTACGGGCTTTAATGGATCGCCGCTGATGGCTTGAAGGCTTGGAATTACGCGCTCGTACATAAAGCGCGATGCTATTGGCACGCCTTTATACAATTCTTCTGTATAGGCCCGTGTTTCTTCTATGCTCATTGTGGGAGTGTCCTAATCTTGTGTTGCTGGCTCTGAGAATCTTTCCCGGTTCTAAGGGATCACATCAATCTTCACATACTGTTTGAACACGGCTGTCCCAACTTCACCGAGTTCTTTTAACCGCTTCCCAAAAGTATTTTCCCATTCGTCAGGCGTTATTCCACAATTGACGCATCCGCCCACCGGTAACGCTGACCTTTCATTCGTTTGCCACAAGTGATCTGAAGTAAACGGCAAAGATTCAAGTTGTTCTTTACATCGCATAGCAGCATTCTACCGCAAGAACTCAAAACCGCCAAACGAACAACACAAGATTAGGACACTACCCTACAAAGAAATCAGGCGCACGCCTTCTTGTTTCTGACGATTATGTTCTTCGCCCGTTCGGTCGCGCCCTGTTGTCTGAGTTCAGCTATGTGCTTCTCCCACGTATAATCCCGCGCCCACTTGATATGTTTTTGCTGGGAGTTCCGAGTGTTTGATACCCTGAGTTTGACTTCAAGGATCAATGAGTCATCAGCGGGGACTGCATAAAAACAGCCATTTTCAGGACACCATACAGCGAAGTAGTCGACTTCGCCTTTGAGGTAGGGGCGATAGGTTTGATTATTGCTGCCCATATTGCGCCGCGCCTTATAGATCACGCAGCCATTAACGATTCTACCTGTCTTGACCTGAACCCTGAACAATCGCTTGCCTGTATCGACTATGAGATCGTAAGCGCATCCGCTCCCAAAAGGCACTGACACTGAAAATTTCGCTTCGAGGTAAGCAGACAAAATTTTAGACTCGGTTATATTCCCAACCGTATAAGTGGACATCGCATTTTCCTTTCGCTCTGCCCAAGATACAAACCTGAATGGATTCAGTTCTCTGAGGAACTGAAGATCGCTATCTTCTTTGAAAGCCGGTGAAGGCGAATTTCTTTCCGAGTATATCAAACAAATCGAATAATGAGGGAATGAATTTGTGGTGCGCCCGGCTGGACTCCAACCAGCGGCCTACCACTTAGGAGGCGGTCGCTCTATGCATCTGAGCTACGGGCGCACATTGCAGTTACGTTAGCAGACTGATTCTCTTACTGTCCAGGCGGGGCTACTCGTCAGGCGTGATTCAGCTTATCGCGCAAACACATCGAATCTGATCGACTCGCTCTTTTCAGCCGCGTCAGCGGCGACCTGACTTTAGCCGCGTTCTTTAGAGCGCGGGTCGCGAGCCGGAAAGCCATACTCGTCGCGTCAGCGGCGGTTGAACAGGAATCGAATCGCAATAATCAATCGTCGCTGACGCGACGGNNGCGAACCCGGCTTTGAAAAACCGGGCTAAAGTCATATCACCGCTACGCGGTGTTGATTGCGCGAACATCTTACTCGCTCTCTACTCGTCATACTCAAGCAGCGACGCGACTTTGTAGCCTTCGAGTCGATTGCGGCCTTTGAGGAAATTCAACTCGACGACGAATGCGATACCGGCCACCTCTCCGCCCAATCGCTCGACGAGGCTTGCAACCGCTCTTGCCGTGCCGCCTGTGGCAAGCAGGTCATCCGCTATCAAAACGCGATTGCCGCTGCCTACGGCGTCCTTGTGAATCTCAAGCGTGTCCGTCCCGTATTCGAGATCGTAGGAAATAGATTCCGTTTCGGCGGGTAGTTTGCGCGGTTTTCTCACAGGCACGAATCCGGCTTTCAACCTGTAGGCCAGCGCGGGCGCGAATATGAATCCCCGCGCTTCGATGCCTATCACCGTATCGATGTTCGGATCATCGATCAACTCTACGAGTCGGTCAATCGTCGTGCGCAGCCCGTAAGCATCTTTGAGCAGCGTCGTTATGTCGTAAAACTGAATGCCCGGTCTTGGGAAGTCATGCACAGTTCGAATCAAGTTCTTCAGATTGTCCACATTATCCTCTCAGATATAAAAACCTATCGAGTCCAGAGAGTCTTGAGAGTCTGGAGAGTCCAGAGGGTCGAAGAATTCAGACTCTCAAGACTCGCCAGACTCTCAAGGCTCGATAGACTCTTCAGAACGAAACGTCGAAATCTATGTAGCGATTGCTCAGGGGCAACTCGGTCTCTACTACTTCAATGACGCGAGCAAGCACAGGCCCGCGCTCAAGGCTGTGGCGAAACTCTTCGACCGCCGCGGTTTCCCCTTCGGCTATCGCTTCGACCGATCCGTCCGCGAGATTTCGCACCGTCCCCACAACGCCTGCTCGCCGCGCGGCGTGGATAGCGAAATAGCGAAAGCCCACTCCCTGAACGCGGCCCCTTACGATGAAACGTCGAGCGATCATCGGCTATCAAACCAGTGCAAAGTTCTACCGCTCGGCGACACATCGCCGCCGACGCGCTAAAGTTGATACGTCTTCTTCGGCGCTACTGCGATTGCATCGAATCGAGGAACACCGAGTTCGAAGGGGTCTTGCCGAGTCTCTCCAAAAGAAGCTCCATCGCTTCGGTAGGCGAGAGTTGCGACAGCACCCGGCGAAGTACGATGATGCGATTGAAGTCCGTCGGCGGTATGAGAAGCTCTTCCTTGCGCGTACTCGACTTGTTGATGTCCATCGAGGGGAATATGCGCTTCTCCGTGAGCTTGCGATCAAGGTTGATCTCAAGGTTGCCTGTCCCTTTGAACTCCTCGAATATGACATCATCCATTCTCGATCCGGTATCGATCAAAGCAGTGGCGATGATCGTCAGACTTCCGCCTTCTTCGATGTTGCGGGCCGAGCCGAAGAACCGCTTGGGTTTTTGCAGCGCATTGGAATCGATGCCGCCCGAAAGAATCTTGCCCGAAGGCGGGACGACCGCGTTGTGCGCTCGCGCAAGGCGAGTGATCGAATCAAGGAGTATCACCACATCGCGCCCGTACTCGACCAATCGCTTCGCTTTTTCGATCACCATATCGGCAACCTGAACGTGACGTGTCGGAGGCTCATCGAAGGTCGAGCTTATCACTTCGCCATGCACGCTGCGCTGCATGTCGGTCACTTCTTCGGGTCGCTCATCGATCAGCAATACGATCAACGTGACTTCAGGGTGATTGCGCGTGATCGAGTTGGCGATGGCCTGAAGCAGCATAGTCTTTCCTGTTCGAGGCGGAGCGACGATCAATGCGCGCTGTCCCTTGCCGATGGGAGTCATCAGATCGAGCACGCGGCAGGCGAGATTTTCCGAATCGGTTTCGAGGCGCAACTTCTCCTGCGGATAAAGCGGAGTCAGGTTATCGAAGAACACCCTTTCGCGCGCCATCTCCGGCGGTTCGAAGTTGATCGCTTCGACTTTGATCAGCGCGAAATAACGCTCGCCTTCCTTGGGCGGTCGTATCTGCCCGGAAATTGTGTCGCCGGTTCTGAGATCGAATTTGCGAATCTGCGACGGGCTGACGTAGATATCGTCGGGTCCCGGCAGATAGTTGTAATCAGGCGCGCGCAGGAAGCCGAATCCGTCAGGGAGAGTCTCAAGCACGCCTTCGGAAAAGATCAGTCCGCTCTTTTCCGTCTGCGCCTGGAGTATCTTGAAGATCAACTCCTGCTTTCTCATCCCCGTGGCTCCGGGAATGTCGAGTTCCTTTGCAATCTGAGTGAGCTTCGAGATCGACATATCCTTCAACTCACTTATGTCCATCAACTCATTTACTTCTTCTTCAGCCATAAGCTTTCAAAACCTCACAAGAGTTTGCCCGTTCATCGAACGGGATTTGCTTTCGCGATTTCCGCAACCGACCGCGCGCATACACGCGGGCCAGTGGCACAAACCGCTCCAGTTTCAACGGGAATAAAAATCATCGAGAGCGTTTCGAGGACTCAGGCTCCGTCTCTGCCCCTCGCACGGAGCCTTTCACGGACGGTCGCACCGCTCGATGCGACGCAAAATCTTCAGCGTTTCTTATCGCGGCTGATCGCCCCGGTAATTTCTCGCCACAGCCGATCAGCGCCCTTGCGTGTGATCGCCGAGTAAGGAATTATTTCCCTGCCGCCCAACAAAACAGACGCGGTTTTGAGATTAGCCCGCAGTTTGTTGCTGCTGAGTTTGTCAGACTTGGTAGCAACCACTATGAACGGTTTTTCCTGAGATGTGAGCCACTCCGACATCAATTTGTCTCGCCCCGAAGGCTCGTGCCTCGAATCGGTGATTGCAATCGATAGCATAAGATTCGGACGGGTTGCAAGATACTTTTCAACCATCGGTCCCCACTCGTCTTTGACCTCCAAAGGCACGCGGGCGTATCCGTAGCCGGGAAGGTCCACAAAGTAGAACGCATCGTTTATCAGAAAGAAGTTGATAAGCTGGGTGCGTCCCGGCGTGGAACTGGTGCGAGCAAGCCCACGGACTCCGAGCAGGCTGTTTATCAAACTGGACTTGCCTACATTGGAGCGGCCCAGGAAAGCGATCTCCGGTCGCCCGTCGCGTGGGTAGTGATCGGGCGCGGTCGCGCTTTTGACGAATACGGCGCTCTTTACTTTCACAGATGTCAGATGTCAGATGCTAGATGTTAGGGCAGTAAGACGGGCGTGGCGAAATCATCCGCCGCTCTCTAACATCTGATATCTAACATCTAACATCTGCCTTATTCAATGGCCCGATTCGAGGTCGGGGCTTCCGGGGTCGGCTGACTCCATATCGGCATTTCGCTCCCCTCCAACTCAGGCTTCACGATGGGTTCTTCAAGCGCGAGGCCCCAAACTTCATCGACCATATCGACGGTGTGAATATGGAGCGCCTGTTTGACCTCTTCAGGTATCTCGACAAGGTCTTTAGCGTTTTCCTTAGGCAGCAGCACGTGAACTATTCCGGCGCGATGAGCCGCAAGCAGTTTTTCCTTCACTCCCCCGATGGGCAGCACCTTGCCGCGAAGCGTTATCTCGCCCGTCATCGCCACATCACAGCGAATAGGTATCTTCGTCAGAACGGACACGAGCGCCGTAGCGATGGCTATGCCTGCCGACGGCCCGTCCTTAGGTATCGCGCCTTCCGGCACGTGCAAATGTAAATCGTACTTTTTGTAAAAGTCGCTCGCTACCCCTAAACGATCCGCCCTCGAACGCACGCAGGAAATAGCGGCGCGAGCCGATTCCTGCATAACTTCGCCCAATTTTCCCGTAAGAGTGATGTTGCCGCGCCCCTGCATCAGAGTCGCTTCGATGTGGAGAACCTCGCCACCGACTTCAGTCCAGGCAAGCCCTGTGGCAAGGCCCACTTCGTTATGCTCGCTGATTATCTGCGGGCGGAAACGAATCGGGCCGAGGACTTCTTTCACGAAATCGCCCGTGACCGTCTCGCTGTACTCATCCGGGTTTTCGCTCGTCAGCATCCTTCGCGCAAGCTTGCGAAGAACCGATGCGATTTCGCGCTCAAGATTTCTCACGCCCGCTTCGCGGGTGTAATACTGAGTGATGGCGCGAATGCCATCATCCGTAAAATCTATTCCCTCAGCCTTCACCCCGTTCGCCTCGAACTGCTTGGGCAGCAGGTGCTGGCGCGCGATGGCGAGTTTTTCCAACTCTGTGTAGCCTGGAAGCCGAATGATCTCCAATCTATCCTGAAGCGCGGGCGGGATAGTGTGCAGGACGTTAGCGGTCGCTATGAACATCACGTTCGACAGATCATATTCGACATCAAGGTAATGATCGTGAAAAGCGTGGTTCTGCTCCGGGTCCAGGACTTCGAGCAGAGCGGCTGACGGGTCGCCTCGAAAGTCCGTTCCGAGTTTATCGACTTCGTCGAGCATGATGAGCGGATTGACGGTTCCCGCTTTCTTCATCATCTGAATTATCTGTCCCGGAAGCGCGCCGATGTAGGTTCGGCGATGTCCGCGAATCTCGGCTTCATCTCTCACTCCTCCCAGACTCATGCGAACGAACTTTCGGCCCGTGGCTCGCGCTATCGATCTGCCGAGGCTCGTTTTTCCAACTCCCGGCGGGCCTACGAAACAGAGAATCGATCCGCGAGGCTGTTCGACGAGTTGGCGCACGGCGAGGTATTCGAGTATTCGCTCTTTGACTTTTTCAAGTCCGTAGTGATCTTCGTCCAGAACCTGTTGCGCGGCTTTCACGTCGCGCACTTCTTCGGTCTTTTCTTTCCACGGCACGGCCAGCAGCCAGTCGAGGTAATTGCGCGAGACTGTGGATTCAGCCGACATCGGCGGCATCTGCTCAAGGCGGCGAAGCTCGGCTATGGCTTTTTCGTAAGCCTCTTTGGTCATCCCGGCAGCTTCGATCTTCTGTTTCAACTCCTCCAGTTCGGCCTTTTCGTCCTTGCGGCCAAGCTCTTTGTGAATGGCTTTGATCTTTTCGTTGAGGTAATACTCTTTCTGTGCGCGTTCCATCTGTCGCTTGACGCGACCGTGAATGGCGCGGTCGACCTGAATTTTTTCAAGCTCTATCTCAAGCACATCGATGAGGCGATTGAGCCGCTCGGTGAGCGAGAAAATCTCAAGCAATCCCTGTTTCTCTTCGACGGGAATTTTCAGGTTCGAGGCAATGGTGTCGCAAAGTCGGCCTGGCTCCTCATTGCGAAGAGCGGCAGTGAGCGTATCCGGGTTTGCAAGCTCGGTGGATTGCCTGACGTACTGATCGACGAGCGAGGTCACGCGCCCCACTAACGGGTTTATGCGCGAGCGCGGCTCCTGTGCTTCGACGTATTTTCTCAGAGTGGCGATCCAGTAATTGCCGTCGTCGACGACGCGAGCCGCTCGCGCGCGTTCAATGCCCTCGACCATAACCTTTATGTTGCCGTCGGGCTGGCGCGCGTGATGGGTGATGCGCGCCAGAGTCCCCACGGAGTAGACCTGGCCGAAGGTCGGCTCATCGATAGTCGCGTCGTGCTGAGTGGCCAGGAATATGGTTTTGTCCCCGTGAAGCGCGGCTTCCAGTGCGCGCACGCTCGTCGGGCGGCCTATGACGAAGGCCACCATAGTGAAGGGAAAGACCACGACATCCCGTATGGGAACCATCGGGCATTTGACTACATCGCTGGGGGTGCTGTCGCTGAATTCATTCATGGCTTAAATAATAAGGCTTGGAGACCATCCGAAATTCCACATTATGAAGGCTCAGATCTCAAATCTCAGCCAGCTTTCTCCAGTGGGAAAGTGACGCGACGGCTTTCGACCATCTCGCGCGTCATGACAAATTCCTTGACTTTCTTGGTGGAGGGCAGCATGTACATCACTTCGAGCATAAGCTCTTCGATGATCATTCTCAGTCCGCGCGCTCCGACCTTGCGTCGGCAGGCCAGGTGAGCTATCGCGGCCAGAGCGTCGTCATTGAATCTAAGCTTGACGCCTTCATACTCAAAGAGCTTCTGATACTGCTTGACCAGCGCGTTTTTCGGCTGGGTCAGTATCTCGACCATCGCGTGCTCGTCCAGTTCATGCAGGGTTCCGTTGACGGGCAGGCGTCCGACGAATTCCGGTATGAGTCCGAACTTGATCAAATCTTCCGGCTCGACCTGAGCCAGAGTTTCGCTGAGTCTCTGTTTGCGCACGCTGCGGACATTGGCATTGAATCCGAGCGCCTTTTTGCCTATGCGCTTCTCGATCACTTTTTCCAGTCCTACGAACGCGCCGCCGCAGATGAACAAAATATTGGTCGTATCGACAGGGAAGAATTCCTGATGCGGGTGCTTGCGCCCGCCCTGGGGGGGGACGTTTGCGACTGTGCCTTCAAGTATTTTCAACAAAGCCTGCTGCACGCCTTCGCCCGACACGTCGCGCGTGATCGAAGGGTTTTCATCCTTGCGGCAGATTTTGTCTATTTCATCGATGTAGATGATTCCGTTTTGCGCCCGCTCGATGTCGCCGTTGGCGGATTGCAGCAGTTTCAAAATTATATTTTCAACGTCCTCCCCTACATAGCCCGCTTCAGTGAGCGTCGTGGCGTCGACTATCGTGAATGGCACGTTGAGCATTCGGGCGAGGGTTTGAGCCAGCAGCGTTTTTCCAGTCCCCGTCGGGCCTATGAGCAGGATGTTCGATTTTTGAATCTCGACATCGGAAGCGCGCCGCTTGATCATATCGACTCGCTTGTAGTGCTGATAGACGGCGACGGCGAGTTTCTTTTTGGTGTCATCCTGTCCGATGACATAATCGTCGAGAAATTCCTTGATCTCTATGGGCTTGGGGAGCGGGGGACGGCGGGCTGCGGTCTCCTGATGCTGATCATCGGTGATGATCTCGTTGCAAATATCTATGCACTCGTTGCAGATGTAAACCGTCGGGCCTGCTATCAGCTTCTTGACCTCGTTTTGGGATTTACCGCAAAACGAGCATCGCAGTGTATCATCGCCTCTTCTCATTAAAACTCCGATCTTCGAGAAATTCCCAAGCTCCGCTCGTTCAGTCGCGGTGCGAAATGACCTGATCGATCAGGCCGTATTCTTTCGCCTGCGCTGCGCTCATTATGCGGTCGCGTTCGACATCCCGTTCGATGACTTCGACAGGCTGTCCCGTGTGGTGGGCGAGGATGTCGCTTGTCAACTTGCGCATACGCATGATTTCTTCCGCGTGAATTTTTATGTCCGTTGCCTGACCGCTTATCCCGCCTATAGAGGGCTGATGGATGAGTATGCGGGAATTGGGAAGCGCGTATCGTTTGCCCGGAGCGCCGGCAGTCAGAAGCAGCGCGCCCATCGAAGCGCACTGGCCGAGGCCGAAGGTTATAACATCAGGCTTGATGAACTGCATCGTATCGTAGATGGCCATTCCTGCCGTGATCGACCCGCCGGGGCTGTTGATGTAGAGCGAGATGTCCCGATCAGGGTCTTCGGCTTCGAGGAACAACAACTGGGCCACGACGAGATTCGCAATCACGTCATCTATCTGAGTGCCGATGAATATGATGTTGTCCTTTAGTAATCGCGAGTAGATATCGAAAGCGCGCTCGCCGCGGGCAGTCTGCTCGACGACCATCGGCACAAGCGCCATCTGGGGTTCAGGTGCTTTGTACATATCCGTATTATACTTTCGTTTTGCCATCGCTGGAAGTTTCTTTTTTTGCCGGTGGAAAACAGACCTCAAAAACGGGTTCACTCCTCGGTCTGTTCTTCTTCCTCGCTGGTCGGCGGGCTTATTTTGTCAAGTCCTTCGACCTCTTCAATCTGAATGTCTGCGGAGTCAATTACAATATCTAGGGCTTTGCGGTTTTTTATTTGAAATCTGATACTATCGAGCGAGTTATCCCTTGTCAAGCGTGCCTTCAGCGCCGATGCGCTTTGCCTCAGATGCTCGGCCAGGTGAGTGATTTCCTTATCGACTTCCTCGTCGTCGGCGGTGATGCCTTCCGCCTCGACTATGCGATCAATGATGAAGGAGGCGCAGACATCGCGCTCTGCTTCCTTGCGAAACGGCTCGCGCAGTTTTTCAACATCGAGGCGGCTGAAATCCAGTCCCTCGATGTTGAGCCGCGAGAGAAGCGATTTCAGCTTCGAGTTCATCTGATCTTCAACCACTCCCTGCGGCAGATCGAAGCGATGACGGTCGAGCAGATGATCCAGGGCCGCCTTTCCGAGCGCGCGACGGGTCAACTCTTCCGACTGGCTTTCGAGGCGAGAGCGAATATCGGCGCGCAGTTCATCCACTGTGTTGAATCCATCGTCGACGCTCTGAGCGAAATCGTCATCCACCGCGGGCAGTTCCTTGAATCTTATGGCCGTAACCTCGGCCTCGTAGTTGATGCTGCGACCGGCGACATCCTCGTGCGAATAATCCTGGGGGTAGCTGACTGTAAACTCGCGAGTATCGCCCACCTGCGCGCCCGCGAGCGCATCAGTGAATTGTTTATTGACGCCCTCTTCGACCAGAAGAATCTCCGTGTCAGGCTCATCGATTTCATCATCATCGGATTCTGCCGACTCGTCCCGGGCTTCACCTTCCGAGGTTTCTTCTCTGACGAAATGGCCTTTCAGATTGGCTGTCACGATGTCATCTACCTGAGCGGGGCGATCCTCGACCGGCACAAGCTCGGCGTGACGCTGGCGCAAACGGTCGAGTTCCTTTTCAACATCTTCGTCTTTCACTTTGTACACGCGCTTCGCGAGCGGGATATTTTTATAGTCCCCAAGCTCGAATTCCGGCGCGACCTCTATGGTAAAGACGGCATTGAGAGATTCGTCATCGCCGAAGTTGAATTCATCCAGAGACGGCTGGCCGACTATTCGGAGATTCTTTTCCTTTGCCGCAAGATTTATAGCGTCGGGAAGGAGATTGGCTGCCACCTGATTACGAAGGTCTTTGCGAAATCTTGATTTGATGACCGAGGTCGGAACGTGGCCGGGGCGAAAGCCCGGTAGGTTGACCTTGCGGGCAAGATCGGCAGCGGTTTTATCTGTTTCGGCGCGGATGACTTCGGAAGAAACCTGAAGCCGCACCTCCTTTTTGCAGTTGGCTTGATCGGTTATGGTTATGTTCATAGTTTATGGTTTCCAGCATTCGCGCTGAATGAATGGGGACGGAGGGATTCGAACCCTCACTAAAACGGTTCTAAGCCGTTCTCCTCTGCCAGTTGGGATACGTCCCCGATGGATCGTGACTGTGAGCGGCAATGAAAAGACTTTATATATTGACGCCTGCCCGATGGAGCCTTTCAGAAATCACGGTCACGACATCAGACTATCTTTTATTATCAACGCGGTCACTCTCTGATTTTCAAAGACAAGTAACATAATCGACCATAGCGGAGGTTTGCAACCGGAGTTGGCATTCGCGTTTGTGCGTTGCTTGACAACTCTGAAGAGCAAAACTATGATGACCGTGCTGTTCGGTCAATCCCTCTTCGACAAGGTGAGCGTATGACAGAAGCATTCGCGCTGATTCAGGCATCTGCTCCGAAAACCGGGCCGATATTCGGCTATATCCCGATAGTTCTTTTCTTCGTCATAGCCGTACTCGTCCCCGTCGCCCTGCTCGGGGTGTCGCGCCTCTTGCAGCGCCGCGTGTTCGAGCGCGAAAAGCTTATGCCTTACGAGTGCGGCATCGATCCGATAGGAGGGGCGAGAGAGCGTGTCTCCGTGCGATTCTATATCGTGGCGATGCTCTTTCTGGTGTTCGATGTCGAGGTAGTGTTTCTTTTTCCGTGGGCGGTCATTTACGACAAGCTGGCCTTGTTCGGTCTCATCGAGATGCTCATCTTCATCGGCATACTCGTAGTGGGTTATTACTACGCATGGCGCAAGGGCGCGCTTGAGTGGGCGTGAGGCAAAGTGCATGGCAAAAGAACAAGTAATCGAATCTTCGAGCGGCATCATCACGACGACCGTCGATTTCGTTTTTAACTGGGCGCGCAAATCCGCGCTGTGGCCTATGACGTTCGGTCTTGCCTGCTGCGCAATAGAGATGATGGCGACCGGCGCGTCGCGCTTCGACCTGGATCGCTTCGGCGCGGGAGTCTTTCGACCAAGCCCGCGACAGTCCGATTTGATGATAGTCGCAGGCACTCCCACATTGAAGATGGGGCCGGTCATCAAGCGCGTGTGGGATCAGATGCCCGAACCCAAGTGGTGCATAGCGATGGGCGCGTGCGCTTCGACCGGCGGGCCGTTCCCGACTTATTCGACTCTGCAAGGCGTTGATCGAATAGTTCCCGTCGATGTTTATATTCCGGGATGCCCGCCGCGCCCCGAAGCTCTGCTTTACGGGTTGATGCGGCTTCAGGACAAAATCATGCAGGAGCATCCCACGCAGTTCATTTTTGGTCGCGGCAGCGTCAGTCAAGAAGAAGCCGAAGGCAAAATCAATCAGGAAGAAGCCGAAGGCACCGCCGCATAGAGTTGCTGTCTCAATCCAGGCAAATCGAGCGCAGGGATTTTTCGCCCTGCGCTTTTTGTTTGAAGGATGAATTCATCATCAACAGAACTTGAGCGCAGAATAATCGCCCGAATCCGAAGCGAAGGGCCGATCACTTTTCGCCAGTTCATGCAGGCCGCGCTCTATGATGAAAACCTGGGCTACTACAACACCGAACGCGCGAAGATAGGCGCGGAGGGAGATTACTACACGTCGAGCAACGTTCACGCGGCTTTCGGCAGAGCGATTGCCCGTCAGATGATCGATCTGTGGAATCAGTCCGCGCTCACTATCGTAGAGATGGGCGCAGGCACGGGCCGACTTGCCGAAGATATTCTTACGAGCATTCGCGAAGATCAGACGTCCGTGTTCGAGCGATTGAGCTACGTGATTGTAGAGACGAGCCAGGAGATGCGTCGTCTTCAGCGCGAAAGGCTCGACGGTTTCAGCGAGCAGGTTAGCTGGCACAGCCTTGAAGAGATCGCGCGCAGGCCGGTCGCGGGAATATTTTTTTCAAACGAGTTGATCGACGCCCTCCCGGTTCACCGCGTCCGGCAAGTGGCCGAGGCTGTTAGCTTGGGCGCGCCTTCGCTCGAAGAGCAATACGTCACGATTGGCTATTCAGGAGTCGAGCCGCGCCTCACTCTCAAATGGGGCGAACCGTCTTCCGAGAGACTGGCCGAATACATTGAGCGATGCGGCGCGAGCCTGAAAGAAGGATGGATTGCCGAGATCAATCTCGATTCGCTCGACTGGCTTAATCAAGTATCGAAGGCGATGGAGCGCGGTTATTTGATAACGATAGATTATGGAGATGTGGCATCGCATCTCTTGGGAGCGGATCGCCGTGATGGGACGCTTCGATCATTTCATCGCCATCGTCTCATCAATTCGCCGCTGGAAAGGGTGGGCCATCAGGATATCACTTCGAGCGTCAACTTTACCGCTTTGATCGAGTATGGCCGCGACGCTGGATTTGAAACCGTCAGCTACGAACGGCAATCGGCATTTCTGCTTCGCAACGGATTGATCGAGATCATTGCAAAGATGGAAGCCTCGACAGGCTCGATTGATGACGTGAAAGATCGCCTCGCAATCAAAAACCTCTTCTTGCCGGGAGGGGTGAGCGATAACTTTCGAGTGCTTATTCAATGCAAAGCCTGACCCTCACGCCAGCACGGCTATATAAGGCAGGTTGCGATATAGCTGCTGATAGTCCATACCGTAGCCGACGACGAATACATCAGGGATTTCAAATCCGCGATAGGCCACAGGCAGATCGATTATCCTGCGGGCGGATTTATCGAGCAGCGCGCACACCTGCAGGCTTGCCGGATTTCGCTCCCTCAGCACCCGCAGAAGATAATTCGCCGTCAATCCCGTATCGATTATGTCCTCGACTAAAAGCACATCCCTGCCCGTGATGCTCTCCTCCAAATCTTTGGTTATCCGCACGACTCCCGACTGTGGCTGATTGGCGTAACTCGATATCGACATGAAGTCAATCGTAGAGGCGATGGCTATCGCTCGAAGCAGATCGGCGGCGAAGATGAACGAGCCTTTGAGGATGGCGACGACGGCAAGGTCTTTGTTCTGATAGGCTTCGGAGATTTCGCTCCCAAGCTCTGAAATCCGCTGCTGGAGCCGATCCTGGGGTATGAGTACTTTTTCGATCTCGATTTCGTTCGGCATAAAATTTTTTCGCTCAACGGCGCATTTTTTTGTTGACAGCGAGAATTTCTGTGATAATATCTGCCACGCTCGGTTGGCAACAATCGGGTTCGATCCCGAGAGGTTTAAGTTGAAATCTTCTGGATCGCGCAAACGCCGACACTCCGCAAGGAGAGTTGGAAGGAGCGCGAAACTTCGATGCAAGAACTGAAGCCCGCAAGGGTGGAAGTCGTCAGGGTTCTTCGGAATTCAGACGGGTCAGACTTCGCAAGAAGTTTGAACACGGCAACGAGGGCTAGGAGAGGACGGCGAAGATCACTCGGGATCGTTATTTTTTGGACTGCGATTTTCACTTCTTCCCCTCGGAGAGTGGCGCAAGCTGTTAGCTTGCATAGCCCCAATCTTCGTACCTTCAGAGCGCAATCTGACAGATTGCGCTACAATCGCTTATCATAAAACTTCATTCCGTGTCAGAGTCTTCCTGACCGCGATACCTGCTGGCAGCAAATTTCTTAATCAGCTTGCTGAAATCGGAAGAGTACAGCAGCTTGATATTGATCTCAGGGTAGAGTTCGCGCAGGCGGCGCACTTTGCGATTCTTTTTCGTCACCAGTGATTGCTTGAGCGTGGTCAGTTCGATGTAGAGATCATGATCGGGCAGGTAGAAGTCGGGCGTGAAACTGCTCACGGTCCGCCCCGCCTCGTCCCACTCTATGGCAAAAGTCCTCGGCTCGTACTCCCAGCGGATGTGATAGAAATCCAGAATGCGGGCGAACTCCTCTTCCGAAACGTGAGCAAACCGGATTGTCGTCTCTTCAGCAGGCGACGGCTCTTCCACATTCCCTTCAATTTCGGCAAAAGCCCGCTTGAGTTCCGGCAGCAGATTCAGAGGAATAGCGACGGCCTGCTCGCCCGGTTTGTCGGTCGGGCGCTGCCCTTTGATCACGACGAACTGTTGTCCGTCGCGCTCGGCAATCTGTATCTGGAAATTACCCATCGCAATGTCAGGCTGATCGGCGTACTTGACAGTCATAAAACCTTCCCGCTTGCGCCGAACAGGGTTCCTGCCCTCGCTGTGCGGCGAGACTCTTACGGCTGCTTGTTCAATAAAAGAAAAAGCCCCCGCGCTGCGACCAGTGAAGTCAGCAATAACAGGGGTTCGAACAAGAGTGAGTCTACCCCAATCGCGCGGATGAGTACAAGCATGAGTTTAATCGCACATTCAAGATAATGAAGTGAAGTGGCGCACCTCATAGCCGTTGACACAATAAAGATGTCTTGCTAGATTCTCGCGGGGTCATTTTCAGTTTTTATCTAACGAGTTTCCCTGGGGCACTTCAATCTTCTGAGTCTCAAATAGTTCTTGGCTCCTTAAACCTAGCCGCATTGTAGTTACATCACGATTGCGCTTTCTGGCAACTCAGTCTGTCAGAGAGCAATTGGACATTTGTTGAGCGGAGGCACCATGGAACAAAAGACCCGTCTTGGAATTCTTTTCGTTATCCTGATGGTTTTCGTTGTAGCTGCGGCAAGCGCAGTGGTTTACTTCTGGCGTCAAAACGCAGATCTGCGTGATCGTTTGCGGGTTTCTGACCAAAAAGAAAAGGAGAAACCTGCTGACATTGTTCGCAGGCTGGCTGAAGGCGACGAATTGCCCGAATTTACTGCGATGAACATAGATGGACGAGAAGTTCGAGTAACACCGCGAGGAGCAGGCAATACTCTTCTTTTCATATATAGTCCCACCTGTGATCGGTGCGAAGCAGGCATCCCCAATTGGATCAAACTCAGCAACAAACTTAAAGATCTTCATTCCTCCACCCAGATATTCGCGCTCTCCATTGCGGACTCATACACAACTGTACAACACGCAAGGAAAATGCAGATGCCTTTCCTTGTAGTGCCGTTTCCCGGCATCGAGCTACAGAAGAAGTATGGGGTCACTGAAGTCCCCCTCACAGTGGTGGTTGATCCACAGGGAAAAGTTCAAGCAGTGTGGGATAAACCACTCGACGAAGGCGAAGTCGGGGACGTAATCGAAACCGTCTGTCCGGAGTGTCTAGAGCGAGTCGGCTTTTGAAGGCTCGTTCCAATTACTCACTAAACCAAACCACAAAGGAGGAAACAACCCTATGCAGCTTTTCAAAACAAAGCGACTATTGCCGGTCACTGCGACCTTTATGGTCGGGCTTATGATAGGCACCGGCGTCGTTCTGGCTAATCACCCATGGCTATGCAGCGGCTCGACCGCGTACCACTACTCACCGAGGAGCATAGGTTACGCAAACCCTGTTGCGGAGACCGGCGGCGTGGTCAGAAGCGTGAGCAGCTATACGAGCGCCTACAGTGGCTCGATCTCTTTATGGGATACGACCATCGTCGCGCTGTTCAACAGTTCCTCGCCCAAGCTCAGATTGTTCTATGGAGCTTATGGCCAGAACGGCTGGCTGGGGCTGGCGTCGCTTACCAGCGTCAGCAGTGGTTGTCATGTCAACAGTGCGAACGCAAAGCTCAATGACACCTACCTGAGAGACACCTCGCGTTACTCTCAGACTGCTGTCAACCACGTCTCTTGTCAGGAGGTTGGCCACACCTTCGGCCTGAATCACAACCGAACCCAGACCAACACCTGCATGAATGATCAGGTCTTGACGGCTGGCAACCAGATCAACCAGCACGACAGAGATCAGCTCAATTCAATCTATGCGCACGTTCCACAATAACCGGCCCGTGGCAATCGAGGGCTTCAACTTTCTTCAGGAGGAGAAAAGATGAAGAAGATAGTGATTTTGAGTCTGTCTCTGGCCATGGGCGTGGCGACAGCCCTGGCTGTAGGTTATTTTCTTATGGCGAAGCCGCAGCAAACGCGAATGGTTCAGGCGCAATGGAAGGACGTTTATCGAACTGTGGGAGGCTTAGTTGCCGGCGCTGACCTGATCGTAATCGCTGATCACTTCTCGGCACAACCGGGCCGGGTGGTCGGCGAGGGCGAAGATGCGACGCCATTCACAAACAACACCTTTGTAGTCGAGTCGATCCTCAGGGGCGTACATGAGGGATCAACACTGGAGCTTGAGCAAACCGGCGGCATCATGGCAGGAGGGCAAGTATTAGCCATCAGCGATGGTGGTCCATACGAACCGGGCAGTAGATACCTGCTATTCCTCAAGAGCAAAGGTGACGGGACATACTATCTGATCAGTCACCAGGCCCGCTACCGTATAGAAGGGGATATTTTGGAGGGCGTGGACCCGACTGATCGTATTGTTTCGCAACTACACGGGCGGTCGCTCAGTAGAGGCCGCGATTTGGTTCGGAAACGGGTGAAGATGATAGAGTAGATTTCACTTGCAGGAGAGTTGGGCCGCTCGGGATAAATCTTCAGCGGCCCAACTTTTCAATCTTTCAAAACGATGAAGCTCCCGGTGCCGTTTAGCGAAAAGAGGTTGGCCGAGAGCGCACGATAGAGATTGCATGTATTCGAAGTTCAAGCTGAAGAGCAAAAAGATAGAGAAAAAGTGAAGTGTTGACACTCGCTCCGACCCGCCATAACATAGTGTCGTCGAACTAGGCAAACCCTCCCACTGAGTTCGACACACAGCCCTTCTTTCAAGCATCTGTCGCGTGCCTCCCGAATTGTAAAGCCCCGCGAATCGACGAGGGCGCTATGCACTCAAAAACTTTCGCATCGCTTTTTCTGATGCTGGTCTTATCCATTCAATCCCATGCAGGCGAGCAGAATAACTACACGATTCAGGTCGGGGCATTCGCCGACACTCACGTGGCCGAATCGTTTGCAGAGACGCTTGCGCGCGCAGGCGAAACCGTAGTGTGGGGCGAAGTCGAAATACCGGAGCGAGGCCGATGGCTGCGGGTCTTCGTCGGATCATTCGATACTCAAACGGAAGCCCGTCGATACGGACAGAATCTGATCGCGCGAGCAATGATCAAAGAGTTTCTAGTAAAACCCGCAATCGAAATCAGACTGCTCGCCCGTCTGCGCAGCGCGAGTCGCAGCAGAATCAACGCGATAGAAAATGGCCTAAAAGAAGTTGCCCCGGTGAAGGATGAAAAAACCCTCTCGCGCTCGGAAAACAAACCTGAAGCGCCCTCTCTGCCCGCAGCCTTGCGCGCAGACCTGAGACTGACGCCATCTGTTGATGCGCGCCTTTTGCCGAAACCCGATCCGGCGCTTCTCGCTTTCAAAATCATCGCCCAGCAGTCCGACGGTCAAGGCGGATTGTGGGTGAGCGGAGACCGCAAGGAGGCATTGACGCGACTCAGGTGGATCGCAGGAGCGAACAGCGAAATGATCGAGATCATGGGCGGCGGGCGAGTGAGAATCAATCCTGCTTTGCTGGCAAAGAGCGCGGGCGCGCAATCAGGCCCTTTGAAGATTCTTGATTTCATCTCCTCGAATGAGGGCTTGTGGTTGATTGCGCAAATGACGGAAGGCGCGGCGCGTTATCTGCTGCACATAGGCGAGGACGCGCCCACTATGGGAAATCGCGTTGCGGTGAGCGGATCGATCAACCTCGACAACAACTTTGACAGTCGCATCAATCCTCATCGACGCCAGAGATTGAAGCTCGACTGCGAACGCCCGCCCGAAGGATTCGATTCCTTAGTGGCGATCAATCCTGTGGCGCGATGGTTCAATCTGCGAACGAATCGTTTGGTGGATGTCAGCCACATAACCTTTCACGAACTCGCCGAAGCTCATGCCAAAGTCGCGCTCGGCCTTCAATATCTCGGACATGGATCAAGTCAGGGCGCGCACGACATCGCCCTTGAACGTGAAGAACGATTGCAAAGACAAAGGCCGCTTTCTGATGTTGTGACGACAGTTGGATCCAATCGTATGCTGAGGTCTCAGTCAGAGCTTCGCCAGTTTTACGCCGAAATCGGAATGACCGGCAATCAGCGGTGAAGGAGAGAGTGGCAAATGCGGAGTGCGGAATGCGGGAATTCTTCTTCACTCCGCATTTAGGCCCATTTAATTTTCAGAAATAGGATAAGGATAAACACGGATCAGATCCGTGTTTATCCTTATAATCTGTGTTCCTCTGTGAGCTACGCCTCTCCCGCAGGCGAAAACTAAATGGCTCTAACTCTGCATTCCGCACTCCGCACTCCGCATTCGGACAGCCTTTACATACCGCGAGGCGGTGTGATAGCTTTTGTCGGTTCAATAGGAACGAAGAATTTTTACTGTTGGAGGAGCGTTGATAAGTGGCTTTAGTCAAGGAAGCAAAAGCTGAGATTATCACTCAATACAAGACGCACGCGACTGACACCGGCTCGCCAGAAGTGCAAATCGCTCTGCTCACCCGTCGAATCAACGAGCTTACGGAACATTTCAAAACTCACGTCAAGGACAACCATTCGAGGCGAGGGCTGTTGAAGTTGGTAAGTCAGCGCCGTAGTCTGCTGGATTATTTGCGACGCAAGGACGCCGACCGGTACCGCGAAGTCATCAACCGTCTGGGTATAAGAAAATAAGGGATCGAGTCAATAAAAGGCCGAAAAGTCACAGGCCGCTTCGAGCGGCACGGCCAGTTGTCAGTTCCCTGTCGCGCGCAAGGCGCACCCTTACAATTCAGACACAATCGTTCACCCGATGGCCACGGGAGCGCGTCGGCGTTAGACGCCGCTCACCGTGGCCTCATTGCTTTTTGCCAAATCAGCGCGCAGCAGGAGCAGGCAAATTTAACCGAGCGCGGACAAAGATACCCGCGCACCAGGCGCGCAGCGGAGAAGAAGGAGATAGTTATGTTTTTGAGAGAATCGATTCAATTAGGCGGAGTGGAGTTTTCCGTAGAAACAGGAAGAGTGGCCAAGCAGGCCGATGGCGCCGTCATAATCCGTTACGGAGACACCGTTGTGCTGGTGACGGCTGTAGGAGAGAGAGAGAGATCGGACAGAGATTTTTTTCCGCTCACGGTCGAGTACCGCGAGTACGGCTACGCCGCAGGGCGCATCCCCGGCAATTACTTTCGTAGAGAAGGACGACCTTCGGAAAAGGAAACCCTAACCTCGCGCCTGATAGACCGGCCCATCAGGCCGCTCTTCACCGAAGGCTATCATTCGGAAACCCAGGTCATAGCATTAGTGCTTTCAGCCGATGAGAGCTATGACCCCGACGTGCTTTCAATCACCGGAGCCTCGACCGCTCTATGCCTTTCCGACCTCCCGTTCGACAACCCCATAGCAGGCGTCCGGGTGGGGCTGATCGATGATCGATTCATAGTCAATCCATCTTATGATCAGATTCGCTCGTCATCGCTCAACCTCATAGTCGCTGGCTCGGAAGAAGCCATCGTGATGGTCGAAGCAGGAGCGCAGGAAGTCGCCGAAGATGTAATGGTCGAAGCCCTGATGTTCGGCCACAACGAAATCAAGAAACTCTGCCGACTTCAAAAAGACATGCGCGAAAAGCTCGGCATCACCAAACGCGAAGTTACCAAACCTGAACTCGATCAGGAAATGCTCACCGAAATCGAAGGCCGCATAACGGAAGACCTCCGCGACGCGCTCGACACTGAAAAACGCACCAAGATCGAAAGCTATGCGCTGGTCGATCAGTTGAAGGCAAAAACCGTTGAGTCTTACCCGGAAGACGCGCCTGACAAGCGCAAGATGGCAGGGGCCATATTCGATAACATAAAGGAAAAGGTCTTCCGTGAAGACATACTAGCTCGCCGCCACCGGCCCGATGGTCGCCGATTTTCCGAGATTCGACCCATCACCATCGAAGTCGGCTGGCTGCCGCGCACACACGGCTCGGCGCTGTTTACGCGCGGCGAAACTCAGGCCATCGTCACCGCAACGCTTGGGACGAGCGAAGACGTGCAATATATGGACGATCTGGAAAAAGGCGAGATCAAGCGGCGATTCATGCTGTCTTATAACTTCCCGCCCTTTTCCGTAGGCGAGACCGGAAGGATAGGCTCGCCCGGTCGCCGCGAGATAGGACACGGCGCTCTGGCCCGCCGCGCTATCGAACCAATACTTCCTGCTGAATCGGACTGGCCCTACATCACCCGCATCGTTTCCGACATAACAGAATCGAACGGCTCAAGCTCGATGGCTTCAGTCTGCGGCGGAGTGCTTGCTTTGATGGACGCGGGCGTTCCTATCAAAGCCCCCGTCGCGGGAGTTGCGATGGGGCTGGTGATGGAAGGAAACCGCTACGCGATACTGACCGATATAGCCGGAGCAGAAGACCACTACGGCGACATGGATTTCAAGGTGACGGGAACGAGAAACGGCATCACCGCGCTTCAGATGGACATCAAGGTGGCGGGCATCAACGCGCAGATACTCGCCGACGCGCTGCAACAGGCTCGCACCGGGCGGCTCTATATACTCGACAAGATGGAAGCGGTCATCTCCTCTCCGCGACCCGAAATCAGCGCCTACGCGCCGCGCATACTGACGATACAGATTCCCGTAGATAAAATTCGCGACGTCATAGGGCCAGGCGGCAAGGTCATTCGCGGACTGGTCGAAAAGACGGGCTGCAAGATCGATGTGGAAGACACGGGCCGCATCAACATAGCCTCATCGAATCTGGCGGCTGCCGAAGAAGCCAGGCGCGCGATAGAAGGAATCACAGCCGTGCCGGAAATGGGCAAGACCTATCTCGGCACAGTCGAGCGCATAGCCGACTTCGGCGCGTTCGTTCAGATACTCCCCGGCACGGACGGGCTTCTGCACGTCTCCGAGATAGCTGACTATAGAGTGAGAGATGTGCGAGACGAGCTTCAGGAAGGCCAGCAATTGCTCGTCAAGGTGATAAACGTCGATCCTTCAGGCAAGATAAGGCTCTCGCGCCGAGCGGTTCTGGAAGACGAGCGCGCGGCATCGGGAGAAGTAGAGGAAGATCGCCAGCCTGATTTCGACCGCGACGGGCAGGACGCGCCGCGACCTCGCGATGATCGCCCGCGTGATGACCGCCCGCCTCGCGGCCCACATCGCGGAGGAGCAGCAGGCAATCGTGATCGTCGCCCCCCTCCTCGAAGAAGATAACGAATCCAAAAAGCAGGGCGAGTTCGAGGCTCGCCCTGCTTCCCGCACACAACCAATCGCGCATAATCGGCGACTACGGTTTCGAGAAAAAATTGGCGAATTCCAATACTGATTCTTGAAGAAGGAATCTCTTTAAGGTTTTTGTCATCTGTCTCTGTTCCCTTCCTCTATCTTGGAATGTGGCTAATCCACTTGACGCAGAGATTTGATAGGCATAATATAGCCGCCGTCTAACAAGCAATGCTTGGGTGGCCCTAGCACATATAAGTACCTATGCAAAAGTAATGCGGTATTTTGAGCCAATTCCTCTGATGACATCAAAGAGCAATTCAGTCATTGTCTTGAAATCCTGATAGGCGTTTAGTAAGCAGGATTGAGCATTAAACTCTGACCAAGGTAAATTGAGTTTCGCCGTTTGAAAAGAGATGTCGTTATGGGCAATTTTTCTAACCAGAGCTTGAAAAGAACGCTCAAGCTTTTCGTTTTGATTGTTTTCGTGAACATTGAAGCTTGGGGACAAGTTCCTTCTCCACCTTCTGCTTCTCAATGCAGGCAATGGGATGAGGCTTATCTAGCTTTGTTTCGCACGGCGCTTTGGGGAATGTTGATAGGCTCTTCCCTCGTGAGTTTATTCGTGCCTCCTCTATTGGGAAAGCAATGGTGGTGGGCAACGTCTCCGAGGCTTCGTATACTTTGGACTACTCTCGCAATATGGTTACTGGTTTTATTCGGCATCGTACTCTGGCCTAGACTGTTCGGGTTCGGCCTATGGTTTAGCGGAATTGATCCGCGCTATTTGGAATGTGAAACTTCCAGCTTCGGCGCAACGGGACTTCTTGATGGTCTGATCGGTTCAGGAGTTGCAACAATCGCTCAATGGCCTGCGATGGTCATATTGCTCTCTGCGGCGGCCTTTATCGGGGGTATTGCTGCCTGCGGAGTTAGCGTAATACTGAATCGTTACTTGGGGATTCCCGCAAGAGTCAAAGGAGGAGAGGCATGAATCGCAAACTGATATGCATAGGCGGCACGGGGCAGATGGTTTTGCATTGGTATTTACAACTTTATCTGTTAGGGGCGATAAAAGAATCTTTCGAGGCAGTTGTCATAGACACCGATGATATAATCAACAGCGTACATACCGCGAAAAATTTCTTTGCCACTTTACAATATGGCAATCAACCTAATAGAGCCTTTGGAGAAGAAATCCCTGAGATCAAGCTGGTAAAGCTCAAGCCCCCTGAGGGGGACACAGTTTATCACGCGCTGTCAGGGGTCAGAAATTGGGATGACAAGAATCCTCACCCTGCTCAAGCGTTTTTCAATTATGACACGCTTAATCAAAAGATGTTGCATGGCCTTTTCGCGCGCCCTGCAATCTCTTCGGTTGTAGCTCACAACATCGAAGACATAATAGAACTGCGTCCTGACTCGAATTCGACAGTAGTGGTGGCAGGATCGATCATCGGCGGCACAGGAGGAGGGCTGACAGCGCCTGTGCTGGACGCCATAGCAGCAAGGATTTCACAAGAAAATATAAGAGATGTAAAAATACGCCCGATTCTTTTCGGCGAATATTTTCCTCCCGATCAATCTCGTGGGATTGACACCTTACGCCTTCAGTCAAACCAGACTCTGGTTCTGCAATCGATCAAGGAATCGCTCAGCGAAGTGCATAGCTTTTTCCTTGTTGGCGGGCCGGGTTTTCCAATGAAGTACAAACGCAACCCGGAAGATGAAAAGGCAGGGTCTCATATTTCCTGGCCCGAAGAAGACAAGTATCCGACATGGGAGGGCGCACAGGCCGTGAATTATCTGTTCAAAGAAACCGTGAAAGCTCGTGAAATTAAATTTGAAGAGAAAGAGATGGATGAGTTTCAACATCAGGTATCGATAAAAGAAGCGCGCGCAACTTTGGAAAAGCGAATCGGTTTCGTCGAAAAGCTTATCCGGAAAGAAGCTGTGCCGAAAATGACGAGAGACCCTTTTGCACAGATTGTTTGGGGGCGAGGGATAGTTCATACGCTCGCTCACTTTTGGAATATCGCGGCAGAAGTTGCCGGGGGCAAAGAAAGAGTTCAGGACTTCCCCGACAGATTACAAACCGCGCTCGAAAAAATATGGCACGGAGACGGGCAGCAGGAAGGAATCGAAAAAATTTTCCCGAAACTCACCATTTCTCACAAAGTGCCGCCGCGACTCATCAGCAAAATGAAGTGGCCGGAAGCGCAGCAGGGGGTCTGGCATAAGAAGTTGTTTCCTGACGCTGATGAAACCGCCCGACGAGGCGCAGCAACGCTCCTGTTCAAGTCTCTTCGGGAAGGAAGATAGGTATGAAGTACTCAACATTCATAGGCAGTTCGTGGGTCGAAAGAACGCTTCACGCAGAATCTATCCCACACCTTTTTCATTGGGACTTGGCTTATCTTTGGATTCTGGAGCGCGAGCACTTGAAACCTGAAGTCTGGCAGGAGCGCGTCAGGGCTTGGCGCTATCTGGTTGCGCTATTACTCGCAGGCAAGCTCAAAACTCAGGATGAACCCATACGAATACCTTTTATTCAATACACGCAGCCTTACGGTGTCAACAAGGTGACCTGGGCTTTGCTCGGAAATGAGCGGGTCGGAGTTTTAAGTCCAACTGTTCTCGTGCGCCCGCTCCCTGATTTTCAACCGGCGGAGTTGGAACGATGGGAACAAACTGACAGACATCCGGAACAAGAAAATCCGGCGCTATTGAAGCACTTTGTAAAACTCGCAGTAGATCGATTGCGGAGAGGCAACTCGTCTGAGTCGTACCCATCTCGCCTTGCTAGAATTCTGGAGTACACATTTCAGCCTGTTCTTATGGATCACCCTCCAGGCGAGGCTCCTCCTTTTTCAATTCCTGTTCTAACCAAACTGGTGTGGTCGCAGATTCCTGCTCAACCATGCGTGCAATATATGAACATCCTGCTGCCGGGGAACGGGAGGGAAAACATAACAAGAACATACCTGCCTGTGTGCAAAAACTGCCGACAGTATTTGACTCAAGACCAGGCTGCGGACGGACACTCCCCCGCGCAGGATGACTTTACGATCACCTGTGAGGGGTGCCGTTATTCTAATCCGTTGCGGCTTTCTGACTTTCTCATCTGGATACGCAATCGGGAAGTAGTAATATGGGATCATTTAAGCGCGCTTCAGGTTCCGCAAAAGGGCCTGCCGCCCAAACCTAAAGTTGAGCGCGATGAAATAGTATTCGAGTGGGCAGAAGCGCAACTCGCAGGAGAGCAAAGAAAACGATTCCTGAAATTAAAGTTTCCTAAAAAGGAAATCCAGCAACACCGTATAGAAGAGATTTTCTTTGACAAGATTCTCGTGCCAGGAGACATGCCCTTCGCCGGATTACCTGTTCGCCCTGAGTGGCTTGATGCGCTGGAGAACTCTCAGGCCATCAAACCGGATGTGCAAACAGCGGCGGCTCCTAATGAAACGCAAACACGAATTTCCCGAATCGTCTACAGCCAGATGCACATACACGGCTGGCCCGTCCCTATCGAAAGAGTCTTCCCATTCGAGAGCCTTCGACTCAAACCCAAGCTTGCCATCGGTGTTTATCCCAATCCCCAAATGATGCCTGAACAATGGAAGTGGTATCGCGCTTTCCTGCACGGCCCTGATCGACACGAATACGAAATCCAGATCGACAAAGGAGAGAGGTTGTTACCTTGGGTGTGCGAAACAACGAAAGGCTGCCCTGAGAGACTGTCTGTAATTGGCAAAGAGGAACACAGCAGGAAAGCAGGAGCTACCTATTGTCTGGAAACTGTCAATAGACCTAATACCACTCCCCTTATCAGTAACATTTATATGGGGATCGATTTCGGCACCACTAACACAACGATTTATTTTCAGGGCGAGGATCAAATTAATCAGGAACCTGCTCATGAAAAGCATGGATTGAAACCAGCGGATGTGGCTTCCGTAGTCAAATGGTTTGCAAGAAGTGATCAGGCAGATGATTCATCCGGTATTGGTGACTTTCTTCCAGGGACAAAATATGGTTCTGATAGAAGAGATCCATACATAATCCCGTCCGCACTTTGGGAGATTGAAGACCGTTACTTAATCCGATGGACATCAGATGAGCCTATTGGAGGCTCTCAAGCAAAAGCTGGCTTCAAGTGGGACAACCAGCCGGGAGACAAACTTTATTTGCGGTTTGCTTTTCTGAAAGAGCTTTTGCACTTAGCAGTCCCTTTGATAATTGCAAAAACTCGACCTCGACCAGATGTGCATTTTCACCTCGGCTTTGCTTTCCCACTTACCTTTGACTTCACTGCGCGGAAGAGTATGAGGGATCTCGTGGACAGCGTTGGGCATGAGTTAACAGCAGCCACACAGTTAAGATTCGATTCTTATTACACAGACGAATCCCGCGCGAGCGTAAAAGCTTTTGGATGGATTGGACAACAAGATGCTGTTCTTGTTGCGGATTTGGGCGGAGGTACGATGGACTTGGCTCTGTTCATCGGCGACAACATGCCTCAGATCGGATCAATAAAGTTTGCGGGCGAGCAGTTTATTCGCTCGTACGCCAATAGGAGGCATGACGACGAAGCAGGCCGGGAAAAGTTTTACTGGGAGATTCGTGACCTTATCTTCTCAGGGAAATGCCACATGACTCATGGAGAAGATCCAAACGCCGAAAGAAGCCTTGATCGTTTTTGCTCCTTGGCTTTTGAGTTTCTACGAACGATGATCGCGGCCTACAGGCAAAGCAATCCCAATAAAAAAGTCAGCTTGGTATTAGTCGGCAATGGGTGGCACCTTGCTGAAGCCTTCAACCGGGATACCCAAAGCCTTGGACCTGAGATTGTCTTCAATAGACATTACGAGGGTCTTATCAACTTGCTTGGAGAAGGAAACATTGAATTTTATAACAAGGAAGGAGGTGTTTTGAGGAGGTTCCCAAGTTCGAAGCACCTCGTGGTGAGTGGTGCTTTGAAGAATGCTAGAGAGCGCGCTGTTTTTCCAGGTCAATGGGAGGGATCAAAGTTGCCATCGGGGCGCGCAGTGGAATTCGAAACTGATCGAGGAACAGTAAAGATTGAGTGGCACAATCTGGTAGGAGATTTAATCATTATTCAAGGGTATTCCGTCGAGGAATTACTGGCTACCGAAATAAAGCTTCAGAAAGACGAGATGCCCATCCTTAAGCACCCCTGGCGGGATCATTTGCTGAAAGCCCTTGGTGCGGCAGACGAATCACAGATTCCCTACCTTCACGAGCCTCTCCTGAAACAATATTTGTTCGGAGGGATACATGGCACTTCACTGAGCTTTCGCAGAGGCCCGCTTCAGATCATTCTCGAAGAGCATTGGATTAATTTGTTGTAGCAAAAGAGGAGGAAAATCATGCACAGAGTCGGGGCATTGAGGCTTTGTCTTGTTTGCGTTGTCAGCTTCTGCTTAATGGTTTTGGCAAACTGCAATAAATCCTCTCGACCATCTTTGCCTCCTCTTCCGCCGCCAGATTCGGATGAAGCAGTCTTCATCGATAATCCGGTTCCCTTCTGCTGGCAGCGATCTCTACAACCACAAAAAGGCAGGGCGCAACTTCTCGTCGACAGTTCAGGCTCGATGACGGGCTTTCAGCAGGCCATCCCTCATCTTGTAAACTGGATGCAACATAGCTTGAGTCGTTTGCAGGAATCCACGTTAATCTTCGAAGGCTCTCGCTCCTGCCAGTTCAGCCAGAAGTTTTCAGGGGCAGGCGGCATCGGAAACTGCGCGAGTATCACTCAACCATTTTCTTCTTATCAGCCATCCGGCAACACCAACATCCACGATGCGATTCGGTCTTCGGGGAACTATGACCTGACTTTTATTCTGACGGACGGAGTGGCTGCCACCGGCACGAGAGGCTCGGCTGATTGCGCAGGCGGCGTAGATGCCTCCTGTATAGCGCGCCGTTTGCGCGAAGCCATGCAAGCGCAACAGTCGGGATCCGGAACAGATCGAGGGTTATGGCTTATCCCCGTCTTAGCCGTTTATGACGGAACCTTTTACACAGAAGAGCCGATTGACCCGAATAGCTTCAATTCACAGGAAACTATCCAACACATACGTTCGGATGTGGGGGTTGATGCCGTTGTGCAGGCTCCACATACAAGTTCTGATGGGCGATTGATTTTTAACTATCGCGGGCCGCGCGCATTGTTGTTGATCATAATTGCCCGACAAACGCCTATCGGTCGTTCTGCTATAAGCGCGCTGTGGGATTCAGCCCATTTGCTTGGCATTCGGCGCGTTGAACAATTTAAGGATTTTTCTACCAGCCTAGCCATATTTTCGCCTTTCGAGATATATCCCGGCTTCCTCAATACCGTTTCCTGGAAAGAGCTTGAAGAGGTTGAGACAAGAGGCACTATAGGCGCTTCGGCGCATTCTGAGGGCAATCAATACAGCATTGGACTTGATTGTTACAAGGATGCAACCAGCCAGGGCGACTATACCTTGAAAGGCGTCACTCCAGTAGAAGGGCAGGTCGCCGGATGCGTGCCGATCAGGTTGCTACCCGCCTTTTCATTTCGTTTCCGAGCAGTGCGTGATGAGGACGAACAGGAACTAAAAAAACTCATCACAGGCGTTCGGCAAGAAGAAGGCTCCTACGCCAAATTGCGAGTGCGCTTCGCGTGTGATGATACGGCCAAAAGATATTGCGGCGAAAACCCGATCGCGGCCCGCTGGATAGCCTACATGAATTACGCAAAGGCTGCCGACTGTCTGGCTTCCCCTGATTGCGCCAGCCCCGGACAGCAGTTGATCAAGAATCTTTCGACAATCACTCCAAGCAAAGAGCCACATCGCATCTTCGCTTTAGAAGCCACCCTACGGGCATTTTATCAAGAGGTGTCTAAGGATCAGAAAAATATTCCCCTAGCCAATCTGGAGATTTGCCGCACCAAATTGCAATAAGGAAGGACGTACAGACAATGGGGGTTTGGAGACTATTTGGGGAATTATTAAAGGGATACATTGTCAATGGCTACCTTTTTTTCTTCGGACACCTGTTGGTTTTATATTTTGTTATCAGATCATGGCGAAGAATAAGGCAGGAAACAAAAGCCTTACAAAGGTGGGGTTCCCAAGTCGACAACCAGTTTGATCCCCCCGAACCGAACGGATGGCAGACCATTGAGAAAATCAGTTCCCAGGCAGACAATCGGCTTGATTCCTCTTCCTTAAAAAGCCAAATATCGAGGAATGACTCATCTCAAACGATGAAGATACTCGACCAATTCCTGTCCGAAAGCAAGAATTTAGGTTCTCAAGGCTTTTTCGTGCCGATGACGGACTTTTCAGACAGGCTTGATTCCACTGTAGATGGGATAGTAGCTGAACTTCACGACAGGACCAATCTATTCCTCCTTGTCGGCATTGCCGGAACTCTATTTGGAGTATTCGAGTTCGCCTTCCAAGGGTCCGCTGCTCTATCAAGAGAAGGTGCTGACCGGGTATTGGAGTTAGGGAAGCTTCTCTCTACCAGTATGGCAAAGGCGTTTCCTGTCGGCTTTGTTGGTTTGCTCGCAACATTCTTCGCTCAGCTATGGGCCACTAGGCCCGAAGATAAGCTCCGATCTGCTCTCTTAGAAGCAACAAGAAAGGCTCTCAAAAAACGAGGGGAGTACTGCAAGACACAAAGTCAGATCGTAAGCGAAGCAGTTGACAGGATCGATAAGGCGATGAAGCCTCTTGAAAATCTTGAAAAGACGCTGAAGGAAACTATCGAACCTGTCATCACTGCTTTCGGTGAACGACTGGATCAATCTCTCAAGCTGCTTGGAGAACAATTCAGCCAGCTTCGCGAAATAACAGGGGGAGTCAAAGAAACAGTTAAAAGCCTTCAAGCTGGCGTAAGCTCACTCAAAGAGGTTCCAAAGAGCCTGGACTCTCTGCTTAAGAAAGCGCCTGCTGTATTGGAAAACCTCGATAAGGTTAGAGAGCATCAATTAAAGTCCCTGCAAGCATTCGATGCGAGTTTGGAATCACATAAAGAGCAGGCAGCACAAATTAGCGCGGCTCTCAATGAAACCCTACAGAGCCTTAAGACATTGCCAGAGGAAGTAATCTCCCGCAGCGAAACAACTCTCAACAAGGTTATAGAACAATCTGTTTCTCTCTGGTCTAAGATGTCGGGCGAATTCAGCGATAGGCTTCACAGAGACTATCAAGGATTGCTTGAAGTGATTAGTGACCGCGCTGGCAATATTGAAGGTTCTGTTTCTTCTACGCTTGAGCAAATCCAGCAAATGAATCAACAGACAAGCGAAGCGACTGAAAAGATGCGCGGCTTGCCAGATAAATTATCCGATGCATTAAATAACAGTTTCTCCCAAATGAGGGACGAAGCTCGTATAGCATGGAATCAAAGGATGAATGACTTCGTCGCAACCGTTCAAGAGGAATACACAAACTATGTTTCTTCTATTCAGAAAAGGGCAGGAGAAATTGAGGGGTCAATAAGAACTGTCTCGGATGAGGTTCGCAGAGTCTCTCAGGAATCACAACTCCTTCTGATAGGGCCTGTGGCCCAAATCATTGATAATGCCAAGCAGGATGTTTCCGAATGGTTAAGTAATGCCAATCTTGAACTGGCTAACCGATATTCTCAGGCGCGCGAAGACATCCTGTTTCTTAGTGAGAAATTAAACGGCACGGTGAGTCAGATCAAAGCAGTGCAGGATGAATTCAATTTATGGCTTAAATCGGCGGAGCAGGCTCGCGACATGGTAGGGAACATTCACGAAACCATGTTGAAGGAAATTCAAGATGCTCAAAGAGCAAGAAACTCTGATCAAAACCAGGAACCCGTCAGTTTGCTGCGCGAAAGTCTGGGAGAACTTAAGGCAATGAGTGGTGTCCTAACCCGGATTCAACAACTCATTCCATCTGCAGGAAATGGAGATGGTCGAGATTCTCTCGTTCTGCTATCCGAAATAAAGCAGGGTCTGACGCAGATCAATGACGCCATAATAAATTTGGCCAATAAGCAAAATCAGAAAAAGCAGGGACGAATAAGAGGCTCGCTTACAGCCTTAACCCGGATTTTCCAAAGAAAAGAGAGGTAGCTTGTGCGTCGGCGAACGAATCCCTGGCCATCATTCGTAGACCTGTTTTCAGCGCTTCTGATAGCGAGTTTCGCAGGGTTCATTATGTTATGTGGAGCCTACTATCAACAAATGGGAGGCATTGAAAGAACTCAGGAAGAGAAGAAGAAAATGAGAGAAGAGGCAGATAGAATTATAAACAAAGTCAAAGAATCTCTCAGTCAAGATGGCGGCATATCGGTCAAAGATTGTGGGGATGGTACCTGCATTGATCTCTACATACAATTTCCTCTCAATGAGGATGCAATAAAAGACGCAGATCGTGAAGCCCTTCACCAAGCCTGCGAAATAATAAAAAAGGCACTGGACGAACTGGGGACTGAGCAGCGGAAGAATATAGAGGTAGTAATAGAAGGCCACACGGATAATCAGCCTGTAGCACGACTCTCTGACCCTAAAGGTGATTTTATTTTCAATTGGAACTTAAGTTCTCGTAGAGCAACTTCGGTTCTTTACGAATTCAGCAAATGCGGATTGAGGCCGCCTGATTACCGGGTTGAGGCAATCGGATATGCAGACTCTAAACCAATATGCACTGAGCAAACGCCGCAATGTTATGATACTAATCGTAGAACCACTTTACGTCTACGAGCAGATACGATCAGTATTGAGCGAGCTTTACAGTAGCAACATACTCCGCAATGCCCGTTTAGATATACACAACCACACGTCCGGAAAGATGCTATCGCTGTATTCCGAATCTGTCACCCCTTAAGCTTGCCAAGATTTCAAATACACGCCTTTGGAAAAGAGGTACAGCGAGTTCGAGGCTCGCTCCGCTTTCCTTCCCTGACACAACAGATCGCACAAAGGTCGCTCTCAAAGAGCGAGAGTGTCTCATTCTATCTAATCCTTGATATGAGCGACTGAGGCTGTATCATGAAAAAGACTTTTGTGTGAGGAGTGATCAGTTGCCGGGTACGATCAGTCAATTGATTTATACCGCAGCAGCGCGCCTTGTATTCGCTGCGCTCCTCGTATTCGTTCAATACTATTTCCTCCGCGCCGCCGTCCGCACAGTAAAGTCTCTGGGAGTAGAAAAACGCAAAGAGCGACCTCTCATCTCGACAATCGCTGTCATATTCGCCGCAGCCAATATCCCGCTCGCGTGGTTCATCATCGAAAGCCTTTTCTCTCCTCAAAAAGTGTTCCTTTATTCTCCTTCGCCCGAAAGCGAAGCCTTCGCGCGTCCGCTGTCATACCTCTTCTTCGTGTGGAATATGGGATCGATCATGTTCGCCGCTGCCGCCCCCGTAGCGATGGGCTGCTTTGCGGCGTTTCAGTTCCTCCGTCGAAGGCGCAGGCTTGAGGCAGACCACTCGGTTGAAAACGATTCGATTCAGGCAGTCGATCTTTCGCGCCGCCGGTTTTTGAAGATGGCGCTTTCGGCTGCGGCAGCTATGCCGTTCGCGGCATCTTTTTACGGCGCGGTCGCCGCTCGCTTCGGCAAAGTGGTCGAGCGCGTCATCGTCCCCATATCGGGTCTACCCGCGAAGCTTGACGGGTTGACCATCGTGCAGATGAGCGACATTCACGTGGGACTTTTCATGTCCGAATCCCGCGTGCGCGAATGCGTAGAGATTGCAAACCATCTCAAACCTGACTTAGTGGCTCTTACAGGCGATTTCCTCGCTTCGAGGCGCGATCAGGTCGCGCCGTTTATGAATGCCATCTCAGGGCTTCAAACGAAATACGGAGTGTTCGGCTGTCTGGGAAATCACGACGAGTACGCGCACTCGGAGCGATTGCTCGTGAGGGAATTCGACCGCGTGGGATTCAAAATGCTGAGGAACGAAAACCGCCTCATCGATGTCGCGGGCGCAAAGCTCAACGTCATAGGCGTCGACTTCATCGGCAAAAACAACAATGGAGAAAAGCTCAAATCCGCGCTCGATGGAATCTCGCTTGAAGGAACGACCCTGCTCCTATGTCACTCGCCCTATCCGTTCGATCAGGCCGCGAAGATGGGAATAGACCTCATGCTTTCAGGCCACACGCACGGCGGACAGATAACGCTTGCTCTGGGAGATTTTCTGCTCACTCCGGCGCGGCTGGCGACGGTGTTTCTTTCGGGACTGTTCCGAATCGCGGACTCTCACCTCTACGTCAATAGAGGACTCGGAACGACAGGCCCGCCCATTCGCATAGGCGCTCCGCCCGAAATCACTCACATCACATTGAAAGCTGTGTGATCACCCGCCTGCTATCGCTTCGATCTGTATCTCGACTCGTCTGAGCAGAGTTTTAAGTTTTGCCGCCACATCTTCAGGCAACTGTTCGGCGGTCAGTTTCTCGCTGATCTTCGCTGCTTCAGACCTCAGACCTTCGAGCTTTGCGTATAACGTGTTCACATATTGTCTGACTGAGTCGACTCTTTTCCGGGCTTCAAGCTCGGAGTGGCTCAACTGAGTGATCTCCTTGTCCAAAGCCATAGTGCGCCGCTTGAGGGTCATCAATCTGTTTATGTCTCCTGTCGCTTCCATTGCTTGGGGTCGAGCTTCGAGTTCCTGACGTTCGGCCTTGCGTTCGTTGAGCATCGATTGGATGTTTTGGAGATTGGCTTCCATACTCTTGAGGGTAGCTTCGGCTTTCGCAATCTCGGTCTGATGATTCCTGCTGAAAGTTTGCATACTATTGCCCTGACTGACAGACGCTTCTGCGCGGGGGCAGTGCGACAATGATTGGCCAAAGGATAAACTCATTGCCTCTCAGGCGCAATAGTTGATTCAGTCGTTGTTGTAGCAAAATAGTTGATTCAGTCGCTTCGCACCAGCGACTGGTGTGAGCTAAGATGTGGTCAGTTTTCAGTTTTCAGTTTTCAGTTTTCAGTTGCTTTATTCTGACTTCTGACTACTGATTTCCGTTTTTTGACGAGTCACTCGTGCGGTTTTCAATAACGCCCGGAAACGATGAAAACTGAAAACTGAAAACTGAAAACTGTATTTGAGGAGAAATGAGAGATGGCGTTTTCCGAATACTTCGAGCCTGCAAAACGAGAGCAGGAAATATACCGCCGATGGATGGAAAGCGGCGCGTTCACAGCCGACCGGGATTCGAATAAACCTGCGTTTACGATTTCAATGCCGCCTCCCAACGCCACGGGCTTTCTGCATCTGGGACATTCGATCATGCTGGCTATCGAAGACCTGTTGATCAGATGGAAGCGAATGGCCGGGTATGAATCGCTATGGGTTCCGGGTACGGATCACGCGGCTATCGCCACTGAAAGCCGCGTCATAAAGAATCTTCAGCAGCAGGGCATACGCGACCCGCGCACAGAGCTTGGCCGCGATGAACTCATCCGCCGCATAGCCGAATTCGTCCGGAATTCTCAATCGACTATTCGCTCGCAGATAATGGCGATGGGCGCAAGCTGCGACTGGTCGCGCGAGCGTTACACGATGGACGCGCAACTCTCGCGCGCCGTAGCTTCGGTCTTCGCCCGCATGTTTCAGGACGGTTTGATATATCGCGGTCAGAGGATAATCAACTGGGACCCGACTCTTCAAACAACCATCTCCGATGACGAGATCGAACACCTGAATCGTGAAGCGAAGTTTTATACCATTCGCTACGGCCCGTTTCTCGTAGGCACGAGCCGACCTGAAACGAAACTGGGCGATACGGCAGTGGCCGTTCACCCCAATGACGAAAGATGGCGCGAGCATATAGGCAAAACTTATGAAATCCGATGGCCTAAAGGCCCGACCATCACCGTCAAAGTCGTGGCCGATGCGCTCAATGTCGATATGGAGACCGGCACCGGCGTGCTGGGCGTGACTCCCGCGCACAGCCAGATCGATTTCGAGATAGCCCAGCAGCATAACCTGCCTCTCGTGCAAGTTATCGATGAGCAGGGCCGCATGACCGAAGCCGCAGGGCCGTATGCCGGAATGACGGTGTTGGAATGCCGCGAAGCTTTCGTGCGCGATCTCAGGGAAGCAGGTCTGCTTGAAAAAGAAGAATCCTACGAGCAGAAAGTATCGATCTGTTATCGCTCGAAGCAGCCCATAGAGCCGCTGCCGAAAGCTCAGTGGTTCATCGATGTCAACAAGCCTGCCGTCCGATGGCGCGGGCAGTTGATGAGCCTCAAGCAGGTGATGAAAGAAGTGGTCGAAACAGGGAGGATCAAAATCCTGCCCGATCACGAAGAGAAGATATATTTTCACTGGATAGAGAATCTGCGCGACTGGTGCATCTCGCGCCAGATATGGTGGGGCCATCGCGTGCCTGTGTGGTATCGCGGCAGGGATGAAATGTACGCGGGCCATCGAAAACCCGAAGGCGAAGGATGGACACAGGACCCAGATACGCTCGACACCTGGTTTTCATCTGCGCTGTGGACGTGGAGTACGCTCGTCGATCCGCGAGTGGCGATGGATGAAAATCTCTCGCTCGCCGAAATTCTTGAGCGAAGCCCCGACTATAAACGATTCCATCCGACTTCGGTAATGGAGACGGGCTACGACATCATGTTCTTCTGGGTGGCGCGCATGATTTTGATGACCACTTATGTGACGGGTGATATCCCATTCGAGACGGTATATCTGCACGGGCTTGTGCTGGACATAAACGGCAAGAAGATGTCGAAGGAAAACCCGGAAACAAGCATCGACCCTCTCGACGAGATTCGAGAAAACGGAGCCGATGCCCTCCGTCTCGGAATGATACTTGGCAGCGCGGTCGGACGCGATATGAAGCTGGGCAAGGATCACATCATTGCCTGCAAGCGGCTGGTGAACAAAATCTGGAACGCCGCAAAGCTCGTCTCTCGCAACATCGAAGGAAAAACGGTGGGCGATCTTCCGCCCGCGCCTATCATTCATCCGGTGAATCGCTGGATGCTGGTTCGACTGAAGAAGCTCATAGAATCGGTCGGTGAAAGATTGGAGAATTATTCTTTGGGCGAAGCGGGCGAACAGGTCAGAACGAGCTTCTGGGGCGAGTTCTGCGACTTCTACCTCGAAGCGATCAAGGTGGAAGAACTGGCTCGACTCGATGAAACGCCCGCCACGCTTCTGCATGTGTTCGATCAGTATCTTCGTTTGTTTCATCCATTCATGCCGTTCGTGACCGAAGAAATCTGGGCGGAGCTTGAAAGGCCGGGAATGCTCATTCGAGCAGAGTGGCCAAAGGTCAGAGACGATCACCAGTGGCCGGAATCGGCTGACGGAGTAGACGCAGTGGTGAGGCTTATCAGCGAGATTCGGCGCATCCGCTCGGATCGCGGCATTGAGGCGCGAGCTAAAGTCACGGCAGAGGTGCAGCCTCGCGCTCACAGCGAAGTGATGGAAAGCTGTCGCGAGATAATAGCCCGACTTGCGCGCACAGGCGCGCTCTCTTTCAATGGCGCGTCGGCGACCACTCGCAAAGATGCAAGCGTCGGAGTCGATGAAGCCTTCAGCGTGGCCGTTAGTCTTGATAAGGCTGACACCCAAGCCGAGCGCGCAAGGTTGACGAAGCAACTTAATACTGAGCAGGAAAAACTCGCCTCGCTCGAAAAGAGACTCGGCAACGAGGGCTTCGTCAATCGAGCCAAACCTGAAGTTGTGGAAGCGACCCGACAGGAAGCCGCCGCGGCGAGCGCGACCATTGCTTCTATCGAGGAGCGATTGCAGTCGCTCGATTGAAGATTTCACAGGCGCAGTCGTCTTGATGTTCTATGCTCGCATCACGCGGCATCCGCTATCCTGACCTGATTGCGGCCCGCTCGTTTGGCTTGATAAAGAGCTTCGTCGGCAGCGCCTATCAGATCATCGAGCGTATCGCTGCCTGGAATCGCGCTTGCCACTCCCGCGCTGACGGTGATGCGCTTTCCCGGCCTCGATTCGGCATGTCATAGCACGGCTATTTCGCTTTGGCCCTGCAATTGGAGCCTCCATTGAGACGCGAAACCCCTGATCGCACACTCCTTGAATTTCCCTCGAAGCGATCCCGTCATCTTCCCGCAGTCACGCCGCCATCGACAGGCAGTATCGCTCCTGTGATCCACGCCGCTTCGTCGCTCGCCAGAAAAAGGATCGCCGATACTACATCATCAGGCTGACCGTTTCGCCCCAGCGGATGAAAGGCATTGAAGGTCGGGAGAATTTCAGCCACCTGTTCGGGCGTCAGGAAAGTGTCGTAGACGGGCGTTTCCACTACGGCTGGAGCGACGGTGTTGACCCTTATGCGATCTTTCGCAAACTCTATGGCGAGGTTGCGCGTCAGCGCGTGAACCCCTGCCTTCGCCGCTGAGTACGCGCTCGATGGGGTCAGCCCTATGGCCTGAATCGCCCACATCGAGCCGACATTGACTATCGCTCCGCCCCCGCGTTTTTGCATCGAGGGAATCGCAGCCTGCGACGCGAAGAACGTCCCTTTGAGAATGATGTCGAGATACCTGCTGACATCATCTTCGGTATGCTCCAGAAACGGGGCCGGTTTGAATATCCCGGCGTTGTTGATGAGAATATCCACGCCGCCGAATTTTTTTTGCGCCGCTTCGATCATTCCTCGACTTGTCGCGGGACTGGAGATGTCACCCGCGACGCTCACCACGTTTTTGCCCGAACCATCGATTTCCAACGCAGCCTGATCGAGTGTGTCCGCGCGACGCCCGTTGATGACTACCTTCGCCCCTGAAGCGACCAGCCGTCGGGCAACAGCCTTGCCGATGCCTGTCCCTCCGCCCGTAATCAGAGCGACCTTATCTTGAAAAGACACTGCGCACCTCCTACTATGATGTGATGTTTTGTATACTTCGCTTTTCACTATAGGCGAACAGGATTGAAAGCGTAAGTAAGCACTTTTTTGTAAGGCAGGTACTTTTTGGTGCAAATCAAGGCGAAAGCGCCGAATAAAAATCTCGCCGAGGGTTCGCCGTCGGAAAAACCGAACGGTGATCGGGCATCGACGAAGAAACGAACTTCTGCTGCGGCGATGATGGAAAGCATCTTCGCCTGCAAATGGTCGGCCCGCATCCTGATGTCCGTGCATCAGGGAATCAATCGCCCCGGAGCGATAACGCGCTCGCTCGACGGGTTGACGACCAAAGTTCTCAATCAATGCCTGCGAAGAATGATCGGCTTCGGCCTTGTGAAACGAACTTCTTACCCTGAGACTCCGCCGCGAGTGGAGTATCGATTGACCGAAAGGGGAGAGCGATTCGTCGTCATCGTCGTCGCGGTTGAAGAGTTGCAACGTGAAATGAGCGCGCAGGACGAATAAAACCCGGAAGGCCATCCGCCAGTTATGGAAGCAAATGCTCCAACTCTCGGCAAACGTGTTTTGTTGACCGGCGCCACCGGATATGTGGGCGGGCGGCTGCTCAGGGAGTTGGAGAAAATGGGATACCTTGTTCGCTGCCTTGCGCGACGGCCTGAGCATTTGAAAAACCGAGTATCCGAAAAGACAGAAATTCTTCAGGGCGATGTCCTCGACCCTCAGAGCCTGACGCTGGCGTTTGAGGGCGTCGATGTCGCTTATTATCTGATTCATTCCATGGGATCGAAGGCGGACTTCGAAGAACAGGATCGCCGAGCCGCAATTAACTTTTCAACCACAGCGCGGGAAGCCGGTGTGCAACGCATCATTTATCTGGGCGGATTGAGCGCCAAAGAAAATTCTCTTTCCCCACATCTGTCCAGCCGTCTGGAGGTAGGGCGCATACTCCGGGAATCGGGCGTGCCGACGATTGAACTTCAGGCATCGATCATAATAGGTTCGGGCAGTTTGTCCTTCGAACTCATACGCAACCTCGTTGAGCGCCTCCCTGTCATGATCACACCGAAATGGGTGCGGGTAGAGTCCCAGCCCGTCTTCATCGATGACGTGCTGCGCTATCTCGTGCAAGCCATCGATATTCCTCTCGAAAAAAGCCGCGTATATGAGATCGGAGGCGGCGAGGTGATTTCCTACAGCGGCATCATGCAGGAATACGCCCGCCAGCGCGGATTGAAGCGATGGATGATTCCCGTGCCGATTCTCACACCCTGGCTTTCGAGCCTGTGGCTGAATCTTATTACGCCGGTCTACGCCCGCATAGGACGGAAACTGATCGATAGCATCCGCCATCCGACGGTAGTCAGCAATAACGACGCCTTGAGAGATTTCGATTTTCGACCCGTCTCTATTCGGGAAGCTATTTCCAAAGTCCTTCTCAACGAGGAAGACTACGCAAACGAAACGCGATGGTCGGACTCCCAGTCTTCTGCCGGGCCTGTTCGATCCTGGGGCGGCGTGAAATTCGGGAACAGGATCGTGGATCATCGAAGCCTGATGGTGGAGGCGACTCCTGAAGAGGCTTTTGCGCCGATACGAAAGATCGGAGGCGAAACCGGCTGGTACTACGGCAACTGGATGTGGCGATTGAGAGGTTTTATTGATTATCTTTTCGGCGGAGTGGGGCTGCGCCGAGGCAGGCGGGATAGTGAAAGGCTGCGAGTGGGAGACTCTGTGGATTTCTGGCGGGTGGAAGAGTACGAACCCGATAAACGATTGCGGCTTTTTGCCGAAATGAAATTGCCCGGTCGCGCATGGCTGGAGTTCGAGGTCAAAGCATGTGAAGAAGGAGCGGAGATTCATCAGACGGCCATTTTCGACCCGTTAGGCTCGCTGGGGCAATTATACTGGTATGCGCTTTATCCCCTGCACGCGCGAATTTTCAAGAAGATGTTGCAGAACATAGCCAAAACAGCGCGCAAGCAGTCTTCGTGATCTGCGCGGATTTCAGGCGCGGATGGAATTGAGAGTAACATATCGAATCGGAGAATCGCTGCGGTGACTGAGAAAAAAACAGAACTGATGGGAATGACCCGCGACGAGTTGCGCCAGTTCATAGTCGCGATTGGCGAAAAGCCTTATCGCGCAATTCAGCTTCACTCGTCCATTTATCGTCGCCGCATTCTTCAGTTCGACCAAATGACCGACCTGCCGAAGACCCTTCGACGGCTGCTCGATGAAAGAGCGATCATCACCAGCGCCGAAGTCGAAAGCGCGTTCACGTCCACAGACGGCACGCGGAGATTTTTATTGAAGCTCGCGGACGGGCAGGAAGTCGAATCCGTATTTATGCCCGAAGAGCATCGCGATACCGTCTGCATATCGAGTCAGGTCGGATGCCCGTTGGCCTGCGATTTCTGCATGACCGGGGTGATGGGATTGAAACGTAATCTGACGGCAGGCGAGATAGTCTCGCAGGTTGTTATCGTCCTCAACGAAGTCTATGGGCCGGGCGCGCATCCGCCTCACGGGACCAATATCGTCTTGATGGGAATGGGCGAGCCGTTTCTCAACTACGACGAGGTGATGAAAGCTATCCGACTCTTCGCTGATAAAGATGGTCTCGGCATTCAGCCGCGAAGGGTGACGGTTTCGACCGCAGGCATAGTCCCGCGCATTTATGATTTCGCGAAAGAAGAGGCGCGGCCTCATCTCGCTATTTCGCTCACTGCGGCAAACGACGAGACGAGAGATCGATTGTTTCCCATCAATCGCAAGTATCCGCTCGCGGAACTTGTAGAAGCGTGTCGCCGCTATCCACTCGGCGAGCGCGAGCGACTGACATTCGAGTATGTGATGCTTGATGGTGTGAATGACACGGACGAAGATGCGCGTCAGCTTGTGCGCCTGCTTTCAGGCATTCGCGCCAAAGTGAATCTGATCCCGCACAATCCCGCGCCTGAGCTTCCGTTTCTATCTTCTCCGATGGAGAGAATACTCGCGTTTCAAAATATTCTGGTCGAATCAGGTTTGCCTTCCTTCATACGACGCCCGCGCGGGCAGGACATCTCAGCCGCCTGCGGACAATTAGCCGCCCGTCACGGGGCTTCGGCCTGAGCGGAGTTATAGCTTGATTTGTTCTTTTCTTTGTCCTGCGTTACTCTTATTTTCTCCAACTGATCGCTCCAGCCCGCAGGTGAAATCATGAATCATAAGTATTCGTTTGCTCTTGCGATGGCTTTTTCCTTCATCGCCTCCGTTTTGTTTATGACATCAGTCTCGCTCGCGCAATCGAGCCGGGAAATCTCGCGCAAGCAGGACTCCTTCGCAGGTGAGCATAGACAGTCGCTCCTCAAATCCCCTCAAGGAATGACATTCACAATCCGCCTCAAAGACGGCCAGAACCGGTTCAGACAGGGTGAAATAATCAACGTCGAACTTGAGTTCGCCAGCCAGTCGTCGCTGCCTTACGTCGCCACTACCCGCTCTTATGATCGCAGCGGTCGACTTGGAATAGAAACTTATCACCTTGACCGCCGGGATGGTGTGGCCGATCCGTTGTATGACCATTTCAACTCGGCGGTTTCCGGCTTCATCAGCGGTGGCCTGTACACAACTCAGCCGTTGATGAACAAGCCCTTTCGCATCACGCAGGAGTTGAACGAGTGGCATCGATTCGATAAGCCGGGAAGATACCGTCTCTATGTCACATCGGGACGCATCACGAAAGACCGCACACCAGGCAAGAGCATATCGATCAACGGCGATCCGGTTACGGTTACCTCCAACATCATCGAATTCGAAGTAGCGCCAGCAGAGCCTGAATGGGCTGAGCAAAAACTCTATCCAGCAATTCTCAATATGGATAAACTCTTTATAAAGAATGCTTTAACGATGGCGGCGCAGTTGCTGCAGCAATTCTCAATACGGAGAA
>DLHY01000117.1 GCA_002483445.1 Blastocatellia bacterium UBA7656
ACAAATTGGTTACATGAGCCGAGGCGTTTTGAGGTTGAAGAAAGCAGTGTCCAGCCGTTCAGATAAACGTCAAGCCATGACATCTGGCGCTGTCGATCCTCTGCGCTCTCATTTTCAATCCCAACTTTTGCACGGTCGCCGCCAACGTATCTATGCGCACAAAGTTATTGCATGGGAAACACCTGTGTGATACTATATGCGCCGTTCGTTACCGGTCAGACAATTGGTTCCAGTCAGGACGCGCAAGTTCCGATATCGTTTGATTATCATTTCCTCAGAGTATTATGATCGTCGTCCTGACGGTTGATTCCCTTAACTGCCTTGCCACGTATGGCATATAAGAAGTTGTAGCATACTGATGGCTTAGAAAAGTTGAACCCAATCCCTGTCGGATATGTCAATCAGACAGGGCTGTCTGTTCATGGCAATGACTATTTGCCCAATTCCACTACCGCTCTTCTAATTCTTCAACACGCTCTTTCAACAGGATATGAACATTTCGGCTCATAAGCCGCGAACCAGAGTTGGATTCAGGAGGTCATCCTTATGCCAGTGACACCCACCTACCCAGGAGTTTACGTTCAAGAGGTTCCCAGCGGAGTCAGAACAATCGTAGGCGTCAGCACCTCGATATGTCTGTTCATAGGCGCCGCAAAAAAAGGCCCGATGTACAAACCCGTGCGCTGCACAAGCTACACGGATTTCGTCCGAGCATTCTCGGACGACACCAGCGCAGGCCATCTCGCAAACTACGTGAAGCTGTTCTTTTTGAATGGCGGCACTGATTGCTATGTTCAGCGCATCGCCAATGGCGCTGCGCAGGCTGCGGTTGCGCTCAAAAACGAAACGGGCAGCGAAGTCCTGAAATTGACCGCAAAGGATGCGGGCCTGTCGGGAGAGAACATCAGAGCAGTTGTTACATACAGCGGGCCACAGCCGGAAGCCGCATTCAACCTCGACCTGTTTCGATGGGAAATAGACTCGGCGGGCAACCGCGCGAAGAAAGATGCTGAGTCCTGGAAGGCGCTGACGATGGACCCGGCATCGCCGCTCTATGCGGTGGATTTCATCACGCAGAACTCGAAGCTCGTGTCCGCATCGCCCGGCGCGGCGATACCTGCGGCGACCAATGGTTTCTCGCTCTCAGGCCGCGCGATACCTTCAGCGGACTTGAAGACGACCTTTGATAATCTCGTCACAGGCGTTGCTGCAAAAACCAGGTTTCAAATCAGCGCCGGCGGCAGCCCCTATGTCGATGTTGACCTGACCGGTATAACGACCTCGAACACTCCGGCGACTATGGCCGGAAACATCGAGACGATAATCAACAACAGGTTCACGGCGCTCAATATGCTTGCGACGAAAGTCGCCGTCAGCTTTCCAGCGGGGCCTGCCACCTTCAGGCGAATGCGCGTCGAGCCAGCCGCGCCGACGACGGGCGATGTCTTTATTCGTCCGGCCCCTGTGGCTGACCTCGCCGTTCCCTTGATGCTAGGCACGGCGCAGGGAGGCATCGAAGTGTCGGGGCGCGCGATGCAACGGCCCGCGCCCAACGGCATCACCTTCAAGGGCAACGACCCTGCGGCATTGGATTTCTTCGCCGACCTCGATCAAACCGCGCTCACCAACATCACGCTCGATGCATTGCAGCCCAACGGAACATTCGCGGCGTCGCCCCCAATTTCGATGACCGCTCCTCCTCTGCCGAGCATCGTCACCGTCACCACGCCGGGCGCGCACAGGATGATGGAAGATGCGGCTGCTGTATCTTCCAACGGCAACAGCGATGGCGTGCGCGAGAAGCTCGCCATCATCGCTCAGAGGATCAACGAAGAGGTGACGAAATCTCCGACCACGTTGAAATGGAAAGCCGAAGTATGGGGGTCGCGGCTGGCGATTCTTCCAACCGACGTTGATGACAATTTCGTCCCTGCCAACTTCGCGACAACTCCGGCTGCACTTGCCACGCGCTTCAACAGCAACGTGAACCTCTACACGGTCGGAATGGGAGGCGCAAACAAAGGGCAGCAGACTTCCGCTCTGGCCCCTGCTTCAGACGGCACGCCGCCAACTGCCGCTGATTATGACAAGGCGTACCCCATCATCGACAAAGAGGTTGATTTGTTCAACCTGATGGCGCTGCCGCCGGATGCGGCAGTCTCGATGACGGACGTTTATCCCAAGGCCAGCATCTTCTGCCAGGAGCGCAGAGCCTTTCTGCTTATGGATGCGCCATCGGCCTGGACAGATGCGCAAACTGCTTCGACCGGCATCGCCGCCTTGCGCATAGGGCTTGTGAAAGATTACAGCGCGCTGTTTTTCCCGCGCATCACGATTGACGATAACGGCAGGAAACTGCCCATCGGCCCTTCGGGAGCGATCGCCGGACTGTGCGCTCGCACGGACGGCACGCGCGGAGTGTGGAAGGCGCCCGCCGGAGTCGAAGCAGACCTTCGCGGCGTCGCGGGGCTTGAGCAGCGGTTCTCGGATAGAGAAAACGGGATACTCAATCCGCGAGCCATCAACACGATCCGCATCTTCCCCAACGGCATAGTCAACTGGGGCGCGCGAACGATGGATGGCGACGACAGTTTCGCAAGCGAGTACAAGTACATTCCCATTCGCCGGTTGGCGCTCTTTATCGAAGAGAGCCTCTATCGCGGATTGAAATGGGTGGTGTTCGAGCCGAACGACGAACCGTTGTATGCGCAGATACGACTCAACGTCGGCGCGTTCATGCACAACCTGTTTCGACAGGGCGCGTTTCAGGGTCAGACCCCGCGCGATGCTTACTTCGTCAAGTGCGACAAAGAGACCACGACTCAAAATGATCGCAATCTCGGAATCGTGAACATCTGGGTTGGCTTCGCTCCGCTCAAGCCAGCCGAGTTTGTCGTCCTCTACTTGCAGCAGATGGCTGGACAGGTCGAAGTCTAAATGACAGGAGAAGACTATGGCTGCACCGCAATTCCCGGTAAACACGCACAGGTTCGATCCATACAAGAACATGAAGTTCCGCATCAAGTGGGACGGTCGTTACGTGGCGGGCGTCAGCAAGATAAGCGCGCTGAAACGCTCGACCGAGCCGGTCACGCATCGCGAAGGCGGCGACCCTTCGACCTCGCGAATCTCGCCGAGCGTCTGGAAGTTCGAGCCGATAACTCTGGAGCGCGGCGTCACCCACGATCCGGAGTTCGAGAAATGGGCGAACCTCATCTACAACACGGATGGCGACGCGGCCATCTCGCTCAAGAATTTCCGCAAAGATATCATCATCGAACTGCTCAACGAGCAGGGCCAGGTCGCAAAGGCCTACAAGGTCTATCGCTGCTGGGTGTCGGAGTATCAGGCCTTGCCTGAGCTTGATGCCAACGCCCACGCCATAGCCATTGAACACATGGTGATTCAAAACGAAGGCTGGGAGCGCGACGTTGAAGTTCCTGAGCCTCCTGAAACCTAAAAGCTGGCCGCCAGGAGATCGCTGAAAAGCCGCCAGAGAAGATAGCTCCGCAGGAGCGAGATGTTTGAGCAATAAGCTCGAATCAGGAATCAGGCGAAGGAGCGAAATGCTCAACATCGAAGCCCAGCGAGGCTTGAGCGAATTTTAACATCGAGCATCTCGCTGACAGGACTTCTCAAACCCGCTTTGATCCTCACCGCTTTTCCTGGCGTCCGGGCGATTTCCCTGGAAACGAGCATTGAATGTCTCTCGATAAAATTTCATTTCGATTTGCGCGCGGCCACTCGCGAGTCCGACTGAGAGAGTTGAACGGATACGACGAACAAGCGGTGGGCGGCGTTGATACGGCAAGCGCGATCAACCTGCTCGACCTCCTGCTTGTGCCGCTGTCCGGCTCCGGCGAGCAGCCTCTGAAGTCCGCTTCTCTCACTGCATCAGACCGCGACCGGTTGCTCGCGGCTGTTTACGAGCGCACTTATGGCCCGCGCATCGAAAGCACCTCGCGCTGCGCGCTCTGCGATAACCTCTTCGACCTTTCGTTTTCAATCGAAGACCTCGTCAGCGCGCTCGACGCTCACTCTTCATCGCCAGCCGCCGAGATGCAACCCGATGGCATGTTTCTGATGCCTGACGGCGCGCGGTTCCGTCTGCCTACGGGCGAAGACGAGCTTGCGGTTCTGGGACTCGCGCCTGATGAGGCGGCGCGCGCGCTGCTTGAGCGATGCCTTATCGAACGAAAAACTGATGTTGATTTCAGCGCGGTCGAGGAAGCGATGGAAGAGATCGCTCCGGTGCTTGATCTCGATTTGGACGCCGAGTGTCCCGAATGCGGCGGCAAACAGGCGGTTCATTTCAACGTGCAGTTTTATCTTCTGCGCGCCATCGAGCAGGATCGAAGGCGCACCGCGCAGGAGGCACACCGGCTGGCTACGGCTTACGGCTGGAGCTTGAAAGAGATAATGAGCCTGCCGCGCAGCTTGCGGAGAACGTTCACCGAATTGATCGAAGCGGAGATGTCCGCGCGACAGAGAGCCTTCGCATGAAAAGTTATCTTCAACGACTGGCGGCGCGGGCCGAAGGCATCGCGGCAACGCCTGCGATTGCGCCTGCTGCGATCAGATATGATCGCCAGCCTGATCCTTTCGAGGCCGTTGTTGATGACGGCCTGCCATCTCAGTCAACACAACGAGCAGGCCGCAAGCAGACGCCGCCTGCCATCGAGCCTTCGAGCGAAGCCGTATCAACTCCCCCAGCTTCGACTTTCGAAAGGTCAACACCGCGCCGCGCCGCGCGCTCGATGCCAATGATTTCGCCTGAGCCTGTTGGTGAAGATGAATCAAATAAGCCTGAGCGCAAATCCGCGCGCCGCCCACGGAAAAAAGCGAGCGAAGAGGTCGCGGTTTTGTCTCCCGCTGAACCGCGTCGAATCATTCAAAGCGAGAGACCAGATCAACCTGAGTTTGCGGCTCCGCAAACGCAAGCGCGTGAAGCCGTGAGCGCGCAAGACCTGTCGCCTTTGCCCGCTGCGGATCGCAGCATTCCATCAGGCAAAGAAAACGATTCCCAGGATGAAGCAAACCGATTAGACCGTCTGGCGCAGGCACTGATCGAACAACTCGCGCCTCGATTGCCGTCGGGCGAGAAGCCTCCCCTCTCATCAATGCCTGCAAAGATCATCGAGCGAGAAACTCCGACTCTCGCGCCGCCCGCGCCTGCCGAGCCGCGCCCTGTTGATTCGACGCCCGATGAGCCGCGACTCGTCATCGGTCGTCTGCGCGTTGACGTGCTGTCGGCTCCGCCTGCTGCGGGCGAAGCGGCTGCGGTCATAGTGCGCGCGCCCGCGCCATCGAGAAACGAAGGGACGGCGAGGCCGGTATCGAAATTACGATTCGGTTTGGGACAGATGTAAATATGTTGCTCGACATTTCCTTAGTGACGCAGACGCTCGTCAATCTGATTGAGAACCACGTGAAGTCTTCGCCAGCGGGCGCAGGCATCGCGTCATTGAAAGTGTCTGCCGAGCCGCGTGACAAGCTGACCGGTCAGAGTACGATCGGAATCTATCTTTATCACGTCGCCGAAGATGCGCACTTCAAGAATCTTCCGCCGCCCTCAGCCGACACGCCGCCCGTTCGATACACGCCGATGGGACTCAATCTCTATTACCAGATCAGCGCGCACAGCGACACCACAGGCGATCCCGGCGTTCAAAAAGAACAACTGCTGATGGGATTGACGATGAAGGCGCTCAGAGATTATCCGGTCATCGACGATTCGACCGTGATCGCAGGCAACAAGATATTTCCTACAGACCTTCAAGGCACGGATAATCGCTTTCGCGTCACGCTTCAGCCCGTCCTTCACAACGAGGCGGTGAACTACTGGACTGCCGGAACCCAGCCGCTTCGTCTGGCCGCTTATTATCAGGTCTCGGTAGTCTTGCTTGAGCCTGAAAAGCCGACCATTCGCGCGGGCCGCGTGTTGAAGTATGGCATATTCACTTTCACCAGGGGCGCGCCGCGACTTGACGGCAGTCGCTCGACTATCTCATTTACGATTCCGGGCGAGGCGACTGTGCGCGCAGTTGAAGTCCAGCCAGCCGAAGCGCCGGTTCGCAACCTCGCGACCAACACGGGCGGCGAAGTAATTTTTTTCGGGACAGACCTCGCAGGCGATGAGACGGCTTTGTTGATAAAGAACAAGCGATTGGCCGAAGCCATAGAAGTCGGCTCGGAGTGGGGAGTCACCGCGACCGACGAGCAAATCTTCGCAGTCATTCAGCCGACCGCAGGTTTGGCGAACATGCTTCCGGGCATTTATTCCGCGATTGCGAAAGTCGTCACGCGGCGAATGGGACCTGATAAGAAGATTCGCGCGTTCATCAAGACTTCAAACGAAGCGCCGTTCATCGTCACCCCGCGCATTGACACGATCAGCGCGCCGAACGCTCAGGGCATAGTCACCGTGACGGGCGGCGTGTTTCAGGATGCGGCATTGCCTGTCGAATCAGTTGAAGTATTCGCGGGGGCGAACAGCCTGCCGTTGAAAGCAGGAGCGGCGTTGAACGCGGGCGAGTTTGAAGTGGTCAATGCAACGACGCTGCGATTTCGCTATCCAATCGCCGGAGTTCACTCCGGCGAAACAGTTCCATTTCGATTAATCATCAACGGGGCCGAAAGCGCGCCCAACTGGGTGACTGCCTTATGACCGCGCCAGCAAAAAGCGCCAGGAAGACAATTCCAAAATCGCGGCTGATTGCGCCCGTTCAGCCGTTGCCTGCCGAACTTGAGCTTGCGCTTGCGCGATTTCGATTGCGCGCAACTCTTCGTCTTTTGTGGCTTGAAAAACTATGGGGCGAAGAAGGAGCGCCGGACGCGAGGGCCACGATCAGCCACGACGAGATTGAATCTAATCTTGCGGACTGCGACTCGCCGCAAGCTGAGTCGTCGTGGCTTGAGAGAGATGAATCAACTCGCCGCTACATCGGGAAACTTGCTGAGGTCGAAGCGTCGCTTGCCAGCGATCAATCGTCGCGGCTCGCCGCGCTCAATCAGATTTTCGGGTTGAGCGCGGAAGAATCGAACCTGCTTCAAGCCTGTGTCGCCGTCGCGCTCGATCCGTCGCTTGCGCGCGTGTGCGCTTACCTGCAAGACCACACGGGCCGCGCTTACGTTACAGAAGATATGGCAGCGCGACTCTTTCATTACGGGCGTTCGAGCGTGTGGAGCGCAGAGTCCGCGCTCTTTCGATGGGAGTTGATTTCATCCAAAGACGCAGGCGCGGGCGAGCCGCGCGCTTTGGCCTGCGATCCGCAGATTCGCGACTGGCTGCTTGCGAGGCACACGCTTGATGAGGCGCTTGTCGGGGTCGCGCATCTTCACGCTCCGCAATCACCGCTCAGGTTGTGGCCTGTTGAAGAAACCGTCAGGTTCATCAATCGAACGATTCACGGCTCCTCGCCTGAGCGAGCGCGCCTCGCTATCGTCGGCGCGCGCGGCAGCGGGCGAAAAACATTTGCCGCGACCGTGAGCGCCGCGCTCAGGTTCCCATTGCTCGTCATAGAGGCGGATCAGATCGATGAGCAACACTGGCCGCGAGTGTTTTTGCGCGCTCAGCGACACGCCTTCCTCGAACGATGCGCGCTTGCATGGACAGGCGAAGCGGTGTCGCGAAGGCTCTGGCCTCAGAGCGTCCCGCTGTTCCCGCTGCAATTCATCATCTGCGAAGTGAATCAGGAGCCGCCGCCTGTTTCTGAATTGATCGAGCGAAGAATCAAGTTGCCTGCGCTCAACATTCGGGAGCGCGCCGAGCTTTGGCGCGGCTACATTCCTGCGTCCAAGAAATGGCCGAAAGAGGATTTCGAGCCGCTCGTTCAAACTCATCGCGTTTACGTCGGCGACATCGCCGATGCCGCGCGCGCGCGCGTCGGCAACGCGGAAGAAGCCGTCGCGCGAATCCGTCAAGCGGCCCGATTGCGGCTCACGGGTCTTGCGCAGTTGCTCGAATGCCCGTTCGATTGGGATGACCTGGTTGTGCGCGAACCGGTCAACGAGACTTTGAGAGACATAGTGTTCGAGGCGCGCAATCGCGCGGCGTTCTGGGAGAAGGAACAGGCGCGACGAATGTTTCCGCAGGGCCGCGGATTGATGGCGCTGTTGAGCGGCCCGCCCGGAACAGGAAAGACGATGGCCGCGCAGGTCATCGCCGCAAGCCTTAGTTACGACCTGTTTCGAGTAGACCTTTCCGCCGTCGTGAGCAAGTACGTCGGCGAGACATCGCAGAACCTTGAGCGGATACTTTCGCGCGCCGCCGACATGGACGCGGTATTGTTGTTCGACGAAGCCGACGCCATGTTCAGCAAGCGCGTGAGCGAAGTCCGCGACGCGCAGGACAAATTCGCCAACACCGATGCGGCTTACCTGCTTCAGGCAATCGAGTCGTTTCCCGGCATCGCGCTGCTTGCGACAAATCAAAAGCACAACATCGATCCGGCATTCATACGTCGGCTCAGATTCGTCATTGATTTTGAAAAGCCTGACGCGGCGCAGCGATTCGAAATCTGGACGAGGGTGATCGAGCGGCTTGCGGGGTGCGAGCGCGTCGAAGCGATGCATGACGATTTGAAATCGCTTGCGGAAAGCGTTGACGCTACGGGCGCGCAGATAAAGTTTGCAATCCTCGGCGCGATATTTATAGCAAAGCGCGCAGGCAGGGATCTGGAAATGGCTCATCTGCTTCGCGGGCTTGAGCGCGAGCTTGCGAAAGAGGGCCGCGCGCTCCCCGCCCGCGACCGCAGGAGGATGATGAGAGATGGCGCGTAACACAGTGATGATAGAAGAGCTTCACCTGCGCGTTCCGGGAATAAGC
>DLHY01000095.1 GCA_002483445.1 Blastocatellia bacterium UBA7656
CTGACCCCTGACCCCCGACCCCTTTTCCTTTGTTCGTTTCCCTTGTTAAGATTTTTTCGCGATGACGGAAGATATTAGAGAGCGACTTGTGAGAGTGCAGGAGAGAACCCATCGCGCTGCCGTGCGCGCAGGCCGAAGGGCTGAGGAGATAACTCTCATCGCCGTTTCGAAGGCCTTCGATGCGGCGGCGGTTCAACTCGCAGTGGATGCGGGCGCGCATGACCTGGGAGAAAACCGCGTGCAGGAAGCTTTGACTAAAGTTTCGCGGGTTAGAGGCGAGCATGTTCGATGGCATCTCATCGGCCATCTTCAATCGAACAAAGCGCGGGCTGCCGTTGAAACTTTCGATGTGATTCATTCCATCGATAGCCTGAGTCTCGTCGAGCGACTTGATCGCATCGCCGGAGAGTTGGGCAAACGGCCTGTCGTTTTGGTTCAAGTCGATTTGGGTCGCGAAGCGACGAAGACAGGCGCGGCGGAAGAGGATTTGCCTGAGATCGTCGAAGCGTTAGATCGCGCGGCGCATCTCGATTTTCGCGGGTTGATGACCCTGCCGCCTTTTTTCGACATTGCGGAAGAAGCGCGGAGTTATTTCCGCCGACTGCGCGAAATACGGGAAGGCATTAATCACGTCCGCGCAATGGAGCTAAGGCTCACTCATTTGTCGATGGGGATGAGCCATGATTTCGAAGTGGCTATTGAAGAAGGCGCGACTATGGTGCGCGTCGGCACGGCCATATTCGGCGAGCGTGTGAAGCATTAAGCGGAGCCGCGGAGCCGTTTCGCCTTCTGCTGTTGAGTCTGCAAATCGGAGAAAAACAAGCTTGGAATTCTTGATATTCGCTATCGCTATACTGGCGCGGATAGTTTTCTGGGTGACGATAGCCGTTGCAGGGATGTTTTTCCTGCGCGTGCTGCTGACCTGGATCGGCGCTAATCCTTTCGGGCGAGTGTTGTACACTCTCACCCGCCTGACTGAGCCGGTCGTCCGTCCCCTGCGATATGCAGTAGGCCGAAGGATCATGCGTTTCGATATGTTGCCTCTGGTCGCCGGGGTGATCTTTCTGTTCGTCGGCTTGATGATCTGGGATCTGCTGCTGAGGATCACGATCATACTGTTGGTTCTGGATCGCGCCTTCGCCTTCAGCACTCTCACTCCGGGTCTGGTTTTGCAACTGGTCATCATTCTGGTCGGCACAACTTATGTGATCGCAGTTCTGCTGAGGATAGTGCTGCCTTACGCGGGCGTCGGTTATTCGAACAAGTTCTATCGTTTTATTTTTTCAATAACCGAGCCGGTGCTGAAGCCGCTTCGCCGCTTTTTAATTATAGGAATGTTCGACCTCTCGCCTGTGGTCGTCATTTTCGTGATCGATATAATAACGCGCTCGCTGATCGGGTCTGTAAGCCGCATGGTCTGAATGATCGAGATGAGCGAAAAAGACGGAGCCGTTACTTTTCGCGTGCGGGTTCAGCCGCGCGCTTCGAAAAGTGAAATCGCGGGCGAACACGGCGGCGCGCTCAAGTTGAGACTCACTGCGCCGCCTGTCGATAACAAAGCCAATGAAGAATGCCGTCGCTTCCTTGCGCGCATGATGAATGTATCGCCGAGCGCGGTCGAGATAATTTCAGGACTCGCATCGAAAGACAAACTGATCCGCGTCCGGGGCGTCCGACTTGAGCATGTACGGGAAGCCCTGTCGAAAAAATGATCATGCTTCGAAACATCTTTCACAGGAATCCGAGTAAAGGGAATCGCGCTCCCAGCACTGCTTCCGAGTCGCCTCCTTCAAGCCAGCGGTCGAGTACAGTCGCATAGACTGATCGAAAATCGGTCGTGAATCGCATGTTGCCTGCCGTGTCGAAGTCGGTCGCATTCAATGAAGGCTGCAATCCGTAGAAGTCGCCCCCCTTTACTTTGTTGCCGACCACGAACAGATTCGACGCGGTTCCGTGATCAGTGCCTAATGAAGCGTTCTCGTTGGGACGGCGACCGAATTCCGAATAAGTCATCAGCAGCACGTCGTCGGCAAGATTCTGCTCGACCATATCATCATAAAACGCCTTGATCGCTTCCGAGAGCCGTTTCAAATCCGTCGCATGTGTGCCGAGATGTTTATTGCGAGGGGCTTCGGCTGTGCCTATCTGTCGCGCGTGCGTATCGTAGAAGGAAGGAAAGGCAACATGAAATATGGTCGCGTCGGGAAAGACAGTGGCCAGCACCGCGACCGTCTTCAAAGCCTGCGCCACGGGATTCGCCTCAGCGTAAATCACGCTTGAGTGATAAGCCTCGATCGCTTCCTGTAGCTGCCCGCCGCTTCGCTCCGCGTTGGCTCCGACGCGGGCCAGCTTTTCCAGGAAACTGCCTGCCGGAAACTCGCGGCTGATGTTATCCCTGAAGGCGCGCAACACATTGTCGGTCTCAGCCGCGTTTATAACCCGGAATGGAGATTCTCCGAGTCTTCTGATCGCCACAGGATTCACTTTACTCGCGGCGAGAACTCTGGGCAGAGAATTAAAACCTATGGACACGGCAGCCAGAGAAGATTTGCCCGCAAGAGCGGAGTCCGCGTATTTCCCAAGCCAGCCCAGACGAGGCTGCTTACTTACATCTGCTGTTTCCCATATCAGGTTTGATATGCCGTGAGAGAGGTCAGGGTTCGGATATCCGACTCCCTGAACGACCGCCAGCCTGCCCTGCTGGAACAATCCTTTGAGTTCACTCAATGCAGGATGAAATGCGAACTCGCTATTTATTATCGTCGAGTTCCCCTCCGCATCCTTGAGTTCTTCTTCCTTAAACCCGATGGAAGGTCTCAGGCTGTGATAACGAGGGTCTTTGTAGGGAATGACGGTATTCAATCCATCGTTGCCTCCGCCGAGTTGAACCAGCGCCAGTATTTTTCGACCGGACTGCTGAGGCCGGGAAATGGACAGACCGGGCATCAGCATCGCTATGGAAAATGCGGCTGAACTTTGCTTGATGAATTCTCTTCTCGTAGCTTTCATGGTCGTCGCTCCTAGTTGAGGTGATGTTCCGGCAGGCACATAATCAGGCGACCCAGATTCTTGATCTTTCCAATTGCACTGATGTCGGAAGAATTCCAGCCAACAGGCACGCCTGCGGAGTTAAGGGCAAGGTAATCCTGCAATCTCTTTTCCACGGCGCTGTCGATTTCCAGCAGGCCGAACGAATCGAGCATTTTTTTGACTGTCTTCTTCGCGCTCGATTTTACGAACCTCCCGCCGCCCAGAAAGTACATCAGCCTGTCGGCAATGTTGAATCTCACCAGCATGGCGTCGGTAGTGACGAATCCATCATTGAGCTTCCACCCGAAAACATCCGGCGGACTGAACAAATCCATCCCCATAGTCCGCAGGCTGGTTTCGAGTATGGCGGGCCTTGCGCCCGTCGAGCCGAATCCGACGCTCGCTTCGAGCATACGCATCGAGCCTATGAGGAATTCAACCGGATTTTTGATCAGAGCGAAGCGGGCGCGAGGGCTGAAGAATTCTTCGGATTTGAAAATGGCGCGGACGAGTTCTCTGATCGAGTGATCGTTTGCGAAATAGACATCGGCAAATTTGTCAATCGTAGCGCGGTCTTCATCGCTTTCCGTGTCGAGCCGGTAGACGAAAAACTCGAAAAGTCGCTTGACCAGAAAGCGCGCGGTCGTGCGCCTGTCGGCCAGAACCGTGATGACATCCTGCCCGGAGAAGTTCGCTGTCTGACCATAAATCGTTTTCTGACCATGGTCGGCTTCGTTTTCGTCGAGATACCACTCATAAGCGAAAGGAGAGGGGTCAGCGGATTTGCGAAGTCTCCATCCGGTGAAAGCTCTGGAAACCTCTTTCACGTCCTCTTCAGTGTAATTGGCTTCTCCCGTCACTGCGTCGTTGATGCCGGTGCTGAAGAGTTCCTGAAGCTCGCGACCGAAATTCTCGTTGGGGTTCGTCCGCGTGCTGTTTATGCCGTCGAGCCATATCAACATCGCCGCGCCCTGCGAGATTTTCAGCAGCAGATCATCGAACCTCCCAAGCGCGTGACTGCGCAGATCGAGATTCTGCGTGTAGATATGAATGGCAGGAACTTTGTCGAGCGAGGTGGCGAAGAAGTTGTGCCAGAAGAGCGTCATCTTTTCTTCGAACGGGCGATGGGTCAGCAGCATTCTGAATATCCACCATGCCCGGATTTCCGCATCATTGAAATTCTGATCATTTATCGAGTCCGGCGAAGAGGCTCTCAGGAATTCGAAGTTCGCCGTCAGCCTGTCCTCCATCTCCTGATTGTTGACGCGCCCATAGTCGATGATCTGATCGACGGCCTTGTTTCGACTCCTGGCGGAAAGGGATTTTATGTCTTCAATCCGGTTGCCGAAACCCGTTCGTCTGAGCAGGTGAGCAGCTTCCTGACGGGTTATATCTGCCATGTTTTCAACCTCCCGACCTTTCATTCATTCCGCGCGAGAATGATGAGAGAACTTTTTCTGTCTCCTCGTCACGCTCTGAAGCGTATGAATCGGCCACAAAGAATATCGAATTTTCCAATCAATGCTCGCTAGTCACGATTCAGAGAGGTGTATCTCAAGAACGTCGACGGCTTCGAATCATCAGCCTCACAATAATGAGACGCTTTCATTCAGTCGCATCTCGAATTGTGAATAAAAAAAGAGAGGATGGCTTTCGATAAAAAACCGGTGTCTGGAACGCCGCAACAACATTGCTCCGGACACCGGCTTCTGAGGGGTTGGGAATAAAAAGGGCGGATCAGTTGCGACAGTTGGCAAGGCACTGGCGATGACGCTCCCGCGCTTCGCGCATACAGCGACGTTGAGCGTCTCTTCCGAGCCTGCGGCATTGCTCCCTCGCCTCGCGGTGTATTCGATTGCATCGCTCGGCGCACTCGCCCGCCCCGTTGCCTGATGCCGGGATTGCAAAGATGCTCGTGAGAGCGAGCAGAATTCCAGCCATAAACAGTTGCATTTTTCTCATACCGAAACCTCCACTGAAGCGCGAATCTCTCGCGCCTATAGTCGAATGTGTGTGGCAGTCCGGGGAGAGGTCTTCAGAGCGAGGCCATTGAGTTTTGCCTCCACGCTGATGTCTCTTAGACCGTCGCCGCGTCAAGAGGGTCGTAATTTTTTTCAGGACGCTTCAATCGCTCTATGTTTGCTCGCCCGGATGGATACATCTGGATCAGCCCTTCATCTTGAGTTAATCTTCATCCGCTATGAACAAGGCTGAATACGATGAGTTTACCCGGCCCACTCGAACGATTGAATCGACTCACGCGGATGTCGCAGGCTTCACTCGCCACCTGATCGGAGACGCCGCCTCGGACATCGAGCAGGCAGTGAGGTTGTATTACGGAGTCAGAGATTTAATTCGCTATGACCCTTACCGAATCGATCTGACTGTGGAGGGGATGAAAGCGAGCGCGGCTCTTGCGACCCGTCACGGATGGTGCGTGTCGAAGGCTGTGTTGCTGGCCGCCTGTTGCCGGTCGCTTGGCATTCCGGCAAGGCTGGGATTTGCGGATGTGCGAAATCACCTCTCGACTGAGCGGATGAGACAGCGTATGCGCACGGACATATTCTACTGGCACGGCTATACAGAGATATGGCTTGCCGCGAAATGGGTGAAGGCGACTCCGGCTTTCAACCTGGAGTTGTGCGAACGGTTTCGCCTCCTGCCTCTGGAGTTCGACGGCCAGACAGATTCTCTTTATCATCCTTACGACTCGCAGGGTAATCGTCACATGGAGTATGTCAATCATCGAGGCTCATACTCCGATCTGCCGATGGAAGAAATCATCGGGACGTTTCGAGAAGAATACGGTTTTGCGGAGCGGTCGGACATGGCGGAAGCGAGCTTCGATGAAGATGTCAAGAGAGAACATTGATTGGGTCGTAAAAGTAATGAAAATTCTGTCATCAGCAATCATCCTCCTCTCGCTCATCGTTTGTCCGAGTCGTGGAAACGAGGGCGGCGACGTGCGAGAACATTTCACGCTCTTACCGGCTCTTCTATCGACTGCTCCATAGGTTCAGCGGCTTCCTGCGGGCGGGTGATGAAAAATATCGCCAGCAGGTATAACGCAGAACCGGCTGCCAGAGCCTGATTGAAGCCCGTAAGGATCGCAATCACCAATGCCGCGACCGATCCCATCACGGACGTTGCGCCATTTACTCCCCACGCCCACGGAATCAATTCAGGCGCGCCGCGCGAAAGCATCCTGATCGCGGCAGGCATAGGCATCCCCATCACCACCGCAAGCGGAGCCATAAGCGCAACTGCTACTGCAATGCGCGCGGCGAGCGGCAGATGAACGAGTCCGTAAAAAATCGGCGGCAGCGCGAGTATGTAAATCACGACCAGCGCAACAAGCGCGACGAGCAGCTTCGCAATCGTCTGCGCCAATCTATTCGCGTTGAATCTCCCGGTCAGATAGCTTCCCACGGCGCTGAATATCAGAAGCGAAAACAACACGACCGCAAGCGCATAGACCGGATGGCCGAGGAAGAGAATGAATTTTTGAATCATCGCCACCTCGACGATGATGAATCCCGCTCCCAGGCATCCGAAATAAAGCAGGTAGGAAATTTTATTTTTTCCGCCCACAGCAAGATCGCGCCTTCGCACTAACAGGAGCGGCCCTATGATAAACAACACCACGAGCGCGCTCGTGATGGCGAGCAGCACGAAGAGGACGAACGTTCCGAGGTTGGTCTTCTGCCATTCGCCCACGCCTTCGAGCGCGCGCCGCAGGTTAGACCAGCGGAGCGAGTTGAAAAAGAACGGATTGTTGTCGCGCGTAGGTTCGACATTAGTCTCAAACGAATTCCATACTGCTGCCGGGTCAGGGGCTTCGATCATTTGAGTGAAAACATTGTCGGGCCGCGTGAGCGGAGTGTAGAGAATCTCGAACCCCGTCTCGCGCGAAATATCTTCGATGCGGCGCACTTCGTCGTCCGTAAATTCGCTCTTCTTGAACAGGTAAGTCGCGGGCGAGCGGTCATAGCCTTCTCTTCCGTCTCGGATCAGCATAACGTGACGCGAGGCGTTTGTGATTCCAAGCTCACTCATCATCGCGCGAGTGAGCGAGAGTAGACGCAACAACTGATCAGGCGGCTCGAAATACCAGCGCGTCATCGTCAGCAATCCGTCATCCGTCAGATGAGTCACGTAATCCTTGAACGCTTCGACCGTGTAGAGATTGTTTTCCGTGAGCGCAAACGCGCCCGCCGAAGTCGCCGCCCACGTGTCGACCATCGTCGCCTGCAAAATATCGTAGCGGTCGGGCGAGTTGCGTATGAAGCTGCGGCCTTCATCGACTACGAGGTTGACCCCGGGCTGTTCGTAGACGCTGCCCGAATAACTCTTGAACGGCTCCGTTGACATGACATCGCGGGCGATGATGGGATTGACCTCGACGGCTGTGATCGAGGGCGAGCCGTAGACCAGAGCGGTCGTTACGTCATAGCCGCCGCCCGGCCCTATGATCAAAACTTTCGCGTCCGTTTTCAGATTGTAGGCAAGCGAGGCGATGTACTGGCGCTGGCGCTGGTGCAGGGAAAGATCGTCGGCTTTGTAGACGATTCCGGTTGCGGCGTCAGCATCGATCTTTATTTCGATGTGCTGGTTGATATCGCCTTCGACCGTGATGCGTGAAAACGAATTCCACTTCGCAAACAGCACGCGGTTTTCTTCAAACCCCTTGCTCATTCGAACGTCGATTTTATTCGTCGAGACGTTGTAGACGAGAAGCGCGGCGAGCGCGGCGAAGACCGCGAGCGAAAGGGCAACCTGCGCGCGCGCGCTTCCCTCGGTGAAGCTGAAGAGCGCGGCAGAAAGTCCGGCGACGGTGGCGACCAGAAAGACCGTGTTGATCGCGCCTATCTGGTTGAGGACAGGTATGAGCAGCAAACATCCGGCAGCCGCGCCTGCGAGGTCGAACAAGTAAAGTCGGCTGATGTCTTCGGCCAGCCGAGTTATGGCGAGAGTGATGGCGCATCCGGCGAAAAAAAATGGCAGCGCGGTCGCGCCGTAGATTTTCGCCAAGCGATAATAATTTTCAGGGCCGGTCTCGAACGTCAGCGGATGAGCGAGTACCACATAAAGCGCGAACAGAGTGGCAAGGGCGAAAAGTATCGATGAGAGACTTAGCCAGAGTCCCGTCCGGCTGGCCGATAGTCTGCGCTGGAGGGTGTAGATGAAAACTCCGCTTGCGCCCGATCCGAAAAGGGCGAGCGAGATGGCGAGAAAGGCGAAGTGATAATACATCGTCGCCGAAAAGAGTCGCGTCAGTCCGAGTTCCAACATCAGGACGGACATCGTGACAAGGAATATGCCGAGAAAAATTTTCGTTCGATTCATTCACCTTGCCTCATTGGATTTTCTTCCCGCGATTGCGAGAAGTCGGCAGTATAGCATCCGGCAGTGAAGCGTCTGCAAGACGGATATCGATTCAGGAAGGAATCCCGGCCTGAGTTTCATCGATGAGGATTCGCGGAGTGTCGAGTTCCTGAATGATGAATCGGAATTTTCCGCGCGGCGAGAGCGGTATCTCTTCGTGAAAGCTCAACGAGATTTCCACCGTGTCGCCAATCTTCTCGTTCATCGCCTGAAGGATTCTTCTGGTGTCGCGCTCAGTGTAATCGGGTTTGGGTTTGATTCTCAATTCCACCTTTCCGCGCTCGCGCTGATAGAACTGTATCTGATGCACGTTGCCGAAAGCGTCCGTATACTTGAAGCGATGAAGATGGAGCAGACGATCAAGGCGAGGATGGACGGATTCATCGAGACTATTCTGGTCAGGATGGGCGATGTAGTAGCTCCGGGCGAGCCGTTGGTGCAGGTTTCCGCAGAATAAAAAGCCATTTGACACATACCACACCCCGTTGTAGTATTCCGCCGACTTCAATGCTCGTTAGCCGGTAACTGTCGGGCGCACACTCAAAGCCGCAAGATTTGGCTGCCCAAACCTTGCGATGATTTCTTTCCCAACCACCCTGAGCCAATCTCAGTATGTTGGCAAATGGAGGATTTGTGAGAAAACCCGAACGACTGATATGGGCTGTTATGGTTCTCGTTGTTTTCATCGGTGTAATCCTGTCAACAGGCGCTATCACCTCAAGGACTTCTTCTCAGGAAACAAATCAGAACCCGCCTGATCAATTCAAGATAGTCGTGAGAAGTTTCACTCAAAATCTCAAGGTCGTCGACTTGAAAAAGGAGGGGATACGAGTTCGGCTGAAGCTGAGAAACGACTACGATAAAGCCATAACAGCTTTCTCCTTTTCTCCCGCCGGTCCTTCACGTTATTCAATGGAACCTGACCTTTTCCCTGAGATGATTGCTCCGGGGCAGACCTACGAGGAGGTCTTTATGCTCCCAAGTGATTCCGGCCCGGAGCGAGTAATCGTAATCGGCGCTGTGATATTTGACGATGAAACAGGAGATGGCGATAAGGCTCGCATCACCAGAATGAAGGACTATAGATTAGGTAAAAGGCTAGGAGCAACCCATATAGTTCCTCATTTGCAGCGTATTCTTAACGGTAGCGATGAGCAATTGCTGCCGAGATTGCAGGAAGCGAAACTCGCAATCAGATATCTTCCAATTCCCGCACAAGCACGACCTTCGTTTCATGTTGAGGCTGGGTTCAAGACGGCTGTGGAACATATTCTGATGAATCTCGAAGAGATCGAAACCGATAAACAGAAAGGCGCTGAAGATTCCTCTCTTAGACATCGATTGGATCGCATCAAAGAGCGCGAACGCCGTAAAAGGTTGGTCGCCAATCGCTGAAGCTATCAACTCTTGATAGTGTTTGTTGTTCTGCCCAGGAAAGGAAAACCTATGAGAAAGCTGATCTCACTCTTATTACTCCTATGTATGACCTCATTATATTCTAAAGCTCAGGAGCCCCCTTGCCCCAATCCAGGTCAGGTGTTCCGAACCAGTTGTCCTACTGAGACACTGATAGATTGCCTATATGACGACAGGCCATGTGCTGCAATTATTGATGGGTCAAGTATGGGAGGTGTTGAAGAGATTTATAAATGGGAAAAAAAGAGAATAGGATGGGCGCATTCTTCTGAAGACATTGTGCTAAGGGGGTTCGGGTTTTGCAGCGAGATTGAAGACTGTAATTACAATAGTGAGTACAAACAGTTTTGGCCTGCATTCATGCCTCCTGTAGTCAGTTCATCTGTTTGGAGACAGGACGTTATTACTCAGAGAGGGACTTGTTATTATGAATCGTGTGGTTTTTTACAGTCACCGCATTGGGTATGTAGCATTGATCAAACCACTACTCCTTTTATCTCAGAAGGAAGTTGCGCCACGGTAGGCGGCGGTGGTGGAGATGATGGCGGTGGTGACAGCGAGCCTGGCGGGGGCGGCGGTTGCGTAGGTTGCGGTTGCTATTATCAAACAGTTTATACATATACACCTACTGGGGCAGGCGAGTGCTACCATGTGTACCAACGAGAGGAATATATGTGCGGAGATCAGGTTCAATGGCAATCGCCGGATCAATACATTCATACTTGTTGTATTTGCGAGGAACTTCAATAAAAGTTTCAGGTAGTCATTGAAAAGGCTTGCCTGAAAGCGCGCGCGCGTGTTCAGCCTTCGCAATGAAGTCGTCGTGGCCGAGAGAAGTGCGCAGCAAGACGGATATCGATTCAGGAAGGAATCCCGGCCTGAGTTTCATCGATGAGGACTCGCGGAGTGTCTAGTTCCTGAATGATGAATCGGAATTTTCCGCGCGGCGAGAGCGGTATCTCTTCGTGAAAGCTCAACGAGATTTCCACCGTGTCGCCAATCTTCTCGTTCATCGCCTGAAGGATTCTTCTGGTGTCGCGCTCGGTGTAATCGGGTTTGGGTTTGATTCTCAATTCCACCTTTCCGCGCTCGCGCTGATAGAACTGTATCTGATGCGCATGATCGAAAATATCGCTGTGAACATTGAGGGCGGTGACTGAAATCAAATTGTCGAATTTTCCAATGAGCATCTCCTGATGCCAGCGCCCGCGCGTCGCTTTGAGCAATTGGTGCGGGCGTCTGCACTCGCACGAGGAGGGGCCGACCACAGCCCAGTCATCAGTGCGATAGCGAATCAACGGCATAGCGAAATTATCGAGCGTCGTGCCTACCATCTCGCCTATTTCATCTTCCTTCTCGGCAGGCGAGCCGTCTTCAGCGAGCAGTTCCGTCACGCCGTATTCGGGAAAGATATGGTAATGACTGCTCGCCTCGCATTCGCCCGCAAGGATGAGGTTCTCGCTGTGACCGTACCACGAAAACAATCGCGCGCCGTAAAACGATTCGATGAACTCGCGCTGCCCCGGATAGAGATTTTCGGAAGACGCAAGCACGGCCTGAAATCGCGGAGGCTCAAGGCCGAGGTCTTTCAGATGGCGGGCGAAATCGATGACTGCCGACGGGTAGGAATGCAGGAAAGGAATTTTCTTCTCGCGCATCACTCGCGCATAACGGGCGGCGTTTTCAGCCGTCATGTGAAAATTCGAAAAGACGTAAGCGCGCTCCGAAGCTTCGTATCGCCAGTGTCGGCTGTTTCTGACCGGCGAGCCGCGCAATATCGCCCGCAGGTGATGAGGACGGAATCCGACTCGCGCCCATTGCCGGAACATGAAAGCTTTCTCACGCCCGCCCGAATGCCGCAGGTTGTAAAAACCCAGAGGCTTTCCCATCGTTCCCCCGGTCGTGTAATAGCGCCTGTCGCGCGGCTTAATGTTTTCAGCCAGCAACTCCCGCCTGTTCGCGCGCAGCGTTTCCTTGTCGAGCAGAGGCAGGGCGCGAATGTCCGCGAGATCGCGCACCCGTTCGGGGTCGAATCCCGTTTGTCGAAAAAGGTTTCGGTAATAAGGAACGTTTTTCGCCGCGTGGCGCAAAACGGCGCGAAGCCGATTCACCTGATATTCGACAACCTGTCCTTCATTCCACTTTTCGGACTCGAGCAGGAATGCAACCGTCCGGGAGTAAAGAGGGCCATAGCAAATCTCAGGCGGAAGCCTGTAGTAAACGGGTCGCAGAAGTTTTTTCACCAAACTCTTCAACCTCACATGCTCCAACGCGCCTCTACGCGCCCTTCGCGCCTGACTTATTTGGATTCGATCAGCCGCGAGATATCCTCGCTCACTTCTTCGGCGCGAACATCCCACGTTGCGGATTTGACCGATTGCTGTCGCGCCTGTTTCTGCTCTTCAGTATCGCGCGCGAGCGCGTCTTCGACTTTCGCGATGAAATCATCATAGCCGCGAGCGATGCCGAGTATACCATCCAGCGGTTCGTACTCATAAAGCGGCGTGATGACGACAGGCTTGCCCGTAGCCAGATACTCGCGCACCTTGATCGCGCTCCCGTAACTGACAAACTCATTATCTGTCACCCACGGCAGTACACACACATCGAACCCGGCGGCATAGCGCGGCATATCGGTGTAAGGCTTCGAGCCGAGATGACGGACGTTAGGCAAATCTTCTATATCGAGCCGCGATGCTTTCAGCCCAATCAGAACCCATTGCCAATGGGGTCGCTTGCGACTCACATATCGAATCAATTCCTGATCCAGCAGCCACCCATCGACCTGTCCGAAGTATCCGAGTCGCGGGCGCGCAATCGCCAGGATGTCTTCAGGCGCGGGCCACTCCTGCGAAGTCGCCCCAGAGAAGTGATCGAAATCGACGGCCTGACGAAGCATCTTCGATTTCTCGCTGAGTTCAGGGCGAGCGGCCATCTCCTCTTCGAAGAGCTTGCGGCCTGAGTAATAAATCAGATCGGCGCTCGTGAGCAAATCCGCGTGCATAGCCGCTATCGCGTCTTTCGCCGTCGCGTGATCCATCCAGTTGGCGTCGTACTTGTCAGACACCTGATAAATGAGCGCGCACTCGTCCAATCTTCCGACCATATCGCGCGCAGTCGGAATGGCGATCCACAAAACAGGATCGCGGAAATCGAAAGCGATCATCAGCAGTTTGATCTGCGCCGCAAGCAGAAATCGATTCAATGCGCGCCCCCACCAGGTTGAATAAAGAGGCACAGTCAGGGGCGAGACGACGAGTATGCCTTCTTCGGCGCGGCGGGCGAATTTCATGTAGCTCCGCAGCTTTCGTTTTATCTTGCCCCGGAAATCCCGGCTCGATATCGAAGGCAATCCCATCGAAATGGAATTTACGAACATCACGCGATTCGAGCGGGCAAGTCTTCGCATTATGTGATTCTTCGAATGCGGGTGATGATACCACCAGTCCTCGCCCGCAAAACAGATTATCGATTTGTCTTTTATCACAGTTTCTCTTCCATGCGCGTGAATACGCGAGCAGCGTTTTGCGTCCACGTGTGTCGCTCGATGACCGTTTGGCGGGCGGCGGCCCCCAATCTGCGGCGCAACTGCTCGTCAGCGGCCAGTCGCTCGATAGCGCGCGCCAGTTCACCAGCATTGCGCGGTTCTACGAGCAATCCGTTTTCGCCATCTTCTATCACGTCAGCAATTTGCCCCAATCGGCTGGCGACTATGGGGCGAGCCATCGCCATGTACTCGAAGAGTTTCGTCGGAGAGCCGAAGAATTCGCTTCCGTCCTTCGACGGCGCGTGAGGCGAAGCGAGTATATCGCAGGCATCAAGGTAAGCGGCGACCTCCGAGTGCGGGACGCGCCCCGTGAAAGTCGCACGCGAGGATACCGCTTCGATTATCGATTCGCACACAGGGCGTTCATCGCCGTTGCCTACGAAAAGAAAATGGCAACGCTCGTCGCGTACAAGTGTTGCGGCCTCGGCAAGCACAGTGGCTCCGTGCCAGGGGCCGAAGGTGCCGACGAAACCCGTCACGATTTTATCTTCAACTTTGAGTGCGCGACGAATTTCCGCGCCTCCGCAATCGGGCCGAAATTCGGCTGCATCGACGCCGTTCGGATTTACGGTTATTTTTTCGGCATCGACTCCAGTGGCGATGAGATTGTCGCGCTCGACCTCTGAGACAACGAAGACGGAATCGGCGGCTTTGAGGTTGAGCTGTTCGAATTTTTTGAGCAGCCACAACTGATCCACCGGATCCCAGTTGCGCGCGAGCCACACTTCCGAGCCGTTGTATTCGAGCGCGAGAGGAAGCCCCGTTGCAAACGACAACGCGACGCCGCTCCAGTTGAATCGATTGTAGCGTTGATAAATGAAATCCATCTCCTCGTTATCCCGGACTACGCCGAAAGCGGCCAGCGTGAATCTGAAGTTGTTCCACAATTCGAACAGCGCGCGGGTCGCGCTCACTGATGACGACGGCTCTACAAGATGAGTCGCGCTCTTCTCAGTATCAATGCCTGCTTCGCTCGTGGAAATGAATATCAAACGACGAAAGAGAGCCATCGTACCGCGCTGAAACCCCGCCACATGTGTCGCCTGTCCTCCCGCTGAAGCCGTCGCGGAACTGGCTCGAATATAAAAGGCCGATTGCGCCCGCGCCGTTTTTCCTTCGATGCGACGGGCGAGATTGCGAAATGGAATCATCGCGCTGAGAAGAACGGTCGCGAGCAGAGAAAGTGGTATCAGCGCCGCGTATCCGAAAAGGAATTCCAACGCGAGCAGCGGAGCATCGATCAGAAACGCGGCGAGTCGAGAGCGAACGATCAGGCAAGAGCCGTCTCCCATGGCGATCTTGCGCGCGCCCGCCAAAGCGCCGAACAGCATCATCAATCGTCGGGCGCTTTGAAGGGCGAGGTTCGAAGTGAACACGGCGAATGCGTCTGGTTTGAGAGATCGCACACGTCGGAGGGCTTCGCGTTTCGATTCCCATTTAAGATCGGCCTTATCGATTATGCGAATCTCGAAGCCTTCAAGCGCGCTCTCGGCCCACGCCAGAGCCTCGCGGCGATTCCCCGTGAGGTCTATCGCCGCCGCGATTCTGGTTTTGTCTCTGGAATTATCGGAGGAAGTCACCTCGTCGCCGTATCGAGTCGAGCAATTGATTTCATTTTCTCTCGCTTGCGGTTGAAAGCGTCCGCCTGAATTTTCGATAGTAGTAAACGGCCAGCGCGTAGTCCAGAGCCATCGCCGCCGCCGCGCTCCAGGCCGCTCCCTTGATTCCCCATCTCGGCACCGAAAGCAGAAGCGCCGTGATGGAAAACAACGTGATTGCCAGCGCGATGTTGCGAATCTCGGCTCCGCGACCGTGCGCTCCGAGGAACATATTATATGGTTGAAAGAGTCCGCCGAAAAATCCCCACACCGCGAAAGGCAACAATAGCGACGCCGCGTCCGCGTATTTCGGGAACGCAAGAGGAAGCGCCACAGGGCCCGCGAGCGCAAGCGCAACCGCGCCTGTGCCGAGCGTCACCGCATTCCAGAATTTTATGCGACGAGAGATCCGATCCGTTGCGGCAAATGCCCGATAGCGGGTGATGGCAAGCGAGCGAGCAAGAGTGATTATGGGATTGGACACTCTCTGCGCGTTGTCATAAAGGCCGAGCATCGCTTCGGGCAGATAATAACCTATCACCAGATTATCGAGCCGCGTCGAAGCTGTCCCGGTCAGTCGAGCGAGATAGACATTGAATCCGAATCGGCGCGCTTCCCGGATTATCAATCCGATGTGATGCGCTCTTTTAGTAAAGTCCGGTCGCATACTCAAAACTGCCGAAAGCGACGACAGACTGATGGCTGCAAGCTGGGCCATCAGAGCCGTCCTCGCGGTGAGATGACCCGAAAGCGCAAGCGAAACCTGAAAAGCAAGATTGAGAAGAGACAGCGTGAGTTGAAACACGCTCAATCGACGAATCTGATTGAGTCCCTGACAACTGTCCTGCGTCAGAGTTTGAAATGGAAGAAACAAAGCGAACGGCGCTGCTGACAGCAAAATCCCTTCGATGTTTTTTTTGAATATCAGATCGATTGCGAAAGAGCTTGCCGCAAGAAGCGATGAAAGAACCGCTCCGAGACCAAACCCCATGATCGTCAACGCTCCAATCGTGCGGCGTTGAGCCTCGCGGTCGCGCTCGATTGCAAGCGCTCTTCCACCGGCGGGAGAGATGCCCGGTTCTATGAGCAGGGCGAGGATCATAACCACCGCCAGCGAAAGCGCGTAACGGCCTCGCTCATCGGGTTCCATCCATCGCAACTGCACGACGGTCGCAGTCAGGCTTATGAACATCGACAGCGTGTGAGCCGAAAAGAGCATACCCGCCTGACGCGGAGTTTCGCCCTTCCACAGTCGAGCGGCTGCGCTTTGAGATGGCTCGTTCTGCTTTGTGAGTTGTGACTGTGCGTCCAGTTCGGGTCGGCTCCTCTTTCGAAAAGTCTGGAGTCGAGAGTCTGGAGTCTGGAGTCAGAATATCAACACTGACTACCGACCACTGCTCACCAACCTCTGACCACTACAATCGGTTTTTTATCATTTCAGGGTTGCTGATGCTGTGAACGACTCTTCAAAAATTATTGACTGAGAGACTAACATCAACCGCAGGGCCGCGCAATCAGGGGATTGGTTGAGTAGTTCGTTGACCAGGATGATCTCGCGCAGGAGGTTTGGCAAGGTTGGACTGAGCGTTATGATTCGCGCTATTCTCAATGCAATTACCGGCAGGAAGTAAATCGGTCGATCTTTAAGGGCATTGGAGATGCAATGGAGCAGAGAAACTATACGCTGGGGACAGTCGAAGCTTCCGAGCAGTTAATCAATGACCTCTATATCGAGCTACGAAAGAAAGTGAATAAGTGGGCCTCGATCACTCACCAAACGGCGCAAGCTAGGATGGGTTATGTCGGCCAGCATCTGGTCAGCGTTGCTACAGGATGTCCGGGCGGACGTTCTGGCGCGCGTGGAAAAGACCTAGTTTTGCCCAATGATGAACACGCAGAAATCAAAACCTGTTATCGCGTAGATCAATTGGGCAAATGCAACGACTGCGAAGCTGCCGTGGCAGCCATCGAAGATAGCTGCCCCCGATGTGGCTCAACAGATTTGAAAAGAAACGATGACTCAAAATGGCTTATCGGCATAAGACACGATGAAGAGTTCGCCGAAATCTTAACCCCCAAATATTACTACTTGGTTTTGTTCGAATTCACCGACTTGACATCACCTGACACAATTCAATCATCAATCTGGCGAGTCGTTCCAACCGTGCCGGGTTTTGCATATTGCATGATTGACTATTACAGAAACATCCGCGCGGCATCTAAATCAAAAGCCCCTTTCAATTTGTGGCCCTTTCAACTGAAGTTCGATCTTATGAGGCCAGTATTGATTTACCGCTCTCAGATAACGAAAGAAGACGATGTTCAGACCATGATTTTCCCTGGCCGTGACTCCGAGCAGTTACATGCTCTTCACCAGTTGCCGAGATATTCGCAGTCACGGAATTTGACCGTAGGGAAAATTCTTTCTTTTGCCGAAAGCATTGGAGCCAATATTGAACACCCGAACAACAAGCGGAGATTGCTTGAGCAAATTCAGCGGTTCCTTGACGAGTCTCATCTCACGACAGAAATTACGATGGACAGTTTATCGAAAGCATTGTATTGGCCCGACATAGAGCAACATATTGAGGGATTACCGGAAGGTCTCAAGGCCAGAGCAGGGCTTTAACGAGGCGACGCTCAAAGCTCGATACTTCCAAGAATCTGCTGCTGTTCAAACGCGAGTTGGTTCATCTCGAAGTTGATCTCCGTTTCACGACGCAAAATCTCAGCCGCTTTTCTCATTCGCTCATCAGGATCGAGCAGGGCTGAAGGCAAGGGCAGGCTGAGAAGGTCGCTCGCATACAGATGAGCTGTCTGACCGCGAATCATCATCTGTATTCGCTCGGTCGTTGCAGGCATACGCAGAAAAGCCAGCAGAATAAATGGGTCTATGACTTTTCGGTTCGGGCGAATCATCATCACTTCTCCGACATAAGAAGCCGCGCCGCCCACCCACTCTGGCACACAATCCACGATATCGACTTTCTTTGCGATGTAGACGGGCGAATGCGCCGCCGCTGTCAGCAGGATGTCTCCTTTCTGTAGCATCAGTTGTTTGCTTGCCTGACGTTTTTTCTTTTCGATATCGCTGATGAAATTTCTCTCTCTCGGAATCCAGTTGATCCCGTTTCCGGTCAGGTTCCCCACCTTTACAACGAACAATCCTTCATCCGTGTAGCTGAGTCGCGGCGGAGTGCGACCATTCGCCGCCTTCTCCACGACATCGCCGAGTCTTGCCGCGTCTCGCGCGCCTGTTCTTCCTGCAAGCAGATTGCCAAGCTCGGAGAAAGTCTCTTCTCTGGAAATCTCAGGCAGCGCGCGGCAAACGCCGATGCTAGATTTTGATTCAATACAGGAGCGCAAATCCTCGGCAAGTTTCAAAAGCTGATTCTGCTTTCTCGCCCGACCTGTTGAGTCATAGCCCACATTGGTTACGTTCGTCAGAGCGATTTGAATTTTTCCTTTTTTGTCTTCGTTCAGTCCGTATTTCCGAATGAACAGGGCCACAGTCGAGGCTTGAGTGCCGGTTGTCGCGAAAGTTTCCGGCGGCAGAATCATAGCCGCGTAAATATACCCCTGTTTATCAAGCGCCCTGCGCGCCGATTGAAACGTCGAATTGGTCACAACACTCTTTGGCAGAACGATAGCCAGAACGCCGCCCGGTTTGAGGTAGTGGAGCGATTGCTCGATAAAAACGATCTCGCTCGGCTGGCGATTGACCTGACGACCATCAGTATTCCGGCTTGTTTGAAATCGCCGCAAATCGAAAGAAGCTGAGTCGAGCATCATGCCAAAAGGCGGGTTCGTGAAAATGACATCGAAAGAGTCTGCGGCAGGCCACGTGTCTTCGCCTTCCGGGAAAAGAGCGTCCGTCACGCGCCGATTAAAAGTTATTTCAGGGAAGTGACCCATGTTCAACTCGGCGAGCAGAAGCATTCGCGGATTTTTGTCAGTTCCCCAGACAGAGATTCTTTGAGCCTTTTTGTTTGCGCGGCAGTGTTTGAGGGTTTCAATCAGGAAAGTTCCTGATCCGCAGGCCGGATCATAAACTGATTGCTCGATAGTCGGATTGACAAACTCGACCATCATTTTCACAACATCATCAGGCGTGAGATATACCCCTAAGCCGCGCCGCATCTCCGGCGAGAGAAACTCTTTGAGCGCGGCGCTTCTTATGTCGAAAGAAACTTTGCTGAAGTGGATATCCTTGAAAAGTTGGCACAGGGTAACGAGCGCAGTATCGCTCAACTGAAACCGCTGATCTTTCCACAACTGCCTGAACCACGAGTTGAAAGTTTCGATATAGCCTGAGAAAACTTTTCTGACTTCATCCGCCAGTTTTTTTATCTCTGTTTTCGACAGAGGGCTTCCCTCCCGCGGGAAGAACAGCTTTGGCCCTTTGTCTTCGTTTGCCTGTTTGAAGAAGAGAAATTTCAACAGTTCATCGAACGCTTCCTGCGGCTGCAAGCCATCAATGTTACGCATCGAATCATGCGCCCGCCGATACAGAGCAGATAAAGTGTATTCAGTTGAGTCGTCTGGTTCACTGATGAGTTTGTATTGAATACTGGGCATTTTCATCAATCCTTCAACGCTGCTTGAGCATATTCAACTATGGCGGTAATTTCAAACGAACTTTCCTTCTGCCTGAGCGGCGGACGACGGGGATTCACCTCTCCCACTTTCTTTTGCGACTCTTTACCCATCCCCCATCCCCTATCACCCATCACCCATCAATCCACCGGTCGTACCACAAACTCAGGTTGAGCAGCGTCCAGAGGTGAAACGAATAATTCACTCTTCCCCGTCGATGCTCGCTCATCAATCGATTGACGAAATCGTAATCGAAAAATTCGCGGCGGCGAATCCCGGAATTCATCAGAGACTCTTCGACGAAGCTGCCCATTCGATCCATCATCCATTCGTTTATCGGCGCGCCGAATCCCTGCTTTGGTCTGTCAAGCGCGTGGTCAGGCACAGTGCCGCGAAGCGCGCGTTTGAGAATATATTTTGTTTCGCCATCGCGATACTTCATCCGTCGCGGCAATCGCTGAGCGAATTCCACGAGCTTGTGATCGAGAAACGGCACCCGCGCCTCGACCGATGTCGCCATCGTGATCTTATCGACTCGCATCAAGAGAAGCTCTGCCAGTCGCAGCTTCAAATCGAGATAGATCATTCGCTCAAGCTGATCAGCATCGGGCTTTTCTGCAAGCAGGCGATCAAGAATTTCTTTCACTGTTGAGTGCGAATTGATGCGTCCGCCATTGAGTCTGGCTTTGAATCGGGGAGCGAGCAGTTGATGCTTTTGCGTCTCGTCGAAAAAGAGCGCGCCGCTCCAGAAAAGCTCTTCCCCACTGGCAAGGCGGCGAAAGAGGTCGGGCGCGTACTTTCGAGCTTTGGGAAATAACCCGCTGACGCCCGCTTTATAAATCAGATTTCCTGTCGCAGCGGCAGCGCGACGCAAAGGCGCGGGCAACCGCGAAAGCGGACGCCAGAAGTAATCGTAGAGTTTCAGATAATGGGTATAGTTTTGATAGCCGCAAAAAATCTCATCCGCGCCCTCGCCCACCTGCACTACTATGGTGCCGCTTTCGCGGGCCAGTTTCGAAACATAATAAAGCGGCACGCAAACGGGATCGGCTATGGGTTCATCCTGATGAAAGACGAGTTGAGGAAGAAAATCGATCAACTCCTGATGGCCGATAATGACTTCGTGATGATCGGTTTTGAAATGACGCGCGACAGCGCGGGCTTCTTCAAGCTCGTTGTAGCGCGTTTGATCGCGAAAGCCGACCGTGAATGTTTTTACAGGCTGCGACATCAAACCGGCCATCAGAGCCACATTCGCGGTCGAATCGATACCGCCCGAAAGAAAAACGCCGAACGGCACATCGCTCATCATCCGCTTTTCAATCGACTCATTGAGCAATCGCCTGAGTTCGTCTGCCATCTCTTCTTCATCGCCTGTGATGCTTTCAGTCGAGATGGCGTCCCAGTAGCGCGTGATTTTTATATCGCCCCGCGCGTCGCAGGTGAGTATGCAGCCTGCGGGCAATTTGTTTATGCCGGCGAAGAGAGTCTGCGGCGCAGGAGTGGTCAGAAAAGACAGGTAATGATAAAGCGCCTCTTCGTTGACTTCGCGCGAAACCGACGGATGCGCAAGTATCGCTTTTATTTCGGAAGCGAAAATCAATCGCCCGTCGGCTGCGTGGTAATAAAGCGGTTTGACTCCCAGCGGGTCGCGGGCCAGCGCCAGCCTTCGTTTATCCTCATCCCAGATCGCCAGAGCGAAATCGCCTTCGAGCAGTCGGACGAAATCCAATCCGCGTTCTTCGTAGAGATGAATGATCGTTTCGGTGTCAGTGCGCGAGCGATACTCATGACCTTGATCTATGAGCGCGGCGCGGAATTTCTGATGATTGTAGATTTCGCCGTTGAAAGTGATCCAGACCGTTTCGGTTTCATTCGACATCGGATTGCGGCCCGCTGCCGAAAGATCGACTATCGAAAGGCGGCGATGACCAAGCCCCACCTTTCGATCTTCGTTTATGTAGACGCCAGCATCATCAGGCCCGCGATGCTCCATCGTATCGCGCATCTTGGTGATGAGCGATTCATCGACCGCCTCGCTTGCGCCGTAATTGTAGACTCCGCAGATTCCGCACATGCTCTTTACGAAGGGAAGAATGGGGGAATGGGAGTATGGGAGAATGGGGGAATGGAAGCGATGGCTCATCCTCTCCCACTCACCCACTCTTCCCTTCATTCCCTCACACTCCCCCACTCCCCCACTCTCCGACTCTCCGACTCTCCCACTCCGCACTCATCAATAATCCGTCCCGCTTTCGATTCATCGCCGCGACGAAACGGTACGAGCAGCGTTTTGTTTTCGAAAGGAACCGATCCGTGAAAACGGTATATGATACCAGAAGCCGCGACGCGCTCGCCGTAGCTCAGTGACACCCAGCGTTCCGCTATTTCTGCCTGCATCGAGTGACCCGAAATCATCGCTATGACGAAGCCTGCTTGTTGACTGAAAGCGACAGCGCGTTGATCCTCATCGAGCGCGACTTCAAGTCCCGCATCGAAGTTGAAAAAAAATTCGAATGTGTGATGGCCTTCTCCGGTGAAGCTGTCAGCGATGAGCCAGTAGAGTTGATTCTTGTCTAACGTGACTGCGCGACGATGAATCACTTTGAGGTCGGCATAACTGTGATGCTCTGCTTCGAGCGTGTCGTGGTCGTCATCGCTTTTCCATCGAATGATTTTCGGGCGGACGTTTTCTCCGAGCGCGAAGAGTTGGCTTTCATCGATGCGGCTGATATCTCGTTGGTCGATGCGGACGGTGTTGTGATACGGGGTCGAGCGAAAAAGATTTCGCAACTCCGTGTTGCCTGTGTAAGCGAAAGTTCCGGGGTCGCGCAGAAAAGTTCGATCAAAAGCAAAGACTTCGATTGAGAGCGCGTCCGAGTGCGCGTGCGAGCCTCGCCCGCGGATGCCGTGATCGCCGCAATCGATTATCGAATAGACGGCTCCCTGTCGCTCAATAAAAATCTGCGCATCTCGAAAAGCGCGCGACGCAGGAGCAGTGTTGATTTCTGGAAGGGCGTTGAATGCCTCAAGCCCTTTCTCGCCCGCCCACCACAACGCCTCTTCATCGATTTGCGCCGAGCGTTTGAATTCGCTTTTTCCGAGCAATGCCGCGCCCAGAGACAAGAGGTACGAGTGATCGACGGCGGGGCGATCCTTGAATGTCATCAATCGCCCGTCGTCCGAATCTCCCAGCATCGGCGCAGTGTTGTCGGGCTTGATGTAATGAAGCGCGAAGCGAAACATCGTCTCAAGTCTGTGGCGATGAGTGAGAGGGAAACTGATTTTGACTGATCTGGACAGCGTAAAAAACAGAGCGAAATTTTCCGTCACCAGCCTGTGGTAGCCCGTCGTCCCTTCATAACTCACGCCGTCCGCATTGACCTGTCGCATCAACTCGAAACGCAATCTCGCTGCGCTGAACTTCACCCAGCGCCGAGAGTCTTTGAGATCAGGTATCGTCGCGCCGATTGCGAAAAGACCGATGAGGTCGGACAGATAATGATTGCTCGGCGCGCGATATGAAAATTCGAGATTAGCGCGGATGAATCGTCCGTGTTGGATGATCATTTTCAGTAAGAGCGCGACTTGCTTATCGGTCACAAGAGGCGAGAGTCGAAACATTTCCATCGCGGCTATCAGGTTGACAGCGCGGATGGCGGCTTCCATCGCGTTCGCCCAGTTGATGCCGAAGCGCGGCGGGTTCCGTTCGTTCCACAGGGCGATCTGTCGAAGGAATTCTTCCGTGTATCGCTCGTCTCCAGTGAACAGATAAGCGCGGCCAAGCGTGGTGAGGTGGTGCAATCGATTCAATTCCCACGCGACGCGAGCGTCCGAGCCGTCGCCTCGAACTATCTGCAATCGGGTGAAATGCGTCATCGGCCATCGAATGCCGGTGAACGGATCGGCGAGCCAGTCTATCTCGTCGCCGAAATCGATCACGCGCTCGAAGACACGGATTCGATGATGGAGTATTTCATCAGCCGCGCTAAGGGTCTGATCGATTGAATCGGGGAAGAGTTGTTTGACTAGCGCGGCGGTGCGCGCAGTGTTTTTGAGTCCTTCGGTGAGGTGCGAGCGTTTGCCGCATCTTATCTGCTCGGCGACATCCGAGAGAGGTTTTCGAAGAGCGAGTTGAAGTTCGCGATCTGAGATGTGAGCGCGTTCTATGCGGTCGCGACTCGTGGCGCGCTTGAATTTGCGTCGCAGTCGCAGGAGGATTTCGCCAGCGATTTCGCCCAGCGTCATCCCTCTGACCTTTGCGCGCATTTTCGATATTTGTTTCAATCCGTCTGAGAGCCTTTTTGATTGCGACAACTGACGTTGAGCAGCAGCCCGCCGAGAAAGAAGAAGCAAAGATTCAAATCCGAGTAAGCGCCGCTCGTCAAAGTCAACCCTGTGATCGAGTACGCGGCCACGATCATCAGCAGGCACGCGGCTGCCGCTCGCTGGCTCGCATCCTTCGCGCTCTTCAAAGCGCGATAGCCCGCGACGATAAGATAAAAGTGCGCAAGGAGATATAACAGGAGTCCCGCTGCGCCAAGCTCGGCAGTTATCCACAGCGCGTTCGAATGCGGACTGCGAGCCGCTCTCGTTTCATTGAATGCTTCGACCTCGTCGCCTCTTACGAAATATTTTTCCTGGTAGTAAGCGCCGTAATTCATCAGCCCGACACCCGTCAGAGGATTTTCCATAGCGATGCTCGCCGCCGCCTGCCACGTGGCCAGCCGTCCGTAGACGTTGCGCGGATCGGTCAGCCGCCCCGATATCGCAGGCAACGCCACATACCACGCGATCAAAGCCGCCACGATCAACGAAGCATAAACCGCGAGTTTCTTCGCCTGTTGAGATGCGTTTGCGCCTGCTCGATTACGGCTGAGTATTTCAAGCCCTGCCCAGCAAGCGACGAGCGCAACGGCGACCGTGCGAAATAACACGAGCAGCACGCCGAGAGAAGCGGCGATTACTGCGCACATATAAACGAAATGCGCGCTTGGGTCGAAGCGAACGCGAAAGGCCGCGGGCGCGGCTCTGAGGAAGAGAGCAAGCAGCAGACAGATCGCGGCAAAAGAGGAATCGGAAAGAAAGGGGCCGTTGACGCGGATTTCTCGGTCGCGCAAAATCTCGGCGCCTTTGTAGGCGAACAGATTCGATCCGCTCATCAATTCATACGCGCCCGCGGCGAATACGATCAGAGCGAGAGCTATTGCGGCTGCGAGTATTATTCTTCCGCGATTTTGCGGATCGAAGCGATGCTGCGCGAGATGAAAAGCGATGACGGGGAGAGCGAAAGAATCTATCGCCATTTTGATCGCCGGGGCCGCCTCATTGGATTTCATAAACGCGCTCAACAGAGCAAAGAGGGCAAGCAGCGACCAGAGGATTTCAAACTTCGAGACAACGAAGCTCGGTTTTTCATCAAGCCATTTGAAGAGCGCGACAATGGCGGCAAGCGTGATCATCGCGCGGTCGTAGGTGATGATCGATCTTTCCAGAGGGTAGCGAAGATAAAAGGAAGCAACGGGCGAAGTGAAAAACCAGAATACGAGCAGCGATTCGACCGAGATGGAAGCGAGCAGCGAAGAGAGCGGAGCGATGAGAGAAGAGCGATGAGAAATTGTTGCTGATTTTTCGCTCATTCCTGTTTCAAGACCTTCATTTATTCACCGAGGCTGGCGCGTTCAATCGCGTCAACTATTCGACGCGCCGCCTGTCCATCCCAAAATTCAGGCAAGCGACCCGACACGGTTTCTTGTTCCATCGCAAGGAGGGCTTCGCGCTTTATCACTTCAGGGTCGTTGCCCACCACTCGATTAGTCCCTTCGGTGACTGTCACCGGTCGCTCTGTGTTATGGCGCAGAGTCAGACACGCGATGCCGAGCGCGGTCGTCTCTTCCTGAATCCCGCCGCTGTCCGTAAGCGCCAGTCGACTGTTGCTGTAGAGTTGCAAAAAATCCAGATAACTCATCGGCTCGGTCAGCACGAGATTCGGCTGACGCGCGATCATCGATTGAAGACCGAATTCCTCGATGCGCGCTCGCGTGCGTGGATGTACGGGAAAAATTATCGGCAATCGCTGCTGAATCACTTCGAGCGCGTCGAGTATCCCTGCAAGCGTCTGCCGGTCATCTACGTTCGAAGGGCGATGCAGAGTCATCGCGCAGAATTCGCCTTTCTTCAATCCGAATTTTTCAAGCACAGGGGATGAGCGGGCGCGTTCGAGATTTTTGAACAGCGTGTCGATCATCACGTTGCCGACGAAGCAGATTTTTTCCGCCGCTATGCCTTCCCGTCTCAGGTTTTCGTCGGCGTCGCGCGAGGGAGTAAGCAACAGATCGGCGAGCGCATCGGTCACGACACGATTTATTTCTTCAGGCATCGCGCGGTCGCGACTGCGAAGACCGGCTTCGACGTGAGCCACGCGGACTAACATCTTGGCCGCAACCAACGTGGCCGCCATCGTCGAATTCACATCGCCCACGACTACAACCCAATCGGGCCGATGTTGTTCAACTGCGCGCTCGAATTCGATCATGATGCGAGCCGTCTGCTTGGCGTGCGAGGCCGAGCCTACTTCGAGATTGATGTCGGGGCGGGGAAGCTGAAGGTCTTCAAAAAACGAATCGCTCATCGATTCGTCATAATGCTGCCCCGTGTGAACGAGCAGCGGTTCGATTCCTTCTCGGCGGCGCATCTCTTCGATCACGGGAGCGATCTTCATGAAGTTCGGACGCGCGCCTACTACGTTGATTATTTTAAGCATCGCTACTGATCGCTTTTCGGGGCTGACGGCTGAATGGATTTGAAAAGATCGAACAGAATCGCCACTACGATGGAAGCAAACGCCGCAATGAGCGAGTATCCGGCGGCCCTGCGCCACGGCGACGGACGGATCACCTCTCCCTGTGCCACTGAATCGATGATGTGAGTTTTTTCGGTCATCGTGGGAGAAGAGTTGCTGGCTCTGACCTGATCCAGTTCGCTTTCCAATTTGAGCGCAAGCTCGCCCGCAGCCTGTCGGACGCGCTCCGAGAGTCTTTGCTCCTGCTGGCGATGCGGCGCAATCGATTCTTCGAAAAGTTTGTCGTGGCGGGCGATTATTTCATCCGTTACGGCCTGAGCCAGTCTCATCGATTCGTCGAAGCTCTCGGTCGTAGCAGTTATGCGAACGAGTATCGGATATTGAGCGCGGCGCGGCCCTGCGCGCACGGTGTCGGCCTGAATGCTGCGTTTGAGATATCCAGTCTTGACGCCGATCTTCTGCGCGAGAGATTGGAGAAAGCCGCCGCCGTTTGCCGTCTCAGCCGTCGTGTAAGTGTCTTCGAGCGGCTCTTTCCACACGCGCCCGACTTCGATCAGAGCCTCGGCTGTGTAAAGCGTCGGCTCGCGGAGTCCGAGATAAATTATCGCTCCGCCTGTGGCCAGCGTGATGATCAAGATAAACCATTTCGCGCGCCACGCGGCTCTGAAATACCGATCGAGGCTGATCTGTTCTTCGCTCATATTTCAAACGTCGAAGTCTACAGTTCGCCCGCTCGATTGCACAAGGCTGAAGCGAATGCGAGGAATCGGACAGGATTAACAAGATGAACAGGATTAACAGGATCAAAGGAAATCCTGTTAATCCTGTCTTGTATTTCTCCCCTACCCGCGCCGGGAAAAGTATTGACTCGCGCCTCTCGTTCCCATACCATCGAAGCCAGGTCGAAAAATCTGTCGTTTGATATGCCCCTGCGCTTGCGTCCCCACTTACCGCGGCAAAGTGGTTGCAATTTCGAATGAATAAAACTCTCCTCCATTTCGATTGCAAAACCGCGTTTGCATACCCCGGAGATGTTATCAAATGACACGAATCATCATTCGACTTTCATCCATCGCAATTTTGTTGTCGGCAATAGTGTTTATAGGGCTTCTGCCCGTCAATTCCGACACCGCCTCAAAGCCGCAAAAGCGAAAGCCGTGGGCTGATCTCTCTTATCGCAGCCGGACGGCGACTCATAAAATGATCGTCTATTCGCGAGAACAATCGCTCCGCAATCAGATACTAGCCGAAGGCGGCGAGGTCATAGCAGATTATGAATCGTTCTCATTGATGAAAGCGACGACTCAAGCGATTGATCGCATCAGCGCGCAATCAGGCAGACCTGCGGTTCGCGACGATATGAACCTGCTGCTTCTGCGCGCTGGCGTCTTCGATACTACCGAATCAGAGCCTCAGTATCTTCGCGCGCTGGCCGAGCCTGAAGCTTCGAGCGAACAACTCTATCTTGTTCAGATGGTCGGCCCTGTAAAACAGGAATGGCTAGATCAACTCGGAGCCAGCGCGAAAATCCTTTCTTATATTCCGAACAACGCTTATCTTGTGCGAACGAGCGACGCGGGCATCGAAGCGATCAACCATCTCAAATCCGAGTTCGTTCAATGGTCAGGTCTCTACAGGCCCGCGCACAAGATCGCTCCTGAAATCGCGCTCGGCTCGGATGCCCCGGTGAGGGTTACTGTTCAGCTTGCTCAGACGGATCAAACGGAGGCGAGCATCTATCGCATCGCTTCTTTTTCTTCGGAGCCGTTAATCACCAATCCCGTCAATATTTTGAGCTACACGAACATCCGATTGAGCGTCCCGGCATCGCGACTTGCCGAGATTGCGCGAATGAGCGATGTCGTATGGATAGAACCGTGGATAGAGCCTGAGCTACTGGACGAGCGTCAGGGGTTGATCATAAGCGGAAACGTGTCGAGCAATAATCTCATTCCTCCGGGATACATCGAATGGCTGCGGAACCGCGGGATCACTTCGTCGCCTGATTTTATAGTTGATATAGCCGATTCCGGCATAGACTCGGCCAGCCTCGACCCGGAGGTTCTGCACGAGGATTTTCTCGATGCCGGAGGTCTGGCGCGAGTCATCTACGCCCGCCTTCTCGGATCGCTCGCGCCCGAAGGGCCAGCCAATGACACCATAGGACATGGCACTCTGGATGCTGCGATAGTGGGCGGCTACAACATCAAAACCGGGCCGCCTTATCTCGACTCAAACGGCTACAGCCTGGGGCTTGGGATTCATCCGTTCGTCAAACTCGGAGTCACAAAGATATTCACTCCCGTCTACACCAACCCCGATCTCGCCCAAATGGTCGATATGATGTACACGGACGGGGCGAGAATTTCGAACAACAGTTGGGGGGCCAACGGCTCAAGCTACAACACAGACTCGCAGCTTTATGACAAGCTGGTGAGAGATGCGCGCTCATCCGTCTCAGGCAATCAGGAAATAACCGTCGTCTTTTCATCCGGCAACAAAGGGCCGAACACGCTCTCGATTCCCGGCACGGCGAAGAACGTCATCACGGTAGGGGCGAGCGAAAACCTTCGACCCGGCACCGACGGATGTTTGATAGACTCGACGGGCGCAGACGACGTTAATTCGATCATAGAATTTTCATCAGGCGGGCTGACCGATGATGGTCGGATAAGGCCCGATATAGTGGCTCCCGGCACGCACATTCAGGGAGCAGCTTCTCAAGACCCGCAGTATTTCGGAACGGGGATATGCGGGCCGCGATACGTTCCTGCAAATCAAACGCTTTACACCTGGTCATCGGGAACGAGCCATTCGGCTCCGGCGGTGTCGGGCGCAGCGGCCATCATTCGGCAGTTCTTCGAGCAGGCCACAGGCGACGCTCCGAGTCCGGCGATGGTAAAAGCGTTTCTTACAAGCACGACGAGTTACATGACAGGCGTGGGAGCGGGCGACAGTCTCCCGTCGCATCGTCAGGGCTGGGGTCTGCTCAACTTAGGCCGCGCGCTCGATGACGCGCCCAAACAACTGATCGATCAGACTCAGACGCTTTCATCCAGCGGGCAGACCTACACGCTCGAAGGCTCGGTGGAGGATTCGACAAAACCTGTGCGTGTCACGCTCTGCTGGACCGACGCGCCCGGCTCGCCTCTGGCAAGCGCGGTGGTCAACAATCTCGATCTTGAAGTCGAGATCGACGGCGTGACGTTCAAGGGCAACAACTTCGCAGGCGAGTTTTCCACCGCAGGAGGAGATTCGGATCCTCTCAACAACGTCGAATCGGTCTGGCTGCCTGCCGGAACATCGGGCGATTTTACGATAAGGGTCAGGGCCGCAAACATCGCGGGCGACGGCGTACCGGGCAACAGCGATTCGACGGATCAGGACTTCGCGCTCGTCGTCTACAACGGTCGGGGCGATGGCAATCCTCCGGGCGGCGGAGGCGGCGGCCCGGTCGATCCTCCTCCATTTGTCAGGCTTCAGGCTCCCGTAGGCGGCGAGCAACTGATGGCAGGCAATCTGGTGCGAATACTATGGGAGGCTTCCGACGACAAACGAATCGAGAGTCAGAAGGTAGAATTTTCTTCCGATCAGGGAGCCAGGTACGACGTGATAGCGACGCTCGGCAGCAGCGCGCGCAGCTTCGACTGGAAGATTCCTCCGATCCCGACGACACGCGGCAGAATTCGCGTGACCGTTCTTGATGGAGTCAATCTTCCCGTGTCATCCGTCAGTCCGGCGAATTTCGAAGTGGTAACAGGGCCGCCCGACACGACTCCGCCCACGCTTCAACTCGTCGCGCCAAACACGAATTCGATAGTAGGCGGCGGACTGACTTACATGATCAAGTGGAAAGAGTCGGACAACGTGGGCGTGATTCGCCGTGAGATATCGTTTTCTACTGACAACGGAAGCACGTTCCAGACCATTGCCACGATAGTCGCGCCTTCGAGCGGGCTGGATCAGCAATACGACTGGCCGGTTCCTGCCGCGCTCGACACCGGAAAAGGCAAGCTGCGCATAAAGGTATTCGATGGCGCGGGCAATTTTGCCGAAATCATTTCAAGCGGCAAATTCGAAGTGTGGCCGATTCCTATAATCAACGACGCTGACTTCGATGAGAATGCGGGCAAGCAGGGCCAGCTTGAAATATTCGGCAGAAACTTCCGAAGGGACGATTGCGAGATTTACGCCAACGGCAAGAAATTGAAGAAGCTGGATTTCAGCGAGCGGTGCGCGGATTCGGGAATCTGCAAAAAGGTGTCGAGCAACGATCCGAAAATTCACAAGCGGGTGAAGAAAGGCGAATTCACTATGCTCGTCATCAAGGTGAAAACGACAGGACAAACATCGCCCGAATTCCGCTACAAACGAAAGAGTCCGGGATAATAAAAAACGATTTAGCGCGGAAGGCTGGGCAGAATATCAAGGACTTTTGCTGTATCTGTCAGGCGATGATGTCAGTGGAATTATCCCCGGTCCGAACTGCCACCGTATGGTGCGCGTGCCGAAAGGCTAGGGCCGGGGATTTATTTTGTCTTCTCATTTCCCCTTCAATCCTTCCTTCGCTCCGCGATTGGCGTTTTCCGCTTCGGCTATGGCCGCGCTCATCGCTTCTGCTTCGCGCTCGCCTTTCATTTCGGACGTGAGCGCGCGAAGTATGGGCAGGTGCCGGTCTGTCGAGTCGCGAAGCACCGAGAGAGCGCGAGGTATGGCCGAATCTTTCGGGTTGCGCTCGTGCGCGTCTTCGAGCTTGGCTATCGATTCGCTCACGGCCCGCGCATAATGACGCAGGAGTTGCTCTCGGTTCAACTTGGGAAGCGCGCCCCACTGGCGCACTTCCTGCTCGGCTTTTTCCTTCGCTTTTTTGTCCGCAGGATCGACGGGCTTTTCGCCCTGAAGAGCCAGAATGCGCCGGTCGGCTATCTTCATAAACGCTTTCATCCGCTCATCGGGCCTCTGCGCCTGCCGAACATGATCGTCTTCTTCTTCGGTGAGATAATCGCCCGGTATCACCTGAGCCGATGCGCGCGGAGGAGAGACGAAATTCAGCCCCGAGTTTTTGGGCGACGCGCTTTTTGGAGGCGCTTTCTTATCATCATCAGGTTCGTGCAGCACATCGTCCGTGTCGAGCGATGAGTGAAGAGCCTGAACGCGAAACTGTTTGGCCTGCTTCATAGCGTCCTGCGCGAACCCGACGCGCTCGAATGGGAAAAGCCGCTCGACGAATTCAAGCATCTTGAGTTGTTTGTAGATTCGCTGCTCGATCTTTTTCGCTATCCCGCGCCTGCCCTGCTGCTGCGCTAAAGCGAATTTGATTGCTTCAGCCAGAGCCTTCTTGTAGATATCGAGTTCGCGCTCTGCCGTTCGATAATCATCAGCCTTGATCGCTGTGTAAGCGATTTCGAGATGAGTATCAGTGATTGCGAGATATGCTTCGACGACTTTCTTGGGGCCGCGCGATGACTCGATGGATTGTTTCTCCAAAACTGATATCAGATCGCTGAGCGGCGTCGGATCGACGGGCAGCGGCGGCGGGCCTAGCTGATTGGGTTGAGCGCGCGCCGCGTTTGAAACCATCAGCAGGCAAACGAATGGCAAAAGGACGCGCGTGGCCGCAGCCCAACGAGCGAGAGGATTTTGTCGCTGATGCTTCATTAGATTCTGTTTGAGGTCAGGCGCAAGCCGCGCGCAATCGAAGAACGCTTGCACGAATCAGGCTTGCGCTATTTCGCCTTTTCTTTGATGAGGCTTTTGCACTTGCCCTCTTTCGCCAGCCTCTCAAGCAGGCTGAGGCGGATTTTTGCTTCTTCCACCTCATTTTTGTTCTGACTCGAATCTGCGCGGCGCACGAACTCTCGGTATGCCCGCGTCGCCTGAACGCAGTCTCCTATTTTATCGAACGAGATCGCCAGAAAATAATAACTCGCCGCCACGTCCGGCTTCGATTGAATCAGCCAGATGAATTCACGCGCCGCCTCCGGGTATTGCTTCAGCTTGAAAAAAGCAGTGGCGAGATTCGCGTGCGCCGAATGATTTTTCGGCTCCATCTCTATAGCTGCGATGAGGACAGGTAAGGCCGCTTCGTATTGCTGCGAGCGCAGAAGCGCGGCTCCCCATCCAACGCGCGAATGATTATCCGAACTGTCGGCCTTCACGGCGCGGGAATAAAATTCGGCGGCCCTGTCCGGCTTGTCTTCGCACAGATCGCCTGCAAGCGCGAGCAGCTTTGCATTCGACGGCTGCGCAGCAACGAGTTTTTCGATTTCCTTCATCGCTTCTTCGGCCTGATCGCTTGCCGCCATCAGTCGGATCATCTCGGCCCGAAGATTTGAATCTTCGGGCCGCTCGCGGATGAGGTTGCGATAGATTTGAATGGCTGCCTGCAGGCGTCCCGCTCGCGTGTAGAGTCGGGCCAGATGCAGAGCGATTTCAGACGAAGGCTGAGACCGCCACGCGATGGTCAAATCTTCGATGGCTCCGACGGCATCGCCGCGGGCTTCCAGCAGTCGCGCTCGCCCTTCTCTGGCCGTCGCGTTCGCGGGTTCCGTCTCGATGGCCCGCGAGTAATACGTAAAAGCTTCGTCCGTTTTTCCAAGCCTCTCCATAGCGACGCCGAGTAATGCAACGGTGAGCGAATCGCCTTCTCCGCCAGCGATAGCTTCTTTAAGAACCGAAGCGGCGCGCTCCGAGTCTCCGAGTTTGAGCAGCGCGCTTGCCAGATAGATTCTCGTCTCTTTGAGTTTCGGATCGATTTCCAGAGCGCGACCGAGCGCGCGACGAGCCTCTTCAGTCATCCCGCGATCAAGCAGCGATCTTCCCAGTCCGCGATGAGCGCGAGCGAACGAGGGGTTGATCTCGATGGCCTTTTTGAAATCGGCCTCGGCTTCGGCTTCGCGGCTCAACTGCACGAACGCATTGGCGCGCTGATAGTAAGCCTGAAAAAGCGTCGGGTCGGCTTCGATGGCCGAAGAATAAAATCGCACGGCCATCGAGAGGTCTCCGCGCTGATGAGCGGTCTGACCTTCTCCAAAAGCGCGGGCGGCGTCCTGACGTGAATCGACGCGCGTTTGCGCTGAGGCAAAAGAAGTGATGAGCAAAATTACGAAAACTGTGGCGAGACGCATTGAAACAACCTCGTCGTGCATCATAGCACTTCTCGCAAACCGGCTTCAACGCAGCATTATCTGCTCAAGCCTTTCGATGACGAGCGATTCGAGAAGACGCTCGAATGGGCCACCAAGCAGATGCTCGGCGTCGAGCACAACATGAGCGATCTTCGTCCGAGTCGAAGAGATAGGCTGGATCGAAGCCGAAGGTTATTATGCGCGATTGCGCGTCGGGAAGAAATCGCATCTGTTGTGCGAGAGGATGAACGGTTTGGAATCGCGGCTCGACTCTGCGCGATTCGTTCGCATTCACCGTTCGACCATCGTCAATAAAGATCGCGTCAAAGAGATGCGCTCATCTTCTCACTGCGAATATCGCGTTACGCTCGAAGACGGCGCTCAACTCAAGATGAGCCGCACGTATCGCGACCGATTGCGAAAGCTGCTCGGCGATGGTGAGTGATGTTTCGATTGCTCGTTTGAAAGATGGACTTAATGCTATTTCAATCATTCAATAACATCCCTTTGAGTTCATCCGTATCGTTCGAGAATTCGAGTTTGCCTTCGTTCAGTTCAGTCAGGCTGTGAATATAGCTGTCGTGGATTTCATCTCTTCTTTCTTCAATCAAATATTTTTCGAGCAGATGATGAAGTTCCTGCTTCTCCTCGCTGGATAAAGCCTTCATTTCTTCAACAATCTCTGAGAAGTTGCCACTCATCGTGTTACCTCCTAAGAAAAGCCCTAAGACAAAATGTATGCGCTCATTCCACGATTTGCTTTGCGCCGCCTCTGCGCAGCAGCCATTTGAATACCCACCCGATGCAAACAGCCGCGCATATCGCTAACACCAAGTCTGCAATCAGGCCGTCCAAAAAAAGGTATGGCCCGCCACCCCACCCACCCTCCGTTTGATAAAGGTCGAACGGAAAGCCGAAGGATGAGGAGAAGTCATTAGAAAGGCCATCGTACATACGGTTATAGCTGTAGTAATTTGCCCAGATGAAGGGAAGCAGACCAATCACACAACCAATTCCAAACGCGCTGACTTGTATCGCATTCCAGATTCTTCGACCCACCGCCGCCAGCGGCAATTCCAGCTTTGAATCGTCAGCAGCGATTTGATCTGTCGGATCGAATGAAATCGCTCGCTTCATCATTTCGGCTTTGGCATAAGTGATCGCCTCCGGACGATACTGAGCGGAGTCAATGAAGAGCATTCTCAACAAGTCATCATCTCGAAGACCGGATATTCTCTCCATCAGTTTTTGCGCTTCGATGTTCATTGCTTCTGGCTAGGGCTTGCTCGCCTTCGCCTTTGGCTTCGCTGGCGGCTTAGGAATCAGTCCCGGTTTGACGAGTTCATTTATCGCGATTCCTTCGGCTTCGGTGAAAAGCAGTCCGAGCAACCCCGCCGCTGTGGGCGCGATGTCGATCATCCGAGCAAGCCCGATACGCGCGCCGACTCTCGCGCCTGCGCCGTAAACGATCAACGATGAACGCAACTCGACTCTCGATGGCAGATGCCCATGTGTGCCGAGGTAATCTTTCGATTCGACTGTCTCAGGGCCGGTCAGCTTTTCATCAAACGATACTCCCGCCGCGGCGTCGAGCATCAACACGGCCTGCGGTATCGCGCCCAATCGATCAAGCTCTTTTCGCGTCACTATGCGACCCACCGGGCTTTTGGAGCGCGCGAGATACTTTTCAAAAATCGCCGTGACTTTCGCGGCAGTCTCTTTATCCGCCGGGTCGCGCAGCACTATCGCGCACGAGCCGCCCGCGGGCCACGCAGCCGCTTTCCAATCCACAGCCTTTCCTGTCGCATCGAGCGTGATGAGCTTTTCGCGAACCAACGCGACGTTCGGGTTGAACTTACGGTCGACCGCCGCGAATCCGTGATCCGATACCAGAAAAAAAGTCGTCTTATCGAATATCCCCGCCTTGCGCGTCGCCTCGATGATGCGGCCTATGAAGGCGTCTTCGCGCTCGGCGACTTCCAAAGCCTGCGGCGAGCGCGCGCCGTATCTGTGATGCGCGCCGTCGAGTTCGACAAGATGAATCAGCATCAGGTTGGGCTTGTAACTGGCGATGATGAATTCGCTCACCGCGGTCCTCCGCGCATCTGTCGTGGTGTCGGTTTGCCGTATGGTCGGCGCGACTTTGGCAAGAAGTCCGGGAGTCGTGTATTGAATCGCGCGCCTGGGAGTCGGCGGACTTTCTTTCGGGTCGAAAATTTCGGGGAAGTTGTAATCGATCTCGGCTCCGACGGTCACAGGCCATCCGACCGCAGCAGTCGAAAGCCCCGCTTTCTTCGCTATCGACCAGAGCGTTTCCGATTTGAGGTCTTTCGCAAACCAGTACCATTCTTTCGTCTGCTCATCTGTGGGCGCTTCGAATATGCGATTCTGAACGATGCCATGACGCGCGGGCCGGACTCCGCTGATGAGAGTAGTGTGCGCCGGGTATGTCACCGTCGGGTAGACGCCTTCGACTCCGTCGCTGTATGAGCCTTCGAGTTTCATCCGCGTGAGATTAGGCACCTTGAGGCCGAGCGGCGCGGGCGCGGTGTAATACTCAGGCACAAGCCCGTCGATGGAAATCATGATGATGTGAGAATCTGCGCGCGGCTGCTGAGGCGCAGGCGTCTGCGAATGCAGATTGATCGCGAGCAACGAACATAAAGCGACGACGGCTATCAACGAGCGAAATATTTTTTTCATCCTTGCCTCATCATTTATCGATTGATCGACGGCTTGCGCATCAGCCAGCCGTTACAACTCCACTGTCATTCCGTCACGCGCGATAATCACCTCGCCAGAATAATCCTGTTCCAACTCGCGCTTCAACTCCCGTTCGTCAAAGTCGAAATAAAAATGAGTCGCTATCAATCGCGCGACCTGGGAGCGCGCAGCCATCCGCGCCGCATCCTTTATCGAGAGGTGACGCACTCCCTCGCGGCGCTCTCGAAATGAGCATTCTGAGATCAACACGTCTGCCCGATGAAAAAACGCGGGCAACTCCTCGCTGTATTCCGTATCGCCCGTGTAGCAGATCGAGCCGCCCTCGCTTTCAATCCTCGCGGCAAGGCTCTCATCGGTGTGAGGAGTTTTCGCGACCGAGAGCCGTGTATTTTTTCCGAGTTGTAAACTCTCGCCCGGAGCGAGCAGGCAGACTTCAAGAGGAAATTTCGGAGAGAAAAGATTCTCGCCATAAGAGTGTTTGAGGCCATCGATGACGCGATCAAGTCCGACGGGGCCGATGATGGTCAGCCTTTCGCTTCTCGTCGTTTGCATTCCCCACTTGAAGGCGAACATCAAAGAGGCAAGCTCGCCGCAGTGATCGACGTGAAAATGGCTGATGAAAAGATGCGTCATCTCTTCCCACTGGAGATGGAATCTCGCGAGAGCGTGAACCGTTCCCGCGCCGCAATCCATCATCACCCGCGCGTCAGATGTTTCTACGAAGAAGCCCGCCGAACTTCTCGCGCCGCTCGGCACAGCCGTGCCTGATCCGACTATTGTGAGTTTCACATCTTCCTCCACCGAAAAGTCAGAAGCCAGAAGTCAGAAGTCAGGAGTCAGAAGTCAGAAGTCAGGAGTCAGGAGTCAGGAGTCAGAAGTCAGAAGCCAGAATAAAGCCCCTGACCCCTGACCCCCGACCCCTGACCCCCGCCTTTGGCCTCTGGCTTTTCATGCTTTCGGGCTGCCATCGCACAGGACGTGTACGGCTCCTGAAGAATGCTCATTCTATCAGCGAAGTCTTCGCGCTTACAGCCTGACTTTTCGCTGTTGTTGACACGCAAGCAGTCTCTCTTCTAAGGTGAAAGGGCCGGTGGCTGCTGAAAGGGAATATGGCTACATCGAAAACTGAGCAGGCTCAATCAGCCACGCCATCACGCAGCCTCGCAGTGATGACGATTCTTTTGCTGGTCTTTTTTCTCGGAACAAGCGACAACCAGATGATCTCGGCTCTTCTGCCAAAGATCGCCAGCGACCTCGGCCTATCAGAAGGCGAAGTCGGGAAGCTGATGCTCCCGGTTTACGCGCTCGCCGCCGCCGCCGCCGCTTTGATCATCGGCCCTTTGTCTGATCGTGCGGGCAGGCGAGTGTTTCTGCTCTACGCTTCCATTCTTTTCGGCGTCTCGCTCGCCGCCGCGTCATTTATAAATGATATTTATTCGCTGGCCGCCGTCAGGCTTTTGACAGGTCTTGCTGCGGGAGTTTTTTCGACCTGCTCGATAGCTTATGTGGGAGATTACTTTCCTTACGAGCGGCGCGGCATGGCTATGAGCGTCGTGCAGGCGGGATACTTTGCTGCGCTCGTCCTCGGTGTTCCTGTCGCAAACCTCCTGGCCGGATGGCAAAGCTGGCGCGCCAGCTTCATTTTCTTCGGCGCGATTTCGGGAATCGCCTTTTTTCTGATCGCCATGCTGCTGCCTGATGATAAAAATATTTCCGGGAGCCATTCGCGCTCTGCGAGACGGTTTGATAATATCCGCCAGTCATTTGAAACCCGCGAGCGAGTGGCAGGCATATTCGCCGCCCTTCTGGTGTCGGGCGGGTTCGTGGGCTTTTTTTCTTATCTCGGCTCGTGGTTGAGCAAAGACCTGCGGCGCACGACCAACGAGGTCAGTTTGTTTTTCATACTCGTGGGCTTCGCATTGCTCGTCGGAGCTTTCGTGGCGGGGCCGGTATCGGATAAGTTCGGCAAGAGGGGCGTGTCTATCGCAAGCACTGTGGTTCTTGCGGCCATGCTGTTTCTGATTCCGAGGTTCGATTGGAGCATCATTTTATTTGTCACTTTCCTGCTTGCGAGCGTCGCGTTCGCATTTCGACAGGGGCCGTTGCAGGCTCTCGCCACAGAGCTTGTGCCGCAGCAGGCGCGAGGAGCTTTCGTGGCCGTCAGAAACACGGCTTCGCAGATAGGCATCGCGCTTTCGACTGCGATCAGCGGTTCGTTGTATGATCGCTCAGGTTACGCATCGGTCGCGGTGATGAGCAGCGCGGTCACGCTCGCCGCCGCCGTCTGCATAATGATGATGAGAGAACCGGCTGGCGAGTCTGTCGAGTCTTGAGAGTCCAGAGAGTCCAGAGAGTCCAGAGAGTCCGGGGAGTCGGGAGAGTAGCGAATCCTCACTCTCAAGACTCTCAAGACTCGATAGACTTTCAAGACTCTCAAGACTCGATAGACTCTCAAGACTCGATAGACTTTCGAACGATGGATCAATCACAGAAAAAATCAAAGCCCCGATGGCGTCGCTGGCTCAAGCGTATTCTCATCTCGATAGTCATCCTTTTTTTCGTTCTCGTATTCGGCGTCCTGCCTTATCTGATGGCTGTTCTGACGACGGGCGCGAAGACTCGCGGGCCGGATCGCTTGCTTACCGAAACGCCGGCCACGCTGGGCGCTGAGTTCAAAGATGTCGAATTTCAAACCTCAGACGGCGTGCGGATAAGCGCGTGGCTGCTTCCGAGCCGGGGCAAGCGCGCGACCATAATCTATTCGCATGGATTGTTTCGCTCGCGCCGTGAGCTTCTCTCACGCGCAGTCGATTTATGGAATAGGGGGTTCGGCGCTCTGCTCTACGATTCGCGCAATCACGGAGAGAGCGGGACGGCGCGCGTAACTTTGGGCTACAACGAACGCCTCGACGCCGAGGCCGCCGTCCGTTTCCTGCGCGAAGAAACTCGCAGCGATGATCGAATAGTTTTATTTGGAATCTCGATGGGCGCAGCGGCGGCGCTTCTTGCGGCAGCCGAGACTGAAGAAGTCGCGGCGGTCATCTCCGACAGCGCGTTTCTTTCCTTTCGCGACACGACCGATCATCACATCCGTGTGTTTCTGAAACTCCCGGCGTTCCCTCTGGCCAACGAAGTGAGATTTTTCATAGAATGGCGCGCAGAGATCGACGGCGAGAAGCTCGATATGATAGATGCGGTCAGAAGACTCGGCTCTCGGCCTGCGCTTTTCATCGCGGGCGCAAACGACCGCAGGATGCCGCCCGACATAGCGCGGAAACTTTTTGCCGCAAGCGCCAGCACGAAAAGCGATATGCAAATCGTCGAGGGCGCTGAGACAGCGATTCACGGCCACGCATACCAGGCCGACCGCGAAGCGTACATCAACCGCGTCGCCGAATTTTTGCAGTCGGCACTCAATTGATGGGTAATGGGTGACGGGTGATGGGTGAAGAGGCAATGAAACCTTCCTGCCCATCACCCATCACCCGTCACCTATCACCCACTGAGAGGTGATTATGAAAGAAGACCCGTTGTTTGAAGACGACGTTATCGAAATACGGCCTCACCGCCGAAGGAAGTGGCTTATCGGGGTGCTTATAGCGGTCGTGGTTCTGTTTTTGTTCGGCTCCCCGCTGGTGGGCATCTACATCGATGCACTGTGGTTCAACTCAATCGGCTACGGGGATGTCTACTGGTACAAGTTCCGTCTGGGCGGGATGCTGCTCGTCATTTTTCTCCTGCTGACTTTCGTAATCGTCCGCTTAGGCTTCGCGCTGCTCACCCGCGCGATGCCCGAACTCAAGGAGCGGCGAAAGCTCAAGCTTGCAAACATTCAGGACTTGCGCGACGTCAATCTGCTCGCGGTCATCTATCGTCCGGCTGTGTGGATCGTCTCGATTGCGCTGGCTCTGAATTATGGCGTGAGCTTCTCTCAGGAGTGGTCTGAATTCGCGCTCTATCTCAACTCACAATCTGCGGGCGCCGTTGATCCGGTCTTCAACATCGATGTGAGCTTTTATCTTTTCAAACTGCCTGCGCTCAATCTGATTTCAGACTGGCTGACGACTCTCACGCTGATTATGTTTATCTCGATAGGCGGGGTCGCTTTCTATCATCAGTACGTCGAGCGAATGCAGGGACTCGGAAGCAGCGAAACTCGAAAGCGGGCGATGAAGATCGTCAATCTCGCAGCCGCGCCCCTCGCGCTTGCGCTTGCAGTGAGCGCGTACCTCTCTCGATACGATCTCCTGGACAAGCGTCACAATCTTTTCACCGGAATGAACTATGCTGACTACAACGTGCGATTGCCGGGGCTGACGGTTCTGACCATCGTTTTGCTCGTTGCCGTCATCGCTCTCATAGTCAATGCGCTGGTGATGCGACGGCTGCGATTGATCATTTTGATCGCGGCGACTGTTGTCGCAGTGTGGGCGTTCGCTCTTCTGATCATCCCGCAGATAGTTCAATCCTTTTCGGTCAATCCTAATGAGCTTGCGAAAGAGTCGGCTTTCATTCAGCGCAACATCGATATGACGCGGCGGGCGTTTGCGCTCGACCGCTTCGATGAGAAATCTTTCCTGGCAGTCCCGACTCTCACCGCCGAAGAGGTTCAAGCAAATCAGCCGACCATCGAAAACATAAGGCTGTGGGAAGAAGACACGCTCAAAGACAATTACAGCCAGAATCAGGCGATTCGCACTTACTATGAATTTCGCCAGCCCGATGTTGATCGTTATGTCGTAAACGGGCGGCTCCGACAGGTGATGATCTCGGCGCGCGAAATGAACGTCGATCATTTGCAGGACAAATCCAGAAACTGGATCAATCAGCATCTCGTCTACACTCACGGCTACGGTGTGGCGATGAGTCCTGCGGGCCAGTTCACTCAGGAAGGCGGGCCTCAGCTTCTGCTCAAGAACATGCCCGTCGAGAGCTCCGCGCCCGAAATCAAAGTCACGCGACCTGAAATTTATTTCGGAGAAGTGACCAACTCGCACGTCTACGTTCATACGAAACCGCAGGGAACTACGCAGCCTGAGTTCAATTATCCCGCGCCCGACAACACCGATTCATACAGCGAGTATGAAGGAGAGGCGGGCATAGAAGTGGGAGGCTGGTTCCGGCAACTCGCGCTTTCGTATTACCTGGGCGACGGGACCAATGTTCTGCTCTCGGATTACATCAACCCCCAAAGCCGCGTACTGATCCGCCGCAACATCACCGAGCGGGTGCGAAGCCTCGCGCCGTTTCTGCTCTTCGACTCCGATCCTTACATCGTCATAACCAAAGACGGTCGGCTGGTGTGGATCATCGATGCTTTCACTTACTCTGACCGCTATCCTTATTCGACTGCCTACTCGGTCGGCAACACGCCAGTCAACTACATTCGCAATTCGGTCAAAGCGGTGGTCGATGCATACACCGGGTCGGTGAAGTTTTATGTCTTCGAGCCTGATGATCCGGTAATCAAGGCTTATCAGAGCATCTTCCCGTTGCTGTTCGTCGCGGCGAGCGAGATGAGTGAAGATTTGCGCGAGCACATACGCTATCCGAATCTTCTGGCGAGGGTGCAGTCTCTCGCCTACACGCTTTATCACATTCAAAACGCGCAGACGTTTTACAACCGCGAAGACCTCTGGTCGATAGCCGTAGTCGATTCGAGTACGGATGGGAAAGACCCGCAGGCGATGAGTCCTTATTATGTGGTGATGCGTTTGCCGGACGAGCAACAGCTTGAATTCATCAGCCTTCTTCCGTTCACTCCCGCAGGCCCGAATCGCAACAACATGATCGGATTGATAGCCCAGCGCAGCGACGGCGACAAGTATGGGCATACGATAATTTTCAGCTATCCGAAAAATATCACCGTCAACGGGCCTGCGCAGATCAAGGCCCGCGTCAATCAGGACGCGCAGCTATCGCAACTCGTCACGCTGTGGAATCAGCAGGGGTCGCGCGTGATACGCGGCAATCTTCAGGCTATCCCGATAGCGCACTCGCTGCTTTACGTCGAGCCGATTTATCTTCAGGCCGTCAACAGTCCTTTACCGGAACTCAAGCAGGTAGCCATCGCGACGCAGGACAAGCTCGTTTCAGCAAAGACCTTCGATGAGGCGCTGGCTCTGCTTTTCCCCGGACTTTCGCAGCAGACCGACCGCCCTCCCGAAACGCCGACAACTCCTCAGCCTGTTGAATCCGCGAACAAGCCCGCGCAACCAGTGCAGCCTGCGGTTGATGTGGGTCAACTGGCCGACCGCGCGCAGCAATTGATTACGGATTACGAAAAGCTAACGAGTCAGGGCCGCCATCGCGAGGCCGGAGAAAAGCTCGATCAATTGAAGCAGACCCTCGCGGAGATGAACCGCAGACGCAGCGGGAAATGATTTGCGAATGCGGAGTGCGGAGTGCGGAATGCGGAATAATAGGATACTGCTGGCGAATTCAGAAAATGAAGATGGTGGTCTTTAGCTCCGTAGGAGCAGGATGTTTATAGTAACGGATCAAGAATCTCCCCAAGCTCCATAGGAGCGATATGAAGAACATATCGCTCCTATGGAGCTTGGGGAATAGGATTCTATAAACATTGCGCGCCTACGGCGCTCAATCCTGCGAATTCGCCAGCAGTATCTAATAGCTCTGCACTCCGCATTCGAGGGACTATCCTTGAGCGTGACTTCAATCGCGCAATATCCTAAAATGCCTGTGAGCGGCCCGACTCAGTGAAACATATCACAGCCGCCTCTTCGATCATCAACGAGCAAGTCCGACTCAGCAGAGGGCAGATGAATAATCACGAAGCGATCATCACTCTCACGATCAAAGAAGCCGCTGCCGCGAATCAACCTGTCTTTCTCTTTCACGTTCAACTCGACGGCGAAGTGATCGTCAACAACGAATCGCTCTCGACGGATGAGTCTCAAGCGGCGCGCGATCTGTCTGCGCAGTACAACGCCTTGTTCGAAAGACACGACGACCCTGTTCTCCTCCAGACTGAGTTGAAAGTCCTCGGCGCGGAGCTTTTCAACCTGTGGCTCAAGGGTGCGTGGCCGCAAATCTCTCAGCGGCTCAAGCCGGGCGCGCGGCGCACGCTCGTCATCGCTTCCGATCTCGCAGACATTTTGAATCTGCCGTGGAAGTTGATTCGACCTGCCGCAGACAACTTCGCCGGACTCGATCCGAAATTCACCATCCGCCGCCTTCCGTCGAAAGACAAATCCATAGCAGAGTTCGCGTCCGCGCTCAGGCCGCGACCCGTGAGGATTTTATTTATGGCCTGCGCGCCGCGAGAAGATGCTCAACTCGATTTCGAGCGCGAAGAACAAGCCGTCTTCCACGCCATGGCCAAAGCCGGTTCCAACATAGCTTTTCATTCGGGCGATATGGGAAGCTTTGAAGAATTGCGCGACCTCATAAACGAATTCGACCCGCACATAGTCCACCTCAACGGTCACGGCATAGTCAAAGACGGTCTCGGCTATTTCGTTTTTGAAGACGAGCGCGGCAATGCCGACCTTCGATCATCGATTGAAATGCGCGAAGAATTGTTCGGCGGAAGCCATGTGCAACTGGCTTTCATCAGCGGGTGTCAGACCGGCAAAGCTCCGCCCGTTGCCGCAATAGGCGGAATATGTCAGGGGCTTGTGAGCGAAGAGATACCGCTTGCCATAGGCTGGGCCGCTTCGATAGCCGACGGCATCGCAACCGACTTCGCCGCAGCTTTTTATAGAACGCTGGCAACAGGTCAGACCGTCGACCGCGCGCTCACTCAGGCGCGACAGGCTATCAAAGACACATGCGATGATCGCGGCTATCCCGGATGGACTCTGCCCGTGCTTTACTGCGCGACGACGCAGGATCATATTTTCGACGCGAAGAGTCAGCCCGACCCGCCGCCGCGAGCAAGCGTCATTCAGCGACCGCTTGAGGGAATGACCGAAGGCTACGCGGAGCATTTCGTGGGTCGCAGGCGAGAGATTCAGCGATTGCTGCCCGCGATGCGCGAAGGCGCGATTCAGACATTGATACTCACGGGCATAGGAGGCGCGGGCAAAAGCACTCTTGCGACGAGGCTGGCGCGCAAGCTCGAATCAGACGGATGGAAGCCGATTCCTATTTCAAGCACGAAGGATGTGAAGTTGAGCGCGGCGCGTTTGATTCAATCGTGCGGCGACGCTTTTCTGGATGCCGGATTGCGCGATGCGGTCGACAAGCTCAACGACGCGCAGCTTCCGGTCGATATGCGGCTGCGATTCATAGTCTCGACGCTCAACAAACACCCGTTCCTGCTGGTGCTGGATAATTTTGAAGAGAATCTTGACGAGAAGACGCGCAGCATCCCAGATGAACACGTCAGAGAGTTTTACAAACATCTGCTTTCGCATCTGGTGCAAGGGTCGCGGGCGATCATAACGTGTCGCTATCTGCCTTCGGACGCGAAGCTGCCGAACATCGCGCATGAAGAGCCGCTCTCTGAGTTTCCCGAATCGTCGTTTATGAAATTCATGATGCGCGATCCGGCGATTGAGAGAAGGTATCAGGACGGCGAATTGACGAGGGAGTTGCTGAGAGAGCTTCATCGATTGTTCGGAGGGACGCCGCGCTTCATCGCTCAGATTCGTGAAGCGATAAAGACGATGACGGCTGATGTGGTGAAGGCGGAGCTTGAAAAAGTGAAGCTGCCCGCAGGCGTCGAAAAGAGCGTGCTTGAAGAAAAGCGCGACAGGTATTGCGAAGAAATTTTCACGGCGCGGTTGTACGGATATTTGAGCGAAGAGTCGCAGAGGGCTTTAAGCCAAGCTGCGGTGTACAACATCTCGGTCAACGCGGAAGGGATAGCGGCGGCGGCAGGAGTCGCGCTCGATGTGGCGCGAGGTTTCCTGCGCGAGTGGCAGAACTACGCGCTTGCCTGCCGGGACAGCGAGTTAGGGATCGATGATTTATGGAGCGTGTACGGCTTGCTGCGCGGCTGGCTTTTATCGACAGAGCGATTGAGCGAGGAAGAGAGACTTGCAGCGCATCACGCGGCGGGCGATTTCCTGCGCGAGATGGACAAGCAGGATCGAGAAGGAGAGTTGGGCCTGTCGTGGATCGAGTGTTTGATGGAAGCTCGCGCGCAATACATCGAAGCTGAAGATTACGCGCTGGCGAGAGAAGCGACTGATTGGATCAGCAATTGGCTCATGTAACCAATTTGTGCTTAACGACAATCTGAGCAATGAAGTTTTGGTTGATGCGCTTTAGGTTGATTCTATGTTCACACATCGC
>DLHY01000113.1 GCA_002483445.1 Blastocatellia bacterium UBA7656
CTTAATTGGATAAAGTCGAGTTTGAAACAGTCACTCCTTTGTTGGGCGCACATTTATGCATGAGCATGTTGTAACGCTGCAAGCACCAAGCGACCGAATGTTGCACCTATGGTTCGAGCCGTGGGCAGAGGGCTTGGGCTTTCCACCCGGCATGGTCATTGAGCTACGAGCATCGTCGTTGCTCGAAGGGCAGTTGGAAATCGACGGAACGGAAGAAAGAACTGCGGTGTACGGCTGGCCTGGTAGCACCTTGCGCGTGTTCGCAAATGGAGAGGTCGTTCGCTCCTTCGATCAGGCTGTGCCTGATGTGATCACAAGTCTTTCCGTCAAAGAAACTATCTCAATGCTCTTCGGTCCACCACCAATACCTACGCCGGAAGAGGGGGCGGCGGTGGGCAAGAAGGCATGGTGGCGTTTCTGGAGATAGACTGGTAGCCTAACCTCTATGCCGATGGATTCTCGCGCGGCCTGAGCGCAGGCTGCCGGAATCGCAGCTTTTGCATTAGAGCAGGAGGCTTCCGTATGCGAGTCATGACCTGCGCGTTTCTCTCGTTTATGTTTTTCTCTTTCACTGCCTTTCAGGAAAAAGATCGCTGGCAGCGCATCTATTCGTTCGACGATGCCGCAGTGGACTTGAACACCTCCAGTGTGATACTCGGCGCCGATTACACCGGGCGAGTCCAGTTTCGTATCTCATTATCCAAGCCTGAGCCAGCGCCGGGAAATAAGAGCGTTAAATACAAGAGCGTCATTCAAACGATAGAATTCAGATGCCCTGAAAGGCTGTATCGCGTAATTGAAGTGAAACGATTCGACAGCAAAGGCAATCAGGTTGATACTGACGAGGCTAAACCGACAGAGGAATGGAGCGCAGTAAAGAGCGGCAGTATGATGAGCAAGCTGCTTACGCACGGGTGCGAGTTGATTTATGAGAAGAAGAAAAAACCATGAAGCATTGCCGGAGAGCGGCAAAAAGGAGGGATGAAGAATGAATCGCCATGCAGGCCGGAATCAGTTCCATCCGACTACATCGCGCCGCGCTTTTCTCAGAGGCTTCGCCGGAGGCGCGGCTGCGCTCTCGGTTTTTCCTGCACACGGCTCGGCTCATTCCGCGAATGAGTTGCTTCACAAGTCTGACCCTTTCGCCGCTGCCGATATGGCGAGCGAATCTTTCTGGCGAGTGGTGAAAGAACAATTCTCGATCAAGCCCGATCTCATCCTGCTCAACGCGGCTAATCTCTGCCCGTCGCCGCACATGGTCAGAGACCGGGTATTTCGTCTCACCGAGGATTTGGACGGCGATGTCTCTTTTCAAAGTCGCGCCAAATTCGATGCGCTCAGGGAAGAGGCCCGTCGGAAGCTCGCAGCTTTTGTCGGCGCGTCGGAGGATGAGATCGCTATCGTCAGAAACACCAGCGAGGGGAACAACTTCATCGTCTCCGGTCTCAATGTGAAAGCCGGTGACGAGGTGATTGTATTCGATCAGAATCACCCGACCAACAATATCGCCTGGGATGTTCGGGCTGCCCGCTCTGGCTTCACCGTAAAGCGCGTCAGCCTTCCGAATCCGCCGCGTAGCGTGGAAGAGATGCTCGACGCTTTCCGTCGGGCGATCTCGTCAAAAACCAGAGTGCTGGCTTTCACCGATGTCTCGAACACCACTGGCGCGCGACTGCCCGCAAGGGAGTTGTGCCATAAGGCTCGCCAGCTTGGCATCTACACACACGTAGACGGCGCGCAGACATTCGGCGCGCTATCGCTCAACCTTCGCGAGATGGGATGCGACTCTTATGCTGCCAGTGCGCACAAGTGGTTCATGGGGCCAAAGGAAGCGGGCGTGCTTTACATACGGCAGGAACGCATCGCTGAAATCTGGCCGAGCGTGGTCGGCGTAGGATGGGGCAACAAGGTTGAAACTTCAGCGCGCGGGGCGCGCAAGTTCGAAACACTCGGTCAGCGCGACGATGCCGCTGTGTCGGCGATGGGAACCACAGTGGACTTTCACAATCTGATCGGCCCGACGCGGATCGAGGCGCGCATCAGGGAACTGGCCGCAGCTTTGAAAGAAGGCGTCAGCAAAATCCGCGGGGCTGAGTTGCACACATCCGCGAATCCGGATTTGAGCGCCGGGGTGTGCGTGATCGGCTTCAAAGGGATCGACCACCGGAAAATCTATGAAGCCCTGTACGCAAAGCACGCCGTTGCTGGAGCGCCGACGGGAGGCGTTCGCCTCTGCCCGCACATCTACAACACGATGGAAGAAATTGATCGCGCAATATCGGCGCTCAGTCAGACAGTTAAAGAAGCGGGATGACAGACCGCCGTTACGATCTGTGCTCTCGTTCTATCACGCGGCCCGATGATCTTACATCATCCGAGACGCTTGCCTTCCAGCGTGATTCGCAATAGCATTTGCGCTAAACCGAAATAGAGAGGTGACTGAATGCGTAAGATATCGAAGGCTTGCCTGCCGCATTATGCATATCTTCTGATAACGATCGTCGGGTTGATGATCGTCGATCCTTTCAATGAGGCGATCTCGGCCCGATCCTCGACTGTACTGGCTCAACGTGGTTCTCGGCAGGTTTACTATCCCGGCCCCGACAAAACCTGGGAGCGACGCGAGCCTGGGCAGGTCGGACTCGACTCCGCTCGTCTCAAAGATGCTGTCTCATTCGCCATAGCCAGTGAGACCAAATCGCCGCGCAATCTCGAAATCGCGCATTACCAGAGCTTCGGGCGCGAGCCGTTCGGCGAAGGCATAGGCCCGTTCAAAGAGCGAGGAGACGCGACCGGAATCATTCTCCGACAGGGTTACATCGTGGCTGAGTGGGGCGACCCTCATCGCGTCGATATGACCTTCAGCGTCACCAAAAGCTTTTTGTCCACCACAGTCGCCGTGGCTTATGACCGGAAGATGATTCGTAATTTGAATGAGCCTGTGCGAAACGAGATGGCTCCGGTGATGGCGCTCTCGCCGGACGCAGGGAAACACCGCGCTGAAAGGCTGGGCCAGTCCGAGCTTATTTATCCGTTCGAGACTGATCACAATCGAAAGATCACCTGGGATCACCTGCTGCGGCAGACGAGTGATTGGGAAGGGACGCTGTGGGGCAAACCTGAATGGGCTGATCGACCGGGCAATAATCCATCTGAATGGATGACCCGCAAACGCAACGAGCCGGGTACGGTCTACGAATACAATGATGTTCGCGTCAACGTGCTGGCTCTTGCTGCCTTGAATGTCTGGCGTCGTCCGCTGCCTCAGATTCTCAAAGAGCATGTGATGGATCCGATAGGCGCGTCGCAGACGTGGCGATGGTATGGCTATGAAAATTCGTGGGTGTTGATCGATGGCGCGGCTGTGCAATCCGTAAGCGGCGGCGGACACTGGGGCGGCGGAATGTTCATAAACGCTCGCGACATGGCGCGCTTCGGCTACCTGACGCTTCGCCGCGGGAAATGGGAAGACAGACAGATTCTTTCGGAAGAATGGGTGCGAATGGCGACGACCCCCACGACTGTTCAGTCGACTTATGGATTTATGAACTGGTTTCTCAACACAGACCGACGCTTCCTTCCGAGCGCGCCTGCCTCGGCTTTCGCTCACATGGGCAACGGGACGAATATGATCTACGTCGATCCTGACAATGATCTGGTGATCGTGGCCCGCTGGATCGAGCGCAACGCCATCGATGGATTGGTTCAGCGCGTCCTTGCTTCGTTTGTTGCGAATGCGCCCGGCAAATCATGATTTACGGCGGATGATTAGGTTGAATGTTGTAGATGCGACCCTTTCATTAACACCGCGATTGATCGCGGTGAAAAGAGCATGAACCCAAAACTGTTTCAACAGTTTTTCTACCCGCGCAAATATCGACCTCGATCATCTGCGCCTCTGACGACAAGCCTGAGAAAAGAGCAGTAGAGGTAAACTGTTAAAACAGTTCCCAGTCATTCAGTCGCTCTACACCGCGATCAATCGCGGTGTTAATGAGAGAGTTTCCTGTTCACCCATCTGAATACCGTTATAACACCTCGCCGGTTTTCAGCATGGGTGTTTTCCCTGTTAGGATACGGAGCGGCATGATACTCAACGAAGTTACAGACGAACTTATTCACCTCTTCGACAGCGCGCGAAGCGTGGCTGTGCTGACGGGCGCGGGCGTGTCGGCTGAAAGCGGCGTGCCTACGTTTCGCGGCGGAGGCGACACCGAAATCTGGACGTGGCGCGGCAAACATATAACCGAATTATCTTCAGCCGAGTTGATGGCCACTGATCCGAAACTCGTATGGGAGTGGTTCGATTATCGACGCGGGATGCTCACCGAGGTCAAACCAAATCCAGCGCACGTAGCGCTCGCGCAGTGGGAAAGAATGTTTGAAGACTTCACGCTCATCACCCAAAACATCGATGATCTTCATCGCATGGCGGGAAGTCTCAACGTATTGGAACTGCACGGCAATATCTGGCGCGCGAGGTGCCTTCGCTGCCTGAGTACATTCGAGGCGCGCGAATGCCCGATTGAGCAGAACCCGCCGCTGTGTCTGGCGTGCAGTGGCCCCGCCCGTCCCGATGTCGTTTTGTTCGGCGAGATGTTGCCCGAAGGCATCTTCGAAAAAGCTGAGACGGCGGCGTCTCGATGCGATCTGTTTTTCGTCATAGGCACTTCGGCTGTGGTTTATCCGGCGGCGTCGCTCCCCATAGCGGCGAAACAATCGGGCGCGAAACTGATCGAAGTGAACGCGGAACGGACGGACATCTCTTTTCTGGCTGACGTGACTCTGCTCGGCAAGGCCGGAGAGTTGCTGCCGCAGTTTATCAAAGTGAGAGGATGACAGCAGGACTTTATTTCGACTGCTTCGCTGGCGCGAGCGGCGATATGATCGTCGGCGCATTGATCGATCTCGGCCTGGATTTTAATGCTCTGAAAGATCAAATCTCTTCGCTTAACGTGAGCGGATATGAATTGAAATCGGAGCGAGTGCGACGCGGCGCGATTGCAGCAACCCGCTTTATCGTCGAAGTCGATCAAACTCATCAGCCTGCGCGAAGGCTCAACGATATTCGTCTGTTGATCGAGCCGTCAACGCTCTCTGATGCTGTGAAACTGCGCTCGATTCGAGTGTTTGAACGACTCGCCGAGGCCGAAGCGCGAGTTCACGGCTCGACAATCGATGCGGTTCACTTTCACGAAGTCGGAGCCGTCGATTCGATCATCGATATCGTAGGCGCGATGATCGGGCTTGAGATGTTGAACGTCACTCGATTTCTTTCATCGCCTTTGCGAGTAGGGAAGGGAACGGTTCAAACTGCGCACGGGCTTTTGCCTGTGCCTGCTCCCGGCACTGTTGAGTTGCTGAAAGGAGCGCCAATCTATGCCGGAGAGATCGAAGGCGAATTCGTCACCCCGACCGGCGCGGCGATTGTGATGAGTTTGTGCGAAAGCTTCGGCCCGCTGCCATCAGTGACTATCGACCGCACGGGCTATGGCGCGGGCGCGCGCGATCATAAAGAGTTGCCGAACGTTTTGAGGCTCATCCGATTCGAGTCCAATGAATCAGCAACGAAGCAGCGCGATTCAGTAATGGTCATCGAGACGAACATCGATGATATGAATCCGCAGGCTTACGGGTTCGTTATGCAGAGAGCTTTCGAGGCGGGCGCGCTGGATGTTTTCATGACTGCGGCTCAGATGAAGAAAGACCGCCCAGGCGTGCTGCTCACCGTTTTGTGCAAAAGAGAGCATCTCGATTCGATAGCCGATCTGCTGATGGCTGAAACGACCACTCTCGGAGTGCGCTATTATGAAGCTCATCGCCGCATAGCCGAGCGAATCATCGAAACAGTTGAAACTGAGTATGGCGCGATTCGAATAAAGGTAGCGCGGTCAGGCGCACACACGCTACACTTTCAACCTGAGTATGAAGACTGCGCGCAGGCGGCAAGGCTTAGGAATGTTTCATTGATGGAAGTTCAACGGGCAGCCGAAAGCGCGTATCGCAAACTGAAATCGAGCGAAGAAAAAACTGAATGGCAGACGTTGAGATAAAAATTAAAGAACAGCAGACGGGAGTCGACCTCGCGAAGATCGAAGCCGGGGTGCGGTTGATCCTTGAAGGCATAGGCGAAGACCCTGACAGACCGGGACTCGTCGGCACCCCTCGCCGGGTCGCGTTGATGTACGAAGAAATCTGCGCCGGTCTTCACGAGGACGCGCGCAAAATACTTCACGTCATTCCGGCTGAAACTCACGACGAGATGGTTATAGTCAAAGACATTCCGTTGCAATCCTTGTGTGAGCATCATCTCCTGCCATTTGTCGGAGTGGCGCACATAGCCTACATTCCGAGAGAGGGGCGAATCGTGGGATTGTCGAAACTGGCTCGTGTGGCCGATTTGATGGCCAAAAAGCCTCAGATTCAGGAGCGGCTCACGACTGAAATCGCTGACATACTCTTTTCAGAACTCGATCCGACCGGCGTGCTGGTCGTCATAGAAGCCGAACACATGTGCATGGAGATGCGGGGCGTCAAAAAGCCCGGATCGAAGACTATCACGAGCGCCCTTCGTGGCGGATTCCTCAAAGACCCGCGAACCCGCGCCGAAGCCATGGCGCTCATCCGAAATCACTGAAGAGTTTCCAGTTTTCAGTTTTGAGTTTTCAGAATGTTCGGACACTGAAACTGGAAACTGGAAACTGATCATGACTTTTTATGTAACGACACCGATTTATTACGTCAACGGAAGGCCGCATATCGGTCACGCCTATACGACACTCGTCGCCGATTCGCTCACGCGCTTCAAGCGTCAGCGCGGAGTCGATGCTTTCTTTCTGACGGGAACCGATGAACACGGCATCAACATCGAGCGCGCCGCCGAAGCGCGAGGCGTGCCTGTCCGCCAGCACGTCGATGAAATAGTCGACGAGTTCAAATCCGCCTTTGCGCGATTGGGCGTCGAGTCTGATCGCTGGATTCGCACCACTGACGATTTTCACGAAGCGGCGGTTCAGAAACTCTGGCGCATACTAGATGAACGCGGCCACATCTACAAAGGTCACTATGAAGGCTGGTTCTGCGCGGGCTGCAACGAGTTCAAAGACGTTGAGGAGAAAACCGACGAGCCGCAATGCCCGATTCATCTCCGTCCGCTTGAGCGGGTGGCCGAAGAGAGTTACTTTTTCCGGCTCTCGGAATTTCAAAAGCCGCTGCTTGAGCATTACGAGAAGCATCCTGATTTCATCCGCCCCGAAGTGCGACGCAATGAAGTGATTTCATTCGTATCGGGCGGATTGAAGGATTTGTCCGTGAGTCGCGCTTCGGTGAAGTGGGGCATCCCTGTGCCTGACGATCCCCAGCATACGATTTATGTTTGGCTCGACGCGCTCTCGAATTACATAACCGCGCTCGGATGGGGCAACGATAAGCACAAAGACTTTGATCGTTACTGGCCCGCGCTTCATCTGATCGGAAAAGATATTCTGAGATTTCACACCGTCTATTGGCCTGCGTTTCTGCTCGCCGCTGGCATAGAGCTTCCGCGCGAGGTCTTCGTTCACGGAATGCTGCTTCGCGGCGGTCAGAAGATGGGAAAAAGTTTGGGCAACGCCATCGCCCTCGATGTTTTGCACAAGCACTTCACCAACGACATGATTCGTTATTTCCTTCTGCGCGAGGTAGTGTTCGGTCAGGACGGCGAGGTGACTTATGAAGGATTGATCGACCGAGTCAATTCTGATCTTGCCAATGGGCTGGGCAATCTGGCGAGTCGGACTCTGACGATGATTCGAAATTATTTCGATGGCCGCCCTCCTCGCCCCGATGATGGGCTTGACTCAAGTGTGCGCGATGCAATCGCTCAGGCGAAAGCTCGCTTCGATGAAGAATTCGACAACCTGAATTTTTCACGCGCGCTCGAATCTGCGTGGTCAGGCATCGCGGCGGTCGATAAATTCATAACC
>DLHY01000139.1 GCA_002483445.1 Blastocatellia bacterium UBA7656
CGGCCAGTTGACTCAGCTTCAGCTACTCGACATCTCCAACAACCAACTGACCGCCTTGCCTGAGTCGATGCGAAATCTCACATTGCTGGAGAAACTATACCTTCACGAAAACGACGCTCTCGGCCTGCCTGCGGAAGTGCTTGGGCCTACGTGGCAGGATGTTCGTGATAAAGAGGCGAAGCCTGCCAATCCCGCAGATATTCTCGAATACTACTTCCGCGTGTGCGCCGGAAAGCGTCCGCTCAATGAAGCCAAACTCATTCTCGTCGGGCGCGGGGCCGTCGGCAAAACTTCTCTCGTTAAGCGACTCGTCAATGACCGTTTCAGCAAAAGAGAAAAGAAAACAGACGGCATAAAAATCATCGAGTGGCCTGTTCGACTCAACAACGAAGAAGATGTGAGGCTCAACGTCTGGGACTTCGGCGGGCAGGAAATCATGCACGCCACACATCAGTTCTTCCTCTCTCAACGCAGCCTCTACCTCCTCGTTCTAAATGGCCGCGATGGAATCCAGGAGACCGATGCCGAATACTGGCTTCGCCTCATCGAAAGCTTCGGCGACGAATCGCCCGTCATCGTCGTGATGAACAAGATCAAAGAACACGCTTTCGACCTCGACCGCCGCGCCCTTCAACAGAAATTCCCCGCCATCCGCGAATTCATCAAAACCGATTGCGAAGATGGAACCGGAATCGATGAACTTCATCGCTCTATCAAACGCGAGACAGACCGCCTTGAACACCTGCGTGATTCATTTCCCGCAGCTTGGTTTTCGATCAAGGATCATCTCGCGGGGATGAAGAAAAATTTTCTGAGCTTTGATGAGTACCGCAGACAGTGCGCGAAGATGGGCGAAAAAGTAGAAGTCGATCAGGAACGGCTCGCCGTTTATCTGCACAACCTCGGAATAGTGCTGAACTACAAAGACGATCCACGATTGCGGGACACTCACGTTCTCAATCCTCACTGGGTCACGAATGGCATATACAAAATCATCAACTCGGACAAACTCGAAAAGCAGAAAGGCGTGATTCGCCTCGAAGACATCGCCGCCATACTCGACCGCAAAAAATATCCGCCCACGATGCATCAATTCATCATCGGCCTGATGAAGAAATTCGACCTCTGCTTCAGCTTCCCCGGCGATGAATGTCGTTACCTCATCCCTGAACTTCTGGACAAACAACAGCCTGAAGAAGCCGACGCTTTCCGCCCTGAAGAGTGCCTGAATTTTCAGTATCACTATCCGGTGCTGCCTGAAGGTTTGCTTCCGCGCTTCATCGTTCGCACGCACACATTGAGCGAAGGACAGCAGCGATGGCGCACAGGAGTGATTTTGAAATTCGACGGCTGCCGCGCGCTCGTGAAAGCCGACGTGCAGGACAGAAAGGTTTTCATCTCAGTCTCCGGCCCGGTGTCTAATCGTCGTCGATTGCTTGCAGTCATCCGTTCGGACTTCGAGCGCATTCACAACGACATTCGCAGATTGAACCCGCTCGCAATGGTTCCTGTGCCTGAGCATCCTGATGCGGTCGTGGCTTATGATGAACTGGAGGTGATGGAGCAAAGCGGGCTGCGGAAGTTTCCGAGAGTGATCGGCGGCAGAGTTGTCGAACTCGATGTGCAGGAATTGCTCAACGGCGTAGACCTCGATGGCGCGCGCAGAAAGGAAAGAACTATGGAAATGAGAAGCGATGCAGTGCGATTGTTCTACAGCTACGCGCACAAGGATGAAGACCTGCGAAACGAGCTTGAAACGCACCTCAAGCTGATGCAGCGTCAGGGACTCATTGAGCCATGGCACGACCGGCGGATCATAGCGGGCGAAGAGTGGAAGGATAAAATCGACGAAAACCTCGAACGCGCGGACATCATTCTGCTGTTGGTGAGCGCGGACTTCATCGCTTCGAATTACTGCTGGGACATAGAAATGACGCGCGCCCTCGAACGCCACGACGCGAGAGAAGCACGAGTCATTCCCGTCATCATTCGAGACGTGAACTGGCACAGCGCGCCCTTCGCTCGATTGCAGGGATTGCCCAAAGACGCACAGGCCGTGACGCTCTGGCCGGATAAAGATTCTGCATGGCGCAACGTCTCGGAAGGAATTGAAAGAGCCGTCAAAGATATGCGCAGGAGGCCGTGACGGATAGCACGACGAATCATTTGCTGCCGGACTCTTCGGCGCTGCCGGACTCTTCGTCGTTGCAGAACTCTCCAGCCCGATTCATCGGGCTTTGCCTAAGGCCCGTTAGGCCAGCCGTTTTACGGCTGGTGGCAGAGGCCGCAAAATCACATAGCCCGTTTGAACGGGCTTCTCCCTCCGGCTTTAGCCATCGGCTCAAGCCTCTGAGAGAAGGACGCTGAAGCGCCCTCGTGAAAATCAAACGCGCTCGTAACCAGCCCTCGAAGGGCTGGCCTATCTGAGGTCAAGCCCGATGAATCGGGCTGGGGAAAACGATGCCGGAGAGAGATGCTTTCAGATGCTCTCAAAAACCCCCTAAACCCAAAACTCGATCTCACACTTCTTTTCAGGCAACAGGCGCGGGTCACGGCCTTCTCTCAATTCTTTGTGAATCGATTCGATCAAAACGTGAATCACATCCGCTTGGGTGTTTGAAAATCGCGCGCCGAATTTTTTTATCACATCCATCTGATTGCCGAGGATCGCAATATCCTGATCGATAATCTTCTGCGCCTGCCAACGGATGATCGGCCTCGCCACCACGTTCCACATTCCATAATTGAAAGTCAGATCGGTATAAACAATCGTCTCTTCATCGCTCACCGGCACGGACTGCGACGTGATGATGAATCTTCTCCGCGGGCTGAAGCGATAATCCACGCTCGTCACGTTCGGCATGTGAAAAGAATCCGTGTGAGCGATTTCATCTCCCTGTGGATTCAAAAACCGACTGAACACGCCGAGATTTCCCCGCTCGCCTCGATAATTCACCTCTACCGATCCATTGCTTCTCGTCACCGTTGCCGTCAATCTTTCTTCGCGGCTCACTCGAAATATTTTCGGATGCACGAATGCCGTGTGCGGAATATCGACGAAGTTCTCCACGCAGTTCAACACCGTGTTATGAAAACGATTCTTCAAACGAATCGCGCCCCAGCCCCGCTCGCCATAGAAAGGTATGCGAAATGGTTTTATCTCTTCCCTCTCTTCTTCCGAAAGCCGCGCGTAGACATAATCATCCGCTTCGCAAACCGCAAAGACGCGCCCGCGTCTTTCGACTCTGCATTCCGGCCCCTCCGAAGGCACGCGCACGACTCGGCCCGCGCCGTCGTATGTCCAGCCGTGATAAGCGCATTGAAGTTGCCCGTTGCAAACTCTGCCGCGCGAGAGTTGAGCCGAGCGGTGCAGGCAACGATCTTCTATCGCTACTGCCCGTCCGCGTTCGTCTCTGAAAAGCGCGATCCGGTGATCGAGTATGCGGGCGGCAAGGACGCGACCTTTTTTCAACTCGCGCGACCGAGCCGCGACGTACCAGAAGTCTTTGAAATTCATGCCTTGCCAAGATAGCGGATTCGAATATCCGCCGCGAGCGCGATCTGACACGCAAGACGCGCTCGCGGATTTTCAGGCGCGATGATTTCCAGCAATTCTTTTTCGTCCTCACCAGGACAAGCAAGCAAGCCGTTTTCTTCCGAGAGAACTTCTATCAAACACGTCCCGCAAACGGCTGTCCGGCATCCGAAAAGCACGGGCGAGTTTTCTACCGTGAGATGCTCCGAAAGAATCGCGCCCTCGGCGAGTCTCACCGCAGCGTGACTTTCAGGTGAAAAGCTGATGTTGTGCTTATGAGAGTTCATTGCAAAGGGCGCATTTGGCAAGGATCAAAAAACTGTATCTGACCACTGCCCATCACGAGGCATCGAGGAGGAGGAAGAATTTTTTGAGCGCGCGACGATTCGTTTTGATGTGCCTTTCAACTGTGTTGCGCCGCATGATGGACATCTCTTTATTCGCTCCGTCAACGTAGTCGATATCTGAAAGATATTCTCTGTAAGAATCTATCGCTATCTGACGGCTGCGCGCACTCTCATGCAAACCGTCGCTTTCTTCAGCAAAGCACTTCCACATCATCTCTCTCGCCTCACTCTTATCCATTGCGAACACGGGCGAGCGCAGTATTTTATAGACCTTCGCGTAGAGCGCCGGGTCGTACCAGAACAATCCGTTGATGGCGGTCGAGAAATGATAGTGATCGCGTTGAGAGCCGTGAAGCGCGCGATTGGCAACCCACCGCTCGAAGCGCGTAGGCTTACGGAGCGACCGCAAAACATCGTGCGATATTATAGTCGAGCTATTGAAATGAAACGACTCATCGAGAAAATGGCAATAGCTGATATGGGATGGAACGGGCGCGCTGTCTTTCTCTTCGCACTTCGAATAGAATCGGCTCAATTGATGTTGAATCAGTTTGCCGTTCAGAGTCCGCACGCCGCGCACAGTGAAATACTGGCAGGCGATGAATGCGTTGCCTGACGAAAGCAGAGTGAAAGCGTTTAGCTCGATCCATCGCCAGAAATCTTTCACGCGATTCGAATCCGTATGAATCATCGTCTGAGAGTAAGGCCCGCGCATCGGATAAGTGAATATCCGCTCTCCGAAAACCGCCTCTTCGAATTTTTCTCCAATCATCTTGAATGCGTTGACGTGCGCGCGCTCCTGAGCCGATTCCAAGTCGAGCGTGTCGCACACGAGTCGAAAATCTTCGATGGCGTAAAGTCCGGCGGCGCTGGTCTGATTGAAAAAGATCGTCGCTATCTCGGCTGAAATTATCTGCGAATAGTAGGCTACCCAGTAAAGCTGATTGAGCCGCACGCGCTGCGCTTCTGAAGCTTCGTCCCACAGCGGCGTCCCATAAAGGAGCGAAAACATTTCAGGATTCCAGCAAGAATCCGCCGCATCTTCGAAGCAGAAACCCGCGGCCAGAGCGTCTATCTGAGGCGTGTTGTCCTGAGATTTATTCCTGCGGTAATTGAGATCGAGTTTGCGAAGAGTCTTCGCGTCATCGAGCAGCGATGTTTCCCCGTGTTGTGCGAGCGCGCGGTTCAAGGTGCCTCCATTTGTCAGCCGCGATTATATGAGCCGGGGCGACTGGCCGCAAGCAGGGCGTCGAAACGGTTTCACAATCGAAATACATTGTCACGTTGCCTCGCGTCGGTCTCGTTTGACATCGATGCGAAAACTGATAATCTGCTCACCTGCACTGAGCTACAAACAGAGGAGATGCCTGAAATGAAAACATCTGTCCGATTCCTGTCGCTTTGTTTTCTCGTCCTGCTTCTTTCAATCTCATCTTTCGCCCAGAGTCGCGAGCAGGATCACGAAGACCTCCGCGCCTTGCTGCGAACGGCCGCCGAGGCGATGAACGCGAAAAACTTCGACGCGCTCACGCCTCTCTTCAACGATCAGTTTTCGATAACGACCGTAGATCAGAAACTCTTCACCAGCATCGCCGATTTCAAGGCTTATTATGAAAGCCTGCTTGGCGGCCCCGACGCCGCTTTGAAAAGCATAGTCTTCAAACCCGAAGCCGATGACCTGACCCGGTTCGTCGGCGACAACATAGGTCTGAGTCACGGCGCATCGACCGACACTTATAATTTTTCAGATGGCGACACGCGTCAGATGACCAGCCGATGGACGGCGACCGTTTACAAGCGCGACGGCAAATGGAAAATTCTCAACATTCACATCGGCACGAACCTGCTCGATAATCCCGTTCTGGCGGCGGCCAAAAGCTACCTCTACAAAGTCGGCGCAGGCGCGGCAATCGGCGGATTGCTCGTCGGATTTCTCCTCGCCCGATTGCTGCGTTCAAGGAAAACTGCCTGAAGGCGGTGTCCTTTGTCCCTTGTCCCTGGTCATTTGTCATTCGTCGATTGTTGAAGGCTCTGCAATAAAACAAAGGACAAAGGACAAAGGACAAAGGACAACAGAGATGTTAGACCTGATAATCAGAAACGGTCTCGTCTTTGACGGCCTCGCATCTCCGCCTGCGCGCCGCGATATGGCTGTCCATAACGGAAAGATTCTGGGCATCTCTGATCACATCGCGGGTCTTGCGCGCGAGGTGCGCGACGCTGAGGGATTGTGGATCACTCCCGGCTTCATCGATATTCACACCCATTACGACATCGAGATTGAAATGGCTCCGGGCCTCATCGAGTCAGTCCGCCACGGGGTCACGACCATAGTGATGGGAAATTGCAGCCTCTCTCTTGCAATAGGCGAGGCGGAGACGCTTGCAGATATTTTTCAGCGAGTCGAGACTTTGCCGCACTCGCTGATTCAAAAATGGCTCGGCGCGCAAATCTCGTGGCAGACTCCCGCCGAGTACCTTGCTCATCTCGATCAGTTGCCCATAGGCCCGAACGTCGCCGCGATATTCGGTCATAGCGCGCTTCGCGCTCATGTGATGGGGCTTGAGCGCAGCCTGAAAGATCACGCGACAACGGAAGAGATCGAGCAGATGAAGCGCATCGCCGCAGACGCGATTGACGCGGGGCTGATCGGAGTTTCAATTGATATGGTTCCCTGGCACATGATGAGCGGCGCGCTTAGAGGCCGCACAATTCCCTCGCAGCACGCGGATTTCCGCGAATACGATGCGCTGGCCCAGGTGTGCCGTGAGCGCGATGCGATTTTTCAGGTGACGCCCAATCCGCAGAATCTCGACTCGCTCAAATGGATTTTGAGAATGAGTATGGGATTGAAACGCCGACCGCTGAGGATAACGATTCTCGCCGCGCTCGATTCCGTTACCGATAGAAGATTGTGGCGCGCGTTTCCGCTCCTTCTCGCCGTCTTCAATCGACTGCTTGGATGCAATATTCGATTTCAAACATTGACCGAGCCTTTCACCGTTTATTCGGACGGCCCGTTGACACCGCTCTTCGAAGAGTTCCCGTCAGGCGTCCGTTTGAACGATTGCGATTCGCGCCATGAAAGAAAGTCGCTCTGGCAGAGCCGGGAATTTCGCCACTCATTTCAAACTGAATGGATTAACGGACGGCGCAGGAGTTTTCATCGCCGACTTGAGATGATGGAGATAGTACGCTGCCCCGATGCTTCGCTCGAAGGCAAAACATTCGCCGACGTTGCGGGCGATCTTGCAAGCGACCCGATAGAGTGTTTTATGAACCTGCTCGAAAAATACGATGCTGATCTTCGTTGGAAGGCGACCGGCGCGAATGATCGCGTGCGCGAGCGATTGAGGCTGATGAAGCACCCTCACATACTGCCGGGATTCACGGACGCGGGCGCGCACATGAGAAATCTCGGCTATTACGATGGCGCGCTCTCGCTTTTGAAGCAGGCCGTCGCGACCGGGTTTATGCCGATTGAAAAAGCTGTCTCGCGGGTGACGGGCGAGCCTGCGCGCTGGTTCCGACTCGATGCGGGCGTGTTGAAAGAAGGCGCGAAAGCCGACTTCGTTTTGATCCGACCCGATAATCTCACGGAGCCGATCAGCCCGCAGGTGGAAATCGCTGATCCGCTGCTGGACGGACAGATGCGAATGGTCAAGCGCGGCTCCGACAGCATAATCGACTCGGTTTACATAAGAGGCAAAATCGCATTTCAGGATGGCTGCGCGACAGAGCTTTTGGGCCGCGAAAAATTGGGCGAAGTCCTGCGCCCGTGTGGCGCAATCTGTTAGATTGCGCTTTGCAGCACTGAGGAGAACGAATGAACAAAGCGGATTCGGGCATCGAAAGACAACGATCAAAAAACAGGATCAACGATTCGATAATCGATCATCCGTTCACCGACTACTGGGATATTTTCGTCCTCAAGCATCAGAACTCTTACAACATAGCTCTGCATTTTCTCGGCGTCATCATTTTTTACGGCCTGCTCGTCTTCGCAGCAGTCGCGCGCAACGGGTGGCTGCTCCTCTTTCTGCCGCTTTCTCAGGTGGTCGGACTCGTCGGGCATTTTTTGTTCGAGAGAAGTCACATCGATTTGCAGGACGCCGTGTTTTCATTTCGCGCCTCGCGCTGTCTCAATCGAATGTTCTTTCGCGTCATCACCGGACGATACGGCGAGGACGTTCGACGCACAAATGAAACCTTGAGAGAGTATCAACTCACACGCGCCAGCCATTGATGAACATCACGCTGCCTGCCATCGGTATCGAAAGAAAATGGAGAGTCGCCTCAATCGGCTATCTCGTTTTTTGCGTCGTGTACACGATTGCAGGAGCGACGCCTTTTCGTGAAGCTACGGTTTTGAATCCGTCGAGTATCGACAATCTGATTCCGCTCATTCCTGTGACAGCGTGGATTTACATGGCGCAGTTTTTCTTTCTGCTCTTTTCAGTGATGGCTTTGAAGAAGACCGAATCAGTCAGCCGCGCGCTTTATGCGATGGCCGCGGCGAGCGCGCTCTCGTTTACGGTGTTTTTCGTTTATCCGACGACGATCACGCGCGACGTGGTCGCGAGCGAAGGATTGACCGGCTGGCTTTTTGAATTTTTATACCGAATCGATTCGAGCGCCAATTGTTTCCCCTCGCTGCACGTCTCTCTTGCGTGGATCGCAGCGGCAGGCGTTTTTGAAGAGAGCAGAAAAAAAGGCTTCGTCGCTTTTTTCGTCGCCGCTGTGATTTCGCTCTCGACTCTGACGACGAAGCAGCATTATTTCATAGACGTTATCGCAGGGCTTGCATTGGCCGCGCTTTGCCTCGCTCTGTTATCGAAGACCGATTTCAAGGCTCAAGCCCCGGCTCATAAGTAGTGATGAACTCCAGAAACTTCGATACTTCAGTCATGTCTTTGCCCGTGAATCTGATGCTGTGCGAATCCGTGCGCTCGACTATCGAAAGATAAGAGAGTATCTCCGACGGGCGATAGCTCTTGAATCGCACATCGAGTTGAACGGGCGTTTTGAGTTTGTACGGCTTGAAGTCTTTGAGACGAGCAAGCGCGCGTTTGACTTTTTCGCGTATCAGATCATAAGCGGCTTCGGGCATCATCGTCCGCGCCGAATGAAAGCCGTAATTCCACTTCACCACCGCGCCTTCGATGTTGCCTATGAGAGCCTGAGCCTCAGCGACCGCCGCATCATCGCCCGAAATCATCACAACCGGCACGTTGAACTGACCGGCGATGGCAGCATTGATTCCGGCTTCAGGCATTGAGACGCCGTTTAGTCGCACATCTGCAAGGCGCGCGCTCGAAATCGTGTGAGCGCGCACGCCCGCCGAATTCGTCGTGCCGCTGTGATAGCCGATGAACAGGGCTGCGTCGAATGTCTCATCGATGCCCTGCATCATCATCAGCGGGCGCGGCCACGAACGAACCAACGTGATATCTTTCGGCAGTTTTTCTATCAGTAGATTCTCCCCATTGCCGTGTGAATCGCTCACGACTATTTCAGTCGCGCCCGCTGCGCGAGCGGCCTCGATTGCGGCGTTGACTTCCGAGGTCATGAATTCGCGAAAGCGATTGTACTCGAACCCTGCCGGTCCGAGTTGATCGCCTGTGACCGCTCCGACGACGCCTTCCATATCGGCTGAGATGTAGATTTTAAGCCGCCGCACCTGCGCGCCGGTCGCCGCAGTGAAGGAGAGAATCGAAACAAGAAGCATGAGAATCAGAGCGCGAAATTTCATCTGGTTTCTTCCTTTCGATAAATCAATCGCTGGACGGAGGATAAAAACAGGACACGGATAAAACGGATTTACACCGATCTGATCCACGTTCTGTTCCGGTCTCGGTCGACGTACCCGATGTCCGATTTAGAGGCTCTGGGAGCCGTTTCTACAGCTTGAGTTCCGCCTCGATATCGCGTATGCGCTTGACGAGATTCAACAACTCAGCCTCGCTCACTTTGCCGCCCGCCGAGACATGCTCGCAGCGCGAGAGCAGCCCCCGCAATTCGTCTTCGCGAAGGGGCGAGCGTCGGGCCGTCATCTCTGCCAGTTTTTCTGCGCTCGCCGTCGGAGGCAGTCCCGCATAACGACACAGCCGTTTGTGAAATTCTCCGTAGATATTTTTCATCGCCAGATCGCTCGCCCGCGCCAGCCTCGTGATGTTGGCCATCGAGGAGACGAATTCCAGATTCGTCGTCCTTCGCTCCTGTTTCAACGGGAGCGGGCGCGCAAACCTCCGCCCGTAGGTGTAGACCAGAAACAAAGTGATGACTCCCAGTTGTGCCATCATCCACGGTATGGGCGTGCCGCGAAAATAAGCGACTATGCCTTCCGAGCGCGACCAGCCGAAGCCGTGATGATACTCGTCGAAAGCGATGCGGCCTTCCGGCCTTTCGGCGTCGGCGAACAGATTGAGCGCGAGTATCACATTATCGCCTTTGGCGATGCCGTTGTTTGCGACCACGAACGGATCGGTGAGCAGAACCACTCGCCCCTTGCCCACTCTGGCGTCGGCAAGCACCGCGCCCTGATCGTCGCCTATGTGATCGGTGAAGGGCGCGTTTTTTAGTTTGACGCGATTTGCAAACGGAGAAAGCTCAAGTTTTTCGACTCCCTTCGTATAGAGCGTCGGCTGTATTGGTCTGACCCCATCCTGCGAATTGGCGCGATGGGTGCTGGCTTCGGCGCTGCCGAAACCGGCCTGCACGTCGCGGTCTATGACGATGAGCCATCCGCCGGTTTCTATCCACGCGTTGAGGCTTTCGAATTCTTCCTCATCCGGCCCGGAAAAAGGCGGCGGCGAAATGACCACGAGCGTCGTGATATCCTTGCGCGCGTCGAGTTCGGTAAACGGCTTATCGAATCTCATCACCTGATAGCCGCTTTCTGCGAGCAGATCGTAAAACCCAAGTGTGCCGAATGGCGTGGCGCGATACGATGAGCGGCTGCCGGTCTGCTCGTTCTCCTGCTGCTCGTTCTCGTCGCTGATGAAAATGAAATTGATGGCTACGATGACGAGGAACAATCCGGCAAGTATCAGTATTGCGCTGAGATTTTTTTTCATTATGTCACTTGTCCTTTGTCACTCGTCCCTTGTCATTCGTTTTGATTCAACCAATGACAAAGGACAAAGGACTAATGACCAGCTTCATTTGACATTGAACTGCTGCACGTCTTCAAGCATCCAGCCCGATGGCGCGCGATAGAGCAGAAAGATGGCCGTGCCTACGTGATCGATCTCCTGCGTTCTTATTTTCAGGCTGACTTCCAGTGACACGCGATTGGCATCGACCTGATCGGCGCGAAGTATCTCGGTCGCCCATGAGGTCGGAGGGGTGACGGCAAGCCGCTGCACGAAAACTTTCAAGTTGTTGCGCGACACGACCGCAAACAGTTTGTCTGATGACGGCTGACGGAAAAGCGAATCGAGTTGAGAGATGAATGCGCGGACGGATTCATCCACTGTCGGAGTGAGATTGGCCGCGCGCTCTGCGCGTATGAGAGCTTCGCGAGCGGCGAACCTCGCGGGCGCTTCGTCTGCTTCCACAAGAGCGCGGCGCAAATGCTGGACGGCTTCCGCATTCGATCCACGGGCTGCGAGCGCCTGCGCCATAGCGATGCGCGCCCAGGCGAGCGCCCCGCCCGTCGGTGGCTCTGTTTTTATCGCCGCGTTGGCTTCGCTCGTCGCTTCGTCGTGCTTGCTTTGCGCGGCGAGAGCGCGAGCCAGCCACGCGCGCAAAAGAGAATTGTGCGGGCTGTGGCGAAGAGCTTCTTTCAATTTCGCTTCAGCCTGCGCGTATTCGCCTTTGTTGAAAGCTATGATGCTTTCATTAAACAACGTCTGCGGCCACGGGCGAACGGGCTTCGCGTCGTTGTCATAGCCGGTCTGGATGATCAGCTTTTCGGGGTCTACTTCCACGGATGAGATTTTTTCAGAGGTTTGAATATCAGCCGAGGCCAGCGATTCGGAAGGCACTGTTACGGAAGCGGTGATCTGTTTGCCTGAAGCAGTCACGGCCATCACGCGGGCGGTGACATCTCCTGTTCCGAGATTGCGCAAATTGACGCGCTGAATAGCAGGATTGTCCGAAGATTGGGGTATGCCTATGACCAGATCAGGCTCGATGATTATTTCGACCCACTGGCGGAACGAATTTCCCGTCTCCGCCCCTCCGACTTTGGCAAGCTCCTGTTTGAATTCTTCGTTGGTGATGATTTTATTTTGCGCTCCATTGAAGAGAGCTCGAAGGACGGAGATGAATTTGTCGCGCCCCATCGATTCGGCAAGCAACCTCAAAACGAGCGGCCCTTTGCCCAGACTTGCAGCCCCGTAAGATGGTTGGGCGGGAGTTTGAATTCCAAGCTCGGCGTCGCGGCCCGATTGAGCCACGGGCGTATAGCTCCAACGCATTCGGGAGAAGACTTCCGCAGCGGCGTCTTTGCCGTAGCGGTCTTCGATATAGAGCGCGGCAAGGTAGCGAGAGAGCGAATCGCGAAGCAAAGCGGCGCTGCGCGCTTTTTGAGCGGGCTGATCGCCCTGCGCCTGACGCGCTTCCTGCCCGCGCACACGGACTTTCGCATCAGTCCACAGTCGCGCCAGAGCATCGGCGGTTCTTTCGATAGTGAGCGCGTCGAGCGTATCCTGACGAAAAACATGTTCGCCAAGCACTACCCCTCCGGGAACTGCGGCAGTTGAGGCGCGGGCAGACGAGATTATGCGAAAGCTCGCGCCCGTCGGAGGCGGCCCCAGAAGTCTGGCGAAGTAATCGATCATTCGCCGCGTCTCTTCGCCCAGTCGAGAAGCCGCCGCCGCATCTTTTTCAATTACATTGATACCTGTTTGCAGACAGATTTCCACTTTCACGCCATTGTGGTCGAACGCTGTGGGAGGATCGAACGCGCCCGCGACGAAAAACGGGAGGGAGTTGAGCGGCTGCTCGAATGTGAAGGTCTGTCCGTCGGATTTCATCGCGCCCGACGAATAAGCGCGCACTCCGGCGGGCGTCGTAACGGCGAGCGTGAACGGAGCGGTCATCGCTCCGGTGAGCGCGAATACGGTCGAAGGCGCGGGAAACCAGGCGGAATCGGGCAGACAGAACATTTCGCCCGCGTAGACGGCAGAAAGAGCGTTCGAGTCCGGGACTTCGACGCGATAGGCGACATCGATAATTGCTTTCGCGCCTGCGTTCAGAGGCGACGGGGGCGTGATGATGAGTTGGTTGAGCGCGATGTTGCGGCGGTCATCCGTGAGGTCGAATTGAGCCGTCGCGCCGCCTATGGAAACCGACGAGACTTTGGCCAGTTTCGCCAGTCGCAGGTAAAGTTTCGTCTTAGGCGACGGGCTGAGATTGGAAATGGAAATCTGCGCGCGAGCATCAATGGCGCTTGTGGCAAGATCGATTCGCGCGCTGATCGAGTAGCGGTCGACCTCCACATCCTGCGCCGATGAGCTAAGGGTGAAAGCGAGTATGATGAAGAGCGTCGGCAAAAGCTTTTTGAACATCAGAGCAACAACCTTTTATCAGCAAGATATTGAAAGAACCCCCGGTATCATTGCTACCTTGATTCTATTTTTGTTGCAATGCCGTGAATGCAGTTATGACCGACCCAGCCGTTCGTCCCGCCCCGATTATTACCTATGGGAAATCTGCCGCCGTCTATAGCCTTGATCAGGTGCAGATAGTCGCGGCCTCTGACGCGAACGAGGACGACATCGCCGACGCTGAGATGATCGGGATTGCAAGGCTCAAGTGTGACGAGATCGCCATCATTGACTTTGCCTTTCATAGAATGGCCTCTGGGTCTTATCTGCGCGGACTGGCCATTTCGCAGGGCTTCAACCGCATATTTCGCCCAACTCATAATGCTTCAAGGCTTCGGCGTACTCAGCCATTCCTTCCTCTGCAAGCTCACGATCTTCTTCAGCGAATTCAGCATAGAGCGCAGCCAGTGTCTCGTCAGGCCCGCTCAGATTATTTAGTTCACGAACTAACTGTTCTCTGACCGACATCGCTGATCCTCACTTTTACAAATCACCGCGCACAAGTTCGTGAATGGCTTTGATCCTTTCAAGCAGCGCGGCGAGTCGTTCGAGCGGCAGGCTGTTCGGCCCGTCGGATTTCGCTTCGGCAGGATTGTCATGCACTTCCATGAAAACTCCATCCACGCCGCACCCGACTCCTGCGCGCGCAAGGTATTCGATAAACTCCGAGTCTCCCCCGCTCGCCGTCCCCAATCCGCCCGGTCTCTGAAGACTGTGCGTTATGTCGTAGACGACCGGATAACCGAATGAGCGCATAACCGGAATGCCGCGAAAATCGACCACAAGATTGTTGTACCCGAAAGACGTTCCGCGCTCCGTCACCATAACGCGATGATTGTTTTGAGACGTGACTTTCTCAATGGCGTTTTTCATATCGTGCGGAGCGAGGAACTGCCCCTTCTTGATGTTCACGGCGCGGCCTGATAGGGCGGCCTCGACTATAAGATCAGTCTGACGACACAAAAAAGCCGGTATCTGTAAAACGTCGGCGACTTCAGCCGCCGCCCTCACCTGCCCCGTCTCATGCACGTCGGTGAGAACCGGAAGTCCCACGTCGCTTCGCACGCGACCGAGTATGCGAAGACCCTCTTCTATTCCAAGCCCGCGATGCGCCGCAATCGATGTGCGATTGGCTTTGTCGTAGGACGATTTATAGATGTAGGGAATGCCCAGCCGCCGGGTGATCGAACTAATGGCTTCGGCCATCTTCAGAGCGTGCGATTCATTCTCAACGAGGCACGGGCCTGCGATCAGAAACAAATCGCCCGCGCCTAAGCGTGCATTTCCTACTTTGAAAGGATTGATTTCGGGCATAACAGAACGCCTATTCTACACGCCCCGGAGTCGTATTTGAAAGCCGAGCGGCGACGCCCTTTTAACATTAGAACTCTTTATGCGCAATCGCCTGATGATGCTGGTCGTGCTTGGCGGTTTTCCCGTTCGACATTAAGATACTTGGTCTGATTTGAAATCGGAAATCGCACAGCCTGATTTCCGACACAGGACTTTGCAAGGAGGGAGACGTTGACGAAAGCTCGCAGGAAAAAAAATCGCAGGAAGAAAGCCGCCAGTCAGTCAAACAGCAACACGAAAGTGATCGCCGTCATCGTCCTGGGCGTCATCATTCTGGCCGGTGGAATCTATGCGCTCACGCGCAGCACAGACTCGAATCAGACGACCGTCGCCCCGCAGCCCATTGATGAGACAGGCGCGATTACTACTCCGTCGGGACTCAAGTATATCGATCTGGTCGAAGGCACAGGCCCAAGCCCGCAGCCGGGCCAACGGGTCACGGTTCATTACACCGGCACCCTTGTGAACGGATTGAAATTCGACAGTTCGGTTGATCGAAATGAGCCTTACGAATTCAAGATCGGAACAGGATCAGTGATCAAGGGCTGGGACGAGGGCGTGATGTCGATGAGGGTGGGCGGAAAGCGTAAGCTCATCATCCCTCCCAGTCTCGGATACGAAAACAAGAGGAACGGGCGTATTCCGCCCAACTCTACGCTCTTATTCGACGTGGAACTGCTCGGCATCAAGTGAACTTTTGACTGATTCACGAAAAACTCTTCTGCTCGTCGGCGCTTCTCTTCGCTCAGAGTTGCGATGGGCCTCGCGTCATCTTTACGCGGCTCTCGTCCTCACTCCCATAGTCGTGGGGATGACTTACGCCACCGCGTCGCGGTTCGCCGGAGTCATCGAAGAGTGGCATCCCTCGACGCTTACGGTTTCGATCATGGCCGTATCGCTTGCGGTCTGCCTTGTGGCCTTGAGCCTGTCGCGGGCGAGCGCCGAAATCTATCACATTCGCAGGCCCGAATCTTCGCTCGATGCTCTGCCCATCTCAGCCTCGTCTCATCTGCACGCGGCTCTGTTGATAAGACTCGTTCGCGCAGCCGCGACAGGCGTGATGATACTTGCGGCGGCGATCATCCTTGATCGCATCGATTTGAAAAAAATCGCGCTGCTCGTTCCCTTCGTCCTGCTGCTGGCACTGGCGCAACTCCTTGCTGCGCTCAACTGGATTCACTGGAATCACAGGGGAGAAAAACGAGCGGCCCTTTTTGCCATCGTCTGTGTCGCTCTCGCCTCGACAAATGCCGGAATGCTGATGGCAGCTTTTGCGCGCGGCGAAGTTCGGCTTTGGCTCATCGCTGCGAGCGCGGTTTTAATAATTCTGTTTTACCTGCTGCTCGGGTTTTTGCACGCGCGCTGGCGCGCTTCCGATCTGGAATATGCGCGGCGGTTGAAACTCGCGGGGCGATGGAACATCGTGAGCCTTGCGATATTTCAAAAAAGGCTGGGCGTAGTCGCAGCCTCGCAGCTTGCGCGCGATCTTCAACTCACGCTTCGCGCGTTCTCTTCAGCCGTGTATGTGATCGTGGGTCTCGCTCTTCTCACCACGGCTTTGCTTGCGACCGCGCTCGTCGACCGATGGCTGCCTGTGGGCGAAGTGACAGCATGGCTCGATGCGACGTGGCTGCCTTCGGTGATGGCAGTGAAAATCGCGTGCGTCATCGTCACCGCCAGCCTCGTGTCTTTAGTCCCTGTGCTGATCGCTTACGAGCTTCCGCTTCTCTGGGTCGAACGCGCGATAGGAACGACTGGGCTTGATATATGGAAAGCGAAGCTGTGGTATGCGAGGCTTGTCTCGCTTCCCGCCGCGCCGCTGGTGTGGACGGCGGCTATGCTGACGGCTCAATTGCCGTTGAATTATTCTCTGCCACTACTTTTGGAATGCGTGTGGTTGTGGTGGATGGTCAGTTCCATGTCGGGCGCGTTCGCTTTCGAGATGCCCACGCGCACGGGGCTTTCGATAGTCCTGATGGCGACGATAGGACTTGGCGCAGGCGTGATAGCATCGATGCTGTGGCCTGTGGGACTTATGGTTTATGGAATGACGATGCACTCGCTCACCGAGCGCGGGCGCGCAAGAACACGTTACTATCTCATCACGGAGGAAGAGTGATTCCTGTAATAGAAGTCGAATCAGTGACCAAACGATACGGCGACATAGTTGCCGTAGATTGTGTGAGCGTGTCGATAGAGCGCGGCGAAGCTTTTTCGCTCATTGGCAGAAACGGCGCAGGCAAATCGACTCTGATTCGCATGATCACAGGCATCACCGAACCCGATGCAGGCCATGTTAAAGTGTGCGGCGAGGACCTCGCGCATCGCCAGGTGGAGACCAAGCGACACCTGGGCTACCTTCCCGAAGAGTTGATACTTTATGAACGCCTGACGGGCAGAGAGTTTTTGAAACTGGTCGCGGGACTCAGGGAAGCGGATCAGTCGAAGATAGACCGGGAGCTTGAATTTTTCGAGATCGCGCACGCGGCAAACAAGCTGGTCGGCGGATACTCTTTAGGCATGAGAAAAAAGCTCGGACTTGCTGCGGCGTGGACAGGCGCGCCTGATGTGTTGATTCTCGATGAGCCGCTCAACGGGCTTGATGTTGAGATGATGCGAAAACTCAGACTTAGGATAGAATCGGAGCGAAGCGAGGGGCGCGCGTTTTTGATCTCATCGCACGTGATGAGTTTCGTCGAGCGCATAAGCGACCGCGTAGCTATTATGCGCGCCGGTCGGATAGTATCTCTCGGCTCGCCCTCGGAGTTGAGACTGACGGCGGGACTTGAGGACGCGCTCTTCGAGGATGTGTTTTTTCACTTGGCAGGTTGATCCCAGCCATCCGGGAATTTCGAAATTACAAGGGAGTTTAGTGGCGCAATGCGGTTAGATTGCGCGCCCTGAAAATTCGAAAAGGGCTGTGTGCGATGTCCGACAAGCTGGCAGCTTGTCGTCGCCATCCGACTCGCAGCCCTCGACAAGCTGGCAGCTTGTCGGACATTTTTACGAGGAGCGAACGATGAGCAATCAAACCATTCAGGATTTATTTTCAATCGCAGGCAAGACGGCTTTGATCACAGGAGGCTCGCGCGGCATAGGGCTTATGATAGCTCGCGGCTATGTCGAAGCGGGAGCGAGGGTCTACATCTCTTCGCGCAAAAAAGAAGTGTGCGACCATGTGGCCGCGGAGCTTTCCGCCGTGGGAGAGTGCATTTCGATTCCGGCGGACATATCTTCGATGGAAGGCTGCGCGCATCTGGTCAAGGAAATCTCCGAGCGCGAAGAGTCGCTGCATATTCTCGTCAACAATGCAGGTGCGGCGTGGGGCGCGCCTCTCGCGGAGTACCCCGAAAGCGGATACGACAAGGTGATGGACTTGAATGTGAAGTCTCTATTTTTTCTCACACGCGATTTGCTGTCGATGCTTGAAAAAGCAGCGCGACCGGGCGACCCCGCGCGTGTGATCAACATCGGCTCGATAGACGGCCTGCACGTGCCTTTCATTGAAAACTACGCTTACGCGGCGAGCAAAGCGGCGGTTCATCATCTCACGCGCGCGCTTGCCGTAAAGCTCGGCCCGAAAAATATCACGGTCAACGCAGTCGCGCCCGGCCCGTTTGAAAGTCAGATGACGAAGTGGATGCTTGAAAACTTCGACGAGCATATCAAGGCGGATTGTCCACTGGGTCGCATAGGCGAACCGGCGGATATGGCGGGCGTAGCGATTTATCTCGCGTCGAAGGCGGGAGCTTACGTCAACGGCGCGGTGATTCCCGTCGACGGCGGGATTTCGATCAAGTGACCGTTTTCAGTTGTAACTCAGCCGCATAGCGGCAATTGAATGTAGCCGCGTACTTCAGTGCGCGGTGTGTCGCCATCGATAGCCTCCGCGTCGCGCGAGCGACGGCTGAATCTTTTATTGAGGAATTCAATCGTCGCTCACGCGACGCGGAGAAATACTGGCACCAGCACCGTGAGCTAAAGCATAAGGCTACGATCAGGTCGCCGCTGACGCGGCTGCAAGGACTGAGTAGATACTTTTAGTTTTCAATATTCAGCGATGCGGAGTCGTTGCATAATCGCGCTGCCAACTGATCACCGCTTAAAACTCCTGCGCGAGCGCCGTGATGAGTTGAATGAGCGATTCCATGTCGCGGCGATCCATCACCTCTACGGGCGAGTGCGAATAACGTCCGGGCCACGAGAGCGGTAGACTGATGCTGCCGAAGCGCGTGAACGCCGAGCCATCGGTTCCGCCGCCCGTCGTTCCGATGTAAAGCGGAATGCTTCGCTTTCGCGCGATCATCGCGATTCGATCTACCAACGCAGCAGGCGTGATGCTGGCGTTGTCCATAGCCCGCGAGACCGCGCCGCTTCCCAATCGAGCGAAGGCCATGCGCTGAGAATCGACGGGCGAATCCGACGAGACGAATGTATCGACTGCGAAAACGTAGGGCGGATGAAATCGCTCGGCCATAAACCCTGCGCCGTTAAGCCCCACTTCTTCCTCGACGACCCACGCGAATGTCACCCGGTTGTTTAATTTGTTCGGATCGATTGCGCGAAGAGCCGCGATGAGCGCCGCTGACCCCACGCGATCATCCATCGAACGGCCCGTCGCCCGATTGCCTGCCAAGCGCGAAAACTCTTTTCGCACAGTCACCGAATCGCCCGCTTTCACGCCCAGAGCGTCGGTCTGCTGCTTTGAATCCGAGCCGAAATAAATGTAGAGGGTGTCTTGCACAGGCTGAAATCTGTCTGCTTGAAAATAATTCGGACGCGGGGCGATCACTGCATTGACCGGGCCGCCAGCGGTGTGAACTATCGCCGGGTGCGCTTCATAAACGGAATCGAAAAATCCTCCGCGCTTGCGCACGCTGGCAGTGCCGTCTTCGCGGATCGAAGTTATCTCATACCCTACTTCGTCCATGTGCGCGACGAAAAGCATCTCCTTGCCGCCTTTGCCGAACGTGACCGAGAGATTTCCTTTCGCGTCCGTCTGCGCCGCGGCCCACGCGGGCAGAAGTTTTCTTATCCTTTCGCGCACAGGCGCTTCGTGACCCGATACGCCGTGGACTTCGATCAACTCTCTGAGTATGTCGAATGCATCCGTCGCCGGTTTATCATCAGCGACCACGCGGGTAGAGCTTGCGCCTGTGGATGGAGAGGCCGCCTGTTTCAATCCCGTGAAGGCGCGCGTGAGTCGGATCATCGATTCAACGTCGCCGAGATCGATGGTCTCGACGGGCGTTTGAGCGAACAGAACAGGAAGGCTCAGAGTGTGAATCTTCACTCCCTGCCAGTCGGCGGGCGGGCGAAACTGAAGGCGCGAATCAGAAACGGTTTGAGCGGGTATCTGATTCTGATCGGCGAGAGCTTTCAATTCAGTGTTGGCAGCGGCGATGAGCGAGCCTGCTCCGAACTGACCTGCGCTCCCTCGCGCATCGATGGAGTTTGCCGGAGTCATCACTGTTCGACTTAGCAGCAAAACGCGATCAGGTTTTATCTGCTGCGCTATGCGGGCAAGTCCTCTCGCTCCAAACTGGCTCTGCGCAGTCCAGACAAACATCGAGTCTGTCGAAGCCGGGTCGCTCGTGCGCAAAAGCTCTACGAGGGCGAAGGCTGCGGCGCGCGCCTGCATTGCCGCGCCTGAGAATCGATTGTTCGCCAGGAATTGACCGCGCTCTCGCAATGTCACCGGGTCGAGATTCCGAATCCCCAGTCGCTCGACTTCTTCTTTGCTCTGAGCGCCGAGGTCGACCCAAAGGTCATCGAGCGTTCTGATGCGTTCCATCTCGCCCTGCGCTGCTCCTCGCTGAAGGTGCGTCGAAAGGGTGGCCGTGACGGCAGGAATTTTTTCTCCGCGGCGATTCGATATAACGACCGGCTGGCCATAATGAAACTGATCGAACAGGCGATGCGATGCGCCCGATGTGACGCGATGCACGCGGAGGTATCCTTCATTGGTGATGCCTGAGATCACATGTCCGTCTTCGTCAAGAGGCGCGGCTATGAGTGTGCGAGGGTTTTGGCTGCCGAGGGTGACTATGAGGTTGCCGATTTCATCCACTCGCGCCTGCGCCCACGCGGGCAGTTGCGATTTTATCTCTTCGCGTATTTCGCCCTCGAAGCCCGACACGCCAGCGGCGCGAACGAGTCGCATCAATCGATCTGCTGAAGAGGCGGACTGCGGATTGTTCGAATACGCGTCGATAGCGAAGCTCGCCGTTATCGAGCAGACAACGAGAAGAGTCGTTGATGTACAACAGGCTGCCAGCCTGTTGATGCGCTGAAAGCATGAAAATGGGGGGGAGCAGCAGGCTGGCCGACGGCTGTATCTTTTCCGAGATAAGATCGATTTTTTCATTTCACGCTGCTCATCAAAACGACATCGTTTGTGACAACTCCGCGAGTGCAGACAACGGTTCCGTCTTTCGCCCACGCGAAGCCGAATATCTGATCGGATTTGAAATCCGTCACCTGACGCGGCTCTCCGCCTGCTACCGTCTGACTCCAGATGTTCCATATCCCGCCTCGCTCTTCGGGCCAAGTCAGCGATTTCGAATCCTGCGTCCAGTGAACAGGCAAGCCCTGATGATTTCCGAAAAGCGGGAGAAAGCTGAACACCTTTATCGGCTGTCCGCCTTCGATGGGGATGACCGCCGCCTTCAAACCGGGCTGTCCGTCGTTGTAGCGGCAGGCTATGTATTTCCCGTCAGGCGAGATGATCGGAAACAGAGCCAGATAATCAGCGACCTGCTTGGCTTCTCCTCCATCTATGGGGACTTTCCGCAGAGTCGGCCTCTCGCCGCCTGAAATATGATTATAGAAAACCCACTTGCCGTCGGGAGAAACGACCGGGAAATACTCGCCGCTTCCGTCGGTCAACTGCTTTGGGTTTCCGCCATCTATGTCCATGCGCCAGACGTGAAATACCGTATCGTCCCCTCCGCGATTCGAACAGAAAACTATGTAGCGACCGTCGGGCGAAACCGAGGGAAGCGCGTTGACTCCTGAATTCGAAGTGAGTTGTTTCTGCCCCGTGCCGTCCCCGTTGACGATCCATATGTCTGCGCGGCTGCTGGCATTCGAATGATAGATGATGCGGCCATCGGGCGCGCAGGAAAGATATTCGTATATGCCTGAGCCGGAACTGATCTGACGAGCCTGAGCCGCTTTGCCGTCGGGCGCGGCCCACATATTCATGCGGGCTTCTCTCTGAACCGTCACGAGGGTTTTCGAGTCAGCCGTGAGGCTTACGTTTATGTAGTTGTTCAGATCGTTAGTCACTCTTCGCGCTTCGCCCGTCGGATAAGCGAGTTGCCAGATTTGAACCTGGGTCGAGCCGGGGCTTCGATCCTGCGCAGTCATCATCAGGCTCTGGGCGTCGGAGAGCCATTCGAGTCCCAAGATCACTTCCCATCTCTGAGCGTTGAAAGTTTTCTGCGCGCCGTCATCAACTCTTATTTCATCGACATTGAAATAACGGCCCCCGCTCACTCTCAAGGCGGAGCAGGCTATCACACGTCCGTCGGGCGACCACGCAGGATTAGTATACTGTTCGGGTTGTTTCAGAACCGCCAGTTTTCGCTCACCCGTCCCGTCCGAGTTTGCGATCATCAAAGCGCTTTCCCGCTCCGTGTTGTAGTTGCGCACGAAGGCGAAACGGTCGCCTGAAGGCGAAAAAGTTATGCGGCTGTCTACGTCTTCGAGAATCTTTTTAGGCGTGCCTCCGAGAACCGGAATCTGAAAGAGGCTGAGAATAGGATTGTTCTGCTCGAATCGGACGTAATAAACATAGTTGCCATCCTGAGAGAAAGTCACCCCGCGGTATTGAACATCTGCGGGCGGGACTATCTGCACGTTGCTAGAAGTAGCGACCTGTCGCATCCATATGCTTCGCTGTCCGGCATCATCGACGACATGAGCGGCGTACTTGCCGTCGGGCGAGATGGCGGCGTCGGTGACTTTGCCGCTGCTCGTGAGTCGACTCACGCGAGCTACCTCGAACGGGCCGAGCCGCGTCTTGCGCGCAGTCAGTTTCATTACAGCGAAGACGCCCGCCGCTATGACGATCAGGCCCACGACAGCTAGAGCGATCCATCGCTTCGAGCCGCTTTTTTGCAAACTCTTCGCGGCGAGATGATCGAGTGGTTGAGGGCCGGTGACAATCGCGGGCTGCGGGCCGGTATCGGTGGTTGGACGATAGGAGGCTGTGGGTTGAGCCGCGTGAGAGCCTGATGTCGGCTGGCTTTCGTACTCGCGAACCAGATCGCGCAGATCGATGTTGACCTCCTTTATCGATTGATATCGCTCGTCGGTTCCCTTAGCCAGACATTTGCGAATTATGCGCTGAAGCTCGACTGGCACATCCGGGTTTATCTCGACTATGGGCGGAGCCTGCGCATAAACGATCTTGTGCATAGAGTCTATGATCGATTCGCCCTCGAACGGTTTTTTACCCGTAGTCGCTTCGTAGAGTATGCAGCCGAAGGAAAAAATATCCGAGCGATGATCGATCTCTTTGCCCTGCACCTGTTCGGGCGACATATACCCGATAGTACCCATCACCATTCCGGGCTGCGTCTTCTGCATCATCAGAGTCTCGGCTTCTTCCATCACTTCGCCGGGGGTCTTTTTTGCTTCACTGAGCTTGGCCAGTCCGAAGTCCAGAATCTTGGCGTAGCCGTCAACCGATATCATGATGTTGTCAGGCTTGAGGTCGCGATGGACTATCCCCGCCGCGTGAGCTTTGGCAAGCCCGTCGGCCACCTGCGCGAGAAGCTCAAGCAGCTTTTTGAGCGGCACCCGCTCGCGATGAATTTTCGCGGTCAGCGTTTCGCCTTCGATGTGTTCCATCGCGATGTAGTGAAGAGTGGCAGCCGTGTCCGTTTGCGCCTGACCGACTTCGTAGATCGTAACTATATGCGGATGGTTCAAAGCGGAAGCGGCTTTTGCTTCCTGAACGAACCGGCGCATACGATCCTCATCCTCGGCCACATCTGTGGGCAGAATTTTCAACGCCACCGGGCGACCGAGCGTGGTATCGTGGGCCTTGTAAACTTCGCCCATTCCGCCCGCTCCGAGCTTCGAGATAATCTCGTAGTGCTTAATCTTGCTGCCGGGTTCCATGCTCATAAAAGCGGCTCTACCTCCGATTCTTTCTGAAGGGGAATAGAATCCTAATTTGTATTCTCTGTCAAAGCAACCGATGTTTCTATGCCTCGACTGGTCGCGCTAAAGAAGGAATCGAAAAGATAAACCTGACACCCATCGTTGAAAAAGACTGACGAATGAGCAGGCACAAAAAAATCCGACAGAGATGAAGGCGCGACGTTTTCATCTCTGCCGGGTTACGGAGTTACGCGAAGATTGGCTTAAATGTCGTAGTAGAGCGCGAACTCCAGCGGGTGGGGTCTCATGCGAACAGGGTTGATCTCCTTTTCGCGCTTGTAGTCGATCCATCGCTGTATGAGCGCCTCAGTAAACACTTCGCCCTTGAGCAGAAACGAGTGATCCAGTTCCAGCGCGCGCAGCGAATCATCCAGCGAACCGGGCAGGCTAGGCACTTCGGCCAACTCTTCCGGCGGCAGGTCATAAATATCCTTGTCGAGCGGCTGACCCGGATCGAGTTTGTTCTGAATGCCGTCAAGTCCGGCCATCAGCATCGCCGAAAACGTCAGATAAGCGTTGCACGACGGATCGGGGAAGCGGACTTCGAGCCGCTTCGCTTTGGGGCTTTGCGAGTAAAGCGGAATGCGGACAGCCGCCGAGCGATTGCGCTGCGAGTAAGCCAGATTGACTGGCGCTTCGAAGCCCGGAACCAATCGCTTGTAGCTGTTCATCGTAGGCGCGGCGAAGGCTGCAAGAGCGGGCGCGTGTTTGAGTATGCCGCCTATGTAATGAAGCGCCATCTCTGAAAGCCCCGCGTACTGGTCGCCCGCAAATAGCGGCTTTTCGCCTTTCCACAAGCTCTGATGGCAATGCATACCGCTGCCGTTGTCGCCGTAAAGCGGCTTGGGCATGAAGGTCGCCGTCTTCCCATAACGACGAGCGACATTCTTGACTGTGTACTTGAATATCATCAGGTTGTCGGCGGTTCCGAGCAACGTGGAATAACGGAAATCGATTTCGCACTGACCCGACGTGGCGACTTCGTGGTGATGGCATTCGACGTGAAGGCCCGCCTGTTTCAGCGTCGCCGCGATTTCAGAACGGATGTTGTGAATCGTGTCGAGCGGAGGGAGCGGAACATAACCTTCCTTCGCGCGAATGTGATAGCCCGTCCCCCCGGAGCCGCTTGCCCAATGGCCCTCGCCGCTTTCGAGCGTGACTCCGAAGTTATGGCTATCGTTGGTAAACGACACGCGATCAAAGATGAAGAACTCGGCTTCAGGCCCGAAATAAGTAGCATCGGCGATGCCGGTGAATCGGAGATAGTTCTGCGCTCTGCGGGCCAGCGCGCGGGGATCGAGCCAGTAACTTTCCTTCGTCACCGGATCGACTATGTCTGCGATCAGCACGAGCGTCTTTCGATCCATGAAAGGATCGATCAGATAGCGCGACGGATCGGGGATCATCAACATATCGCTTTCGTTGATGGCCGCCCATCCGCGCAGACTCGAAGCGTCGAAGCCGAAGCCATCCTGAAAGGAGTCCTCGCCCAACTCTTCGATAGGGAATGTGAGGTGATGCCACGCTCCGATCAAATCGGTGAAGCGCACATCGACGAATTCTGCCTTTTCATCGGCAGCGAACTTCAGAACTTCTTTTGCACTCATGGTTCCTCCTGTGATTTGAGATTCAATCGATCAAACAAACTATCGAGGAGCGGCGATTTGCCGCCCTCTGCGTCTTCGCGTCGCGAGGGATCAAAAACATTGAAGCAGGCGGGGCATCAGGCTTCTGCAAAGACGCAGAGAACCGCGCAACGGCTCGTCAAAAGGTGATGCCGTAATAAAGAAACAGCGCATTGTTCTTTCGTCCTTCATTGCCGATGCTGTAGCCCGCATAAAAACTGCCGCGTGGCAATGCGAAACTGAGTCCGGGAGTGACATAGCCGAATCTGTTTTTGCCGCTGAACCAATCCGCCACGAAACTTACTCGCGAAAGAAGCGGCTGCTCGTAACCTAAGATCGCTCCGCCTTTGGTTCCCAGACCATCCTCTCGCCCCACGAGGCCGTAAGCGCCGCCCGTCAGACGAGGGCCATGCTGACCTTTGAATTTTTTGCTCACGTTGCCATAGATCAAAGCGAAATCATCGATGCCCCCGCGGTTAGCTATCGACAGATAACCGATAACTCCAGCAGACGCCGCCAGTCCGTTATCCTCGCTCGTGTAGAACTGCCATTTCACGTTCGGCTGCACCTCGACGGGCTGATAAGAAGCGAGCGCGTCGGTAAACGAAAAGTTGGCTCCGATTTCCATTCCCTTGCCCAACCCCAAGACTGCGCGCGGAACATAAATCTGAAACCCGCCATCGCGGTGGCGTTCGAGGTGACTGATGAAATCGAATTCGACGTACAGCTTCCCTTTCGCCACCGAGTCGGTCGAAGGAATGTTGAAGAGCGTCGATTGAGCCAGCGCCGCTCGATTGCAAATCGCGAGCGTGGCCATCAACACAGCGATGTTGAGACAGTGAAAAAGCAAACGGCTCGGTGTTGATCGGTCGATGGTCGCGCATACAGTTCTACTCCTGATCGCACTCATTTCTACCTCCGTATTTGCATCCGCCGCGAGCGATGCGCCTGTGGCTGCCAATCGCGTCATCGCGTCGCAGCCGGGTTAACTTTTACCCGCGAGCGGCGCTTCGCCTGACGGCGATGAACTTGCAAATACAGAGGCAGTTCATTATCGTTTCAGTGCCGTTGCGCAGGTATCTATCCGATCTCTGAGCGCGGTCGGTGGGCGGGTTTTTGAGTTGTGGTCTCCAATCACTGACTCAAAAACTCCCCACATTTTCCACCAGAGTTCTCATTTCATAATCGCTTCTCCAACTCAACCATTTGCGGCGCGAGGCTGCGCCTCCAGCATCGCGTTGCCCGTGGTCGCGGCAGGCGCGGCCTCGAAGGGAGGCGGCAAAGGGCTTGGGTATGCTTCCATACCATGCTCGCCCGTATCCAGACCTTCGAATTCCTCTTCTTCGCTCACGCGGATGCCGAGAGTCAATTTCAGCAACAGCCACACGGCGGAACTGACCGCTCCGACTAACGCCCCAATCGCCGCGATCCCTATGATCTGCGAAACCGTCCTGGCAACCCCGCCTCCGAGGAAAAGGCCCCCTTCGCTGGCGAACAGTCCCACGGCCAAAGTTCCCCACACGCCGTTTACGAGATGCACGCTTATCGCGCCCACCGGGTCATCGATTTTAGCTTTCTGGTCTATTACGATCACTGCCACGACGACCAGCACGCCCGCCACCGCGCCTATGATAACGGCGCTCGCAAGACCGACCGCGTTGCAACCAGCAGTGATGGCGACCAGCCCCGCAAGCGTACCGTTCAAGATCATGCTTAAATCGGGTTTCTTGAGAACGATCCATGAGGTGGCAGTAGCGAGAAGGCATCCGGCGGCGGCGGCCATGTTGGTGTTGAGCGCAACTTTAGTGATCATAGCGGCATCGGCTGCCATCGTGCTTCCGGGATTGAACCCGAACCATCCAAGCCAGAGGATCAATGTTCCGAGAGTGGCCAGACTCATGTTGTGGCCGGGAACAGGGCGAATGCTGCCATCCTTTCCATACTTGCCGAGTCTCGGCCCAAGAATCAGCGCGCCCGTCAAAGCGGCCCATCCTCCTATGCTGTGAACGACGGTCGATCCGGCGAAGTCGGCAAACGGAGTTGACAGTTGAGCCAGCCACCCTCCGCCCCAGGCCCAGTGACCGCCAACGGGATAGATCACCGCGACAAGGACGAAAGAGAAAACGATGAACGAGATGAACTTGATTCTCTCGGCAACCGCGCCGCTTACAATCGTGGCCGCGGTGCCTGCGAATACGAGTTGAAAGAAAAACTTGGCGTCGAGAGGAACGCCTGTCCAGTTCAAAGCTGAAAAGATGCCTGTATAGGCTTCGCCCGTCGCGGGGCTGTTGTCCGCTCCGTGAAGGAACCAGCCCGTGAGACCCGCGAACCCGTTGCCGTCGCCGTACATAAGACCGAACCCCACAACCCAGAAGGCAATCGATGAAACAGCAAACACAACGAAGTTCTTGGCCAGGACATTCACTGCATTCTTGGCCTGACATAAACCCGTCTCCAGCATCGCGAAACCGGCGTTCATAAAGAACACCAGACAGGCGGCAATGACGACCCATAAAGTGTCAACGATAACTCTGGCGTCTCCATCCATTTTCCTCTTTCCTCCTCGATGTAATTGCCCGCAGCCGACAAGCCGGACTTCGCAGGGCTTGGATGGCGTGAAGCCCCATACGCTGGGCGCAGGCGATCAACTAGCTCAAAGCGCAAGCTCGCCGCGCTCGCCCGTGCGTATGCGCACGACTTCTTCGACGGGCAGGACGAATATCTTCCCGTCGCCGAACTTGCCGGTGCGGGCGGTCTTTTGTATAGCGTCTATGGCCAGATCGAGCATCTCTTCGGGGATGACCACTTCGATTTTGACTTTGGGCAGAAAATCGATCTTGTACTCGCTGCCGCGATAAGTTTCGGTATGCCCCTTCTGCCTGCCAAATCCTTTGACTTCAGTCACGGTCAGCCCCACGACCCCGATCTCCTGAAGCGCGTTCTTGACCGCATCGAGCAGATGCGGACGAATGATGCTTTCAATCTTTTTCATGACTCCTCCACTGAAGCAGATGTTAGATATTAGTGGTCAGATGTTAGTGAGACCTTTCTCTGCGTTGTCTCCGCGTCCTCTGCGCCTCTGCGGTGAATGGCGTTTCGCAGTTAGCGAATTAAACTCAATTGCAAACCACTCTGACCTCTAACATCCAACCTCTGACATCTTCTTCTACTGTTGCTTCGCCAGAGCATCCACAATCGCGCGCTCGACCTCCGTGATCTCTTCCGAAGACAGTTTTCTGCCTTCCCTATCGACATAAAAGATATCCAGAGCGCGATTCTTTTCTGTGGTGATGCTGGCAAAGCTTATGTTGATACGAAGCGCGGCCATCGCTTCGGCTATGCGGAATGCAAGCCCCGGCTCGTCCCCGGCCCTGACCTCGATGATCGTGCTGACGGCAGACGAAGAGGAATCGAAAGCGATGCGAATCAATTGCGTGTTGCGCTTTCGACGCGCGTGTTTCGCCAGCCAAGCTTCGACTTCCTTTCTCACGTCGCCGCCTTCGAGAGCGGCTGTCAGTTTCTTTTCGATCCTGCCCCAGTGTTCCTGCCTCACGGGATGATGTCCGGCGATTTGCGAAACTCTGAACGTGTCAATCGCTATTCCGTCTTCGCGCGTCGAGAGGTCTGCGCTCAGAATGTTGATCCCGCAGGCGGTCAGCGTTCCTGCGAGCCGCGCGAATAACCCTTCGCTGTCTTTCGCGCAAACCGCAATTTCGGTGCAGTGGCGGTCTTCAATCGGTTGCCAGTCGACCGCGATTGAGTCATCTCTCATTCGATGGACGAGTCGAAGGTGTCGCGCCACTCGCTCGGCGTCATAAGCGCGACTGTAGCGCGCGGGCAGCATCGCGAAGTGACGCTCCACTTCGCTGGGCAGGAAATCGGGCAGCAGACGACGCATCACCTGTTGCTTGAGCAGAGTCACGCGATCCACGTCGAGTGATGAAGGAGTATGAGTCAGTTTCTTCCGGGCGCGGGTGTAAAGCTCCCAAACGAGACCGGCTTTCCAGTCGTTCCATACCCCTGGCGCGACAGCCGATGAGTCCGAACAGGTCAATAGCAAAAGCATATTGAGTCGCCGAAGCGTGCCGACCTTCGCGGCGAATTCTTCGATCACAGGCTCTTCGCTCAGGTCTCTTCGCTCGGCCAGATGAAACATCAAGAGGTGATGCTCTACGAGGAAGACGACCTCCGAGGAAGTCTCATCGTCGAGGTTCAATCTTCTACACACTCGCTCGGCTATGCTCACGCCGATCTGAACATGACCGCCTCCGCGACCCTTGCCTATATCGTGAAGCAGCAATCCGAGATAAAGCGCCGCCGAGCCTTCAATCTCAGCGAAAACCAATTTGAGCCGTGCCGTCTTCGCGTCGTCTTCCGTCACTATGCGGTCGAGTGATTCAACGGCGCGAAGCGTATGCTCATCGATTGTGTAGCGGTGATAGAAGTCGTGCCGAACTAAAAAAGTTATGCGCGCAAATTCCGGGAGGAGGCGCGCAAGAAAACCTGTCTCGTGCATCAATCGCAGCGCGCGCCCCACCGCGCCGCGTCGTCCGAGTATCTCCATCATCGCGCTGCCTGCCTCCCGGCTTGCGCGAAAAGAGCGGCTGATGAGCTTGAGCCGTTTTTCAATGTCGAGTTTCAAATCATCGCTCAATCGTGCGGAGTGGATTTGAGCCGTTGAGAAAGCTTCCATGAGCCGCATCGGATTCGTGTTGAAGTTTCGCGAGTCGCTGAGATGCACTCTGCCTTCTTTTATCTCGAACCCTGATGCCAACTGCTTTGCCCGCGCTCCCGGATATCGTTTCCTGCTGCCGGAACCCGCGGCTCTTGCGAGGAAGCTCTCACAGAAACGATGCAGTTCGCTTGCGCGTTGATAGTAGTCGCGCATGAAAATTTCAGACGCCATCAGCCCGCGCCCGTGCTTGTAGCCGAGGTTCACAGCCATTTGCGGTTGCAAGTCGAGTGTTATCGTGTCGGTCTTGCGCGCGGTCGTGAAATGCGATTCGTTGCGAACTCTCACTATGAAGTCGTAAGCGCGGCGAGCGGTCGCGTACTCCGCGTCGGAAATGAAAGACTCAGCGCGCAGGTCTTCGATGCTCCTTGCGCCGAACAATTCGTGGCCGACCCATTCTACCGCGTGCAGGTCTCTCAACCCTCCGGCGCTCTCCTTAACATTAGGCTCCTGAAGGCAGACGGCCCTGCCGAATTTTTCATAGCGGTTTTCAATCTCCACATTGAGGGCTTCGAGGAATCGCTCGTTTTCGCGCCTGTCCCTGAAAACTTTTCGCCCAAGCTCGACGGTCATCTTCGAAAAAAGTTTTTCATCTCCCACGAGCATCCGGGCTGTAGCCAGAGCGGTTCTCGTATGAAGATCGATTTTGGCCATCGCAACGCACTGACTGACAGTTCGAAGGCTGTGTCCTATCGTCAGACCCATGTCCCAAAGCAGATAAAGAACCCGCTCGAAAAGCGGCTTCGCCTCTTCACTGCGACGGCCTCCGATTAAAAACAGAAGATCGACATCCGAAAATGGCGCAAGCTCTCCGCGTCCATAGCCGCCGAGGGCGATTACCGCGTAGCCCTCAGCCGAGGGAGCAGCAATCTGACAGGCGCGCGAGATTATGAAATCCAGGAGTCGGCTTCTGCGGCTTGCCGTCTCGACGCCGCCCGACGAGAGACGATGGCGAATCCTGAGCCGCTCGGTTTCGATCTTTAGAAACCTTTTCAATCCGGCAGGCGAAAGCCTGTCGATGGAGTGGATCAGATTTTTTTCCGCAAGTGATTGCATATTTTCTTTTGCCGCGCAGATGGCTGCGCGATAAGGGGGAGCAACTCGCGTACCGCCTTTGGCAAAGTCGTGAAGGAATCTTTCATCTCTATGCGCGAGCGGAAGTTGCGGCGAAAGGCTTTCAGGCGTGAAAAACAGAGAGAGACAATTTTGTAGTTAAAAGGTCAATGAACCTACAAAATTGTCTGTGAGGTCGGGGCGGCTAATCGGAGGGATTCACAGGCAGGAAAAGTCCGGTGTGATAGATTCATCCCGATGCCGAGACTCGACGACGCGGCGCGACTGATTCTGGATTGAGGGATGAAGAGTCTGCTTCTGCCAGAGCGATTTGCGCTCCCTGCGTGACCACTTTCCAGAAGAGCGGGCGGAAGCTCTCCCATTGCCAAAGCACGCGGCGGGCGAGAAGGCTGCCCGTCATCTCATAATGAAGTTCGATCAATGATCTGAGCGAGCGAGCATCCTGATCATGCATGACCTGCTCAAGAGTGACCAGATCGCGATTGCAGTTTTTTGAAAAACTTCCTTCCACATCGAGCGCGTAGGCCACGCCTCCAGTCATACCCGCAGCGAAGTTGCGCCCCGCGCTGCCAAGCACCACAACCGTGCCTGCGGTCATGTACTCACAACCGTGATCGCCCACCCCTTCCACGACGGCAAGCGCGCCGCTGTTGCGAACCGCGAATCGCTCTCCCGCCCGCCCAGCCGCGAAAAGTTTTCCGCCCGTCGCGCCATACATAACCGTGTTGCCGATGATCGCATTCTTCGACCACTCGAATCGCGCGTGATCCGACGGGCGAATGATGATCTCTCCGCCGCCCATCCCCTTGCCGACATAATCATTCGCTTCGCCCAGGAGAGTGAGCCTCACTCCCCGGATGTTGAACGCGCCGAAACTCTGCCCAGCCGATCCGTGAAATGTCAGATCAATCGTTCCTTCCGCAAGCCCCTCGTTTCCAAAACGTCGCGCCACCTCGCCTGCTATTCTCGCCCCAACAGTTCGATCAGTGTTTTTTATTTTGTACGAGAGCGCGACCCTGCTTGCGCGAGTGAGGGCGCGATGAGCGTCCTTCAAAATTTTATCGTTGAGTGAAGATTCCCGGTCGCGCATCGGAGGCGCGATGAAGCGGCGAGGCTTTGTTTCACACAAGGGCGCAAGCACGGGAGCAAGGTCGAGCCGCACATCTCTTGGAATTCGATGATCGGTTTTCTCTACGAGCAGATCGCTTCTTCCTGTTATCTCATCGAGCGAACGAAAGCCTATTCGGGCGAGCAGGGCGCGCACTTCTTCGGCGACCGACTGAAAGAAATCAATCACCATTTCAGGCTTGCCCGCGAACTTCTCGCGCAGATGCGGAGCTTGCGACGCAATGCCTACAGGGCAGGTATTGAGGTGGCATTGTCGAGCCATCACGCATCCGAGAGCTACGAGCGCAGCCGACCCGAACCCGAATTCTTCCGCGCCCAGCATCGCCGCTATCACAACGTCGCGACCTGTCTTGAGTCCACCATCGACGCGAAGACGGACGCGCTCGCGCAGGTTGTTGAGTGCGAGAACCTGTTGCGATTCGGTGAGGCCCAACTCCCACGGCGTACCTGTGTGCTTGATCGAGCCGAGAGGAGACGCGCCTGTGCCGCCATCGTGTCCCGATATGTGAATCACATCGGCGTAAGCTTTGGCCACACCTGCCGCAACTGTTCCCACGCCCGCTTCCGATACGAGCTTGACCGCAACTCTGGCGCGGGGATTTATCTCCTTGAGGTCGTGTATGAGTTGCGCGAGGTCTTCGATGGAATAAATGTCGTGATGAGGCGGCGGCGAAATCAGAGTCACGCCCGGAGTCGAATGTCTGATCGCGGCGATCTCAGCCGTGACCTTGTGACCCGGCAACTGGCCGCCTTCGCCCGGTTTCGACCCCTGAGAAATTTTTATCTCCAACTCGTCCGCCGATATCAGGTACTCAGGAGTCACACCGAATCGAGCAGACGCGACCTGCTTGATTCGGCTGTTTCGCTCAGTATTGTAGCGCGCTGCATCTTCTCCGCCCTCGCCGCTGTTGCTTCGCGCATCGATGCGATTCATAGCTATGGCAAGCGTTTCATGCGCCTCGCGCGAAAGCGCCCCGTGCGACATCGCCGCAACCATGAAGCGACGCATTATCTCACCCGCAGGCTCGACTGCATCGAGAGGAATCGACTCTGCGGCGCGAAATTCGAACAAATCGCGCGGCGCAGTCGGAGGTCGCGTTTCGATCTGCTCACGATATTTTTCATACTCGCTTCTGTCACCCGTGCGGGCGAGTTTGTGAAGCGCGCGAAAGACAGCAGGGTTGTAACTGTGATACTCGCCGCCCGCGCGATAGCGATAGTACCCGGCGTCTTCAAGCTGACCGTCATCCGCGCCGTAAGCCGAGCCGTGAAAGCGCATCACGTCGCGCGTTATCTCTCGAAGCGTGACGCCGCCGAGTCGCGCGGGAGTGTCGGGGAAATATTTTCCCACGACGCCGTGATCCACTCCGATGATTTCGAAAAGTTGCGCGCCCGCGTAGCTCATCACGGTGGCGATGCCCATCTTGGCCATGATCTTGAGCAGCCCGTTTTCAACCGCCGTCCTGTAATTTCTCAGCGCGCCCGCCACGCTCATACCCCGACGGCTCACTTCACGGGCCACCACTTCGAATGCAAGATAGGGATTGACTGCCGACGCGCCGTAGCCGATCAGACAGGCGAAGTGATGATCTTCTCTCGCCTCGCCGGTCTCAACGACGAGGCTCGCCTTCATTCGTTTGCCTTCACTGATCAATCGATGATGAATCGCGCTCACGACTAAGAGCATGGGAAGAGGCAATTGGTACTCGCTCGCCCCCCGGTCGCTCAGTATCAGTATCGAAAGCCCCGCCTCGACCGCTTCGATTGCCTGCTGGCAGAGGGCTTCTATTCTCTGCTCAAGATAACCTTCGCCCCCGCGTCTGCCGCAGAGCGTGGAGAGAGTCGCGGACTTGAATCCATGTTTTTCGCTTTGGCGCAGCCATTCCAAAGTCGCGTCGGTCAGCACAGGGCTGTGCAGCTTGATCAACCGCGCGTGCGATTGGGTTTCTTCGTAAAGATTTCCGCGCGGCCCTAAGAGAGTAGTCAGCGACATCACCGCGCGCTCGCGTATCGGATCGATAGCCGGATTGGTCACCTGCGCGAATCGCTGCCTGAAATAGTCGTACAGCAGACGCGGTTTGGAAGAGAAAACCGCCAGCGGCGTGTCGTCTCCCATCGAGCCGACAGGCTCTTTGCCTTCCGCAAGCATCGGCTCAAGTATTCGATTGATGTCTTCCCGTGTGTAGCCGAAGCATTGTTGCAGGGCGGTGATTTCTGATTCATCCGAACAGTTCGAGATCGTGACATCGAGACCGGCAGGGCAGAAGATCATCGCCCTTCGCACCCATTCGGCAAACGGTTTACTCCTTGCCCGCTCAAGTTTGATTTCAATGTCGGAGAGCAATCGTCCGCGCGCAGTATCTACGGCTATCATTTTTCCGGGGCCGAGTCGGCCTTTCTCGATTATGGTTTCTTCATCGAGCGCGACCGTTCCGGCTTCGGAGGTGAGTATGACGAAGCCATCATCGGTGATGACGTATCGCGCGGGGCGAAGCCCGTTGCGGTCGAGAGCCGCGCCGACCATCTCACCGTCGCTCAGTGCCACGGCGGCAGGGCCATCCCACGCCTCGATCAGGCAGGACGCATAATCGAAAAAGCCGCGCAGATCGTCATCCATATCCATCGCGTGTTCGTGCGCTTCAGGAAGGAGCATCATCATCGCGCGCATCGGATCGCGCCCGCGAAGGGCGAGAGATTCCAGCGCGTTGTCGAGGCTTGCCGAATCCGATCCGTCAGGCCGGATGATTTTCTCTTCACCGCGCGCTTGCATCCACAACCGATTGCCCGTGATGGTGTTGATCTCGCCGTTATGGGCAAGCATTCGGAACGGCTGCGCCAGAAACCAGTTCGGAAAAGTGTTCGTTGAATACCGCTGATGCAAGACCGCGAGCGCGGTCTCGAAATCCGCGTCCGCGAGATCGAGATAGAAAGACTTCAGATACGTCGAAACAAGCAGAGCTTTGTAAACGATAGTGCGGCTCGACAGCGATGCGATGTAAAAGCCTTCGATACGGGCTGTGTTTTCTTCAATCTCTTTTCGCGCTGTGAACAAACCGCGCTCATACTCATCAGCCGGATGATGCCCGCGAGCTATGAGAATCTGCTCGATGCGAGGCCGTGTGGCAGAGGCTTTCGCGCCGAGAATCCTTTCATCAACAGGCACGATCCTCCATCCCACACACACGAGGCCGTGACGCTCAAGCGCGCGTTCGATGGTTTTTCTACAGAAGTCAGCCGCTTCCTCTTGCTGCGGCAGAAAGATCATACCTATGGCCAGATCGTCGGGCCGCGTGATGTTGTGATGGAGGCGATGAGCTTCTTTCAGAAAGAGCCTGCGAGGTATTTGAGCGAGTATGCCTGCGCCGTCTCCGGTCTTGCCGTCGGCATCAACGGCTCCGCGATGCGAAAGATTGCCGATGGCTTCGAGCGCGCGTTCCATGATGCGGCGCGAAGGGTGGCCTGAGATATCGGCCACGAATCCGACTCCGCACGAGTCGCGCTCGAAGCGCGAGTCATAGAGCGAACGTCGAGCAGGATCGTCTTTCATCTTTTTTCCCTCGAAAAATCAAAAGGCCATCACCCTTTTGGGATGATGGCCTTTATCTCGGTTCAGTTGCGCTCGCCATCATCCGCTCGCCGAAGGCAGGATGACTCGCTTAGCCAGAATACCAGTCAGCGATTTGACGAGAGCGGTTCGTGCGGCAGACAACGGCGCGGATAGCGAAGCGCAACCCGATGCCGTCGAAATTTCAGGTGTGTGATGCGAGTCTGATCTCATAACCGATGCCTGCCGCCTGCTTTCAAATCTCAGGAGTGTCGATAGTGGATACCACGATCAAGGGGCGCGGGCAAATAATTAATCCTTATGACGCGATAGATAATACCTGATTTCGATTATGACTTGACGGAAAGCGGCGCAGTCAGCCTACAATTGCGTCGCTTGATTTGAAAACAGCGACAATTTTGTAAGAAAAGGGAAAGCTGAGATGTCCGAACAGACCGGCGACATAAGAAAGCTGACTACGTTGCTCGAAGTGAGTCAATCGCTTTCAGGCACGCTCAACCTCAAGGCTGCGCTTCATCGCGTGCTTGAAACGCTCGAACGCCATCACGGAATGATCGGAAGCGCCGTGATGCTGTTGAGCGAAGACACCGGAGAGATTCACACCGAGGCACTGAACGGACTTACAAGCGACAATCACTCCGTTCACCAAATGGGCGAAGGAATCACAGGGCGAGTGATAGAAAGCGGCAAGCCGATAGTCATCCCGCAGGTGAGCCGCGAGCCTGCGCTCATCCGTCGCAGAAGCCGGGAAGAGTTGAGCTTTATCTCTGTTCCCATCACGCTCAATCGAAAGCCTGTGGGCGCGCTGGGCGTAGATCTCCGCTTCAAGAAGGATCGCGATTATGATCGCTCGGTGAAGTTCCTCAAGGTCGTCGCCTCGATGATCGCGCAGGCGCTCAAAGTTCAGCGTTCGGTCGAAGCTGAGCGCCGTCGTCTGCTTGACGAAAACATACATCTGCAACAGGAGCTAAGAGAGCGATACGACTTCTCGAACATAATCGGAACGAGCGGCCCTATGCGACAGGTCTATGAGCAGGTCTCTCAGGTCGCGCGCACAAACACAACCGTACTGATAAGAGGCGAATCGGGAACCGGAAAGGAATTGATCGCTCACGCGATTCACTACAACTCGTTGAGAGCCAGGAAACCTTTCATCAAGGTCAGCTGCGCCGCGCTGCCCGACACGCTGATCGAATCGGAGTTATTCGGTTATGAGAAAGGCGCGTTTACGGGAGCGCAGGCGCGAAAGAAAGGCCGCTTCGAGATGGCCGAAGGCGGCACGCTGTTTCTGGACGAGATAGGAGATTTGAATCTCTCGACTCAGGTGAAACTGCTGCGCGTGCTTCAGGAGCGCGAATTCGAAAGATTGGGCGGCGCAGAAACGGTCAAGGTGAACGTGAGACTGATCGCCGCGACGAACAAAGACCTGGAACAGGCCATAGCCGAAGGCGGGTTTCGCGAAGACCTTTATTATCGACTCAATGTGTTTGCGATATTCGTCCCGCCGCTTCGCGAGCGCAAACCTGATGTGCTGCTGCTGGCCGATCACTTTCTGGAGAAGTATGCCCGCGAGCATGGCAAAAACATCAAGCGGATTTCCACTCCGGCAATCGATATGATCACGGCTTATCACTGGCCGGGAAATGTGCGCGAGCTTGAAAACTGTATTGAAAGAGCCGCGCTCGTCTGCGAAGGCCATGCGATTCACGGGCATCATCTGCCGCCGACGCTTCAGACCGCCTCGGCAAGCGGAACGGTGACGCGGTTATCGATGACGGCGGCAATCGAAGCTTATGAAAAAGACCTGATTCTGGACGCGCTCAAAACGACTCGTGGAAACCGCGCTCGCGCAGCCGCGCTCCTCGGCACGACCGAACGCATACTCGGCTACAAGGTGAAAAAGTATGCGATAGACTGCAACAGGTTTCGATAAGCGAGGCGAGTTGATGAAGTGAGATTATAGCGGCTTCAAATTGATGAATAGGAAACTCTCTCATTAACACCGCGATTGATCGCGGTGTCAGGCAACGCGCGAAGTACAGGGAACTGTTTTAACAGTTTCTCTCCGCCGATCTAATTCGTCATGCGCTCAGGTGTTGCTGAGATTGACATCTGCTCAGGCAGAAAAACTGTTGAAACAGTTTCGCGGATTCCGCCTCTCGCTTTTCACCGCGATCAATCGCGGTGTTAATGAGAAGGTCGCGCTCAAAGCATTCAACCTGTTCCTTCAAGTGCATACCGTTTTCAGGATTCATTGATGCTCTTTTGCACCCTGGTTTGGAACAGGATGAAGTTGTATAAAGTTTCAGAGACAATTGGAACAGGAGTGTTTCGCAAAGATGTTTATTTCCTCTTTTCGCTTATGCGATTACAAGTCTTATCTTGACCAGGAACTTTCTCTTTCGAAGGGAGTCAACCTGATCGTCGGGCAGAATGATGCAGGCAAAACAGCATTGCTTGAGGGATTGAGTCTGAATTTTCAGAACAAGCCTCATCGTAATTCAGAGATCGTCTTGACGGCAAACGAACAGAGTCAACAGGAATCGAATGCTATAGTTTCATTCACTATTGGAAAGGATGAACTCTGGGATATTCTGAGAAAAATCCCCGGTCAGTTTTTTGTTCCTCTTCCAGACAATGATGCTCTTATTAAATCATACAATAGAGAACATCCAGACGGAGCAAGCGAAGTCGACCTTGCCCGTGCCTACATCAAAAAGTTATTCAACAGACCCGAATTTACTTTCAGAGTTCATTATAAAACACGAGAAAATCCATCATTGACTCACGTGCCTGAATGGCATTATGGCGCTAATGCACCACTTTTTCCTGCATTGCAGAATTATGAGGTTAGCGGTTCAACTGACAAACGCCGTTATGCTCCCTGCCAAATTACCGCCTCCGGAAATCTGATTATAGATAACGAAGACAAGTTTCTAGACAGGCTTTCTGACAGCAATCGAAAACCCTTTGACTTCATCAGAAAAGCGAGTTTGCTGGAAGGGCAGAGTAATGAGATGGATTTCGGCCTCAAGGTGGCCGAATCGCTTCGCAATCGCGTTTATCTGTTTCAGGCTCAAAGAAAAGTAGAAGGTAAATGTCGACAGGAATACAGCAGCGAACTTAAAAGCGACGCCAGTAACCTTGCATCATTTTTGGCTAATTTGCAGAAAACACCTGCCGTTTTTGGAAAGCTAAAGGAATTATTGCGAACCATATTGCCTCAGATTCATGAGGTTGCCACACGCAATCTCCCGCACGAGACCATCCTTTCAGGGCAACGACCAGAAGTAGGTTTCCAGGAAATCCTGATTTATCAAAAAGATGGGGATGACGAAGCATACGCAATTTCACTCGATGATAGCGGCACGGGCGTTGGGCAAGTTTTGGCTATTCTCAGCATTCTCGTTACGTCAAAATATTCTCGCACTATCATCATTGATGAGCCGCAGAGTTTTTTGCATCCGGGAGCGGTGCGCAAGCTCATCGACGTGTTGAAGCGATTCCCGCATCACCAATACATCATCTCAACGCATTCGACTCAAGTAATCACGGCTTCCAACCCATCAATCATTACTCTGATCACTAAGGAGCCTGGAAGACCGAGCATATTGAAGAACATTGATCCGTCGGTACAAAACGATCTAAACACATGTCTTGAAACACTGGGGGCGAGACTGAGTGATGTTTTCGAAGCTGACCGCGTGCTTTGGGTTGAAGGGAAGACCGAGGCCAAATGTTTTCCATTGATCGTAGAAAAATTGCTCAAGCAGCCGCTGTTGGGAACAGCCATTGTTGGTGTAGATTCCACCAGTGACCTGCAAGGAAAGGATGCAGATAGAGTCATAAAGATATATGAGCGGTTAAGTAAAGGCCCAGGATTGGTTCCGAGAGCGTTGGGCTTCATATTCGACCGGGAGGGTAAACCCAAACAACAAAGAGATGACCTGAAAAGACGGCTGGGCGGTGATTGCGTCCGATTTCTTGAAAGGGCTATGATCGAAAATTATTTTCTGGACGCTGAAGCTATAGCAGAAGTGATGAAATCTCTCGGAGGTTTTAGCAAGCGAATGGCTTCAACGAAAAAGATCGGGAAGTGGCTAAACGAAAAGCTTGATAGCGGAAGCCTCGATAATGCTCAACGCAAAAGATACTACTTCAAGAATAACCTCGGAGAGCGAGATGAAAATATCAAAACAATTCATGCTGCTAATATCCTGAAAGATTTGTTCTCCGAGTTTTCCGGCAATACAGTTGAATATAACAAGGTCGAACATGGGCGTATGATAACAGAGTGGTTAATAGCGAATCGGTCAAATGCCCTGAGCGAAGTGAAAGCACTACTCTACGAAATGCTAAACAACGACTGATTAAAGAAGAAGGCTATGAATGAGCGAGGAGCAGTACGAGATTTCTGCGCCGTAGTTTTTACCGATCTTCAGCCGCGTCAGCGGCCCGATGAAGTTGGCCGGGTCTTTCAAGGCTCTGAAAGTCTATCAATTTGTTCCCAACCCGCTCAAAAACTCTCTAGCTTCACTCGGCTTCAACAGCGCACGCGCGCTCAGGGTTGGAACTTTGCCTTTATACTTGAGGCTGGTCGGACCCAACCGCGGGTGGCTCGTTCCCGTGATGTATCCGACAACGTACACATAGTCATTCTCAGCAATATCGGTCGCAAAATCTCCCTTCACAGAAAGTTGTTTCCCCGCGTCTTCTCCTATGATCACATCCGCGAGGATATAGTCACCAATGCCCCTGTTATCTTGCCCGATGATGTCGATAATCTTGCCTTCGAAGGCCCAGGGCGTGCCCTCATATCTGGCAGCATCCTCTTGCAGTTGCTCATACGTTACAGTTTTGTCCGCAGCAAGTATGTTCTTGCGAATCGCTTCCTGGCTCGTGCCTCCCTCTTTCCATATCCGCTTGAGCATTCGGCAATGCGGGTCTGCTGCGCATTCGGGAGAATTATACCGTGCTTCCTGCCTGTCATTGCTGGACGATTCAGGCTTTGCCGCCTCTCGGTCTGCCTGACGATGGTTCGTGCCTTGAATTTGAATGATGAAAGCGATTATGCCGCCCGCGACCAGCGCCAACAAAATCCCCACTCGAAGCATATTCCTGCCTAGAAAAATATAGAGTCCTGTTATCCTGCTTTGCTGCTCCTGTTTATTCGAGTGTGCTGGCTTTGTCATAGCTGCTCCCTTCAATTCTCAAGTAGACGCAGGCCACTTTTATAGATCGGGATTGAATTACAGGGGCAGGTTGGGTGTTGACGTGCAGATGATAATCCTTTTGGTAAACCGGGCCAACAGTAAACCCGCTTTTGGGCGGCGCGGCTGGTTGCCGAAAAACTCCGAAAGGGCAAGGGCCTCGCTCCCAGGAATCTGAAACAGTGCCGATTCAGATGGCGCGAAAGCGAATTTTCCTGTTCAATACGCTTGACGATTCCAATAACCATCCGGGCGCTTACGGCGCGCAGGTCAAACAATCTCAGTGCGCAGCAGAAGGAGATCAGAAATGCGACGAAGAAGGTCGATGATACTGATGATGGCGATGCTTTTGTCTCTCGCAACGATTGCCGCGGGGCAGGAGAAGAAGGTGAAAGTCGGGTTGACTCAGGAAGACTGGAAGTACACGCTGGCCGAAGGAGTGACCGTCCGCGAGGCGACTTTCTTCAGCGACGGCACCCCCTGCTACGCGAAGTTTTTCTTTCCCAAAGGATTCTCCAACGCGGGCAAAACTCCTGCTGTGGTACTGGCTCACGGATGGGCGGCGGTGCATTTCTCGATTGAAAAATACGGCGCGCGCTTTGCCGAGCGCGGACTCGTGGCGATGGTCATAGATTATCGCGGCTGGGGCGGAAGCGATGGTTTCATATCGACCATCGAGCCATTGAAGACAAGCGATGACAAGCGATTCAATCGCATGAAAGCAGATGTCATCATCAAACGCACGCGGCTCATTCCATTCAAACAGGTCGAAGATATTCGCAGCGCCATATCTTACCTTCAAGGCGAACCGGGCGTAGACCCTGACCGCATAGGCATCTGGGGAACGAGCTTCGGAGGCGGCAACGTCGTCGTCACTGCCGCGATGGATTCGCGAGTGAAAGCCGTCGTCGGTCAGGTTCCCGCCATCGCCGGAAAGAACGCGCAACCCGGCCCGTTGCCATTGACCGGCAGATTGCTGGAAGACGCAATCAAACGCGCTCGCACGGGGCAGGGTGGAGAATACGAAACGGGGTTTTCGACTCGTCGCCTGGTCGATGTGGAGACTCAGCAACTGGTGGCTGAATACCGGCCTTTTCGTTATGTGAAAGAGATCGGAGCGCGGCCCGTTCTGTTCATCGTCGCGGAGAAGGAAGAGTTGTTCAACAACCGCGATCATGCGTATGCGGCAGCCGAGTTGTTGACCGGCCCTAAAAAGATAGTCTCGGTTCCCGGCATCACTCACTTCGAGATGTACATTGGCGAAGCGTTCGAGACAAGTTCGAACGCCGCCGCCGACTGGTTTCGCCAGCATCTCGGAGCGGTGAAGAGCGCGGAGTCAACGAGCAGGCAGCATTGATGGGAAAAGGATCGAAGCGGACTTGCCCGGAAAAAGGATATTCCCATCATTCGAACCATGAAACTGCTTCCCAGCCGTCATAAAACTGGTTGTCGTAGAAGAACCTGATAGCGATCTGGTCATTGCTTGCGCTGGCGGCGAAGGAGTTGAATATATTGGAGAGCAGATCGTAAACATTGCCTGCGACTACGACCGATACTTTGCGGATGCCCGCTGCCGCGGCTTTTTCGAGAAAGCCCGTTGTGATCCATTCGAGGTCCTGGGTTCCGAAGCGATGAAGCTGACTTCCGTTGATGAGAATGTTCGTGACCGCCTTTTCACCGACGAGTCCCCAAAGTTTCGGGTTCGACAGATTTTCCTGAAACTGTTCAGCGGTCAGGAACCCTGATAAGTCGACTCGCGTGTAGGGAATGTTTTCCGAGTGCCAGATGACAAGATTATCTTCGCGGATTTGAATCACTGAGATCGCTCCTCTCAAACTCTGTTTCGTGCAGTGTGCTTCAGACCGGCGGCGGGAGCAATGCTTTTCTGTGACGATAGGCTCTTCTCGATTGTGCGGAAATCTCCATGGAGCTATACTGCCTTCTCTCCTGAAAGAATGCTTTGGAGGTGGGGTGCGCGAAATGAAAGTAG
>DLHY01000042.1 GCA_002483445.1 Blastocatellia bacterium UBA7656
CCCTGTCCGCCGTTGTTACCAGAAGCGATGTCGTGAGTGGCTCCGACGGCTGCGCCGCCCTCGGTTCCGGATACGCTTATCTCCACAGGACAGGAGCCGGAGTTCTTGATAAAGAAGGTCACTTTCTCGGCAGCGGCTCCGGGATAGGTATTGTCGTAGAACGCGTTGTGAGTGTCGCGCTGGCAGCTTGTATTTTTATTCTTGAAAGTGCCAAGCGGCAACGGGTCAGCGAATGCCGCAGCAGCTATTAGCGCAGAGATGTCGCGCAGCGTCGCCTCGATGCTCGTCAACTTATCGCCAATGCAGGGTTGCAGTTCCTGGCACAGATTCGCATCCTTCTTGGCCTTTGCAGCGGCTCTTTCTGCATCGATCTGCGCCGCTTTCGCTCTTCCGGAAGCTTTGCCGGAGGCCGCGGCAGGCGACATCACGAACGCGGGCGCGATTATCCCTATTGAAAGAAGCGCAGAAATGGCGAGCAATCTGCACAGACTTTTTCGTTTGATCGGTTCATTCATAATATTCTCCTTCAATCTCGCGCTCCACACGGAAGCATCGAGAGTCGTTTGGCTGATAGTTTGGCGCATCCTCGTTGCTGTCCTCACCTGCTCATGCGAAATTCAGTTCAAAATCCAATCACGGGATCAAAAGTCGCAGTCGAGCTTAGAGAGATTGCCCCAAAATGAATCTTCCGGTTTTTCCCGATGTCGTAGATCACAGGCTTTCAGACAAACACTTCCGGGCCTATGACGATTCGATCCTGTCAGGCCATTTCAGACACTTCTTCTTTATTCCTGACTGATTGTGGAGATCAGGGCTGGATTTTTCAGGAAGGATTTGATCGTTTGCCTCGAAACATTCGTCGCAGTTTCCCTGAGAGCCATCTCAGGGCTGTTCGAAAAAAGCCATGTTTTGGAGGAGTTTCGTCGGCTTCCACTTTCGCTTCGGCTTCGATGGCGGTGAAAAACTGCGAGGCCATCATCTTCACCGCGCCTTGAATCATTCGCTGACCGACGTTTGCTATAGTCCCGCCTATCTGCACATCGCCTGTATAACTAACAACAGTTAATCCGTCGCGCTCGTCGAGATCGATATCGCCCGACCCTTTCAAAAACCCCGGCTGCCCCTTGCCGCTTACAGTCATTCGATAATGCGCGGGCGGCCTCAGGTCTTCAAGCTCGACGCTTCCAGTAAATATTCCCTTGATAGTCCCGACTCCGGCTTTGAGCGTCGCCCGATAGGAATTCTCTCCGGTCTTTTCCAGAGACTCGCAGCCCGGTATGCATCGCTTCAACACTGCGGGGTCGGTGAGGACTTCATAGACGCGCTGGCGGCGCGCATACAGTTCGTGAGTGCCTTCGATTTTCATGGTAGGTGACAGGTGACAGGTGACAGGTGACAGGGATCGGAGCCAACAAAGGCACTGTTCCCTGTCATCTGTACCCTATCACCTACTTCGCTGCCGCTTCGATAGCGCGGCGGGTGTAGACTGATGCGAGATGTCTTCGATAATCAGCCGAAGCGTAAATGTCGCCGTTGGCATCAACGCCGTCCGTCGCGTGAGATGCTGCGTCGCGTATGGTCGCGTCGTCGAGCGCCTTGCCTTTGAGAGCGGCTTCGACCGCCGAGGCGCGATAGGCTTTCGATGTGACTCCTGTGACGGCGACGCTCGCCGCCTCGCACGCGCCCGCAGCGTCGCGCGTGAGATGAACGGCCACTCCGACGACGGCAAAGCCGGATGCGGGTTGCGGGACTTTCAGGTAAGACTGACCGAAGTTGCCCGCGGGCGCAGGTATGCGAATTTCGCTCAGTATCTCGTTTGCATCGAGCGCGGTCGTGAGCATATCAACAAAGAAATCGTCGGCCTTGATCACACGCTGGCCCTTGCCGTTGACAACGACCATTTCCGCATTGAGCGCGATGATGGCAGCGGGCCAGTCGGCAGCCGGGTCAGCATGGGCGAGGCTCCCGCCGATGGTTCCTCGATTGCGAACCTGAACGTCTCCTATCTGGGCGGCGCAGGCGGGAAGCATCGGACAGATTTGTTTGAGTCGCGCGTTCGATTCTATTTGATAATGCGTGGTCATCGCGCCGATGCGAATCTCGCTGCCCTCTTCGCGGATGTAGGAGAGGTCTTTGATTCGGCCAATATCGATGAGCAACTGCGGCTGCGCGAGTCGCAGTTTCATAGCAGGTATGAGGCTGTGGCCGCCCGCGAGAATTTTCGCCTCATCCTGATGCTGAGAAAGCAGCGACACCGCTTCGGCAAGCGTCGCAGGAACGACGTAATCAAACTGTGCTGGGATCATTTCGGTCTCTCCTTAAAAGCTGCTGAGTCCATACTCAAGCCACAGCAAACTCTGTGTAGCGGCGCATATCGGGTTCGTGGAAGGCCAGAACGATATCTTCCTTCGGCACCCCGGCGCGCACAAGCTCATTGGCGATTCCTTCTTCGGTCCAGTCTTCCTCGATCCATATCTTGTCGTCGCGAATGCGCGCATAAACGCGAATTTTCAGAATGCGCCTTTCCTGCAACCATCCCAGTTCCATAAGGATGCAATGGCCGCGCTCATCATCCGCGATCAACAGCGATTCAATACCGGGCATGGGTTGATGGCTATCCCACTCGACATACTGACCCAGAATACCTTTGATGAGATTTTGATAATGGCTCAGTTTATCCATAAGAAAACCTCCTCTGTTTCCGTGTCGACGACGAGCATCAAAAGCTCTTCTTCCTGAATTATAAACTGTACGCCTTTCCGCTGAAAAAACTTGTTGTAAATCTGTTTGCTGACTGCAAGGTACAATCTCCTTTCCGGCGCAGTCGCTTCGAGCAATCTCAGATAAAGTCTGTACTGACCTAATGCGACTTCCAGTTCATGCACCAGCGAAGCGCCGATGAAGCTCTTTACTTCAACAATGATTCTCTGCTCTCCTCGCTCAGCAGCGAAAGGCTGTTCAGCAGCAAGGTCAGCATAAACCGTAATCTCCTCGTATTCGATCCTGTACGGATCGGCAGTGATCGTCCACCCGTCCTTTATCAGCGCGTTCTTCACCGCGCCGTGAATTACATCGAGCTTTGGCATAAGGCGAATCTCGAAGAGTTCTGAGAATCACTTCACAGCCACGCTCAAGACTCTCCTGTTTCTCAAGCCTTGTTGACGATCTTCCATACCGACTCCGGCCTGATCGGCATATCGAGATGGCGCACGCCGAAGGGCGCGAGTGCATCGACGACGGCGTTGACTATCGCGGGCGTAGCTCCAATGGTTCCCGCTTCGCCCACGCCTTTCACGCCCATGGGATTTACAGGCGATGGCGTCTCGGTCGAATCAAGCTCGAAGCGCGGCGCGTGCGCAGCCTTTGGCACCGCATAATCCATAAGTGTGCCGGTTACGATCTGGCCCTGCTCGTCGTAGACGACTTCTTCATAAAGCGCCTGCCCTAAAGCCTGAACGATCCCGCCGTGTATCTGCCCTTCGACAAGAAGGGGATTTAACATCTTGCCGCAATCATCTACGGCGACGTAGCGCAGGAATTTTATGTCGCCAGTCTCGCGATCAACTTCAACGACCGCGATGTGCGTGCCGAACGGGAAGGTGAAGTTCGTCGGCTCGAAGAAATTCGTCGCCGAAAGCCCCGGCTCCATCCCCGGAGGAATCTGTCGCGCAAGGTGAGCCGCAAGCGCCACCTCCTGAATCGAAACCTTCCGGGGCGCGGCTTCCGACTGAGTACCCTCGCCTGCCGCCACTGCTGCTGCTGCCTCGGCTGAAAACACGCCCTCGCTGAAAGCTACTGCCGAAGCGTCTACGCCCATGATGTTTGCGGCTATCTTCGAGGCTTTCTCCTTGAGCGACTGAACTGCGTTATAAACCGCCGTCCCTCCAACTGCCGTTGCTCGGCTTCCGAAAGTTCCTATGCCGTACTGCACAATCGATGTGTCGCCGTGAATGACGGTCACATCGTTTAGATCGACGCCAAGCTCTTCAGCCACGAGTTGCGCAAACGATGTCTCCTGTCCCTGACCGTGAGGCGATGCGCCTGTCAGCACTGTCACCTTGCAGGTAGGCTCTATTCTTACGGTCGCGCTTTCCCATCCACCTGCGGGCATAGCCTGAGAGGGGCCGAGCGCGCATATCTCCACGTAAGTGGAAACGCCTATGCCTATAAGGCGGCCTTCGTCGCGCGCACGCTTTTGCTCTTCGCGCAGTTTTTGATAACCGGCGTTTTCCAGAGCCTTGTCGAGCGCGCCCTGATAATTGCCGCTGTCATAAAACAGGCCGGTCGCGGTCTTGAAAGGAAACTCATCAGGCGCGGGAAAATTCTTTCGCCTCACTTCAGTCGTATCCATTCCAAGCTCTGCCGCTACTATGTCCATCGCGCGCTCGACGACGTAAGTCGCTTCGGGTCGGCCCGCGCCGCGATAAGCGTCCGTTGACATCTTATTGGTAAAGCAGGCCGTCACGTTCATCTGAATCGCGGGGATTTTGTAGCAGCCCGAAAGCATCAATCCGGTGAGCGTCGGGATGGCAGGCGTGAGAAGTTGATGATACGCGCCCATGTCTGCGAAGACGTTGTAGCGAAGCCCCGTTATCGTGCCGTCGTTTTTACAGCCCAACTCGACATAGCCGACCTGCCCGCGACCGTGAATGGTCGCCTGAATATTTTCGCGGCGAGTCTCGATCCACTTCACAGGCTTTCCGAGTTGTATGCTGATCCAGCCGAGCAGAGCTTCTTCGGCATAGACGTTGAGCTTCGATCCAAATCCGCCGCCGACTTCGGGAGCGATCACGCGAAGTTTGTTTTCGGGGATGCCCACCATCAGGGCTACCTGCGTGCGCAGGAGATGCGGAATCTGAGTCGATGACCAAAGCGTTAGTTCCTGCTCGCCGGGAAGGTAGCGCGCAAGGACGGCGCGCGGCTCCATCGCAATGGGCGCAAGGCGTTGATGAACTATTCTTTGTTTGACCACACGATCAGCCGCAGCCATCGCCGCATCGATATCGCCTTCGCCGCTCGTCAAGCGATAAGCGATGTTGTCTCCATACTCTTCATAAATCACCGGGCCGCCTTTTGCCGCTTCTTCGACATCGACTACGACGGGAAGCTCTTCGTAATCGCACATGATCAAATCGACGGCATCGCGCGCCGCGTAGCGATCCGTGGCCACGACCGCGGCGATGGGCTGGCCTACGAAATAAACCTTGTCGCGCGCAAGCACTCGATAATCAGGCACGCGCAGATCGGGCAGCGCGCCCGCGCACGGAACGGGGCCGACTTTTTCAGCCACATCTTTTCCCGTGTAGACGGCGACCACGCCAGGAGCGTTGCGCGCTTCGCTCACATCCAGCCCAGTGATGCGCGCGTGCGCGTAGATGGAGCGCAGAAACGCGACGTGAAGCGTGTCGGGCAGTTTTATGTCATCGACATAATGTCCGAGTCCCTGAATCAGCCGCGGGTCCTCGGTGCGTTTGACTCTCTTTCCTACATACTTGCTGGCCATAAATCCTCCAGGAAAGATGTCAGATGTTAGATGTTAGTGCTGTCAGCGAAATCACTTCCTCATCTAATATCTAACATCTGATATCTAACATCTGATATCTAACATCTATGCCTTCGCTTTGCGGGCGGCGTATTGAACTGCATCGACGATGTGTTGATAGCCAGTGCATCGACACAGGTTCCCATCAAGTCCGTGACGAATCTCGTCTTCCGTCGGGCTTGGGTTGCGATCCAACAACTGCGCCGAAGCTATGATCATTCCCGGTGTGCAATAGCCGCACTGCAAGCCGTGTTGTTCCCAAAATCCTTCCTGAACCGCATGAAGTTCGCCTCCCGTGGCAAGTCCCTCGATGGTCTTGATGATCGCTCCATCCGCCTGAACGGCGAGCAGGGTGCATGATTTCACAGCCTGTCCATCGACCATAACCGTACAGGCTCCGCAGATGGAGGTCTCGCATCCGATGTGCGTGCCGGTGAGTCCAATCACGTCACGGATGTAGTGGACGAGCAGGAGGCGCGGTTCAACTTCACTCTGATGAGTCGCGCCGTTTATGTTTACGCTGATAGCCTTCTTCATAAGCCACCTCTTGGTTGAGAATCCAGACACTAAGCCGAAAGCCGCTCGCGCGGCCTGTGGTCGGACTTATTTTTTATGAAAAAACATGCTGACCGAATTATCCGGTAGGAAAAGCCTTATACCACCGAGGCGAACCCAAATGCAACTCTCGCTCAAGGTTCTGAGCAGGCAGTGGTCGGTGGTTGGTGTAGGGAACAGGGAACAGGGGACAGGGGACAGGCGGGAAATCACCAGGTCTTTAACCTGCCCCCTCCTGACTTCTGACTCCTGACTTCTGATCCCCGACTCCCGACTCCCGACTCCAGACTCCAGACTTCCCATTACTGATTTTGGAACTTTTCCGCTCTCTGAGGCGAATCACTATTGGCGACAATTTGCTGACCGGTAGTGAAAAGGATGTCATTGTCTAAGTTGAGCGATGAAGAACTTCTCCGACTACTTGCAGCCGGAGATGAAAACGCATTTACGACGCTCTACCGTCGTCGGCAGGGCGCGATTTACAGATTCGCCCTTCAGATGAGCGGATGCCCGGCTGTTGCCGAAGACGTAACGCAGGAAGTATTCATCAGGATGATGTGCGATCCTCATTGTTACAACGAGTCGCGCGGCTCTGTGTCGGCTTATCTCTACGGCATTGCGCGCAATCAGGTGCTTAGAAGATTGCGCCGCGAGCACAATCACGTGCAGATCGATGACGAAGAAAATATGGAGATCGTGCCTGAGTCATTGATAGCCGCAAGCGATCCGCTCGGCGATCTTACGCGCAGCGAGGCGATAGAATCGCTCCGGCAGGCTGTGCTTGCATTGCCGGAACATTATCGCGAAGCCGTCGTCCTCTGCGACCTTCACGAGATGAGTTATCAGGAGTCGGCTTCGGCGCTCGGTTGTTCGCTGGGGACTATAAGATCGAGACTTCATCGGGGCCGCGCTCTGCTTGCCGAAAAACTGCGAAGCAGCCGGACGGCTTTCAGAACAGTTGATGAAAAAAGGTGCCTGACATGGAATGCAGAGACTTTGAAAGCATAATCGATGACCTTGCGCGAGACGGTTTGATGGAATCATTGAAGCGCGCGTCAGCGCTCGCTCACTCGCGGGAGTGTCCGACGTGCGCCGCGCGATTGGAAGATGCGCGCTCGCTTGCGTCGGGTCTCGCTGCTCTGGCCGCGAGCTACTCGGAGCAGGAATCGCCGCGGCGAGTCGAGGAAAATTTGCTCGTTATGTTTCGCGAGCGCGCAATGGTCGCGTCTCAAGCGCCGCGCCGCGTGAGATGGATGAGAATCACAGCAGCGGCGGCGGCAGCAATCATCATCGTTGCGGCTCTCGTCTGGTCGCGACAACAAAGCGCGCCCCCGCAGCAGGCCATGCCAAAAGACGGGCCGCCTCCCGCGCAGAATGAACGCGACCGAAAGCTTGATGAGCTTGCGCCGGTCATCGCTGATGAAAAACCCGCGCCTGAGCCGAAGCGTAAGCAAAAGCCTCGCGGCTCACGCATCGCCGGAGATTCGCGCGCAAGAGACAATCGCCTGCCGCCGTCTGAAACCGAAATAGCGACAGCCTTTCTTCCGCTCGTCGAGTACGACAATCTGATCAACTTCGAGAGCGGAGAGATTCGCCGCGTGATGCTTTCGCGCTCGTCGCTCGTCTCGCTCGGCTTGCCGGTCAATATGGATCGCGCAAACGAGCCTGTCAAAGCAGACGTTTTAGTGGGCCACGACGGACTGGCCCGCGCAATTCGATTCGTTCGTTGACAATGAATCCGATGATGTAGCGCAATCTGGCGGATTGCGCCTGCACGGAAAGCATGAAGATCAGGGAAGCAGCAGGCTGGCAGCCCGCTGTACATTTTTCAAGGAGGGAGTTATGAAGAAGAAAATCTTACTGGCATTTCTATGCGCTACGGCGCTGCTCTCGGACGGCTCGCTGATGCTGGCGCAGGAGAAACGGGAGCGCAGCAGCGGGTCTGCAAACGGCACCTTCGTTACATCGGGAGGGCAATCAGTCGAGGTTCGCACCGAAGGCGGAGGGTTCGCCTTCGTGCAGGGAGCCGCAGAGCGAGCGACTTTTGAATTCGGCGTCTCTGAAATGGTGCTTGGCAAACCCATAAAGGGAGCGCCTTATTCCGCCGAAGCCGTGACCGAATCCATTCAGGTGCTTGCAGACGGCAATCGCATCGTGCAGAGGAGTACGGCCACGGTTTATCGCGACAGCGAGGGGCGCACCCGCCGCGATCAGACTATGAAGTGGAGAGGCGGGGATTCGCAGAACGCCGAAGAGATGAAAACTTCTTTCATCAACGATCCCGTCAGCGAATCGAGCTACACTCTTCATCACAATGAGAGGACGGCTTTCAAGACGATGGCCCGCAAAATTCGGGTCGAGGGTATCAACGACGAGGAAAAAGCCAAAGCGATGGCCGCAGATGCCGAAGTCAAAAGGAAAATGGAAGTAGAAGCTCGTGAGCACTCGAAAATGAAACATCCTGCCGGAGACCATCCGCCTGTAGTCCATAGGGAGGCGATGGGTGTCGGCGGCGACGTGAGAGTAGCGATGGGTGGCCCCAACTTTGCTTTTTCGGGCAAGATGAACGCCAACAAGGAATCGCTCGGCACGCAGACGATAGAAGGAGTTCAGGCCGAAGGCACTCGCGTCACCTTCACGATTCCTGCGGGCGAGATCGGCAACGAACAGCCGATCAATATCGTGTCCGAAAGATGGTACTCGCCCGAATTGCAGGTCGTCGTGATGACCCGCCGCTCAGATCCGAGATCGGGTGAGACGATTTATCGCCTGACCAACATCAACCGAAGCGAACCCGCCCGCTCGCTTTTTGAAATCCCGTCGGATTACACTCTCCGTGAAGGTCCCGGCGGAGTGATGAGAAGAAAGAGAGAATAGTTTCCTTGCGCCTGAGATTGTGATCCTCGAAGGCGGAGCCTCGCCGGGCTTCGCCTTTTTCCTTTTGCGCGACCATCAGGAACCAGCCGCGCCCGCGCGGTGTCAAACCTTGAGAGCGCCCACCTTTCCCAGAGGTCAACCACCTTGTCAAAACCAGTTTCAAAGGCCGCGCAGCCGTCGATCAATGTCACTCCCCTAATCGATGTGCTGTTAGTGTTGCTCATCATCTTCATGGTCATTCAACCGCAAAAGGAAATGAAGCTGCCCGTCAGAGCGCCTCAGCCCGCGCCCGACGCGCCGCCCCAGCCCGGTATGCTTATGCTCACCGTTTCGCAAAGCGCACAGTTGCAACTCAACACTCATCCGATCCAGATCGATGATCTCGGCTTGAAACTCGCCAGTCTGATGGATGAGCGACAATCAGACGACCGCGCGCTTTTCATCAAAGCGTCTTCGACGCTGCCCTACCCTTTCATCGTGCGATTGATCGATATGGCGAGAAGGTCAGGCGTGATTTCAGTGGGACTGCTGGCTGATGATGAAGAAAAAAATCCCGGATGAATCCGGATCGAGTTAAACAGAGCGCGGGCATAAATCGCGATCATAGCGATTTATGCCTCATTTCACTTTGTCAAACATACGATCCCATCTGGTCTTCCCATCGTCGGATGGTTCCGCCGACCAGTAAATCAAAAAAGGTTTGCCTGTGATGAAATGCTTTGGAACAGTACCCCAGAAGCGGCTGTCCTGACTGTTGTCACGGTTGTCTCCCAAAACGAAATACTGATCGCTGTCGTACTTTGAATCCCCATCGCTGTCATACACCTGCCGCGCTTTCACGTCGTCGGCTATATCTTCCGGGATGGGATCGCCTTTCACAGGGATTCTGAAAGGGGTTCTCGTTCCATATCTGGCCATCTCGAACAGGCTGCCCATCAAATCATCTTCTTCCCTCTTGTAGTAATAAGCCGTCCACCCCGATTGCCCGCCTTCATCGCGAACGGTTTTGAGCGGATATGTGTCTTCCGAACTTTGAGGCTCTACATACAGGCGATGTTCAGCCAACTCTTGCCCGTTGATGAAAACCTTGTCGTCTCTGATCTCAATGGTTTCTCCTGGCAGACCTATCACGCGAGACAGGTATCGAATCGAAGGGTCTCCCGGATAGTTGAAGATGATGAGGTCGCCTCTGGCAATACTGCTGAAGTATTTGTTGACGATGAGGCGATCACCCGGAAGGATGGTGTTGGACATCGAGCCTGTCGGGATTTTGACCAGTTGCAGAAAGAAAAACCAGAAGATCGCAAGAGGGATGATGATTATCGCAAGAGCGATGAGAAGTATCCGCTTTCTCCTGCTCATGGCCATTATTCATTCCCCGACAGGGATCGATAAAGCTCAGGGCGAGATGACTATCCTCAGCATTCCTGATGTGACGTTCGCCGAAGTCGAGTCGGTCACTTTCGCTGTGAAGGTGAAAGTTCCCACAGTCGTGGGCGTGCCTGAAATCACTCCGGTGTTTGCGTCCAGAGTCAGACCGGGCGGAAGCGCGCCCGTCGCTATCATCCATGTGTAAGGCGGAGTGCCGCCGGTCGCCTGAAGCTGATGGGAGTAAGCCACCGTGCGCTTGCCTGCGGTCAGATCGCCCGCGCTCACGATGACCAGAGGCGCGACATTGATAAAGATGCTCAACTGCGCCGATACGACGCTCACGGGCTGCGAATCGGTGAGCTTGACCGTGAAGGTAAAAGTCCCGTTTTGAGTGGGCGTGCCTGAAATCACTCCGGTCGCGGCAATGAGCGAGAGTCCCGGCGGGAGCGCGCCGCTATCTATAGTCCACGTGTAAGGCGGCGCTCCTCCGGCTTTCGCCAGCGTGTGCGTGTAACTCACCCCGACGCGACCCCCTGTAAGCGCGCCGCTTGAAATCAGGATGAGCGGGCCGGGTGTTACCGTGATGCGAAGCGTGTCGCTTGTCACCGTAGTCTGCGTCGAGTCGGTCAGCCTTACGGTGAAGCTGAACGTTCCGACATTCGTAGGCGCTCCGGTGATCGCGCCGGTCTGCGCGTTGAGTGCAAGTCCCGGCGGCATAGCCCCTGTTCCCAGGCTCCACGTTCGCGGCGGCTGCCCGCCTATGAAGAGAAGCTGATGCTCGTAAGAGACTCCTGTCATCCCTTCCGTGAGATCGCCTCCGCTCAATATCCTCAGAGGCTCGATGTCCGGAATTATCGTCAGAGAAATATCGCCGAAAGCTGTCGCGCCCAGTGAATCTGTCACTCTCACTCTGAACAGGAAGTTGCCGAACACAGTCGGAGTTCCTGAGATGAGGCCCGCCGCATTCATCGAAAGACCCTGCGGCAGCGCGCCGCCCGTCAGCACCCAGGTGTAAGGCGGCTTTCCTTCGACGGCGATCATCTGGAAACTGTACGCCTCACCCTTGCGCCCTCGCGTGAGAGCAGTCGTCAGAACTGACAGCACGCGATTTTGAATCAGCACCGATCTCTGACCGATGATAGTGACGTTTCCGGCTTCATCCTGAAGGCGAACGGCCAGCGTGTGAAATCCATTGGTCAGTTTCGTCGTGTCGAAGGTGAAGGTGTAGCCGGAATTTCGCGCTCGCGGAAACGCATCCCATATCACGGCCACGTCAGGTCGGGGCAATCCGTAAATCGCATCCGTCACCTTCTGACCATCGATTAGGACTTCGAGTCGCGTCACTCCAACATTGTCGAGCGCCCAGCCGCTTCCCTTCGCGTCAAAGGCCAGCGTCGTTCCCTGATCGGGAACTTCCAATACGCCGAACGGCGCGAGTCTGTCGGCAGGTCTTACGATGATGGCAAGCGTGCGCTGAACCGATTGCTGCGCGGAATCGGTCACGCGAACGACGAAGACGTTGTTACCCGGCGCGGCAGGCACGCCGCTTATCACTCCGTCCGCCGAAAGGCTCAATCCCGCCCCCAGGCTGCCGCTCACAATGCTCCACGTGTAAGGCTGCACGCCACCCGATGCCTGAAGCGTCTGGCTGTACGATCTTTCAGCCGATGTTTCAGGCAACTGAACAGTCTGAATCACGAGCGGCGGAGGCGGCGGGCCTACGGCCAGAAAGAACTGCTTCGCGCTCGTCGTTCCCACAGCGTCTCTGACTCGAATGGTGAAGGTGGTTGAGCCGAAAGAAGTCGGACGCCCGCTGATGACCCCCGCTTCATTCAAGGTCAGTCCCGGCGGGAGCGCGCCGCTTTCGAGAGTCCAGGTGTAAGGCGGCGCGCCGCCTCCCGCTTCGAGTTGAGCGTTGTAGAGAATTGCCTGCGATCCTGTGGGCAGCAACTCTGTTCTTATCGCAAGCGGAGGAGGAGGCGGCCCGACCTCGATGACGAAAGGCTTGTTAGCCTGCTTGCCGGAGGAATCGTTGACTCTCACCGTGAAATTATATGTGCCTTGCGTCGTCGGAGTGCCTGACAGTATGCCTTCGCGGGAAAGCGTGACTCCGTCGGGCAGAAGACCGAATTTCTTCTTTTTCTTCTTGGACCACGTGTAAGGCTCCGTGCCGCCTGTCGCTTTAAGTTCGACTCGATAAGGAATGCCGATGGCTGCAAGAGTAAGATTGGCAGGATTGAGCACCACCAGTTCGGGCGCGGGTTCGATTTCAAGCGAAAGTTGTTGAGTATCCGAAGTCCCGTTTTGATCGGTCACTTTCACCGTGAACGGGAACTCTCCCGACGAGACGGGCCTTCCCGCGATCACGCCTGCTTCGGAAAACGTCAGACCTTCAGGCAGGGTGCTTGACACCATCTCCCATCGATAAGGCGAAGCGCCGCCTGCGGCCCTCAGCGTTTGAGAATAGTCCTGCCCTACAACTGCGTCTGCAATCGATTCGGTTTCTATCGTCAGCACAGTCGATGATGGGTTGACTGTTATTGTGAGAGTCACGTTTGCCGAGGCGTCTACAGCATCGGTGACTTTCAGCACGAAGCTGAAACTGCCCGCTCTTTCCGGAGTGCCAGCGATGACGCCGGTCTGATTGAGCAGAAGCCCTTCGGGAAGGCTGCCCGATTGAATCATCCACGTGTAAGGCGTCTGCCCGCCCGACGCTCCGAGCGGCTGGCTGTAAGAGGTGCCTACCGACCCGCGAGGAAGCTCTCTTGTAGTGATCGCCAGCGGCGCAGTCGGTTTTACGATGAGCGTGAAGGCTTTCGTAGCGGTCTTGTTATCGGTGTCGGTCACGCGGGCGACGAAATTACTCGTCACCGGCAGAGTCGGCGTCCCGCTGATGGTTCCCGACTGCGACAGCGCGAGTCCCGCAGGCAGGCTCCCGCTTTCAACGACCCAGGTGTAAGGCGCGGTCCCGCCGCTTGCGACAAGCGTGCGGCTGTAAGGCACCTGAACTGTCGCGTCGGGCATGTCGACAGTGGTGACTGAAAGCGTGGAAGGCGTCGAGGGAGTGATGATCGCAACTTCCGATGTATAAGACGACGCGCCTGATGTGTTGAAGGCGCGCACGCGATAGGAGTAGGCCGTGTTGGGCAGCGCCGATGTGTCGCCGTAGCCGGTCGTGTTGGCGGTGACGACGGCTATCTGAGCGAAGCTGCCGTCCGACCCGCCGCGTCGCTCTATTTGAAATCCGTCTTCAACCGTTGCCGTGTCCTGCCAGACGAGATTGACCTGAGTGGGAGAAGCGGCGCTCGCTACCAGTCCTCCGGGGGCGCTCGGAGGCGGTCTCGGAATTTCGCCCGTCCAGCCTATCTGCGCGACCGTGTAGGAACACAGCCCGAATTCATTGACCCGCATCATGCAGGGAATCGAATTGCGATTGCAACTTAGCTCTTCGCAGTTGCCGTTTGCGGCCTGCGGCCTGATCACAGGCGCGCACGAACAACTACAGGTCTGATATCCGGGCTGCGAGTATTCGTCGCAGGCGAAAAAGATGTGTCCGGTCTCGTGAATGGCTATCTGGCCCATGGGCCAGCCGAAGCTGCGATAAAGAATGTTGGTATAAGGCCCGCCGAGATATGCCCACGAAGCTCGCCCGTCTGTGAATGAAGTCGGCGTGCCTGGGGGGTTGTATTCGATGAAGGCTGTATATGCCCAGTCAGTGCGGTTGTCGCTTCTGAGCTTTTCGTTGAATGCGCCGACGTTGACCAGCACATCGGTCGAGCTTCCGCCCAGCGATCTCATGATAGCGCCGATCCACAATGTCGAATCGCTTCCGGGATGAATGATCGGCTCGTAAGCCACCTGACAGGCCGGGTTGTCAGCAAGAAAGGGGACGATGGTGAACTGAAGCGGCTTTGACAAGGGGAAGGCTCTCGATTGATCCACCCACCAGTTGAGTCCGTCTATCATTCCCGCAATGGCGGCCGTCTGATCAGCCTGCGTCCAGTTATAAAGGTTTTGATCTATGCCGCCGTTGCTCTCGACCAGAAAGACCGCGACCGCGACTGATCCTTCCATCACATCGGTGTTGCCGAAAAACTGCGGGCGCACTGCCTGCGATTGCATAGAGCTAATCGCCTGCTCCGCGCCCATCGAGCGAAGAGAGCGAATCACTTCGTCGCGGTCGATCTGCGGATGCGGAAGCGAGCAATCCTGCATGGCCGGATAGGCGGCGTCGAATTGCGCCCCGCGAGGAATCTCTGCCCGAGCGCGACGCGCCCGCGCTCCTGATGCGATGTCATTGAAAAGTTTTATCGCCAGCCGCGTCTCGGTGTCGGTGAAGCCGTCGGGTATCGCCTCAAGAGGCGAATGATGAATCGATCTTATACGATGCCTGCCCGAAATTTTCCGTCTGACTTCGGGAGTGATCCATCCGAGTATCGCTCGCGGCGGCAAAGTTATCGCGACCCTTCCGCCTTGCGAGGCGATGAAATCACGCGCTTCAGCGAGTTCGTCCCTGTTTGCGGCATCGACTAAAACGAGAGTGTAACCGCGCGTCCAGGCGAAGGGATCGCGCACGTGAGCGTGCGAATGAGTTTGAGATGGACAGACGGCGGCTGCCATAAGCAACACAACACACGACAGCAACGCCGAACGAGTCATCAATATAAACCTCTAAAAACTGACGCCCCTCGGTTCGTCACACCTACAGCAACCGTGGGGCTTTGATAGATTACAGATTGCCTTCAGGATCGTAGAACTGAAAGGCCATGAAAATCCTGCCGAGTAAAGTTTTTTGCTGCTTCATATACAGGCGGGTGAGTATATAATACGACCGCAGGCAGCGCAAGGCTGAAGCGATTCAACAGGTTTTCTTCACAAGTGCGCGTGATAAGAAAACTTGCTGTCAGACAGGCTCGACCGTTTATGAATATCAGATTTGAAGACGTGACCAAAAAATTCGGCGACCACGCGGTCGTCGATCATCTCGATCTCGCAAGCGAAGACGGCGAATTTCTCGTGCTGCTCGGCCCGTCGGGGTGCGGAAAGACCACGACGCTGAGAATGCTTGCGGGACTCGAAGAAGCCACTTCAGGAAACATTTTCATCGGATCGGAGCGCGTCAACGATGTGCCTGCGCGCCACCGCGATGTCGCGATGGTCTTTCAAAACTATGCGCTATATCCGCACATGACCGTAGCGGAAAACATCGCCTATCCGCTGAGGGTGAGAAAAATCCCGGCCAGCGAAATCGACCGGCGCGTGCTTGAGACTGCGCTGATGTTGGAGATAGGCCATCTCACCAGTCGGCGTCCGCGCGATCTTTCAGGCGGCGAGCGCCAGAGGGTCGCGCTTGCCCGCGCCATCATTCGCTCGCCTCGTGTTTATCTGATGGACGAGCCGTTGTCGAATCTCGACGCGCGATTGCGGGTTCAGATGCGCGGAGAGTTGAAGCGATTGCAGCGCGATCTTTCGACGACGACCGTTTACGTCACGCACGATCAGGCCGAAGCTATGACGCTCGCGCACCGGGTCGCAGTGATGAAGCAAGGCCGCTTGCAGCAGTTCGACACGCCGTTGAATCTGTACACCCTGCCCGCGAATCGATTCGTGGCGGAGTTCGTCGGAAGCCCCAGCATGAATTTCATCGAAGGCCGCATCGATAAAGCGGAGCGCGTTTTTGCGGCTGACGGGATCCGTTTGCCTTTGAGCGCGGAGCATCTTGATCGATTGCATGGACGCGAGCGAGCGACTCTAGGCATCCGTCCCGAACACGTTCAGGTTTCGATAGATGAACGTGACGAATGGCTCGCGGCAACCGTGCATGTGAGCGAGCGAATGGGCAACGAGACTTATGTATTTCTGCGGATAGGCAGCGAGAAGGTAGTGGCGCGTGCCGGAGCGGATTTCAACGCTGAGATGGAAACCCCGGCGCGAGTGAGGCTGGACATGGACAGAGCGGATTTTTTTGATATTGAAACGGGCGACGCGGTGCGCAATCGCCGAGAGTGATCGCTGTTTTCTCTCCAGTCGCTCCCGTTGTTAGACAACGCCGTTCAAGTAGTTGCTCAACCCGGAAAGATGACGCACTATTTGCCCGGAGAAAACATATATGATTCTTCACGTCACATTGGAACAAGCTGAAGACGGCTGGATCGTCGCTGAGTGTACGGCGCTTCCAGGCTGTGTCTCTCAGGGAAAAGGCGAGAAGGAAGCTATTACCGCCTGGTTATGGGCGGAGGATCAAAAAGCTGTGTCTGCTCTCTCAAGTCAGCAGGGCCGACCTCCTATCGTTGTCGCCGTTTGATGTCAGTTGAGCTATCATTGCGCAAGCCAACACACGGTATCGATCAACAGCCTCAGCTTTTCATCACTCTCGTTTGACCGGCCCCATCGTTTTATCCAGCCAGCCGTTTATGATCGGCACCGAAACATCGAGCGCAGGAACATGTCCCTGATCAAGTAGAACCAACTCCTTAGGTTCGCCGAGCAGTTTGTAAAGAGGCTCGGCTTCAGTCCTGAATGGTATGGCCTCGTCGTAGCGACCTTGTATCATCAGCTTGGGCGCGCGTATGCGCGGAGCGAAGTTCGCCCCGTTGGCTTCAGCGATCATGTTGACCCAGGATTTCATCAACCCCGCGCCCATCAGTATGATCGAGCGGTAGCGGGTCTCAACAGCGATCAGTGTGAGCTTGCGCGTGTTGACGCTCACTCCGAAGCACGCGATTCTGCCAGAATCGATCTCGCTTCTCGTCGCGAGGTAATCCAGACCGCGCCGATGATCAGTGGCCCAGTCGATGACCTGCTCGCGATACTTCACCGTGTCTCTTTTAGGCGGGATGAAATCTGCCGGTCTCGGTCGCTCTTTGTAGCCCTTGAGTACGACAGCAAAAACAGCCCGCCCCGCTTTTATGTATGGCGCGGCATGCGCTTCGACCTCTTCCGGCACAGTCAGTCCGTAGTAGGCAGCATCGGTAGGCACGTAATGGATCGCCTGCACCGGCTGCCGCGTGTTTTTCGGGAGGTACAAATACGCGAACGCCCGTTCGCCCGCTGCGCCCGCGTAGGTGATCTTCTCCCTCCGCCACATATCAGTCTCTTTCACCTCTTCGATCCGCGCGTCGAGCGGCGTCTGATCATACTGATAATGGCGGAGCATCGCCTCAAGTTGCGCTTCGCTCGCAGGCGTGTAAGAGGGAACTTCGGCTGCGTGGTTGAGCCGCATAGCGCCTTGATCGCCTTGCGATGAATTGAGTACACACCGGAAGCCCAGCGTGTTTGCGCTCTGGAAACCCGGATAGTTGCCGAACCAGGCAAACAGATAAATCGGGTCTTTCCAACTGCCCCCGGCGGTCGTAAAACCTTCGACCTGCGGGTTGAGGCACCACTCGGCGACGTTGCCCGCCATCTGATAGCAGCCATATTCGCTCATCCCGAACTCAAGGCTATCGACCGGCACTGTCCCCGATCCCAGAAAGTTTGCGCGATCCTCGATACGGTCTCTGGCGCTGCTCAATCCCCACGGCATGATGAACCAGTAATAATGTGTAAAGGCGCCGCCTCGCGCGGCCTTCTCCCACTGAAACACGGTCGGGAGTTGCTTGCCTCGAAACTCGGCATAAGCAGCGGCCTCGTACCAGGTGACATCTGTCACAGGATGATTCTCTCTGCCATCGGGGAAATTCTGATTCGACCAGTTGCGCGGCCCCGCAAGTCCCGTGCGATCCCTGAAATGTTCAAGGGCTTCTTCCCACGTAAGCTCTTTGCCGTCTTTGAAGAAAGGATGTTTCCAGAACCCTCGCTTCGCATACCCGCCGGCGTTGATGAACTCTTTATACTCGCGGTTGGTCACCTCGAATCGGTCGATGAAGTAATCATCGAGCCGGATGGCCGCGTCGGTCGGTTTACTGTAACTGACCAGACGGTACTCGCCGCCCGGAACCTGTGCCATCCGCTCCGGCGCATCAGCAGAGGCGATCAATTTCGCCTGGATACGAATCGGAGCGTCGGAGTCGAGAAGTATCTCCATCTCGCCCGATTTGGATTCGATCATCTTCGCTTCGCGCCGCAGTTGGGCAGGACCGAGTATCGCCATCTGCACGCGGTTGAGCGCGGTCGAGACGCTGCGACGGATTGGCGCATAGCCTTCTTTTTCTATCTCGATGATGTACTGGTCGCGCGCTATCTTCAGGTTGTTGATGGGAGTGATGCCTATTAGTTGTCGCGGCTGGCCTCGTTCGTCGCGGGTGAAACGCTTGAGATAAACTCGCGCGCCCGGAGGCTCGGTGATGACTGAAAGATCGTCAGAGATCAGCGGCGCGAGTCGCGCGAGCGACGGATCATCGGGCAGATATTTTCTGACCTTGAGCATAAGCGCGTGGGCTTCGAAGTATTTTTCTTCGCGCGCCAGTTCTTCGATCTGAGGGATTGAAGCTCTGGCCCATTCCATATTGGCATTGCGCAAGTAGAACCACACGCCAACAGCAGCGATGACGAGCGCAACAACCAACATGGCGATGACGGTTGATCGTGATATGGCCTTCCGCTTTTCGCCAGTCTCTTTGGGCCGCTCTTCCGACTTCGCTCTCAAGCCCTTCAACTCTTCGACCATCTCCGCTGCCGATTCGTATCGATGATCCCTGTCTTTTGCCAGCGCGCGACGGATGATCTCATCGAACCCTCGCGGCAATCCCGCTTCGATCTCGCTCGGCGCTGGAGGCTCGACCGTCCTGATCTCCTCCATGATCGAAAGCGTACTCACTCCGTTGAACGGCAGCCTGCCTGTCGCCGCTTCATAAAGCACACACCCCAGCGAGAAGATGTCGCTTCTCGCGTCCAACTCCTCCCCTCTCGTCTGCTCAGGCGACATGTATGAAACGGTCCCCACTACCACTCCCGTGTCCGTCAACTCGCTCCTCATCTCTCCCGCTTCCGTTATCGCCTCTCCCAGCGTCGGGCCGATGAGTTTCGCAAGCCCGAAGTCGAGTACCTTCGCCTCTCCTCGCTTAGTGATCAGAATGTTGGACGATTTGATATCTCGATGGATCAGTCCCACCCCGTGCGCTGCATCGAGCGCGCTCCCGGCCTGCACTCCAAGCTCGATCAATCGCTCCATCGACAGAGGCCCGCGCTTGATGACCGCTTTGAGGGTTTCTCCCTCGACGTACTCCATCACGATGAAGTCACGTCCCCCGGCTTCTTCCAGTGAATGCACGGTCACTATGTTGGGGTGATTGAGCATCGAGGCCGATTGCGCCTCGCGCAGCAATCGCTGACTTCTCTTCTGCGATCTTGTCATCTCCGGGGGCAGCATCTTGATGGCTACCTTGCGGCCCAGCTTCGAGTCGCGTGCCAGATAGACTTCGCCCATACCTCCGACTCCGAGCAGAGCGATTATTCTGTAAGAACCTAAAGTCCAGCCGATGGGAGATTCCGACTCGCTGTCTGTGATGATGCTGGCGGCTTCTTCATAAGCGGGCGAGTCCATGAAGGAGCCGGGTCGCTCGAAAGCGGAGATGAGGGACTGGACTTCCTGACGCAGTTCGTCGTCATCTGAGCAGGCTTGATTAAGGAAGTCGGCGCGATGAGCGGGGTCGCGCTCAAGGGCAGAGTGAAAGATATTCTTGACTTGCTGCCAACGCTCAGGGGTTAGCTGTTTTTCATTCATGGCTGACCTCGCGTCGCAAGGAAGATACTTTCAGGCGGGCGCAAAAGTCCTAAACGCCGTCTAAATTTTTTCTAAATAAGCTCTAAAGGACTGCTGCGAGGCCGCTATGAGTTTGAAACTGCTTTTACTCATGGCTGACCTCGCGTCGCAAATAGGCTTTGGCTGCGCTCCATTCACGTTTAACCGTAGAGACCGAAATGCCAGCCACTTCGGCAATCTCTTCGATGGTCAAACCTCCGAAGTATCTCAACTCGACTATTCGGCTTTGCTGCGGGTCGATTTCCGAAAGTCGCTTGAGGGCGTCGTCGAGGGCGATTAGATCCAACTCCTGTCTCCCGGCCAATCGGTCAACGGCAGTGAGTGATAATCTCTCGGCGTCTCCGCCGCGCTTTGCCGCCTCTCGCCCTTTGGCGTAATTGACCAGTATGCGCCGCATCATCAGGGCAGCGATCCCGAAGAAGTGAGCGCGGTTGTGCCAGTCTACATCTTTTTGATCGACGAGCCGCAGGTAGGCTTCGTGGACGAGGGCAGTGGGCTGAAGAGTGTGATCGGCTCGCTCGCGGCGCAGGTAGTTGCGGGCCAGACGGCGCAATTCGTCGTAGACAAGCTGCATCAGTTCGTCTTGCGCATCTGTGTCGCCACTATTCCAGGCTTTGAGCAACGCGGATACGTCTTTCGGGATTGAAACCATATCCTGCCCCCCAGGCTCAACTGCGGATTCTATTCTCAAGGAGACCCGTAGCGCAATCTGTTAGATTGCGTGGAAGGTATGGAAACCGGGAACTCCGCAAGCTCATCTTGCGCCACTTTTTCTGAGGAAATGAAAAGTAAAAATATTTTCGACTGGCCTGAGCCATTTCGCGCCCGCTTCCTGCGTGTAGAGATGGAAGGGAAAAACGCCACCGGACGCAGTTTTCCGGCGGAGCGCATATAAACCGAAAAGGAGAAGGATCATGAAGAACAGAAGACTGCTTGCGACAATCACTCTCGGCCTCATAGCTGCGCTGTGTATGGCGGCTCAGGCGCAGGAGGGAGGATCGCTCAAGAGGGCGATAGAAGGATCGTGGAAAGCCAAAGTGACCATAGCGCCGGGAGCGCCGCCGGTCGACGCTCTGGTGACCTACACTCCGGGCGGCAGCCTGGTTGAATCGGACAACCTGTTTCCGCCCTCAGTCGTGACCGCAGGACACGGCTCCTGGGAGTATGCGGGCCGCCTCTTCAGCAATACGTTTGTAAAGCTGATGTTCAATGCGCAGGGGCAATTCACAGGCACGATCAAAGTGCGCGAGAAGATAACGATCAGCTTCAACAGGAATGAATACACCGGCATAGGCATGGCGGAATTCTTCGATCCGTCGGGCAATCTGTTGAACACTGTCGGGTTCACGACTCAGGCCACTCGCATTCGCGTCGAGCCATGAGCAGGGGTCTCGTATGCTGTTTTTTGCGAGCGCCCTGAAGCGGAGGCCGTCAAAGGCCTCCGAGGCGATGGTTGTATTTTCAATTCAAAAGGAGAACGAATTATGAAAAGCATGAACATTATTCATCGGTCGGGCAAAGCGGCTTTCGTCATCGTCGCTCTGCTGTTATTGCAAAACCTGTTCACAATGGCTGATGCCCGCGAGTCCTGGGGCGCGGCAGCGGATTTTAATATCTCTGCTGAAGCGCGCGAACTGGAGCGTTTCGATGACGCCCTTTTCAAGTTCAGCCAGCAGATTTTGAATTTGAGCAAAAAGGCGAAGCTGACCGGCGATGATATCGCTTCCGTTCGCTCATCAGCCAATGAGATCAAGAATCAAATTCCGTCTGCACAGCGGAACTTTCGTTCAGCTTTACAGAAAATGAATGCCTCGCAGCAATGGGGCGAGACAGAGAAAAAAGTGATCGCCCGGATAAAAAATCGCGAGATTCTCTCGGCCCTGAACGAAGCAGGCGGAGCCAGGAAGCTATGGGAAGATGTGGCTAATAACCTCTCTTCGCTCGCGCAGGAGGTCGATGCGAATGTGCAAAATTTGTCGCGCAGACTCCAGTCCCGGTCGTTCTCGTCCGAAGACGAGTTGCGCACCCGCGCCACGCGCGTCGCTCATCGACCGGCTCCTGTGTTTAAGAAGTCCCTGAGATGCAGAATAGCGACTGCCGTCCTGACGGTGAAGTTCCTTATCGATAGCACTGTGATTGATGAGACAGATGTTGCGATCGCCCAGGCGGCTTGCGGAATCCTTGAACCTGCAACCAATTAACCTGTGCGGTAACGCTGATGCAGGGTCACTCAGCGCCATCACACGCCGATGAGCGGCCTCAGCATGAGGATAGAAATTCAGGAGGAAACATCATGACCGACATAAACCCAAAACAGTTTTCGAGAAGACGCTTTTTCGCCTGCGCGATTCTGCTGCTGGCGCTGGGCGCAAGCGTCGCCTTTGCTTTCAACCCGCGAGCCAGCGCGGATTCGATCAGAGCCAATCTCTCGCAGGAAGTAAGAGTATTGATCGTTTTTGGCAACGAGCTTTTCGCTCACGACCTGAGAGTGGAGCAATTGAGCAAAAAGGCGACTCTGACGAGAGTAGAGGTCGAATCTGTCAACACAAAGGCAGCGGACTTGAAAAGACAATTGCCGCGAATTCAGCAGGCTTTTCGCTCGCTAATGGACAAGCTCAAGGCAGTCAGGCAGTTCGATAATTTCAATGCCATCGTGTTGACGCGCGCCAGAAACGCAACAGAAAGAACCCTGATGGAGGAAGATGGGGGTCCCAGACGCCAGTTGGAAAGGCTTGCCACCGATATTCCCAACCTGGCGAAGGAACTGGATGACGAAGTTCAGGGGCTGAGATCAAAACTTCGCGCCCAGGCAGAAGAGAATATTCTGAATCCGAAAACTTTAAGAAGGGCCGTTCGCGTCGCCTTCACGCCCGCAGCGCCTGTGTTTTTCTTCAGACCCTTACGTTGCGCTTATTGGAAAGCGGTATGGTTCACTTCGGAGCCAGGGAGTGCGGAAGAGTCTGAGGCTTTCGATAAGGGAAAGAAATTCTGCAGCGCAGGTTCATCAAATTGATTGCGTCATCCCTGCAATATCCCCGATTTGATCACTCAGTGAATTTGAGCGGCGGCTCAGGGCGGAAGCCCGAACGTCAGGCAGATCAGTATCCTGCCTCGCCTGAGCCGCCGCCCCGTCATCTTGAAAATAAGGAAGGAAGGCGCGATGAGAAACGATAGAACACGATCACGCATCGCCCGTCAGACTGCCATCGCCGTTTGTCTGATGATGGCTTTGCTCACTCTGATTTCAGCCAATGCCTTGTTTGCCAAACGAGAGTTTCGCGGACGCACGGAAATTCTGTTCTGTAAAAAAGCCGCCAACGGGCAATGGGAAGTTGCAGACAAATTCATCATCCCCAATCTGCAATTCACGCTGACGGTCGCCGATCTCGTATTCGGCAAGGAATTCAAAACCGAAAGCGTATGGGAAGGCAAATCGGAAAAAGGTCGCCGCATTCGCGTCGCTCTCAGCGGATTGTGCAAAGCCAAAGTCAAACGGTCGGGCAACTCTGCCGACCTGGAAGTCGATGTGCCGTTCAATGTCACAGTCGACGGTCACACCTTCAATCAAACCTTCCATGCGACTACCGGCTCCGTGCAGGGCGTAAGCGGCGCTATCACCGGTAAACGCGCAGAGATCAACTCCAACGATAATAGCGCCACGGCGATTCTTGTCGGCTCGAAAGAAGTTCAAATCCCGATTGACCTGGTCAGGGAGAGCGCATCAGGCGTCAAAAAAACCAGCAAACCCGCTGACAAAGTACTCGTCGTCGGAACGCTGAACGCAAGACTGACGACAGTCAAATGAACCTCCGCGCAGCAAGCTGCGCGGAATCGCCTCACCCTCCTGGGATTGAGTTTCTATAAACAGGTCGCCCTTGGGGGGCTGAGGAGTTACAAAAAAAATTGGCTCATGTTTCCTTAGACTGTCAGGAAATCGGGTAATGTTTCCGCCGCGTAGCG
>DLHY01000162.1 GCA_002483445.1 Blastocatellia bacterium UBA7656
CCGACCCCTGACCCCTGACCCCCGACTACTGATGAAAGCCCCTGAGCGAGGGCGTTCAGATAGCGCGACATGATCGGAACGAGATAGGCGTTGATGACGACCGTCGATGTTCGCTCATACTCGCGGTACTCCGGCAGTATGCGATGCGAGAGCGAGACCGGAAGACAAATCGGTTCAAGAGCGCGCGCCACTTCTCGCTCGTGCGCGGGGTTGGCAAAGGAAAAGAGCAAACACACTGCAACGGATTCGACGCCTCGCTCGGAGATTTCCCTGATCGCTTTTTTGAGGCTGACTGCATCAAGAGCGGTGATGATCGATCCGTCGGGGCCGGTTCTTTCCTCTACGCCTAAGCGCAGTTCGGAGGGGACGAGCGGATCGGGCCGGGTGACGAAGAGGTTATAAATATCGAGTCGGTTCTGACGACCTATCTCGATTACATCTTCGAACCCATGTGTGGTGATGAGAGCCGTCCGCGCGCCCTTGCGCTCAAGCAGCGCGTTGGTGGCGACCGTCGTGCCGTGAACTATTTCGGGAATGTCTGCGGCGGTTTCAGCGAGAATGCGGGAGACTCCGCTAAGTATGGATTCGGCGGGATTGTGCGGGGTCGAGGGGAGCTTGAAAGCCGAGATGCGCGCTCCCTGAGCGACAACGAAATCGGTGAACGTGCCTCCTGTGTCGATACCGACCCTGACCGGCTCCCTCAACGCATCCTCCATCCGCAATAAGTTTTCTCAAGATGAGAAGCCGGATTTTACGACATGTCATCTCGGAATTGATAGCTTCGAGGAATCCGTTGCAGGTTACACGGAAGCTGCTTTGCCTTCGATGCCGAGCAGTTGAACGCGGAAATGAAGCGTCTCTCCGGCGAGCAGATGATTTCCATCGAGCGTGACATCTTCTTCGCTGACTTCGACTATACGGAAGAGATGAGAGCCGCCCGACGGAAGCGGGATTTCCACTCCTGATCCTACTACGGGAGTCGAGTCGGCAGGAAACAGCGAGCGCGCCAAAACCAGAACCATCTCTTCGCGATAATCGCCATAAGCCTGTTCGGGCGCGACGGTGAACTCGCGCGTCTCGCCTTCTTCCATTCCGCGCACAGACTCGTCGAACCCTTCGATGATGTCGCCCGAGCCGACTGTGAACTGGAGCGGATCGCTGCCCTCGGAAGAATCGACAACCATCCCGTCATCAAGAGTCAGCGTGTAGTGGACGGATACGGTATCGCCTTCTTTCACCTGTGCCATGTTTGCCTCCCTGGACAGCCATTGCGAAGCGGTCGCGCTGTCGATTTAGTGTGCAGCAATTAGCTCGTTGCTTGCAGAAGAACGGCTCACGTGAGGCGGGAGCATGATTCCCGTGTGGTGAGGCTCTCGCGTGCAAAGATACGCGCTGTTGCAAAAGGAACAATAGCACAGGCGCGTGAGCGTGTCCAAAACAGCAGGCAATCGATTTATGAAAATGGCGCATTGAAGGTCAGGATTTCGAAGTCCTGCTGGGAGAGACCGGCGATCCTTTGCTATCATCACCCGGAGCCGTTCTGACCGGAGGCGTCTCATTGCGTAGTTCATATCCGGCTGCCAACCATCCAGTGACAGTTTCATCGTTTGTTGCCGCATCGAGTGGCTGATTTTTTGCGCATCTCGATTGAGAAAAGTTGATGATGACAGACAGACCGACAGACATAAAAATCAACGCTGATCTGCTTCGACCCGTGATGAAGTCGGGCGCGGCGTGGTATGCGACGGTGATCGTGAGCGGAGCCTTGCTTCTTGCGGGCGTTTTTGCCTTCAGCTATCAGGTGCGTCATGGCATAGGAGTGTGGGGATTGAACCGGCCTGTGATGTGGGCCTTCGATATAACCAACTTCGTTTTCTGGATAGGCATCTCGCACGCAGGCACATTGATTTCAGCCATCCTTCGCGTGACCGGAGCCGAATGGCGAAGGCCCGTCACTCGCTGCGCCGAAGCGATAACCGTATTCGCTCTTATGATCGGCGCGCTCATCCCGATTATACACATAGGCCGCCCGTGGCTTTTTTACTGGATCGCGCCTTACCCCAACGAGCGCGGGCTGTGGCCCAATTTCCGCTCGCCGCTGGTTTGGGACTTCTTCGCCATCACGACTTATCTTCTAAGCTCGATCATTTATCTCTATCTCCCGCTCATTCCCGATCTTGCGCTTCTCAGGGATAAATCCCAGGGGTTGAGAAAGAAAGTTTATTCCCTGCTCAGTTTGGGATGGCGCGGCGCTCAACTTCAATGGCGCAGGCTCGAACGCGCGGTTCAGGTCATGGCCATAATCATCATCCCCGTAGCCGTATCGGTTCACACAATCGTGTCGTGGGATTTCGCCATGGCGATTCAACCCATGTGGCACTCGACTATGTTCGGGCCATACTTCGTCGCGGGCGCGATCTTTTCAGGCATAGCCGCGCTCATAATTGCCATGGCCGTCATTCGCCGCGTATTCCGACTCGAAGATTATCTGCGACCCGTTCATTTCAACAATCTCGGATTGCTGTTGCTGGTGATGAGTTTGATCTGGTTCTACTTCACTTTCGCCGAACACCTCACGGTGTGGTACGGCAATGAGCCTGCCGAAAAGATGGTCTTTCAATCCAAGATAAGCGGCGATTACGCTCCACTGTTCTGGACTATGATCGTGTGTTGTTTCCTCATCCCTGCGCCGCTCTTGGCGTTCAAACGGACGCGAAGCGTCAAGGGAACGATGACCGCTTCAGCGATGGTGATCGTCGGGATGTGGATCGAGAGGTTTTTAATCATCGTTCCGACGCTCGCGCAGCCGCGAATGACTTTCAACTGGTCATCGTACCGCCCCACCTGGGTCGAGATAACGCTCACTCTTGGAATGATAGGCTATTTCGTTTTCCTCTACGCGATCTTCACGAAATTATTCCCGATCATCGCGGTGTGGGAATACAAAGAGGGTCTTGCTCATCGTGATGCGAAGCCCGCTGATGAACTTGCAGTGGCTGAAAACTGAAAACTATGGAAGAAAAAATCATTGCGATTTTCGATACTGCCGATGAGGCCATCGCCGTCGTTCGCCGGTTAAGACGCGAAGGCGTTGCCGAAAACGCGATAACGCTGATGTCGAGCGAGCCAATTCACGATTATGAATCCGGCGACGAAAGGCCGAGCCGCATCGGAGGATTTGCCATAGCCGGAGGGATCGCGGGCGCGGCGGCGGCCATCGCGCTCACCGTGCTGGCTTCAAAACAAATGAATCTCGTGACGGGCGGTATGCCTGTGGTTGCGCCCTGGCCTTTCGGGATAATAGTTTTTGAGATGGCCGCGCTCGGATCGATCCTTTCAACGCTTGGTCGGATGATTTACGAAGCGCGGCTCGGTCGCCGCCTCTCCGATTATGATGAAATCATATTTGATGGCCGCGTCGCGCTTTCGGTCCAGTGCGCGGACGAAGAAAGCCGCCGAGTTGTAAAAAGATTGCTCTCACCGCCCGATCAGGCGAAATAGTGCTTGACCTGTGGTAACAGATGTTATATAACCCGGTCATCAAGAAGCTGAGAATCTCCGGCTGGGCAGGGTTGGCTCTATCGTGAGTAATCTGTCGCTGACTTGCAATAAGGTTTTCGAAGGAATCGGGCCGCTCGTCAGGCGTCATCATGGAGGGGTTATGCCTACAGGCGTCGTCACCGCAACCGAACTCAATCTCCGAGAAAGCCCGAACGGTCAGGTCATAACTCAGTTGCCAAAAGGCACGACGGTTGAAATCCTTGAGGATCAGGGCGAGTGGCTCGAAGTGAGCGCCGCAGGTCAGACGGGCTATGTGAGCGCGGCTTATATAAGCGCGCAGCCGAGTGATGCGCAGTCTGGCACCTTTCATTATGAGGGCAGCAAAGCCGTCGCCCCCGACGGCACGGTGTTCGCCACGAAATTCAAACTCGGCGTCTACAACTACGGGCAGACATCGATTTCTCAGTTCGTCAATCAGAACAATTCTCTTTTCGCGGGTGTGTCGCCCTCGCGGCTTCGCGTCCTGTCAGCCGTTTCCACGAATGAGGGCAAGCTGGAAGCGATCAACACTTGGGACGATTCCTTCATCACCTTCGGCGTGTTTCAGTGGACTGCGGGAGCCAGCGGCAACGCGGGGGAATTGCCTTCGCTCATCGACCGATTGAAGAACAACGATCCGTCGGCGTTTCAAAAGTATTTCGGCCAGTACGGACTCGACACCTCTGCGATCAACGCTTCGCCGGGAGTCACGCCGACGGGCTTCTTTTTGCTCAATGGAGTCAAGCTTGCGAACAGCGATCAGAAGGAGCAACTGAGGACTCTTGAGTGGGCTTATTATTTCTGGCTGTCGGGAAGCGATACAGTCGTCCGACAGGCTCAGATCGAACACGCCATGAGCCGCATCGATCTTTTTTATAGCGATGCAAAGCACACCATCAACGGTCGCTTCATTTCTGATTATGTTTCTTCCGAATACGGAGTCGCGCTCATACTCGATGAGCATGTCAATCGCCCCGGCAACGTGCCGGGTACGCTTGCAAAAGCAGTCAATCAGCTTGGCTCGCCCGACCCGCAGAACTGGGCGGACGCGGATGAGCAGAAACTTCTCGACAGCTATCTTCAGTTTCGCGCGCAGACCTCGATGACTGATTCGACCGCGCGAGCAGACCGCATACAGCAGGCAGTCGAGGAAGGACTCGCGTCCGACAAGCGCGGATCATTTCAGTCATGATAGTTCGATCAAACTCAGGGAGAAAAAGATGCCGAATTATGACCCCATGACAGCCTACTTCTACGGCACGTTCGTCGAGATCGCATATCAGATGTACAACTCCGATCCCAACAATTTGACACCTGCCGTTCCCTCGAACTTTCCCAAGGATTATCAACTCGTACTCTACATCGACGGCGTCGATTCGATAGAGTTCGACTCAGAGACAAAGTTTTTCGGCTTCATCGCGCAATCGATCCAGCAGCCGAGCGAGTACGTCGCAGCGATTCGCGGCACGAGCAACTTCATCGAATGGATAATCGATGCAGAGTTCCTGCCCACTGAGTTCACCCCTATCCCCAGGGCCGGTCTCGTCGAGGACGGATTCTTCAGCATCTACAAAACGCTTTCCGGCGTCCTTCCCGACAAACAGCCGCAACCGGTTCACCCATTCATCCACGACAATATCGCAAGCGGACATCTCACCTGCGTCGGCCACAGTCTCGGCTCGTCGATAGCGACGATGCTGGCGCTCGATGCTCGTGTCAACGACGGGGTTTCGAATATGACTCTCTACACTTTCGCGTCTCCGAAAACCGGCGACTGGACTTTCGCTCACTACTTCGATTCTCAAGTGACGGACAGCTTTCGCATCCACAACGAGCCAGACATAGTGCCGAAGCTTCCGCCTCTCTACTCGCAAGTCAACACAGGCTACGAGATAGATTCCAAAAACTTCAGCCAAATAAAGCACTCGATACTTTGCTACCACGAGCTAGTGACTTATCTGTGGGTTATCAATCAGCAGAGCGAGTTCGGGCTTGGCGGCTGTCAGAAATAGTCTATCGAGTCTTGAGAGTCCACAGAGTCTGGAGTCAGAAAAGAGACTTGAACATTCGGAAGACTCCCAAGACTCTCCGGACTCTCTGCACTGAGAAAGAAGGAGAAGAGATTATGCATCTGGCCAGGAAAATAATATGTATCATCGCGCTGTGCAGCTTCGCGGCGGCTGCGATTGCGGGTTGTGGAGGGACTCAACAAACTGCCAATTCGAACGCGCCGCCCGCCCCCGCGCCTCGACTGGGCGCTGCGCCTCCACCGCCGGGAAACCTGAGTTCGAATCTACCTCACGACGCCGACTTCAGCGATAACCCCTCGACGCTTGATCAAATACAACATGACTTCGACGTTTTTTCATGGCAGAGCTTCGTCGCGCTCAACTGGCCCGCGCTTGCGGACGGCTCGCCTGATACGAGCAAAATTATTGGCGCAGATGGCGACAATTCGACCGTTTGGGAGAGCTACAAGGAATCTTATGAAGTGTTTCTTCCTGACGGCTCGACCCCCTTGCCGTGGGGACAGAATCAATTGCCCGCTGCCTGTCAGGGCGTCGCCGGGTCGACGGCGAAAGTGCTGAGGATGACGCAGAAGGTTTCCGATGAAGTTCTCGACGAATTGAGCCAGCCGTTCAACACCGGCCCGATAGTCGATCAGCAGAACGGCAAGTATGCCCGCTTCGAAATCCGTTTGAATCAGGATGCCTTCAATTTCATCGTCAACAACACGCTCTATAACAAACAGGGACAACAGGCATTCACTCAGTTCATTCAGTTCCCATCTGGAGTCGCGCCCACGCCGACTAATCCCAACACGCCCGTCGGAGCCATGCTCATCAAGGCTGCGTGGAAAGTCATCGATCCGGCAAACGGCGATATCCCCGGTCGATATCACACCGTGCAGGCTTACGTCTACACTCAGGCGTCGGACAATCCTCCTACGAAAGAATCGTGCCAGCTTGTGACGATGGGGCTTGTCGGTTTTCATATCGCGCACAAAACTCAATCCGCCCCTCAGTGGGTCTGGTCTACGTTCGAGCAGGTCGACAATGTTCAACCCGGCGCGGGACTTCCGCCGGGAGCGAAGCTCAATTTCTTCAACCCTGCCTGCGCGACCTGTCCTGTGAATGTGCCGCCGCCAAAGCCGTGGGATCCCTATCAGACGCTTCCGCCCGATAAGCGAAGCCAGATCAAACGTGTCATACCAATCGATGACGCGACGAAGGCTCTCAACGCTCAGTGGCAGGGATGGCTCAAAGCGGTGAACCCGAATTCCGTCTGGCAATACTATGAGCTTGTCAGCACGCAGTGGCCCACACAACCGAGCGCATCGCTCACCGGGCCGAATCCGACGGGATCGCCCGCGCCGCCATTTCTCGCCAACACCACGCTTGAAACTTATGTGCAGGGCAAAGTCCCGAACGTGTCTTCAAGCTGCATCATGTGCCATAACAACGCGACCACGACTAACAGCAAGTTTTCTGATTTCACTTATCTGCTCGAACGCGCGCAGAGCAAAGGAGGCGGGAAATGAGCAGCGATCCGGATTTGACCAACTTCGTAGGACTCTCGGCAGTGCTTACCGGCTACACGACCGATCAGTTGTTTCCTCCCATCAGCCCTGAACCTGTTGCGGTCGAATACCTCAACACGCTAAAGGCCAATGTCGCGGCGACGCTCGTGAATCAGATTCTCACGACGTTTCAAAACATAGCCGCGCAGCAGCCGCCCAACATCGATCAGGAAGTTCAGCAGCAGATACTCGATGATCCGGCGATGGGGCCTGTAGCGAGAAACATCATCCGCATGTGGTATCTCTCGATCTGGTACGACCTCAATCAGCAGCAGCCCATCACAGGTTTTTCGGCGGGGACAGTCGTATCGATGAACGCCTACACGAAGGGGCTTGCGTGGGACGCGGCACAGGCGCATCCGATGGGCTACAGCGAAATGCACTATGGCTACTGGGCCACGCCGCCAGAGTCTTGAGAGTCTATCAAGTCTATCGAGTCTGGAGAGTCAGCCCGACTCTCTGGACTCTCTGGACTCTCTGGACTCTCTGGACTCTCTGGACTCTATAGACAAAGGAGACTGATATGAGCGCGCAGAAAAATTATGATGTGGTCATCGTCGGAGCAGGCATAGCGGGAGCGATAGCCGCTTACAAGCTGGCTCAGGCCGGAAAGAGCGTGCTGATTCTTGACGGAGGAGCGGAAGTGCCGCCTGATCGCAGCGCCTATATGGAAAAGTTTTATCTCTCGATGGCGAAGACGCCTGAGTCTCCTTATCCGAATGATGCGGACGATCCGCGCCCGCTCGTGCTGGATATAAACACTTGGAAAGACCGCCCGCCAACAGGCTACTTCGTGCAAAACGGACCGCTGCCTTTCGCAAGCACTTATGAGAGAGTCGCGGGCGGAACCACCTGGCACTGGATGGGAACATCTCTCAGATTGCTGCCAAATGATTTCCGCATTCAATCGATGTATGGTCACGGAGTCGACTGGCCTTACGATTACAACGAGCTTCAACCGTGGTATGGCCGTGCCGAATGGGAAATAGGCGTCGCGGCCAATGTCGCTGATCAGGAGTATCACGGGCTGACATTCAGCGACCCCAACGATCCGTCGAAGCCTTACAACTATCCGATGCCCGGAATCCTTCAGGCTTATCTCGACACGCAACTGGCGGCGAAGATCGGCAACCTCACAATCGAAGGTCAGCAGATAACTGTCAGCCCCACTCCACAGGCGCGAAATTCCATTCCGTTCGACAGCCGCCGGGTCTGCGCGGGCAACACCAACTGCATACCTATCTGCCCGATTCAGGCCAAATACGACGCGACCATTCACATAGCCAAAGCGCAAAACCTCGGCGTAGATGTGTGGTACAAGACGGTCGTTTATTCTCTGAGCGTAGACAAAACATCGGGGCTGATCTCGTCAGTCAATTACAAACAATACGACGATCCGAGCGGCCCGGCGACGGGCGAAGGGAGCGTGAGCGCAGGGCTTTATATAATGGCCGCGCACGCGATTGAGACGCCCAAGATACTTTTGAATTCGGCGACGAACGAACTGCCTAACGGCGTGGCGAATTCAAGCACACAGGTGGGCAAGAACCTGATGGATCATCCGGTTCAACTCAGTTGGGCGCTGATGACCGATCCGCTTTATCCATTTCGCGGGCCGCTCTCGACTTCAGGCATCGAGAGCCTGCGCGATGGCGATTTCAGAAAGCAGCACGCGCCGTTTCGCATGGAGATAGGCAACGAAGGATGGAACTGGGCCAACAATGATCCGTGGAATTCGGTGAATGAATTCATCGCCGCCGGACAATTCGGATCCACGCTCAAGAGCAATCTGAATTCGCTCTTCATTCGCCAGTTCAGATTCGGCTCGCTCATCGAACAGATGCCGCTTGAAACGAACTGCATAGTTCCTTCCAAACAGTACACAGATAATCTCGGCATACCGCGCCCTGAGATCAGTTATGATCTGGACGATTACACGAAAGCTGGATTCGCGGATGCGCGCGATGTCGCAGTCCAGCTCTTCGACGTGATGGGCGCGACCGATCACACAACGGTCGATCCTGCGAACTCCGCCGCATTCACCTATCAGGGTCAGACATATATTCTCAACGGCGCGGGCCACGTGATGGGAACCTATCGCATGGGAGCGGACCGCACACAGTTCGTCCTCGACGCGAATCAGCAGTCTTACGATCACTCGAATCTTTTCATGCTCGGAAGCGGAGTGTTCCCAAGCGTGGGGACGGCGAACCCGACATTGACCATCGCGGCGACGACGCTCAAAGTGGTCGACTACATCATCAGGTCGGTTTTGAAATGAGAGAAAACAGGGATTCGCTCATCGCAAAGAAGAGTTCAACGGGCGAAGAGGTTGGGGTGCGATCAGAGAGCAGGCGAATGAAGCGGCAAAGGTGTCGCCCTGCTTGGCTGATCGCTCCATTCCCGCTATCATGAAATTCCTGCGCGGCGTCAGACTGCGCGCCGCTTCAGAAAACTGAAAACTGTTTCCCACAGGAGATTCTATGAACGCGAACCCGCTTGTTGAACTCAACGCCCTGGGCCAGTCTGTCTGGTTCGACAACATCGAACGAAAACTCATCACGCAAGGCGAACTCAAACGAATGATCGAAGAGGACGCCCTCGGAGGAGTCACCTCGAACCCGGCCATCTTTGAAAAAGCCATCAGCGGCTCGGATGATTACACGGATCAACTCCGCGAGCTTGCCGAGCAGAACAAAACGGCGATTGAAATATATGAATCGCTCGCCGTCCGTGACATTCAGATGGCGGCGGACACGCTCGCCCCTGTCTATGAAAAAACTCAGGGTGCGGACGGATTCGTGAGCCTTGAATGCTCGCCGCTTCTGGCCCGCGACACCCAAGGGACGATTGAAGAAGCGCGAAGGCTGTGGAGGTGGCTTGACCGCCCGAACGTGATGATCAAAATTCCCGGCACCGCTGAAGGTATGCCCGCCATAGAGCAGTGCATCTCTGAAGGCATCAACATCAACATCACTCTTCTGTTTTCGCTCGCCAGCTACGACGCGACTATCGAAGCCTACGTTCGCGGACTTGAGCGCCGTGACGCGGAAGGAAAAGCGGTCGACCGCATAGCATCTGTGGCGAGTTTCTTCGTCAGCCGGATAGATACGGCCATGGATAAAAAGCTCGAAGACATGATCAGTCAGTCGAAAGATGAAGAAGAGCGAGCGCGCCTCGGTTCGCTCGCGGGTCGCATCGCGATTGCCAACGCGCGAATGGCTTATCAGCGATTCAAAGAAGTTTTCCATGGCCCCCGATTCCGCGCTCTTGAGGAGAAGGGCGCGCGCGTGCAGCGCCCGCTGTGGGCTTCGACCTCGACCAAGAATCCCGCTTACAGAGATGTCTATTATGTTGAATCGCTCATAGCGCCTCAGACGGTCGATACCATCCCGCCGCAAACCTTGGCGGCCTTTCGCGATCACGGACAGGCTCGAATCTCCATCGAGGACGATCTGGATGAAGATCGCGCCCTGCTCAAACGGCTCGAACAAGTCGGCATCAGTCTGGCTGAGGTCACCGAGCAGGTGCTCGATGATGGGGTGAGGCTGTTCGTCGAGCCTTTCGAGAAACTGCTCACAGCAATCGAGGCGAGGCGTGCGGAAATACTCGCTCGCTCGGTTTCGACAGGCACGGCAACGGATTGAACCTGAATCTTTTGCACACTTTTAAGGTGCAAATGGCGTTAATTAGTAGTATCATCCGAAAGTTATCTGAGTTGCGCGTGCGCTTGAAGTTTGAATCAGCCAATCGCTTTGAATGGATGATTCAGTAAGAACGAAATCAAAACTCAGGAGGGTAACTGAATGCGAAAACTTTTGTTGTTGGTTGCAGTGCTGTTTGTATCGGCCATACCGGCCAGCGCTCAAGACTATCCGAGCGCGGAGATTTTCGGCGGGTACGCTTATGTCAACGCCGATGTCGTCCTTGATCGAGATAGCCTGAACGGCTTTGGTTTGAGTTTCGCCGGAAACCTCGGCCCGCGCTTCGGGCTGGTGGCGGAATTCGGCGGCTACTATGGCGACCTCGAAGGTCTAGACCTCTCTGCCTACACTTACCTTTTCGGCCCGCGTGTCAACGCGCGTGGCGAGAAGGCTACCGGGTTTGCGCACATTCTGCTTGGCGGCGCGACCACCAAAGTAGAAGGCTTGAGTGAAACCGACTTCGCTCTGGCTGCGGGCGGAGGAGTCGATGTCAACGCAGGCAAGAGCATAGCCGTCAGGTTCCAGGCCGATTACATTCCCGTCTTTGCTGAGGGAGAGACTCTTCATAACTTCCGCTTCATGACGGGCATCGTCTTCAAGATCGGCAACAAGTAACCCCACAACTGTTGAGATTCCCTCTCGGAGAATCCCAACGACATTACCCATTCCTTAACTTAGGGAGAGGTTGTTTATACTCTCCCTTTTCATTTTTCCAAAAAACTGAAATTGCGCTGACGCGCCGCCTCATAAAGTAGCACCGCCCCGGCTGCCGCGACGTTGAGCGATTCCACTTCATCGGCCATAGGAATGTGAATCAGCCCTTCAGCCCCAAGCATCGCTTCGTTTGACACTCCGCTCGCTTCGCGCCCAAGTATGAAAGCCACAGGCGCAGTCATATCGACCTGGGTGTAAAGCCTTATGGGTTCGGCGCGCGAGGCGTCTTCTATCACGCCGCTCGCGCGAGCGGGCCGCGTGCGAGTGGCGATGGCTCTCACCTTATGCTCGCGGCACAAGCGGGCGATCTCACTGCCGGTGATGTGAGTGGCGAGGGGAAGCCTCAGCGCCGCTCCCATCGATGCTCGCAGGGCTTTATGATTGAAAGGATCGACCGTATCAGGAGTGGTGACCACTCCGGTTGCGCCCGCCGCTTCAGCCGTGCGAATGATCGCTCCGAGATTGCCGGGATCCTGCAATCGGTCGGCGATGATGAGTAGTTGAGGAACGCGCGCGAACACGTCATCCGTCTCGTAATGAGGGCGGGCGGCGATGGCTGCGACTCCCTGATGGGCTTCGGTGTCAGAGAAGATATTCATGATCTGACTGGTCACATGCGCGCCGCGACAGCGCACATGCTGAAGGGCGTCGAGGAGCGCAAGCCCGCGATCAGTCGCTTCGATCTCCGAGGTGAACGCCACGCTCTCGAAATGCGCGCCCGCGCGTATGGCTTCTTCTACGAGTCGCACTCCTTCAAGCAGAATCATGCGCCGCTCGCCGCCCGCGCGCACGCGACGGAATCGTTTGACCAGCGGGTTTTGTCGACTGGTGATCTTCTCGATTAGCATAAGGAATCGTTTTTCGGCAGTGAGGATACATCAGCGCGTCGGGTTTGCCTAGTGAGCGAAAACGCGCGACCGGGCGTTGACAACACTGAGCGCGGGGGTATCCTTAGAATTTGCGGAAACAGCCCGATGATTCCCTTGAGCCTACAGCGCAAATCGGCTGGCAGGAGTACGGATCAGGATCGACATGGAAATTTCTAAAACCCACACTCGCGTGAAAGTCGTCGTCGCGACTTCCGTGATGCTTTCGTTCATCTCTTTCTGGCGGGCGGCGGCAATCGTGCTCAACGACCTCGGCTCGTCGGCATTTTATGTCGGCGGGATCGCCGAAAAAGCCGTAGGCCGCGCCGCGCCCTGGTTCATACTCGCCGTTATGCTTTTGAGCGCAGGCGTCAGCGCGCTCTACATCGAGTCTTCATCCATGTTCACGCGGGGCGGCGTCTATCGCGTGGTCAAGGAAGCGATGGGCGGCGCGATGGCCAAGCTCTCGGTTTCGGCCCTGCTGTTCGATTTCATTCTGACCGGCCCCATTTCAGGCGTCTCGGCGGGACTTTATATGGCGGGCCTCGGCAACGAAGTGCTGGCGCTCGTGGGCATCTCCTGGCGGATGGACATGAATATCACGGCGATGTTTTTCGCCATAGCCGTGACCCTTTATTTCTGGTGGCGAAACATCCGGGGCATTCACGAATCCTCAGACGATGCGCTGCGCATAATGTACGTCACGACGGTGATGGTAGTGATAATGATCCTGTGGAGCGTGCTGACGCTAATCGACCGGGGCGGCAGCCTTCCTCCTTTGCCCCTTCCTGAGAATCTGAATTTTTCCGAAGACGCGCTCGGATGGCTCAGTCCATCAAGCTGGTTCGTTGAAGAAGGGGGGCATTATCGCATAGCTGAAAATGTTTCTGTGCTTATAGGCGCTGTCGGCATCTTCATCGCCTTCGGCCATTCGGTTCTTGCGATGAGCGGACAGGAAACTCTCGCTCAGGTCAACCGCGAACTGGAAGCGCCCAAGCTCAAGAATCTCAAGCGCGCGGCGCTCGTCATTTTCATTTACTCGATAGCTTTCACCTCGCTGGTTTCATTCTTCGCGGTCGCTATCATACCCGACGAAACCAGACCGCAGTATCTCGATAACCTGATCGCGGGACTGGCGATGAATTTCACAGGCCCGATTTATCTCAAGCTGCTGTTTCAGGCTTTCGTCGTCGTGGTCGGATTCCTGATGCTTTCGGGCGCGGTCAACACGGCTATCATCGGATCGAACGGCGTTCTGAATCGCGTATCGGAAGACGGCGTGCTTACGGACTGGTTCCGCGCGCCGCACAGAAAATACGGGACGAGTTATCGCATAATCGGATTGATAGTGATTCTTCAGATAGCTACTATCCTCGGCTCGCGCGGAAACATCTTCCTGCTTGGCGAAGCTTATGCCTTCGGCGTGATATGGAGCTTCACCTTCAATGCCGTTGCGACCGTAGTGTTGAGATTCAAACGTCGGGAGGGTCGCGAATGGAGAGTGCCTGCCAATATCCGCGTCGGAAAAATTGAAATCCCTCTCGGCCTTGTTCTGATCGCCGCAGTTCTGACTTCGATTGCGCTGATAAATCTGCTGACCAAGCAGGTGGCGACGGCGTCGGGCATCGCGCTTACGGCGATCTTCTTCACTCTGTTCACAGTCTCGGAGCGAGTGAACCGGCGCAAGATGGATCAGACCCTTGCCCGCCTCGATCAGTTTCAGTTGCAGCACAGCGAGACGGTAGGCCACGAGGAGATCGGCGCGCGGCCCGGCAATGTGCTGGTCGGAGTGCGCGACTACAACACGCTTTCGCACCTGGAGCATGTGCTGGCGCGAACGAACACCGACGAGCAGGACATCGTGGTGATGACGACGCGACTCGTCACAGGGCCGGATGCGGGAATGAGTGATCTTTACGACGAGAATCTTTTTACCAGCTATGAGCAGCAGTTGTTCACTCGCGTAGTCGCGCTGGCTGAAAAGCACGGCAAGCCGGTCGATCTTCTGGTCACTCCTGCGTTGAATATATTCGACGCGGTGGCGCAGACTGCGCTCCGTCTGGATTCAGCGGAGATAGTCGCGGGGCAATCGTCGAAGATGACCTCACAGGAGCAGGCGCGAAATCTTGGCCGCGCGTGGGAACGGCTCACGGATGATCCCCGCCGCGAGGTGCGATTCAAAGTCGTCGGCTTCGATGGAAAGGAGCATGTAGTTTATCTGGGAGCGCACGCTCCCAACCTGACGGAAGAAGACATCAGCCTGATTCATAAAATATGGCTTCAGGTGAGCAGCGTCCCCTCGCGCCGACGAGTGCATCATCGCGACGTGGTGAGGGTGGCCCTCAACCGACTGGAGCGCGACTTGAAGGGCAACAGCGACGTTATGCTCGATTTTTACAAGCTCGAACATGAAAAAGAGCCGACGAGAAAAAACAACGGCGCGGGCCGCAAGTGAAAGAAAAGTTCTATAACGACTCAGCCGGTTTCGTCCCGTAGGGACGATTGATTGTAGGCAGGTTCTTTAGAGCCTGCATCTGATCAGGATTATCCATCGCGTCGCGTCAGCGACGGTTGAACTTGTGAGACTGATTCAATCGTCGCTGACGCGACGCGAGAATCAACCTTGCTATCTACCCGGCCTTGAAAGACCGGGCTAAACTCAAATGCCGCTACGCGGCTGAGTAGTTGCAGAACTCTCGATGAAATGAGCAAGACGAATTCAAAAAAAGTCGGAGCATTGCAAACCGGAATCACGCGCATCACGGTTGCTGGCTTCAAGTCGATCCAAAGAGAGCGAAGCATAGAGATCAGGCCGTTGACAGTTCTCGCGGGAGCGAACAGTTCAGGGAAATCGAGCGTGATGCAGCCGCTCCTTTTGCTCAAGCAGACATTGGAGGCGTCTTATGATCCCGGCCCGTTGCTGCTCGACGGCCCGAACGTGAAGTTCACATCTACGGATCAGTTGTTCTCTCGAATGGGCGAAGGTAAACAGGCGAAAACTTTTCAGGCGGGAATTGATTTGGGAATAGAGGCATCTGTCACGATACGATTCAGCAGGCGAGCCAACAGAGGCATCAAAATTCAGCATGTGACTGAGGTTGAACAGGGGGAAGCAATTAGATTGACTCCTGGAATTATTCCTAGTAAAGCTCTTGGGCGCTCAGACTCCAACTTGTTTGTAGAACGAAATCGCTGTTTTCTGGAATTGCGGATGAGAGGAAAAAAAGAGGAGGAAGACTTCGTTATCGGCTCTCCTTCACCCGTTATTTCATTAGTCAGTCAAGCCCTCATTCATATAATTCACCTTCCTGGACTGAGAGGAAACCCGGAGAGAGCTTATCCCGTAACAGCCGTCGGCCCGACTTTTCCCGGCACGTTTGAAAACTATGCTGCCAGCGTCGTCGCTAATTGGCAGACGGAAAAAAAGAACGACAAGCTTCGCGAGTTGGGCAAAAATTTTGAAAGACTCGGATTGACATGGAAAGTGACTGCGAAGCCGATCAATGACACGCAGGTTGAAATTCATGTAGGACGGTTGCCGCGATCCGCAAAAGGCGGCGCGCATGATTTAGTCAGCATCGCTGACGTCGGCATAGGCATATCTCAAACCTTGCCTGTTCTGGTCGCTTTGCTGACAGCAGAGCCGGGCCAACTGGTTTATCTGGAACAGCCGGAACTTCATCTGCACCCGCGCGCACAGACGGCGATGGCTTACGCTCTTGCCGATGCAGCCAAGCGAGGCGTCCGAGTGGTCGCAGAAACTCATAGCTCGTTGCTGCTTCTAGGAATTCAAACTCTGGTAGCCGAAAGCCAGCTTTCGCCCGACATAATAAAACTGCACTGGTTCAGACGAAATGAAAACGGGGCCACAGAAATCGAAAGCGCCGATCTGGATGAAGCGGGCAGCTTCGGAGACTGGCCCGAAGATTTCGCTGAAGTCGCACTTCAAACTGAGAGCCGCTACCTTGATGCTGCCGAAATGATGCAGATGAAAAACTGACATGCCATCGAGAATTTCGAAACGCCTCGTCATTGACGCATCCGTTGCCCGCGCTTCAGGAAAGACTGACCATCCGACTTCGAAGAATTGCCGCGACTTCCTAACAGCCATTCTCGAAATATGCCATCACATCACTATGACCCCGGACATCAGAGATGAATGGAATAAGCACCAATCGAATTTTGCGCGGACTTGGAGAAGGTCTATGGTGGCGCGTAGGAAGTTGTGTTTCGTTGTTGAATGCTCTGATGATGAACTGCGCAACAGAATCGAAGATGTTGCTTCCAGCAAGAAAGACCGCGATGCCATGCTCAAGGATTGTCTGTTGATCGAAGCTGCGTTGGCGACAGATCAAACTATTATTTCACTCGATGAAATCGTGCGAGAGCTTTTCGCTCTGGCATCTCCACGTGTGCGAGAGTTGAGAGAAATTGTCTGGGTCAACCCGGATAATGTTGATGAACAGCCTGTCAAGTGGTTAGGGAGAGGCGCTAAACCTGAAAGGAAACGCAAGCTCGGATTCAGAGTTGAATGATAGTGGTGCGTTGAGGGCGTCAGTGTATGTAGAATAAGCCTGCATACGGATGTTTTGAAGAGAGGAGCAACAGCGATGCTGAAAGTCACGGCCAAAGGGGACGCTCTCGAATTCGGCGACGGGTTTTCGCTCACATTTCAGAGAACTCTTCGCATTCCCGATGACGGCAATTCTTATCCGCTCCCTCCGGGGCTTGGCGCTTTTCCCGTCCGAAAAGTTTCGGATTACCCAGATCGCGTTCCTGCTTCATGGCTCGAACACGGCGGCGTCTTTATGCCGATGTATCAGCGCGAAGCCATGTGGATAAATTTCAACTCGCGCCACTGGAAACCCAATGCGGTCAAGATAGCGGTCGGCAAAATAAATGCCGTTTCGGGCGAAGCGTGGAATCAACGCCTTCTCGCCGACAAGGAAGATTATCTCGTCTGCCCGCCTCAGCCCTGGCTCGATGGCATCAACGCGGGCGAAGGCTACATCCGCCAGTTCGTCGCCATGCCGCTTGGAATGGGTTACACGGTCGAAGCGCAGATGACAGGCGAAGAGAGATTCGGCGGCATTCAGATAATCGTTTACGAACCAAAACCGGGCCGCTTTCCCGATGAGCCTCCTGTAGTCAATACAGGCGCGTTGCGCTCTTTCGCCGTTGCTGAATGCGCAATGCCGATGGCCTCATTAGGCGCGGAGATGGGGCTGGCTGCGGGTGGACGAATGAAGCAGAAAATTTACCCTGACCCGCATGGTCTCGACACGTGGGACGAAAATAATTACGGTCGCGTTTACGTTCACATCGTCAACAGTCTTGCTTATCGCGAAATCACCCATCTTGAGCCGCCCCTGACTCCGGTGACGGCGAAAACATACTCGGAATACGGCCTGCCGTGGTTCGATCTTTATGACGAAAAGATGGGCGATATCAAAGCGCCTGATGCTCTCAAGCAGATCAAATCCGTCAAGGATATGGACAAGGAAAAAGGCTTCGCGCCGCAGCAGGACGACGACTCGGTGAATGTGCCTGAAGACAAGATCATCACCTACAAGATTGACAAGAACGAAGTGGAAGACGGGGACTGGTAGCGTGTCCTTTGTCATTCGTCCTTTGTCCGTTGCAGGATAACTACGGATTCCGCGAGTGAGGAGAAAGCTATGACAATCGTTGAGAGAATAGATCGCGACATAATAGAAGCGATGAAGTTGAAACAAGCCGATAGACTGAGCGCGATCAGGATGGCGAAGACCGCTTTGAAGAAACGTGAGACTGAACTTCCCGGCGGGATCGATGATGCGGAAGCAGCCAGGGTCTTGAATACTCTTATCAAGCAGTGGGGCGACGCTGCCGACCAGTACGCGAAGGCGGGACGCGCTGACCTCGCACTCAAAGAAGAAAACGACGCGCGCGTAATACAGGGCTACCTGCCCGCTGCCGCAACCGAATCGGAGATGAGTATTGCTATCGAAGAAGCCATTCGCGAGACAGGCGCGGCGTCGATGAAAGACATGGGCGCGGTGATGAAAGCAGCGCGCGCAAGACTTGAAGGCAAGACCATCGATGGAAAAGCTCTGAGCGATATCGTCAAGGCGAAGCTGTCCGTTGTCAGTGGTCAGTAGTCCGTCGTCTTTTGAGCAGTCGAGATCAACTGACCACTGACAACTGACTACGGACTAACGTTTGCGATTGATGAGGCTTGCGACGAATCCCGCGCCGAAGCCGTTATCGATATTGACGACCGAAACGTTCGAGGCGCACGAGTTGAGCATACCGAGCAGCGCCGCCACTCCTCCAAAAGCCGCGCCATAGCCGATGCTCGTCGGCACAGCGATGACCGGCACTGAGACAAGCCCGCCGACGACCGACGGTAGCGCGCCTTCCATCCCGGCCACGACGACGATCACTCTTGCGGATTCGAATTCCGAACGCGCCCCGATCAGGCGATGAATTCCTGCAACCCCCGCGTCATAGATGCGCGAGACCCGGTTGCCCATAACCGAAGCGGTGACGGCGGCTTCTTCCGCGACGGGGATATCGGACGTGCCTGCCGAGATGACGGCTATCAATCCGTCGCCTCGCTCCGAGTGGTCTCGTCGGACTGACATCATGCGGGCCTCGCGGTGAAACTCTGCTTCAGGCGCAATCAATCGAATGCGATGGAAGACTTCTTCCGTCGTTCGCGAGATCAATAGATTGGAACTGTTATTGAGTATTCGCTCTGCGATGGCGATGATCTGATCGACGGTTTTGCCTTCGCCGAATATGACTTCAGGAAAGCCCGCGCGAAGTTCCCGATGATGATCGACGCGAGCGAAGGAGAGGTCTTCGTAAGGGAGATGCGACAAACGATCTGCGAGGGTGTCGATATCGATGATGCCATCGCGAGCTTGTTTGATCAGTTTTCTGAGGTCTTCTTTGTTCATCCGACAACTCTGCGTGTTGACTCTGAGCCTCGCTGCGATCAATCCGCGTTGACCGTTGAAATCGGCGCTTCGCGACCGCGAGCCGTCACTCGTTCCATTGATGTGACGCGACCGCCTTCGACAATTATCGCGTGATCGAAATTGTTCACGGTCGGGCATACGTGACGCGGAACGAGATAAAGAGCATCGCCAAGCGCGAGCGGCTGCGATTCATCAGTCAAATCTATGGGCAGATGTTCTTCGCTCGGTCGTGCAGGGTTGAGGTCCGCGCGGCCCAATACGAGACACGTCGGCACGCCCGCGTCGGCTGAAACCGTCTTGTGACCCGCGTCGCAGGTTATGCGATGAGAAGTCGGTCGACTGACGACTGTCGACACGACGACCGCTGCCGGTCGATAGCCCCAGCTTTCGGGCAACTGAGCGAGACTCGTGCAATCCGAATAAACTACGGTTCCCGGCGATACGCGATGAATGAATGACGCGCCTGAAAACTGAGGGTAAGAAATCGAGCAGGGAAAAGCCGGTGTGCCTGCTGTGATGACCTCGGCAACGGGGATATCCCTTCGCTCGAAGGCGGCGACTATTTCCATCAATCGGTCATAGCCTTGATGCGCAATCTGCTCGCGCTCTGCGAGATCATACTTCGACAGATGCCCGTCGTAATAATGAAGCCCGCGAAACTCAAGGCCCGCGGATCGAATCGCACGCGCAAGGCTGATAATCTCGTCGCCTCTCGCCTGCTCTATTCCTGTGCGATCCATTCCGGGATTGACATCGATGAAAAGTCCGAAGCGACTTCCTCGCCATGCTTCGATCTGCTCCGCGTCTTCGACAAGCGCCGACAGCCGAACATCAGGAAACTTATTGGCAATCTCTCGCGCTCGCCTCGCGTTTGCGCCCGTCGCTGGGTAGGCCAACAGCGCATCACGCGCGCCGACTTCGCAGATGGTCGCCAGTTCAAGCGTGGTCGAGCATTTGAAATTGCTGATACCGCGCTCGACCATTCTTCGCATTACGGAAGCGATCTTCGATGTTTTCACATGAGGCCGCCAACCGTCCGCCCTGCCATCAAGCAATCGGAGCGTAACATTGATGTTTGAATCGACTATGTCGGTGTAGATGACGAGCGCGGGCGTCATCACGCGCTCGATGTCGTTTATCAGATAAGGCGCGAGATCCGCGCCGGGATGTTTGAGTCGCTCTGCCATAACAGGTTCCTTTCTCGTGAGCCGAAAATATAGCACAGCCTCCGATGGTTTTCATCAACGGTTGCTCCGAGTTGACAACGTGCAACAATCGGTGCAACATTCCGCCTGACCGTATCGTAGAGCAACAACTGAAGCAGAAATGAAAGGAGAGTCGAGATATGATTCGAGTTAAGAAACTGGCGATCATCCTGCTGCTTGTCGCAATGACAGGCGTGCCGGTCAGGGCGCAGGAAACCCCGCTCAACGGACTGGACGATTATGTGAACCGCGCGCTCAAGGACTGGGAAGTTCCCGGCGTCGCCATCGCCATAATCAAAAACGACAAGGTGGTTTTTGCGAAAGGCTACGGCGTGAGAAAAATCGGAGACCCCACTCCCGTAGATGAAAAGACTTTGTTTGCCATAGGCTCTGCTTCAAAGGCTTTCACAGCGGCGTCTGTTGCCATGCTCGCCGATGAAGGCAAACTCAAATTCGACGATCCGGCCACGAAGCACCTTCCCGGATTTCAACTCTTCGATCCTTATGTCACGCGCGAGATAACTGTCCGCGATCTGCTCTGCCATCGCAGCGGGCTTGAGCGCGGCGACCTGCTCTGGTACGGGACGGCTTATGACAGGGATGAAATTCTGCGCCGCGTCCGATACCTCAAACCGTCGTGGAGCTTTCGCAGCAACTTCGGCTATCAGAACATAATGTATCTGGCTGCGGGTCAAATCGTCAGTCGCGTTTCGGGCAAAAGCTGGGATGAGTTCATCCGCGAGCGCATATTCCGCCCGTTAGGTATGGGCGCGAGCAGCACCTCGATCCAGGATTTGAAATCTTCGACGAACGTCGCCACGCCGCACGCAAAGCTCGATAAAAAAGTCGAAGCAATACCGTGGCGAAACATCGATAACATAGCTCCGGCAGGCTCGATCAACTCGAACGTCACCGATATGGCTCAATGGGTCAGGCTTCAGCTTGGTGGCGGGAAATACGAGACCACGCAACTCATCAGCAGCGGCTCGGTCAAAGAAATGCACCAGTCGCATACGATCATCCGCCAGGAGCCGCCGTGGACTTTTATTTTCCCCGACGCTCATTTTCTCGAATACGGACTTGGCTGGTTCCTCCACGATTATCACGGGCGCAAAGTGGTCGAACACGGCGGCAACATCGATGGTATGAGCGCGCTGGTGGCGATGATACCTGAAGAAAAACTCGGCGTCGTCGTGCTGACCAATATGAACGGCACGATTATGACCACAGCAATCGCCCACAAGATTTTCGATCTCTTCCTTCAGGCTCCGGCGAAAGACTGGAGCGCCCAACTGCTCAAGGTGATCAAATCTCAGGAAGGACAGGCCGCTGCGGTCGAGAAGAAACAGGCCGAGGATAGAGTCAAAAACACCAAGCCTTCGCTGGCGCAGGACAAGTACACAGGAACCTACACCAACGAGATGTACGGCGATGCGAAAGTGACCGAAGAGCAAGGCCATCTCGTCGTCAGCTACAGCGCGGCCATCACGGGCGACCTTGAACACTGGCACTACGACACGTTTCAGGCGCGTATGCGCGACCGCCAGTTCGGAAAGGCGCTGGTCAGCTTCATGATAAATGCGCAGGGCAAATCCGAGGGGTTGAAATTCAATCTGCCGGGTATGTCCGATCTGGTCTTCACGCGCGCTCCTGAAAAAGCAGCGGATGTCGCTGGGCTGGCGATGAGCGAAGACGCGCTCAAAAAGTTTGTCGGCACGTATGAACTGAAAGGGTCCCCGCTTGAGATAAGCGTCGAGTTGGTCGGAGGCAAGCTTCGCGGAGTGATACCGCGCCAGCCCGTAGCAACGCTCATTCCCATCGCCGAGAATCGATTCAAGGTGGTGGTCGAAGGCGCTCCGGTCGAAATTTTCGCTCAATTCGAAGTCGCTGATGGCAAGGCGAAGAGCATGACGATAGAACAGGCAGGAATGAAATTCACTCTTACCCCTAAGCCGTGAGTCTGCATTGAACCTTCCTTCGATGAGACGGCTCTCGCGGGGCCGTCTTTTTTTTGGCAACAGGTGTTGCAGTGGCCTTGACTCCAAGCGCCGCGGCGCAATATCGTCTCAAAGCCGCAGTGGAATTTTTGGGGCATCCTTTCTCATCGGCGATCAAACAGACCCCGTCATTGATTTTCACGGAGGAGTCTTCGATGTAGCGCGACCTGCCAGGTTGCGCACGCCCCGAAAGTATGAAAATGGGGAACCCGCAGGCTGGCAGCCTGCTATACCTTTTCGGAGGAGAATCTCATGAGACCATCGCTTCGCTCTACAATGCTCTGGTTCCTTCTGATTCCGTTGTGCCTTTCCGTACCGACGCTCGGTCAAAGCAAAAAAGGCACGCTCGACAAAGAGACTTTCATGAATATGGAGAGCGTCAACAATCCGTCGATCTCTCCTGACGGAAAACAAATCGTCTTCACCCGGACGTGGGTCGATAAGGTCAAGGACGAATACCGCAGCAATCTCTGGATAGTAGAGACGGACGGCTCGCGCCCGCGCGAGTTGACGTCGGGAAGCTGGCGCGACAGCGCGCCCGTCTGGTCGCCCGATGGCCGTCGCATCGCCTTTCTTTCAGACCGAGACGGCACCAATCAACTGCACATCCTCTGGATCGACACGCGCGAGGTAGCCCAACTCACGCACCTTGAACAAGCTCCCGGCGGCGTCAGGTGGTCGCCCGATGGCAAGTGGATTGCCTATACCGCATTCGAGGCCGACAACGATCCTATACTTGCAGTGAAACTCCCCGAACGACCTCGCGGCGCGCAGTGGGCGAGGCCCGCCGTGATAGTAGATCGATTGACGTGGGCCGCTGACGGGCGCGGGCCGCTGCCAAAAGGCTACTCGCAGGTTTACCTGCTCGATTCCATCCTCGGAGGCACGCCGCGCCAGATCACCAGCGGCAAGTACAGTCATAACGCGCCTGAATGGTCTTCGGACGGAAAGACGATTTATATTTCAGCGATCCGCAAACCCGAAGCTGAGTATCAGCGCGGCGACAGCGAAATCTACGCCGTCGATGTGCAGACTCTCGAAGTCAAAGCTCTCACCGACCGCAAGGGGCCGGATGGAAATCCGCAGGTCTCGCCCGACGGGCGCTGGATCGCCTACACCGGCTATGACGACAAGAGTTACACGAGCCATCTGGCGAGCCTCTACCTGATGGACAAAGACGGCGGAAGCAAAAAGCTGTGGGCGGGAAATCTGCCAAGCTCTCCCAACAATGTGACGTGGGCCGTCGATGGATCGGGAGTCTACTACAGGATGGAAGAGCGCGGCTCGTCAAATATCTGCTTCGCATCGCTTGACGGCAAAGTGCGCAAAGTCACCGACGGCGTTCACACACTCAGCGGCTTTTCGATGGCCAACAACGGGCAGTTCGCCACAGTGCGTTCGAGCTTCAAGGAACCGGGATCGATAGTGACATTCAACGCAAAAGACGCCGCCAACATGAGTAAGCTAATCGATGTCAATGAAGATGTGCTTGCAGGTGTGAAGCTCGGAGACGCCGAAGAGCTATGGTACACGTCGGCTGACGGGTGGAAGGTTCAGGGCTGGCTCATCAAGCCCGCCAACTTTGATCCGTCGAAGAAGTATCCGATGGTTCTGTGGATTCACGGCGGCCCGTGGTCTATGTACTCGGTGGCTTTCAACTGGGCCTTTCAGAATTTTTCGGCCAATGGCTACGGAGTGCTTTATACCAATCCGCGAGGCTCTACAGGCTACGGGCAGGAGTTCGTCAACGGCATTCAGTATTCGTATCCCGGCAAGGACTACGATGATCTGATGGCCGGAGTCGATGCGGCGATAGCCAAAGGGTGGATCGATGACAGGAACCTGTTCGTGTGCGGAGGATCAGGGGGTGGAGTGCTGACGGCGTGGATAGTCGGCCACACAGATCGATTCGCGGGCGCGGTCTCGATGAGACCCGTAATCAACTGGCACTCGTTCGTCGGCACGACAGACGGGCCAAGCTGGTACAACCAGTTTAAGAAGTATCCGTGGGAAGACCCCGTAGAGTTCGCTGTTCGCTCTCCCTTGCATTATGTGGCGAACGTGAAGACGCCGACTATGGTGATGACGGGCGAAGCTGACCTTCGCACGCCGATGACTCAGAGCGAAGAGTATTACCGCGCGTTGAAGATGCTAAAGAAGGAGACTCTGCTCATTCGTATGCCGGATGAGTTTCACGGCTGGCGTCGCCCGTCGCACCAGTTGTTGCAGCAACTCTACCTGCAAGCCTGGTTCGAAAAACACAGCCGCAAGGAAAAAGCCAACCCGGAGAGATAAGAGATGAGTGATGAGTGTTATCTCTTGTCACTTGTTACTCATAAGGGCAGACGTTAGAGTTATCCGGTATCGATTGAGGATCTGGGCGCGATTTTTATCGAATCGCGCCCAGCTTGAAAAAGTGGCCCGCAGCTTCAAGGAAATCGATTCAACCAGCACATCAAGGTAAAAATCGAAAAGCCCGATGACGGAGAAGAAAACCGAGTTGCAATTTCTCTATCTCACGACGACAGGTCGCAAGACGGGTCTCGCGCGCGAGATCGAAATCTGGTTCGTCGAATTCGAGAGCCGCTACTACATCCTCGCCGAGCATTTTCATCGCGCCCAGTGGGTGAAAAATATTCTCGCCCACCCGCGTGTTCACGTGCGCGTGGGCAGGCGAAAGATGGAAGCCGAAGCGCGCGTGCTTGACCGCAAACGCGACGCGACGAAATGGCGCGAGGCGCAGCAACTCGCCCGCGAAAAATACGGCTGGGGCGATGGGCTGCCCGTGGAAATCATCCCTGATTGATTTTTCCGCGTCGTAAGGTCAAAATCTCTTTTGCTGTTTCAAGCGATGAGTCTTTGATGTAGAACAGGCTGCCAGCCTGTTCTAGGGCTGAAATAATGAAAACCTGCGACAGGCTGGCAGCCCGTCGTACATTTACCGGGAGGAAAACATGGCAGGAGTAATACCGGAAAAGTTTCTTGATCTTTTTGAGAAGAAGACGTTCGCTAATCTGGCGACTGTTATGCCTGACGGCTCGCCGCAGGTCACGCCCGTGTGGGTCGATTTTGATGGCTCGCACATAATAGTCAATTCGGCGCGTGGGCGTCAGAAGGACAAAAACATGAAGCGCAACCCCGCGGTCTCGCTTTCACTCAGCGATCCTGAAAATCCTTATCGCTACTTGGAAGTGCGTGGCCACGTCGCTGAAATAACCGAAGAAGGCGCGAGCGAGCATATAGATAAGATGGCCAAAAAGTATATGGGAGTCGATAAGTATCCTTACCGTCAACCCGACGAAGTGCGTGTGCTATATAAAATCGAACCCCTGCGCGTAACGTCTCTCGGATGATCGAACAGTGAATTATGAAAGGTTGCAGGGGTAATGCCCCTCCTGACCGGGCGCAGGCAGCGACGCTGAGGGTATGTCAAGAAGTTCGCTGCTCGCGCTTCGGTCAGGGCGATCTTTAGACCAACCTATGCCGGAGCCTCTGATTAGCTCTACTGATCAAACAAAGCCCGAATTTGCCAGGGTACATTCCTTCCTGTAAATCGCTCTTGTACATCCTTTGGCACCTCTGATCCTAACTCACGCAGAGCGAGTGCGAGAGTAACGATTTCATCAGTCTTTTCCAGCGGCAGAGTACGAAGCTGCTCAATAATATAGGGGGCTGTCTCCTGAACCTCCGCAGAGGCCAGTTTCGAGGCAGCGAGACACATCCAATCCGTCTTCTCTTTAATCGCTCTGAGCATATATGGAATACCTTCTCTGTTGCCGAGGCAGAACAGAATAAGAGCGCAATTGATTTGCAGGTCGAGATCGGAAGTAGAATCCATCATCCTCTTCACCGGGGCAATTATGGATGTGCCTCTAGCCACAAGGTTCTCCGCAATAAGGTGGCGAATCTCTTTTTCATCATTGAGTGCGTTAAGAGCAGTCTCAATACTCATGTCCTTTAATCGATCCAGTTTTGCTTCAATCTCACTCATCAGCGACACCTTATCGCTATGCGGTCTGACGGCCTACCGACAACTGACCACTGACCACTGACCACTCAGTACGCGATGCGGCGCGTGGGCTGAAACTCCGCGAGGCGATCAACTCTCACTCGCGCATCGAGAACTATCGCGCCCTCGCGCAGAACCTTTACCGGGTTGGCGTCCATCTCGTGAATCTGCGGGCAGATTTCAAGCATCGCAGACACTCTCAATATGATTTCGCGGAGCGCCGCTTCATCCGCCTTCGGCGCTCCGCGATAGCCTCTGAGTAAAGCCGTACCCTTTACCTCTCCCATCATCTCTTCCACATCTCGATCAGTGAGCGGATGAATGCGAAACGCTACATCGTTCATCATCTCGACCAGAATTCCTCCGCTGCCGTAAACGACAAGCGGCCCGAACGTCGGATCGAGCGTCACACCTACTACGACTTCGACCCCGCCTGAAATCATCTCCTGCACCATTGCGCCGGTCAGGTCTTCTTCGAGTCTGGCTGCCATCTCGGAGTAAGTCCCGCGCACCATCGCTTCGTCGTCCAGATTGAGAGCCACGCCGCCACGCTCGGTCTTGTGCAAAATGTTCGGCCCCATCGCTTTTAGCGCGACCGGAAACCCGATTTCGCTCGCAGCCCTGACCGCCCCTTCTTCATCGAACACGCATTTCGTTCTCGCAAGAGGAATCCTCATCGCGTCGAAGAGTTCTTTTATCTCCAAAGGACTGAGCCAGCCGCCGCCGCGAGCCATCGCGCGCTCAATGACTGCGCGAGCATCGTCCGCTCGAATGTCATCGAACTTCGATACCGCGCCCGGAGCGCGCCGTCGCCATTCGCCGTAGGCCGTCACTTTTGCGAGAGCCGAGGCCGCCGCTTCTGGAAATCTGTAGCTCGGAATCCGGCGCAGTATCTCAGGCGCTCCTTCCGCGCTCAGGAAGTTGGCAAGCACCGGTTTCTCTCCGGCTTCAATCGATCCGGTGACAATCGCCGCCGCCACATCTTCGGGCGAAGTCACAAGCGGCGGGATGAATATGATGATAAGGCTTTCGACCCGATCATCCCGGAGCAGAGCGCGCGTCGCTCTCTCGTATTGCTCGGCAGTTGCCGAAGCGATCATGTCGACAGGATTGGCGACGCTGGCCGCCGAGGGAAGAAATGATCTCAACTCACCGATGGTTTCATCTGAGAGCGCGGGCAGTTCAAGCCCGTTCGCTTCGCAGGCGTCAGCGGCAAGTATGGCTGGCCCTCCGGCGTTCGTCAGTATCGCCACTTTTCTGCCCGCAGGTATCGGTTGATGGGCAAGGAGATTGGCAACGTCGAAGAGTTCTTCGAGCGTATCGGTGCGAATCACGCCCGCCTGTCGAAACAAGGCGTTGACAGCCGATTCGGTAGTGGCAAGCGCGCCCGAATGCGACGAGGCGGCGCGCTGACCGGCGCGCGAGCGGCCCGACTTGACGGCGACGATTGGTTTTATGTGAGCGACTCTTCGGGCTATGCGGGCGAAGTTGCGCGGATTGCCGAAGCTTTCCAGGTAGAGCAGTATCACATCCGTCCGCGCATCTTCGGCCCAGTATTGAATCAGATCGTTGCTCGACACATCCGCTTTGTTGCCGACCGAAACGAAAGTCGAAATTCCGAGATTCAATCTGCGCGCGCAATCGAGAATGGCAAGCCCTAAAGCGCCGCTTTGCGTCGACATCGCCACTCTCCCCGCGGGCGGATAGACTGGCGAGAACGTCCCGTTGAGCGCAACCTCCGGGTTGGTGTTGATGATGCCCATGCAATTCGGGCCTACGAGCCGCACGCCCGCGCGCCGGAGTTTTTCCAGAATCGCGGTTTCGCGAGCGCGTCCCTCAGCGCCCGTCTCGCCGAATCCCGCGCTGATGATGACGACCCCGCGCACTGATTTGGCTATGCAATCATCGATGACATCATCGACCGATTCGGCGGGGACGACGATGATCGCCAGATCGATTTCATCCTGTATGTCCGTGACTCGTTTGTAAGCGCGCATTGAGCCTATGATCGAGGCCTTTTCATTCACCGGGTAGAGCGTCCCCTGAAATTCCGCGAGTTGAAGATTGCGGAAAATTTCAGCGCCTATGCTGCCGCGCTTGCGACCGACGCCGACGACAGCGATGGATTTCGGCTCGAAGAAAACTTTCATCGAAGCCGTCGCCGCAGACTGCATACGAGCGGCTGCTTTTTCTTCGAAGGCTGGAGTCGGCGCGATGGGAAACGTCACATAAAAAACTCCGCCGTCCATGCGGCGTTGAATCTCGAAGCCGGTTTTTATAAACACATCCATCATTTTTCGATTGTCGCCAAGCACGTAAGCGTCGAAAGTCGTGACGGCGTGTTCGCGGGCTATCTCGGCAAGGCGTTCGAGCATCCGGGTTGCGATGCCTCGCCCCTGAAGCGCGTCTTCTGTTACGAAAGAAACTTCGGCGTGATCCGGGGATTGGCGGTCGCGATAATAACGCGCGACTGCAACCACACGACCGGCAAGCTCTCCGACTAACGCGAAGGAGTTGTCGTAATCGACTGTGGCAAACTCGCGGGCGCGTTCCGGCGTAAGCTGAGGCACGGGGGCGAAGAATCTAAAGTAAACGCTTTGAGGCGACAGCCTTCGATGAAGTTCCATCAATCCAGCGTCGTCTTCCGGTTTGATCGGGCGCAACCGCAGGGTCGAGCCATCGCGAAGCAGAATGTCCGATTCATAACGGGCGGGGTATTCAGACATGATTGCGCATCCTCCTGAGTGCCAAGTCAAAAGGTAAAAGGTAAAAGGCAAAAAAACCAGTCCCGCGCAATGAAACGATTTCAGGCTGCGTGGAGCGGCTCTCTTATTTTTTCACTTTGCCTTTTTACTTTTGCCTTCTTGTCAAAGCGTGCGCGTCACTTTCGACAGCGACCGGGGCGCGTCCGGGTCCAGCCCCTTGGCTTCGGCGAGCAGCGCGGCGAAGAACTGGCCCGGTATGATATAAGGTATGGGCGCGAGAATTTCTTCTATCTCCGATGACATCAAAACGGCTCGTGAAGCCAGTTTCGCGGTATCCGCATCATCGGTGATGACGAGCATTTCGGCGCGCATCAGGTTGAGACGCTCCATCAGTTCTCTCACTCCGCGCCGAGTCGCTCCCGGCGGGGCGAACAGTATTACGGGGAAGTGACGCTCGACCACAGCCACCGGCCCGTGCAGAAAATCAGCCGATGAAAATCGCTCCGCGACAACGTAACAGGTCTCCATCAATTTGAGCGCAAGCTCGTAAGCATTGGCGTAAAGCAGACCGCGACCGACGACGACGCAGTTCTCCATAAAAACATATCGCTCGACCAGTCGACTTATTTCTTCGCGAGTAGCCAGAGCGCGGGCGGCGTATTCGGGTATCAGATCATAGTTGAGAGCTTGTCCGTTTTCAGAAAGAGCCGCCGCCAGCATGTAAAAGAGCATCATCTGCCCTGTGAAAGTTTTCGTGGCCGCGACGGATTTTTCCTTGCCGACCTGCATAATCAACGATTCATCCGCGAGAGAGGCCATCGTAGAGGAAGGCTCGTTGGTAATGCAGACGGTCGCGGCTCCGCTCGCTCGCGCAAGCTCAAGCACGCGATTTATATCTTCGCCCTCGCCCGATTGCGAAACGCCGACGACGAGCGCGCGGCCCAGTTTCAGCTTTGCGTCGTAGAGCGTATGCACCGAAGGCGCAGACAACGAGACGGGGATGCCGGTAGTGATTTCGAGCAGGTAACGCCCGAACAGCGCGGCGTTGTCGGAACTTCCGCGCGCCGCCAGCACCACGAGATCGATGCCGCGATTTTTTAGAAACGCGCCGAGATGTTCCACCTTCGCGCGCTCTTCGCGGATCGTTCTTTCAAGCCCCGTCGGCTGATGGCTGATTTCTTCAAGCATCAACGACAATGCAGTTGACCTCTCAGCGCAGATGTTGGATTCTTGACCTCAGATGTCGGACATAAGATCGAGAGCGCGAATGGCTGACATCTGACATCGCAGAAATGATACACAATCAAAAGAGATGACGACACCGGAGAAAACCAATCACGGACGCATCGTCACCTTTTCGGTGATGGTGGGACTTACTCCGCTCATTCCTGTTCCGTTCATCGATGATCTGGCGAAGACTCACTTCAAACGAAGAATGACGAGAGAGCTTGCCGCTTCTTATGGGCAAACTTTGACCGAAGCAGATGTGAAGACTCTTTCCGACGATGCGGACGAAGGATGCCTTCGTGGTTGCCTGATTTCGATTTTCATTTATCCGCTCAAATGGATATTCAGAAAAATATTCATGTTCCTCGAATGGAAGCGCGCAGTCGATCTGGCCACGCGCGCTTATTATCACGGTTATCTGATCGACTATGCGTTTGACCGAAAATGGATCGCGCCAGAAGGCGGGACGGACGCGGCGCGAGCGCGGGCGGCGATAGATCGCGCGCTTGCGGAGGTCAATCCGAGCGTCATAGAGCGCGCGGTGAAAGAGACTTTCTCTCAATCGAAGAACATTCTTAAAACCGCGGCCCGGATGCTTCAAACCAGCCTCCGACGCCTCGCGCGCAGAGCTTCCGAGGAGCAGGTCGAGCAGGCTATGGAATCGGTCGAGCAGAAAGAAGAGCGCGAGATAGAAGGCGTGGTCGCCCGCCTGCAACAAGGCATAGGAAAAATTCCCGCCGATCATTTCGACCGCGTGCGGGCGATGCTCGAAGCGGAGATGAGCGAGAAGCGATGAGTGGATTTCGCCGCCATTATTCCGCCCTGAGAATCGTAGCCGTAGCTCTCGCCGCCCAATCCCTCACTCACCGAACTGACTTGGCCTTTACCCGGCGCAGTGGTCTTGTAGTTGATCGTCACCCCTGCGGTCGCCGCCACTCCCGGCGCGGTGGCAGTGTTGTATGTCACCGATTGCAATCTGTTCAATGCGTCATAGCCGTAATTCGTCGCCGCTCCTCGCGCGTCCGTGCGACTCTGCACCGAATCGAACGAGGTGTAGGTGAACGTCACCGTCCCGCCTTCAGGAGTGGTCTGACTCGTCAACCTCGACAGCCCATCATAAACGAACGTGCGAGTCTGATTCCCCTGATTGACTCCGGTGAGATTATCAAGCACATCATAACTGTATGTCGTGTCCCAGGAGAGAAGCCCGCTCGTCGTATCCTGCTCACTCACTTTTATCAATCGCCCAAGCCCGTCTACTTCGGTCTTTCTCTGCCTCCCAACCTGATCCGTAACCGTGACGGTCGCCGCTGTCGTGCTGTAGCTCGTCTGAACTGTCTGTCCATCTGGCAGAGTCACTACCGTAACCCTCGACCGCTTGTCGTAGGTGTTCGTCGTCCAGCACATCTGATTGGGCGAGAGGGCAGGACACAATCCCGTCCCCGTCCCTGATGAGTTCCCTGTGTATGGATTCGACTGCTTCGCGACCCGCCCCATAGAATCATAAACGGTCGCCACCGCATCGAAGCTCGAAGGCGAACTGCCCGCTCCCGTCCCGCTTCTCAACACCCTTCCTGCTCCGTCAAACCAACTTTTCGTCGCTATAGTCTTCGACACTGTGTCGGTGTAGGTCACCTGCTCTTTGTAAGCAAGTTGATCGTTTTGATTTGCGTCCTTGTCGAACTGAGTCGTCGTAGTCGCTCCCGTAGGCGCGGTCACGGTCAGCAGCCTCCACGCATTGTCGTACTGAAAAGTCGTGTTCAATCCGTCCGGGTCTGTCGCCTGAGTCGCCAGCCCCGTGTTGAAGTTGTATTGATAACTCGTCGTCAGGTTCGGCCCCGAGGTCGAGCCGTCTCTGACTGAAAGCGGCTGCGAATAATAATTCGATCCGCCGAAGGTGAATGCCTTGACCGCACAGCAACTCACATCCAATTCGACCGCGTTGCCGAACAAGTCATACTTCGTGTACTTCGTGGATGAGGTGCCAGCCGCGACATTGCTGAAGGTCTGCACGCCGGTCACGTTGCCTCGATTGGTCTTCGTGGCGTCGAAACTCGAATCATGATTTGGAGGATATGTCCCGCTCACGAGTCCATAGGTTTCCATACCGCCTTTTGCCGCATAATCGCCATAAATGAAGACGGTCTTCGACCGCTTCGTTCCGCCGCTGTCAAACACCTCGATGGAATCGACGAGTTGCAGCAATCGCGCATCGTCGAGGTATGCAGTCCCGTCCTTGTAGGTGTATTTCGTCCTTCGCTGCCAGGAGGAAGCGAATCCGAACTCATAAACATTGTTCACCCGTCCGTAGCTCCCATAAGTGAACTCCGTCCTCACACGAGGCGAAGTCCCGTCCTGAGTTTCGACTGAAGCTATCTGAACGCCTCCGTCCGCCGGAGTGACGTAGGTGTAAGAGGTCTTGAATAAAACCGCGCTGCCGTCTTTCTGCTCCGTTGAGATCACCCTGCCGACGAAATCAGGAGCGTTGGTAGTATCGTTGCCCGTTGTCGTCACTACCGCCAGCCCGTTGGGATAAGTCGTCGTCGCCGTATCGATGGCGAATCCGCTCGCGTCCGTCCCCGACGAGCGAGTGAATGAATAAACCGAATCTGTATTGTCGGTGTTGCCCGCCGCGTCGGTCTTCCCCTGCCACCACTCGCGCTGCTCGGTGTACTGAGGAGAATAATTGAGCGCGCCGACCTGATTCCGCCCGTAAGGGTCAGCCGGATCGATGGTCGTGTAATTGTATTTGGTATAGGCTATCTCCGTTCCATCCGTGATCGTGCTGCCCGCTCCGGTCATGTCTTTTCTTGAGGAGATTCTTCGAGCGCAGCCATAAGTGCTGTAATCGGTCATCAGGTATCCGCGCCCCGTCTGCGGATAGTAGATTCGTTTGACGACCGTGAGAATAGAATTGTTTGCCGGAGCAGTGACCGTCAGGCTGCCGAAGTTGTACTTGAGCGTGATGTCCTGATATTCGATCCTCACCATTTCTCTCACGCTCGACCCGCCGGCGAAATCCGGCGCGGTGACAGCCGCAAGTGCATTCTGAGGCTTTCCGTTGGCCGCGTCCGCCGTGTAGCCGCTGTCGCCATAATACTTGAATCTCACATATCGGCCCAGCGAGTCGTAAATGTAATCGATAGCCCAGCGATATTTGAACGTCGAAGAAGAGTACGTCCTGTAAGCGATGGTTATCAAATCGCCATTGCGGGTCCTTATGCTGGTGGGGAGGAATCGGTTGTTGACATCCTGATAATTGATCCATGTTCCGTCCGGGTATTTCAACTTGCCGGTTCGAGACAGATGAATGAACGTGCCGTCGTTGCTGTCCCACTTATAGATAGGGCCATTTAATTTTTGGGGT
>DLHY01000052.1:0-8851 GCA_002483445.1 Blastocatellia bacterium UBA7656
AAGCTCATCGCTTCGGACGGCGCAGTGAATGACAAATTCGGTATATCGGTGAGCATAAGCGGAGACACCACTATTGTTGGCGCTCTTGACGACGCCGTGGGCATGAACAGCTTTCAAGGCTCGGCTTACATATTCTCACGCAACGCGGGAGGAGCAGACCTTTGGGGAGAGGTCACTAAGCTCATCGCTTCGGACGGCGCGGCGGATAACCGGTTCGGCGTCTCGGTGAGCATCAGCGGGGACACGTCCATCGTTGGCGCTCCTCTCATCAACTCGGCCTATATATTCGAGCGCAATTGGGGAGGGGCAGACCAATGGGGAGAAGTCAAAAAACTCACCGCTTCGGACGGCACGGCCTTTGACGAGTTCGGTATCTCGGTAAGCATAAGCGGGGGTACCGCAATCATTGGCGCTGATCTCGACGACGTAGGCCTGAACTTAGATCAAGGCTCGGCATACATATTCTCACGCAACGCGGGAGGAGCAGANNTCAAACATCTCACTGCATCGGACGGCGCGGCATTTGACAACTTCGGCAGATCGGTGAGCATAAGCGGGGACATAGCCATCGTTGGTGCTTATCAAGCCAACGTGGGACTGAACGGCTTTCAGGGCTCGGCTTACATATTCGAGCGCAACGCGGGAGGAGCAGANNTCAAACATCTCACTGCATCGGACAGTGCGGCGGATGACCGGTTCGGCTTCTCAGTGAGCATCGGCGGGGACACGGTCATCGTTGGCGCTAGTCTCGACGCCATAGGGATGAATTCCAGTCAAGGCTCGGCCTACATATTCACTCTGATGCCCGAGACGATGCCTCCCGTTATCACCTGCCCCGGCAATGTCACAGGCATTACGAGTCCTGGCGGAACTGCTGTGGTGAATTATCCCAATCCGGCTGCGACTGACAACTGTTCTACTCCTGCTGTCGTGTGCAATCCGCCGTCAGGTTCGTCTTTTCCCATTGGAATGACGACTGTCAACTGCACTGCCACTGACGCGGCGGGCAATCAGGCTAGTTGCTCCTTCACCGTCACAGTCAAGGTCTTCGATGTCTGCATTCAGGACGACTCTCTCTCTTCGAGAGTGCTGCTGTGGAATTCACAGACGGGAGATTATCAGTTCTGCTGCGGAGGCGCGGTCATAACCGGGAAGGGGACGGCGACAAAACAAGGGAACATCTTCAAACTGACTCACAACTCTGCCAACCGTCGGTTGAGCGCGCAATTCGATGCAGGCACGAAGCGGGGCAACGCCAGCCTTCAGATGCCACCCGGCGTGACCATCTGCACGATCATCGACCGCGACACTCGTAATAACAGTTGCACGTGTGCGGGGCCGTGACCGTGGAGAGAATCAATCAACGATCTACAGGGGCGGGAGGTTGCTCGACTGCTCCTGTAGCTTCAACGATCAGCTTTGAGATGAGCGATTCGATTTCTTCATATCGCCCCGCTCCGACGAATTTGCCTGCAAGTCTTCCTTCACTGTCGATGACGAAAGCGGTCGGCAGCGCGGCAACGTTGCCCAAAGGGCTGAGATCGATGAGCGTCGAAAAATGAACGTCAGTCTCCGCGAGAGGCACGGCCAACGAGTAATTGATATCTGCTCTTTTCACGACGAATGGATCGACGTCCGACCATCTCCCCTTGTCGACACTGAGCGCGACGACTTCCAATCCTTTCTCTCGATATTTCTCCTGGAGGCGCGCGAGATGCGGAATGCTGGCGATACAAGGCCCGCACCATGTCGCCCACACATCGATCATCACCACCTTGCCGCGATAATCGTTCACGCTGCGCGCGCCGTTTTTCATTTCGAAGCGAAACTCGCTCACCCCGCGGCGCGAGGCCGCATCCGTGTACTGTCCCTGCTCGCGGCCTGCGCGCATCATCGGTTTGATCTTGACGAAATAATAAAGCAGAGCAAGACCGATTATTGCCAGGATTGGCACAGCGATGATAGCTCTCTTGCGTATAGTGGTATTCATATCTTCAACCTATGCGCCGCCGAGTTGAGAGGTGCAGTGAGGGCATCTCGTGGCTTTGACCGAAATCTCCGACGCGCAGAACTCGCATTCTTTCGTCGTGGCTTCAGCCGCCGTTTCTTCCTGTTTGCGCCTCAGCGCGTTGATGCTTTTGACGACGAGGAAAACCGCGAAGGCCACTATCAGAAATCCCGTTACCGTGTTGAAGAACGCTCCATAGTTTAAGGTGACCGCTCCTGCTGCCTGCGCGTCGGCCAGCGTCGGGTAAGGCGCGGCGGTTTTTCCCGCTTTGATTACGACGAACAGATTTGCGAAATCGACTCCGCCGAGCAGGAGTCCTATGGGCGGCATTAACACGTCGGACACGAGGCTTTTGGCAATCGTCCCGAATGCGCCGCCGATGATTATACCGACCGCCATATCGACGACGTTGCCGTGCATGGCGAACTCCTTAAATTCCCTGAGCATGTCCTTACTCCTCTGAGCTACAGCAGGCTGCCAGCCTGCTGCTTTCCAAATTTTCATGCTTCCAGTAAAAGTTTGTAGTCCCGCCTTGAGGCGGAAGGCGGAAGCAATACGAGCTTCCAGATGAAGCCCGTGCTACGAGCTTTTTTTCATCATCCCTTCAGCCTTTGAACAGGCTGCCAGCCTGTTCTACATCAACGATTCCCTGTATGAGCTTCAACTCGACGAGTATCGAGCGGAGTCGCTCTCTGGTTTCGGGTTTGACGGCGACGAGCGGCAGGCGATACACCTCTTCGATTTTGCCCATCATCGCAAGAGCAGCCTTTACGGGCGAAGGAGATGTTTCGATGAAGTTGGCTTTCATCAGCGGCATCAGTTCTCGATTGAGCCTTCGCGCTTCATCCCATCGGTTTTCCAGAGCGGCGCGCGCAAGCGCAGTCATCTGCCGCGGGATTTCATTCGACGCGACCGAAATTATCCCCACGCCGCCAAGCGCGATTACGGGCAAAGTCACGCTGTCATCGCCCGAAAATATCTTGAAGTCCGCGTCGAGGCGAGTGGCTATCTCGGCTATCTGACTGATGTCGCCCGACGCTTCTTTCACGCCGATGATGTTGGGTATCTCGGCAAGGCGGGCGAGAGTGTCAGGAAGGATATTGACCGCCGTGCGCGGAGGCACGTTGTAGATGATGATCGGCATCTCGGTCGATTCCGCGATGGCGCGAAAGTGTTGATAGAGACCTTCCTGTGTCGGCTTGTTGTAGTAGGGCGTGACTGATAGCAGCGCGTCTGCGCCGAGTCGTTCGAACTCGCGGGCCATTTTTATTATCTTCTTCGTGTCATAGCCGCCCGCTCCGGCGATGACTGGCGCGCGACCTTTCGCGGTTTCGATCACGATTTCAACGACGCGTTTTTGTTCGTCTTCGCTGAGAGTGACGCTCTCGCCCGTAGTTCCGCAGGGGACGAGAAAATCTATCCCCTCGCTGATTTGAAACTCGACGAAGCGTTGAAGCGCGTCCTCATCGATTGATTCGTCCCGGCGGAACGGTGTGACCAGAGCCGTCCCGCATCCTTTCAGGGTAGATATGTCAGACATTTTTCCTCCTGCCTGTTTTCGAGCAGGCCGTCAGCCCGCGTCAGTATTGAAATCGCTCAACTCATCAATTATTCCAGAAAACTCGTAAAAACCTTTTCGCCCCTCGATCCATCGGGCGGCGACGATTGCGCCCCGCGCGAATCCGGCTCGACTGCGCGCCGTGTGTGTAATGGTGAGAGTATCCGCTTCGGAATCGAAACCGACCGTGTGCGTGCCAGGTATGTGTCCCGCCCGCGTGCTGGAAGTCCACACCTCGCGATTGTATTTTTCTTCAATGATTCGCTTCAAAAAAACGGCCGTACCCGATGGCGCGTCCTTCTTGAATTGATGATGAGCCTCGTGGATGAAAGGATCGTAATCGGGAAATCGGCTGAACAAACGGGCTGCGTAGCGAGCCACCTTGAACATCAGATTGACTCCGATGCTGAAGTTCGATCCGTAAACAAGCCCGATGCCGCTTTCTTCGACAAGCCTTCTGACTTCATCCATCCGCCCGTACCATCCGGTCGTTCCCACGACCATCGATGCGCCTGCCGAAGCGACGAGACGAATATTTTCGATCACCGCGTCAGGCTCAGTGAAATCGACGCACACATCCGCATCGGCGATCTGCCCGCGCGATCCTGCAAAGGGATCGACGACCGCGACAACTTCGATGCCTTCCGTTGCGGCGGCCTGCTCGACCATCCGCCCCATTTTGCCATAGCCAAGAAGTGCAAGTTTCATAGTAGGTGACAGGTGATGGGTGATGGCTGATAGGGGATAGGGAATGGATATGAGGTGATGGGTGATCAGGCGATAGTCAGCATTTTGATAATCACCTCTTCACCTTCTCACCTCTTCACCTCTTCACCCCATCACTCATCACCCATCCCACATCAGAACACACAGCCAGTGTTGACCGCCAGTCGGCGCACCTGCGCGCGTGACGGCTGATAGATGACCGTCTCCAATCGGTCGCTGTTACGGAGCAACTGATAGACAAGCCCCGCGTCGCTGACGAAATAATAAAAAGTTTTGTCCATGTCTTCGGTGCATCGTTTGAATTCGGGCGCGAGCTTCAAATCATCCTTCGACATGATTTCACTCGGCTTGAAATAAATCGAGAAGACCTTGCCTGTCATAGAAGCGGGTGCGCGATAAATTTTTGCGAGGCTCGGCGTGAGATACGAAAAAGTCACCTCGCCGCCCTCGACTCTGAACGGGCCTTGAGTGTCGCCTTCAGTCGGTTCCACGCCGATCAATCGCGACACGTCTTCAGCCGAGGATTGAAGAGGCGTGATTCCGCGCCACGAGTTTTTCGATAACTTTTCCGAAGGCTCGGCGGGCGCAGGCGTTGTCGCCGGACGGGTGGCCGGTTTGGTTGTTTTTTTCGATTTCGAATATCTCGATTGCGCCGTTTCAGTGGAAACAAGCGCGAGCAGTAGCAAAGATGTGACAAGTATTTTTCTCAGCATAATCTCTGTCAGGCGTCAAAATATCGAGCAATCATCGGTATAACCAAAGCGAGCAAAATTCCGATGAGCGGAAGCGCGAGGCTGAAAACCAGAATCCATGTCGCTTCTCGTTTGAATCCAAAACCGCGAACAATCTTCATTCACCACCTCTCACCGTATTTTTTCAAATGATAGTTTTTTCCAGCAGGAAAAGGTATTCCACATTCGGAGTTTCGCTTGCGCGAACCCACTCGTTCGTCCATCGCATCCGGGCCATGACGTTTTGTTTGTAATCGAGTCTCATCATTTCGATAATGCGCCCCGCGCTGTTGAGAGCCGCAGTGAGTTCTTCAGCCGTCGCTCGCCCTCCCGAACTATAGGACAATATAACGTGTCTGGCTCGCGTTTGGCTGATAAGTTTTTCGATGGCCTCGACACAATTAAACCTTCCTGATTCATTTCTCCTGAAATCTTCGAACGCCGAAGCCGCCACTGTGTCAGATGAATCCGCTCTTCTGTTCGCCTTGCCGAACAATGCCGGACGATCATTGAGACAGACTGTAGTCCACAGATGATAATAAGCCGCGTATCGAACGCGCGAGGGCGGCATCTTTTCGTTGTTCGAGCCATAAGGCGGATCGTAATAAGCCAGATCACACGTGACGTCATCGCACAGATCGAAAATATTTTTCTGAAACACTTCGTGCTGCTGCTCTGTTTCGATCAACGATGGAACGCGAAGCGTCATCGTTTTGTATGATCGCGGCGACCAGTCGCCCAGATACGATGCATAATGTCCAAGAGTGCTATCGACTTCGTCAAGAGCCAGTATCAAGCTCGTGAGCAGCACGGAAGTTTCAACTTCCGGCAGATTGAGCTTATCGATCTCAAGTCGTATCGCATCGAGCTTGCGAGTGTTGTGAATCTGCCACGGCCTTTTTGTGGAAGGTTGATCCTTTTCAGCGATGCCACCGTAATGCTCGGTGAACCATCCATCCATTCCGGGCAGAGCGTTTAGATGCTCGATCATTTCCTGATAGTGGCGCCAGCTTTTCTGATTTTTCAAATAGCACTCGGCGAAAACTTTCGACCACGCAGCAACGTCATTCGCTATCACCCTGTAGCCGAGCTTTGCGAATGCCTGAGAGACGCGCGTCGAGCCGGAAAAGCCGTCAAAGACAGTGCGAGCGTTTACCTCCCTTGCGAGATGAAGAATGTGAGGCAACAGCTTGAGTTTGGAACCGGCATACTTGATTCCTTCGGTTGGCGGAGCCGCGACGGGGTGATCTTTGATGAGGAGTTGTTGCACGATATTACTCAGCAAAAAGCATGTGTAATGAAAAGCTCACCCGCCATTCACTTAAAAAGAACCGAGAAGAAAAACTGTCTGTCGAAGATTCAAGCGGCAACCTCGACATAAGAGGAATAGCTGCGTGGCTCCGGGATTTCGTACCCTTCTTCGCGCAGCCCTTCGAGATGAAATTCGATTGCCTCCTGAATATTCCGCTCGACTTCTTCTCTGGTCTTTCCTGTTGAGCCGCAACCCGGCACATCCGGAGAATAGGCCGAGTATCCGGTGTCGGTTTCTTCTACGATGATCAGATATTTTTTCCTGACTTCAACTTTTGCCCGGTCTTCCAACCCATGATTTTATTATGGATTTCGTCGATGCTCGCATCTCCCCAATACTCATTTATCTCCTGAACCGAATCGCCCTTTCCGCGTTCCAGCGAAATGACAAACTGCGTCGCTTTTTGAAGACCCATCTTCTCCACAAGGATTTTCCAGCCTTCTTCGATAATACCGGGATCGATCAAGGTTGTGGTACTCATTCAATTTCTCCCTTCTTCATCTTATCAACGATGATTCTGATGCATAGATCGGTCAATCATCATCCCGTTCCAGCGTTTCGCTGGCGCGCGGAAATTGGATGATCGTCATTCATCTGCAACAGGTCCCACAGGTTTCCATATAAATCCTCAAAAACAGCCACCAGGCCGTAAGCTTCTTTTTTAGGATTCCTGACAAACTTTATTCCTCTGGAAACCATATCATCATAGTCTCTCCAGAAATCGTCTGTATTGAGAAATAGAAATACTCTCCCGCCAGACTGATTGCCAATGAAAGCTTCCTGTTCAGGTTTTGAGGCTCTGGCAAGCAGCAGTGTTGTTCCAGCCGATCCGGGAGGAGAAACCACTACCCAACGCTTATCCTGCTCCGGCTGATAAGTGTCCTCGATGAGTTGGAAATGAAGTTTTTGGGTATAAAACTCTATGGCCTCATCATAGTCTCTGACAACGAGGGCTATGTGTAGAATCGACTGTCTCATCTTATATTTCTTCGCTAAAAACTGTTGTCATCATGTCTTTGCGGGACGACGATAATATCTCGTCCGCTTTAACTACGCGCCGGACAGCGACGAATCGAAAAAGACGTGTACGAACCTCACCTTGCCGTTTTGCAATTCGAACTTGGCGAAGACGGGTAGTGTGCCTTCCGAGGTTACTTCCTCGAAGTGGGTAGCAATGTAGTCGCCTTCGACGATGTGCTGAAGGATTCGGATTTCGTCCATCTCAGGGCCGATCTTTTCCAGATAGCGCACCGCTGCCGCGCCCCGAAGCAGCCCCGACTGCGGGCTTTCCGATCCGTAGTCTTCTGTAATCGGAAGGTCGGAAAACTTTCCGGAGACGACGCATTGCAGATATGACTCGACTACATGCGTGGCCGCTTGCCTCTTTGACTGAGAATCTTCACCCATTCAACTCTCCATTGGAGTCGCGCAGGAGGATGCCTCGCTCTCCGGCGTTTATGATACGCAAGCTTTCAGGAGTTAGCCATCAGCTTCTTTGTCGATCACCAGGAAATGCTTAAAACCGACCACTGACCACCGCCTTATGCGAATATATGCGCGTCGAGTTCGGCAAAAAATGTTTGGTGCAGCGCAGCTATAACGCTTTCGACATCGCTTTCCGCGACGACTAAATTGATCGTGATCGGAGACGAGCCGTGAAGAATCATCCGGGGTTTGACGCGATCAATCGCCCGGAACGCGAGACCGGCGAATGCCGAATCGTTTTTTATCTCTTCTCCAACGAGCGACACTATGGCTTTGTGAGAATGAGTTTCGACGCTGGCATATTTTGAAACTTCTTCGACCAGATCGCGCTCAGAAGCTTCATTCACCGAGTTCGAGTCAATAGCAATCGCGACGCTCGTGGCCGATACCGCCATCAGGAGCGGAACGATTCTTTGACGATTGAGAGCGTTTATCAGCGAGCGCATGAAATCATTGGCTGAAGACGCTCTCACTCCCTCAGCGCCAACTCCTGCTTGAATGTTAAGCAATGTGACAGGCCGCGTGTAGGCGATGGATTTGATCAGGTTGGAGCAGGCGGGAGCCGTGGCTTTTATCTCGGTGCCTGCGGCCTCGGGCTGTTTCGAATTGTAAATGTGAACCGGGATATTTTTTTGCGCCGCCGGGTGAACGGCTTTCGGATGAAGCACCTTCGCGCCGAAAAAAGTAAGCTCTGCGGCTTCGGCATAAGAGCATACTTTGACCGTTCGCGCGCCTCGGTACAACACTGGGTCTGCGGTCATAAGTCCTGACACGTCTTTCCAGATTTGAATATCTGCGGCATCGAGGGCGGCGCCGACTATGGCGGCTGTGAAATCTGACCCTTCGAATCCGAGCGTCGTGGTTGCGCCCTCGCGCGTCGAGCCTATGAATCCCTGAATGACGGGAATCTGATTCTCATCCAAAGCGGGCAAGAGAATCTCCGCGATTTTCTGATCGGTGATTTCGAAGATAGGCGAAGCTGCGCCGTACCGGTCGTTGGTTATGATGAAGAGGCGCGAATCCATCCGCCG
>DLHY01000052.1:8865-16357 GCA_002483445.1 Blastocatellia bacterium UBA7656
GAGAGAATTTTATCCAGCCCGCGCGGCGGCACCTCGCCCAGTATCGCAAGACCTTCGAGAAGAGTCGAAAGCTCATGGAAGTAATCATCGATTATCTGAAAGACCGAGTTTGACTCGGAGACGAGTTGACGGGCTTCGCTGATGTGAGATTTTTTGAGATCGTCGAGTACCGTGGCTCTTGCTTCAGTGTTTCCGGCAGCGGAAGCTTCAGCGGCCTCAAGCAGTTTGCGCGTGGTCTTGCCCATGGCGGAGACTACGACGACCGGCTTGAGCGCGATTCGCGCCCGTATGATTTCCGTGACGCGCTCAATCGAAGCGGCGTCTTCGACAGACGTGCCGCCGAACTTCATCACGATCATTCCAGATACCCCTGAGCCAGCATCAACTCGGCGTTGAGAATAGCCGCGCCTGCCGCGCCGCGAATCGTGTTGTGCGAAAGCACGGCGAAGCGAATGTCGAACACTGGACACGAGCGGATGCGACCTACAACGGCGCTCATCCCTTCACCCGCGTCGCGATCAAAACGAGGCTGCGGGCGATCTCGTTCATCAGTGACGATCACCGGATGAGCGGGAGCCGACGGCAGCTTCAACTCCTGCGGCAGGGAAGTGAAGCGGGCCAGCACATCGGCTACTTCATCGGCTGATGCTTTCTTTTCAAGCTCGACCGAGGCGCAAATCATGTGTCCGTCTTCGACGAAGACTCGGTTTGTGTGCGCGCTGATTTTGAAATCGGCGAATCGAAAACGGTTGCCGTCGAAGCTGCCCATGATTTTGAGCGGCTCGCTTTCGACTTTCTCTTCCTCGCCGCCTATGAACGGGATGACGTTGCCAAGCATATCGATTGCCGCGTGTCCCGGATAGCCTGCGCCTGAAAGAGCCTGAAGCGTTGCGACGATTGTTCGCTTCACTCCGAATGCGCGATCAATGGGAGCGAGCGGCATCACCAGCCCGATAGTCGAGCAGTTCGGATTGGTCACGATCGCGCCCGACCATCCGCGCCGCTTGCGCTGGAGTTCGATCATCTCCAGATGATGCGCGTTTATTTCAGGCACGAGCAGCGGCACATCTTCATCCATGCGATGATTTCTCGAATTCGAGACGACGATGTAGCCTGCGCCTGCGAAGTTCTCTTCTATCTCGCCTGCGACAGACGCATCAAGACCGGAAAATACTATGCGCGAATCCAGCACAGGCACACACGGCTTGACCTCGCGATCTTTTATGCGATCAGGTATCGCGGTATATTGCCGCCATGTGACAGCTTCCTTGTAGGGCTTGCCTTCGGAGCGGTCGGAAGCCGCAAGCTCGGTCAATTCGAACCAGGGATGATTCTCAAGCAGTTTGACGAATTTCTGCCCCACGGCTCCGGTCGCGCCCAGAACGCCGACAGGAATTTTATTTTGCATCAGTGCCTCACCTCTTTATTGATTATGCGCTCGCCTTGAGTGCAAATATGTTTTATCAGATTACCCTCGCGCTGCTCTTTCCTTCAACTCTCTGACCATACCAGCGTAGACATTCACCGCCTCGGCCAGTTCCCGCTTTGAAATTTTTTCGTTCGCCGTGTGCGCGTCGAGTATCGAACCGGGACCGAACAGCACGGGGCGGCCCCAGTTCGCAAGCAGCGGAATATCGGTCGTGAATGACACTATCGCGGTTTCGAATCCTTCGAGTCGTTCCGTAAACACCGGCTCGCACTCGAACGTGTATTCTATCTCGGCTCGCTCGCCGATGGTCTCTTCGATGATGCGTTTGATCGAGCGGGTGTCAGTCACGATTCGAAACAACAACTCGGCTACGGCTTCTGCCGGGATGACGTTTGCCGCAACCCCTCCGCTTATGACGCCTATGTTCATCGTCGTCGCTCCGAGCGTTTCATCCCGCGGAAAATCGATGCGGCGGAGATCCGTGAGCGCATCCATCAGTTTGTTGATTGCGGACTCGCCCATCTCAGGATAGGCGGAATGAGCCGCGCGCCCCCGTGACTTCAAAAAGGCTCTCAGAGCGCCTTTCGAGCCAAGCACGAGTTTCGATTCCGTCGGCTCTCCGTTGATGAGATAACGCGAGCGATTCGTAATCTCATTAGCCGCCCTTGCGCCGGGGCTTCCCGCTTCTTCGCCGACTACGAACAGGAGGCCGAAATCAGAAACATCATCTTTGATCAAGGATTCGGCTGCTTTAACCATAGCACTGATGATGCCTTTGGCGTCGCACGCGCCGCGTCCATAGATAAACAGGTCGTCTTCTCTCAGTTCCACGAAAGGCGGGACAGTATCGGTGTGAGTCGAAAGCACGACTGAAGGATCGCCGCGACGAGCGTAAACATTCGGGCGGTCGCCACCCACGTCCTGCAACTCGATTTCGAAGCCCCGGCTTTCGAGATAATCGGCCAGAAAGAGAGCGACCGCTTTTTCATCTCCGCTGATCGATGGAGTGGCGATCAGTCGCCGTGTCAGTTCGAGTATGTCCATATTCATCGCATTAAAAACCTGACAAAAAGCTGAATCATATGCTCGTCGCTGACGCCATTGAAGGCTTCTGCCAGGGCAGAGTAGGCTTCTTCAGTGATTAGGACAGCCTCAGCCAATTCGAGTCCTTCTTCTTCCGCCGTTTCTTCCTGATCCCCGGAAAATTCTCTGGAAGCGCCCATGATTGCCGAACTCAAAGTCTCTTTATCAAGGCTTCCGAGAATTCTTTTTAGAAGGATCGCTGTTGTGGTCGTGACCCATATTTTTACTATGCCTCCTCTTATCTTTTCTCCTTGCGCACAAAAATAGTAGAGGCAGGGATGGTTTGGTGGAGGAACATCGAAGTATGCTTGGATTTTCGGTCCTGCGCTCGTGGTTATGGAAAATCGTTTTCTGCCAGTGTCTTTTTCGTAAACCCAGAGGTTCCTGCTGGTCTTGCGCGCACCGCCTCCGCTTTCCTTCCATTCGGCGGTGTAATTATTTGGGATTGGGGCGAGCATTTCTTCTTCGAAGTACAGAAATTCTCTTAGGCTCTCCTGCCAGAGCAACCATCCGACTCTTATATCCGGCTCAACTTTCGGAGCCGTCTCCGCGACCTTCTGACGGCGTTGCTCAATCAAATTTGCATATTGAGTGAGTACTTCAGCAGCTATTTCTGTTGGGTCGCCTTCAGTCAAAGGGATTCGTATAGATCGCGTTAATGAAGGGTGCATACGGGTCGTCCCGCAATATTCTCTTATGCTTTTGTGAGACTTGACGCAAAGCATCTTGTGTTCGACACCGACCCCATCGTGGCAGACATCTATGTCGAGATTGCTCCATCCTGTAGAGGGAATGTTTTTCGCCGCGCAGTACACATAAGACCAGTCGCCTTCCTCCAGTTTTCTTCCCATCATCGTGGCGACTTTTGAGGCCAGTAGCGAATGGGCTTTGACGAATTCCTTTCTGGAAAAAGCAGGAAGCAATCTGGAATCCTTCATAGACAGAACCTGTCTCCATGGGCTAGGCCAGGAAAATCTGCCTCGATAACCTGCTTGATGATGCTTCGGAATTGCTCATAGTCCAGGTCAACTTTTTCGCCCGACTCCATTCTTTCTTTCAGCCACAGGGAAAAAAGTTTGCGGCTGTCCAATTCACTCGGTCGCTTTACGTGAAGATAATGAACGATGAACTCATCGGGGGATTGCTGAAGTTTCACCCTTATGAAATCGCGAATCGCTGAGCGGGAAAAGAACTGAGACTGTTTTGATGCACCTACTCCCGTTGATTCTTTCCGGCAATGCAGGATCAAATCGTAGCCCACAGCATTTTCAGAAACGAATTGTTTGAAGGTGCCATGTCGTTTATTCAGAGTTTGAGTCTGCGCAATACTAAAGCCTGCCGATGACAGCGCAGCCTGAATCGCTGACCAGACTTCCGATGATGAGTTGTGAAATACCAGCGTGAGCCAGCGATTTGGCTTCAAGACTCTGCGGATTTCAGAAAGAGCCTGTGTAATCAACTCCTGATAGTGCCGGATAGTTTTTTGCTGCGAGCGGTTGATTATCGCTTCATCTCTGGAATTGGTAAAAGTTCCAAGCCATGCTTCCCAGAGAAAATTCATCTCGGAATAATTTATGTTGCTGCCAAACGGAGGATCGGTGAACACATAGTCAATCGAATCATTCGGGATAAGACTCAAATCTGTTGCGCTCTGAGTTGATAAGCAGAATGGCATTTGTATCTTACGAACATAGGTTGCGAGGTAATTTCGAATGGTCTTTGCCTTTCGATTGAAAACCTTGAACACATTCTGCTCGTTAAAAATCATCGGGACATTGTAGTTCGCCATGTTTCCACTTCCTCCCCAAAAACGGAATTCCGATAGCCGGGTGACTCGCTGATACATCGAGGTGACGGTGAACATGAGCTTGGAGCCTTCCTCTTCATCCTTCCATTTGCGGGCGATGTCCCAGAGAAGAGCCGCAGCTCGGAGATTCCGCTTCGTATAAAGCGCATCGACGGAGGTAAGCCCGTGAGCGATAGCCTGTCGGGTGTTGACTCCTTCGGGAAGATCATCCGTCGGATGCCAAAGACGGATTTCTTCCTCTTCGCTTCTGCCTATCAATCTCAAATCGTACTGGTCGGGGTCGGCTTTCGATTCCTGCAACCGAGAATCGCAGCAACGATATCCTATCTGAACCGGATACAATCGTGTACGCTTGAGCTTGCGCTTTTGCAATCGCTTTCCGCATTGGGGGCAATCGAACTGGGTTTTGATTTTGCTCTCGCGCACCTGTTCTCGCTCATCGCGTGCAACGTGCCACAGCACAAATTCATTCTGACAGAAACCGCATATCAACCCGTAGCTCCAGACCATATACTCCATCGGGACGAGCCTTCTGCATACTCGGCAATGGGTTCCGTACAAATTGATTTCCTCATCAGCGATAGCCGAAAGCGTTTTCTCGACGACATTCTGATATGAGAGCGTGTCTATTGGAGTGATGAAATTAGCGGCGATGAATGTTGCTGCAGGAGAAAGATCGATCAACACCGCTTTGCGTCGACACTTGAGGGCAGCCACGCCCGTCATGCCCGAACCGCAGAACGGATCAAGTACGAGATCGCCTGGTTCGGTATAGTGGTTGATCAAATGCGCGATGGCTTCGGGCGGAACTTTCGTATGATAAGTGTGGGCATCATAAACGTGAGTATTTTTTCCGGCCTCAATATCTGCTGATGGAGGAGTGATTTCATACTCCCGGTCATGTGTCAGATTAGACTCCACGAATTTTCGAAGAAACTGATTCGGCCCATCTGAGTATCGCTCGCTTGCGAGATTATTCAATGAGCGGGGAACAACAAGCAGGTCGAGCGCATACAATTCGTCGGATTGCTTGATGAGAGAAAGCTGTCTGTGAGTGCTGATCGACATAGTTTTTGCCTGATCGTGCCTGAAGGGATGCGCCCTTTAGGCAGTCCCAATCTCGGCCACGGTCGCCTGCTGCTCGTCTATTGCCTGATAGGGCTTGTAGCAACTTCGACATCGGGCTTCATACGATTCATCTCCGTGTCAGTTCGAATACGTTCATAATAAATTGTGGGCGCAGTGAAGAATCGCTCTTGTCTGATCCAATGTCAAAACTCTTGATGCTTTACCTTGTCGCCAGCCATTCCTTTGCTTCGTCGATGCGGTCAAACAGGGAGAACTTTCTTCTCGTGAACAGTATAATGGCATTCAGTATTACCTCTTTCAGACCTGTCACTCCGATGACAGCCGCCGCCTTAACGAAGGGCTTGTTGGCGTTTGTGTACTCTTTCAATGCTGCGCTCACCTGCCGGTTATAACGCGCATCGGTCACGTCCGTTAAAGTCAGCACCGAACCTTCGGACTGGCTCGATATTATTCGCTGCGCTTCCCGCATGTAAGTCATCATTTCTTCGGGGCTGCAACATGAGAAATCTATGTACAGAATCTTTCGGTCTTTGTGGGTGATGAACCTGACCCTTTCCATTTCGCTGACTCCGACAACGTTGCCTCAACCAGATGCGTCGATCTTCACGTGCGCCCTCAAGGCGTTTCTGACGCTTTGAGGGCCATTCGAGTTTCAGCCGCTGAAATCTTTTGCTCGTCATCGGCGCGGTAAGGTTCATAGCACGAGCGGCAGCGGGCTTCATAAGAGCCGTCGCCTATCTCGATCTGAGAGTTGCCGCCCGCGACCCGCTGCGTGTAGTGCGCGACGCTTCCGCAGCGGACGCATACGGCGTGAGTCTTCGAGACATATTCCGCAACGGCGAGCAGCCGCGGCATCGGGCCGAACGGACGGCGCAGATAATCCTGATCCAGTCCCGCGGCTATCACCCGCACGCCCGCGTCCGCAAGCTCCATGCAGACATCGACTATCTTATCGTCGAAGAACTGAGCTTCATCGATGCCCACCACCTTGACTCCAAACACCAGCTTCGAGCGAAGCTCGGCGGAATCCTCGACCACGAGGGCGTCCAGTTCGCGATTGTCGCGCGATACTATGCGATGAGGATCGAAGCGATTGTCTATGACGGGCTTGAAAATCTGCGTGCGCTGACGCGCTATCTCTGCGCGACGTATGCGGCGGATCAACTCTTCGCTCTTTCCGCTGAACATCCCTCCTGCGATCACTTCTATCCATCCGCCTCTCGGATTCAAACCGTCCATCTCTGCTTTCTCCCGTTCGTAATTTTCAGATCAATTCAACCGGCCCTGCAATTTCCTGAAAGCCCTCAACGCCAAAGCATAGCCGGGATTGAGATCGATCGCCGCCTTGTACTCACGGAGCGCGTCAAACTGGCGGCCAAGAGCTTCATAGACGCGACCGAGATTGAAGTGAGGATAAAAATAGCATTCATACCTCGTGGCCGTCATCGCGCGGCGAAGCCACATCATCGCGCCGTAAAGATCGCCTTTCTCGATGAGGTAAGCGCCGATGTCGTTGTACGGATTTCCGAAATCCGCATCGACCTCAATGGCTTTTACGCATTGCTCTATTGCTTCGTCCGTCAACCCCATGAATGAATAAGTCCAGCCCAGAAAAGTATGAGCTTCGGCGGTCGGATATTCCTTGATCGATTGACGGTAAAACTCGGCTGCAAGGTCGAGTTCGTTTCGCATCTGAGTTTCGTAAGCTTCTTTGAACAAACGGAGCGCCTCGCGCTTGCGCTCGGCTTCCTCCTCGGTCAGATATTCATCCCTCCCGAAAGGCATATCGCCGATGCCGGTTTCAAGCGCGATCAGTTTCCTGTCGCCAGCGGGTTGTGTCTCGGTATTTTCAGCCATGATTTTTCTGAAAACTGAAAACTGAAAACTGAAAACTATTTCGGAGGCTCCGGCTGTCCGCGATGACAGGTGAAACAACCCACTCTTCCTCCGAGGTTGTCGCTGTTGATGGCGCGAGTGCGTCGGATCATCTGTCGGGCTATCTTTTTAGCCTCCTTGTCATCCTTCTCCCACTGATCCTTGATGTGGCAGTGCGTACAATCGACTCCGAGCGAGTTTTTGAAGGC
>DLHY01000052.1:16364-61563 GCA_002483445.1 Blastocatellia bacterium UBA7656
TTTTTGTACTCCTGCTCAGTGCGTTTTTCCCTGCTCGCGGCGGGAAGCGGATCGAGCGAGGGCAATTCAGTCGTCTCGCCCGCGGGCGCAGCAGCCGCAGAGCCAGCGGGCAGCGGCCCCGCCTCGGTCGGTTGAGAAGGATCGATTGGCGGATGGCCTTCGGGCAGGTCCGCCGGATTGACCTCAGCCGCCGGAGTGTTGGTTGTCGCTATCTGCCTCGGCGTCGCGCTGTTTGCGACAAGGAATCCAATGATGAGACCCGCCACGATTCCTATTATGCCGTAAGTGGTGTTTTCCTTGATCGCTTCTTTAGTCATTCAGTCAGCTCCGGACTTCGTAAATTTTTACTGATGGATGATAATGAACTGTCTGCTTCAGGCAAGGGCAATTCTAGCACAGCGCCCACGGGGATCGAAGCGCAAGCGCAAACTCTGCTCATTGATTCATTCTGAAAATGACGGTACGGTTTTACATCGGAGATGAATATGAATCTGGCTCTTTTATTGCTCATTCTTTCGTTTGCCCACACATCGCGCGCAGATGAATTTCCGCTGGGCGAAATAATCCAAAAAGTTCAGTGCCGCGCCGACACGGAGCAGTCTTATGCGTTGTACCTGCCGTCTTCTTACACAGATTCGAAACGATGGCCGATAATCTATTGCTTCGATCCTGTGGCGCGCGGAAGCCTTCCGCTTGAGCGATTCAAACAGGCAGCGGAAAAATACGGCTTCATCATCGTCGGCTCGAACAACTCGCGCAACGGCCCTGATACGCCGCTCACTCACATCCTGAGAACTTTATGGGAAGACACTCACGCGCGGCTCTCGATAGATGACCGCAGGATTTATGCCGCGGGTTTTTCGGGCGGCGCGAGAGTCGCCTGCGGATTCGCTTACACTTCGGAAGGAATGGTTGCAGGCGTGATCGGCTGCGGCGCGGGCTTTCATTCTCAACTTCAGCCTTCGCGCTTGATCTCTTTCGCCTTTTTCGGAACCGTCGGCTCGGAAGATTTCAATTATCCGGAACTCCGCGAGCTTGATGAAGCTCTCGACAGCTTCGATATTCCTCATCGCGTTGAAACTTTCGAAGGCGGGCATGACTGGGCCTCAATCGAGCTTTGCTCGAAAGCCATAGAGTGGATGGAACTTCACGCGATGAAAACGGGGCGGCGAACCAAAGACGACGCTTTCATCTCTAGCCAGTTCGCAAAGTACAGGGAAGCCGAGCGAGCAGCCCAAGCTTCAGGGATGATTTACGAAGCTCTGCTTTTGTGCGAAGCGATTGCCGCCGACTTCCGCAGTTTGAGAGACGTGACTGAATTTGAAAAAAGAGTGGCGGATATGAGGGACTTGAAAGAAGTGCGCGAGGCCGTCAAACGGGAGAAGGATCAGATAACTGAGCAGAAGCGGCGCGTGGGTCAGTTGCTCACGGCAAGAAACAGGTTGCGAAGCGCCGGAGAAACGGCCTCCGCGCCTGATGTGGCGATTGCGCCCACCGGGATAGAGACGCGCCAGCCCGGTCAATCGATCAACACCGCGGGCGATGAAAGCGAAGCGAGACGTTTGGCTCTTATGGATTTGAGGCGAGCGATAGGCGATCTGAAAAAGAAAGCCGAAGCGAAGGAAAACACCGCCGCGCGCCGAGTGGCCCGACGCGCGCTCAGTCAGTATCAGGCTTATTCTTTCGAGATGACGATGCTGCTGTTTCAGACTAAAAGATATGCGCTGGCCGCCGATAACCTCGAAGTCGAAGCCGAAATCAATCCCGATAATCCGCGCCTCCTCTATCAGCTTGCCTGCGCGCACTCATACAACGGGAATAAAAAGAAGGCTCTCGATGCTTTGAAAAAAGCTGCGCAGCGAGGGTTCAAAAACGCAGATGAAATAATCAACAGCCGCGCGCTCGAACCTCTGCGCTCAGACCCCGCCTTTCAAAAGATCGTCGAAGAGATGAAAAAGAAGGACTCGAAACAAAGTTGAACGAATCCTTCGCTATTCAATTTGCGGGCTGAAGGTAAAGATTCGCTCCCGGCCCCACGGGCAGGCCGAGCAGAATCCAGACTATAAGGAGCAGTGTCCAGACAACGAGAAAAGTAATCGAGTAGGGGAGCATCGTGGCGATGATCGTTCCGATGCCTGCCTTCTTGTCGTACCTCGCAACGAAAGCGACTATCAAAGCGAAGTAAGACATCATCGGAGAGATGATATTCGTCGCGCTGTCGCCTATGCGATACGCCGCCTGAGTGAATTCAGGCGTGTAGCCCAAGAGCATAAACATCGGCACGAAGACCGGAGCCATGATAGCCCACTTGGCCGACGCGCTTCCCATGAAAAGATTGATAGTGGCCGAGACGAACACGAAGCTTATGATCAAGGGAATCGTGCCGAGTCCCGAAGCGCGCAACACTTCGGCTCCTTTGACTGCGACTATAAGCCCCAGATTCGTCCAGTTGAAATAAGCGACGAACTGAGCGGCGAAAAATACCAGCACGAGATAAGTTCCCAGCGTCTCCATCGATTTGCCCATCGCCTTGACGATATCTGAATCGCTGCGAATGGTGCGCGCTCCCAGTCCGTAAGCGATTCCGAAAAGGGTTCCTGAGAAAAAGATCAGCGAGACGATGCCCGACATAAACGGTGAGCGGAGAATGCCGCCCGTTTCCGGATGCCTCAGAAAACCGCTGGCCGGGACTGTACCCCATAAAATGAGCGCGGTAAAAATCAACGCTGCCACGAGCGCGAACCACAACCCGCGCTTTTCTTCAGCCGTCAGTTCCGTTATCTCGTCGGCTTTTTCCTCGCCCGTGTATTCGCCCAGCCGCGGGGCCACGATCTTTTCCGTCACCCAAGTCCCAGCTCCGGTAAGCAGGAAAGTCGAAACCGCCATGAAGTAATAATTGCACGCCGGATTCACCTGATAATCCGATCTCACTATGCGCGCCGCTTCTTCGGAAAGACCGGCGAGCAGAGGATCGACAGTTCCGAGAAGCAGATTCGCGCTGTAGCCGCCCGACACGCCAGCAAACGCTGCGGCGAGTCCCACTACGGGATGGCGACCCACGGCGAGGAATATAACCGCGGCCAGCGGCACCAGCAGCACGTATCCGACTTCGCTCGCTGCGTTCGACATCACTCCGGCAAAAACTATCACGGCAGTAAGCAATCGCTTGGGCGCGGATATGACCAGAAGCTTGAGCGCCGCGCCTATCAGTCCCGTTCCTTCAGCCACTCCGATTCCGAGCAGGGCGACAAGCACAGTTCCGAGAGGCGCGAAGCTTGTGAAGTTCGTGACCATCTCCGTCAGAATTCGGTGAAGCCCTGTTATCGAAAGCAGGCTCACTGCTTCTATCTGCTTTCCAGTGCCGGGGTGAGTGACGACGAGGTTGAACTGCGCGGCTATGCCGGAAATGATTATTATAAGCAGCGCCATTATGGCAAAAAGCGTCGCCGGATGCGGCAATGCGTTTCCGCCTCTCTCGATCAGTCCGAGCGATCTTGACAGAATTCTTGAGCCAAAGCCGGGGTTCAACTTCATCGCGCCTCCTGTGAAATAGCGGCGCAAGACGAGCTTGCGCGGCTCCAGATTTCGTGCTTTCCGTGCGTGCGCAATCTGTCAGATTGCGCTGTCAGACTCCCGTGATGTTTATTGACGCGCTTTTATATCACCATGCGTCGAGGGAATAAAGGTCTTCGTAACTTTCGCGTCGTCGGACGACGACCGTCTCGCCCTGTTCTTTCACCATAACGGCAGCCGGTCGCGGGCGACCGTTGTACTGCGAGGCCTGATCGAGCGCGTAAGCTCCGGTGTTGAGAAGCGCAAGCGCGTCGCCGACAACCGTCGTGCGCGGAAGCAGGCGATAGTTCGGAAGGCGCTCTCCTCGCTCGATATCGAAATAAACATCGCCCGAATCGCAAAGCGGCCCGGCAACTTTGAACGGCGCGATGTGCGGCTCTTCGGCGCGCGAAGCCGAAACGAGATGGTAGTACCATTTGTAAAGCACGCTCGAAAGCATCAATGAATAACCGGCGTCCGTGAGCAGCCACGTGTCGCCGGTTTCAGGTCTCGTCTTGATGTTGCACACGCGAGTGAGCAGAAGTCCCGCATCGCCGATTATTCTTCGACCCGGCTCCAAAACTATCGTGAGGTCTTCGAGCAAGCGAGGCTCGTCAGCGATGCGCGCTTCGTTCAACGCGGCGCGCAGCACTTCGCTCGCGTCGAGACGGGCCGAGAGCATATCGCGCTCGCGCTCGGCTATATCTTCGGCCATCTGAGTCGCGGGCAGATAATCAACAGGCAGCCCGCCGCCTATGTTTATGTGAGTCAGTCGGTGGCCGGTCTTTTTATAAAGATCGACCAGAAATCGCCACATCTCGGCGAAGGCTCGCGCGTAAGGCTCAGAGTCGGGCGTCTGCGAGCCTATGTGAATGTGAACGCCCGCGAATGTGATCGCGTCACGAGCTTCGAGAGCGCGAGCGAATGCCCCCTCGATCTCGGCGGGCGAGAGGCCGAATTTCGATGAGAGCAATCCTGTCTGAAGAGCTATGTGCGAGCGCGTGACTATCTCAGGGACTATGCGAATCGAGATGTTGGCCCGCCTGCCAATCGAGCGCGCAACGCGAATGACCTGATCGAGTTCGTAGAGCGAATCGATATTGATGGCGAGTATGCCGTATTCAATGGCATCACGGATTTCCTCGTCGGTTTTCGACACGCCGTTGAAAATTATCTGATCGGGGAGGAATCCTATGAGGCGGGCTTTGTGCAACTCGCCGCCCGAATTGACTTCGATATCGCCGCCCGCGTGTTTGATCGTCGCAAGCACGGCCATGTTGGAATTGGCTTTCGAGGCATAGCAGAGTTTGACGCGCGGGTGAACTGATTCGACCGCCTGACGAAGACCATGGGTGTTTTGAGCGATTCGTTTTTCTGAAAAGACATAAAGCGGCGAGCCATGCTCTTCGATCAGTTGAACTGCGTCCGCGCCATCTATTGTGAGTCTGCCTCGGCGGGCTTCGAGATAACCCGGCCCAAGCCAGCCTTGTTTTTTTCCGTCCATCATTTCCTCTCCGTCGTTTGAAGACGAAGAATTCTACGGGACAGCGCAGCATGTGGCAAAGGGCGACGAGTTAGTTTGACATCCCGGCCCCGACAAAGAACAATCAATCTTTTTCATTGCCATTCAAACATGGACGAAAAGATGGGAACAGATACAAAATCGGATAAGCCCGAAAGTCGCGGGCCGCAACTCAAACTTTCCAGAACCAAACGATTCCTCTTCACGCTGGTCGTCTTTCTGGTTTTTCTTCTCGTGCTGGAAGTCGCGCTCAGAGTGTTTGGAATTCCTCGCACGATATCCGATCTGAGAGAGGATCCGGGGCTTGTGCAAAGAACTGGAAACGGCCTGGGCTATTCCTACAGGCCCGGATGGAGCGGCTATCACGCCGGGGGTATGGTGCGCATAAATTCTTTTGGCTGGCGCGGGAAAGAATTCTCAGTCGAAAAACCGTTCGGCACTATTCGCATACTCGGCGTGGGAGATTCATTCACTTTCGGCAGGGCGGTCGATGATGAGGATATTTTTCTCGCGAAGCTCGAAGCGATGCTCAACTCTGATGGAGGCGCGCGCTACGAAGCGATCAACTCCGGCCACGAAAATATCAACACCGTCAAGGAGCTTCGATACTTCAAGGAAAAGGATATGCTCAAGCTCCGGCCTGATGTGTTGGTGCTGGGCTTTACAGTTCACAACGATGCGCAGGCGGTGAAGAATCGCACTCTTTATCGCCGCTACCGACGAATGGCCAGCCTGCCTCTGAGAATGAGCGAAAGCGAAAGGTTCAAAAATATCGCCGAGTCAGTGCGCCTTGCGCGAATACTCAGAGCGGGCATTGAATGGGCCTACCACGATGAACTGACCGAGGTTTACTACCGAATCGTGTTGAGCAATTATGAGGACGGCAGCCGGTCATGGAAAGCCTGCCGCGAGGCGCTCATAGGCTTTCAGGAAATATGTCTGGCCAACAGGATTCCTCTCATAGTCGCGCTCTTTCCGGTCTACACGAGAGAACTCGATCAGACATACAAAGACTACCCGGAAGATTTCCGTCGCGTTCACGACAAATTGAAGTCAGTCTTCGATGGACGCGAGGGCGTCACCGTCATCGATATGCTCGACACACTGGCCGACTCAGGTCTGACGATCAACGAAATAAGAGTCCCCATAGACGGGCATCCCAATCGAGTATGGCATGAAATCGTGGCGCGAAAGCTTTATGAAACTATTCGAGGGATGGGATTGAAACCTGTGGCTGTGGAGTAGCGAGCAGCAAGTGAAGGCAAAGAACAATCAAGCATTTCGGATTTTCTGTTGAAAAGGACTAAAGCTCACAGTTTGCAGTTTTTCAATCACTGTTGAAATCAATCGTCCGTAGATATAATCGCGAATGTCATTTTTTATCCCCCCGCTGAGACTCTATCGTCGTTACTAACCAATGAGGACATGGGATTCGTGAATCACATTGGTCGCACTTATAGGGATCAACTTGCTCCATGAACTCTGCCATTCCTAACGATTTGAACCGATCTCGAACGCGCGTGGCTTCTTTTTCAAAGTCCTTGTCTTTTCCCCATAGGTACGGATATAACTCTCCGTCTTCTCCAGAGAATACAAAAGTTTTGATACGCGGATCGCGCAATCGAAGTAACACGAATGGCACCCGGTTGCCGCTGTTAAGAGTACTCCACAAAATGCCCTTCTCACGCTTGTATTTTTTTAGCGATTCGGGGCGAAACAGAATAGCGACTGATTCGCCGTCACTCTTTTTGTAGTGGGCTATAAGATCAAGGCGCAAGGGCAATCCTGTCTCTTCCTCCCAGATAGTCAAGTCGAGCGGTTCGATCCTACCATGCGGCGGAACATAAGCGAGCGCCATACGCGCGACATAAGCAAGCGCGAGCCGCTCGTATATCTCCCGGTGCGGGTGATCGGAAATTTCGCCAGCAGTCCATATCTTCAGGAGAATCTCGCGTGCTTCCAGTTCACTGACCGGCGCGCCCGTTTCGTGCGCCTGCTCAATAATTAGGCGCATTGCATGACGTACAAAGGCATGGAACATAGGGTAGAGAGGATTTTCATTCAAGGGATACCGAGCGCCGAGAACATCTCGTATGTAGGTGTTGATTGAGCAGCTATTTTTGTCGAGGCTGCGTGCTGGTAGTGCTGCGTCTAGCGTTCCCCCCCATACTGTGTCCAGAATTGCTGTTTCACGCACAGCAGGCACAGAAGGTAGCATTACGGTCGGCACGTCGTGGGCGTCACGCCAGCGACTAAGCAGGGGAGTCACTTCACGCTCTCTGGCTCGCGCGGCACCACTCGCCGTCATCGCGTAGGTGACCAACACCGCCCGTTGAGCACGTGTCACTCCGACAAAAGCGAGAGAGTTAGCTTGATTGATGTCGTCTTCAGCAGGCGGTTGCATAGTCGTCGGCAGCCATTTGTAACCCTTTTGGGCGCGCGAGAGGGTCTGCCCGGCGACGATGACGCATGGAAATTCTAAGCCTTTCGAGGCATGACAGGTCATGACACGCACAGCCTCAACATTCGACTTCGGAGGTATCAGGCAGGGTACGCTTGAATTGAGCGCGCCGCGAAAGTACTCGCCGAAACCTTTGCGCGACACGATAGGCGTTGCCTCCTGATGAGTGAAGCGATAGATCGCAGCCTTCGATAAAGACGCCACGATCTCACACAGCGCGAGAGATCTTTCAGCACCTTCGGGTTGGGCGAGAATGCGGCGCAGATAGTCGCTCCCATCAAACAAGAATAGACACATCATGGTGAAAGCGTCTGCGCCGTACCTTCCGCTTCGCAAGCACTCGCTCGCGCGTGCAGTCTCTGCAGCGAGAGTGTTCCCGTCACCGTATCCAGTGACCGCGAAGTTCCCGTCTTCTTCGAGAGTTTCAAACAACCGCTTGACGACGCGGTGAATGAGTTTTGGTTGAAAGCTCCCGCACCCCAAAGCGAAGGCGAGACGCGGCAGGCTTGTATGCTGACGGTCTGCAAAGGTGACGAGGTTCGCCAAATCTCCAGCCGCGCCATCCGCTGTGACTAGCCCGCTCGTCGTCGCCTGCACGCCGAGTCTCCCGAGCGCGAGCACGATGTTACGCACATCAATGTTACGCCGCGCCAGCACTGCGATGTCGCGGAGCGGCACGCCATCGTCAAGCCATGCCCTGACTTGTGTGGCAATGCCCTCATACTCAGCTTGATCCGAATCGGCGATGGCTACAGAGACGGGAGAGTGTCCAATTGATACAGGATTCTTCGGAGATTTCTTCCATCGCTCCGCATATTCCGAACTTTCAAGCTGTGGCGCTTCCATCAAGGCTGCAAGTTGGTTAGCCGCCCGAATGATCTCAGCCGACGAACGGTGATTAGTGTCGAGTTCAAACGGCTTCGCTCCGAGAAAGTCCTCAGCGAACTTGGCGACGTTCTCGGGAGCGGCACCGCGAAACTGAAAGATTGACTGTCGCATATCGCCAACGACCCACAGTGAGTTGCCCACGCCGCAGAGCAGTTGCAAAAGCCTGGAGACCGAGCGACTGACATCTTGATATTCATCAACTAACACCCATTTGTATCGCTTGCTGTAAGCCTCGCGCACGGCCTCTTCCTGTTCAAGGATTTCAATCGGCAGCGCGATGAGGTCGGCGAAGTCGAGGCGACGACGCTCGGACTTGGTTTGCTCGTAGGCGCGGTAGACGCCGAGAAACTCTTCTGCTCGCGTATACGCTTCTCGCTCTTCATCAGTAGGCTTCCACTTTGTGAGTTCATTGTCGAGCTTATCGGGTAAACGCAGACGATCTTTCAGATAACCGATGTGCCTCACGATTTCTTCGACTGTTTCTTGCGGCCTTTTGATGTTCAAAATCCTCTCGCATCTCACCGCGCCGAGGATGCTGGTGACGAGTTCTGCCTGACCTGCCTCGTCGAGGATGTAGGCGTTGGCATCAACGTCGCGGAATTGGCCGTGATGCAACAGGAAAGAGACGCCAAACCCGTGAAAGGTGCTGATGGTGATCTCGGAGGCGATGCTTGATCCCAACCGCCGCTCAATCCGTTCGGTCAACTCTTCCGCAGCATCCGTACTGAAAGTCAGCACAAGAATGCTCTCTGGCGCGGCGTGCAATTCCGTGATCAGGTACTCGATGCGACGCACCAGCGTCGCCGTTTTGCCCGTGCCGGGACCGGCATTGACAAGGAGTGGTGCGCTCGTGAATCGGGCCGCATCTTCCTGTACGGGGTCACAGTCAAACTCGGGATGGTTACTTGTCTCCTCAGTATCACCGCCGAGCGTCAGACGATATAGTGCCTCCGCCAACTGCGCCTGCACGACATAGACTGGCGCACCGAGCGATTCGGCGAGAGTCGTAGAATTCTCATTGGCTTCTTTGCGCCACCGCTCAAAGACTTCTTCGGACGGACAGAAGAATTCCGTCGCAAAAGCGTTGGCTTCTGCTTCTTCGCGCGAACGACTGTTGTATCGTGCCATCGCCGGGCCGCCGTCGTTCAAGTACATTGAGCCGGTGAGCGGGTCCCCCGCCGTGCAGAGCCGCCGGAGGCGCGGATGTAGTTCGAGATGACCGAGTTCGTGAAGAATGACCATCAACTTCTCGGCAGGGTCGCGGTCGAAGCGTTCGTCATAGTAAAGGCATCCTTCGGCAGGGACGACCTCTGCTCGCCCGCCCTTGAGAAAGTCACTCTTGACGGGGATCATCTCGATACCATGAACATCGAATAGGAATTTTTCTACGCGCTCAAGAAGACGTTCGCGTGACGAGCCTACCATGTCGCGACACGCGCGGGCGCGACTGCGAGCGCGTTTGAGGGAACGCATAAGTCTTGCCTCAACTTTCTGCCGCGAGAGAAATCCAGTAACGCTTTGCTTCTTCGTCCATGCCAGATTGGTCGAGAATCTTTTCCGCCGTCATCTCTTCCACCTCGTATGCCGCGTCTCTCGAAGCCGCCATCTGCGCCTCATACGGGTGCTCGAAGGCATTCAAGACGACGCCCCTATCCGTTCCAAGCTTTCGCTCGGCGCGAGAGTCAAGCTCTCGGCGCCAGTTAATGGGGACAACCTTCGGGTAACGACCGACAGCCGACAGGAATGACACAGGCACATCCATTTTGAGCGCGATCTGGCTCGCCGGCAATTTGGTGTGATGACGCAATTCAGCAAGTACGGAAACAGGTGTTGCTCTAGCGCCTGTTGCTCCCGTTCTAGCCGCCCTGATGGGAGGAGCGGCAGGCCCCGTCTCATCCGACGCTAATGCCTTCAGTACCTCATCTATGTTAGTGTCTTCGTCGAGGCGGTCAATGATGCGATAGGGGTCAGCCAATTCCGGTGGGAGCGGTGAACACTCGACCTGTGCCAAGGCACACTCGGCTCGAAGAACGTCTTCCTCTGTTTGCGGGATGAGCCACCCTTTCTCAATCAGGGCGTCGTATATCTGATCTTCTAAACTCTCGTCACGCCTTATGGTGTCTTTGTCAGTATCTGTTCTCTTTTTCATGGTATTTAGCTTTCTGCTGGCATATGCGCGTCAACGTATTGCTCAATCTTTTCGAGGGCGCGTTTCCTTATTTGCCGAAGATTAGCAGGGCTAATGTTGTGTGTCTCGCAAATCTTATCAACTACTGCTTTCGGCAGCCTCTGTTGTTTCTGTCCTCGCTCGTAGTGCTCATAAGTAGCAATCAAGATGTCGCGCTCTCTTTCAGTCAGGGCGTCCAGCGCATCACGTAACAAACTTCGGTGAAGCGATATCTGATCGTCGTTACCATCGTCTTCGCCCGCAACTTTGTTTTCTGCCTCTTGGATCTTACGGTATACTTCGCCAGGAAAAAGGCGACGCCCCTTTACGGACAACTGTGAATCATCGCTGCCTTCTTGATGCGCCAGATTATCAACCAACGCACTTTTCTGCTGGCGCAGCATTGACCAGTGCAAATTGCGTGCAATACGGCAGAGCCACGCAAGCGCGCGACGGCGCGAGGTCTCTGTATCCAACATGTCTGCGTCTCGAAACGTGTGCGCAGCTTTATACGCCTGAATCATCGTTTCCTGCACCAGATCATTAATGCCAGCTTGAGGTAAACCTCTGATTCGGCAGACAAGCTTGCGTAAATGATCTACATAACGCAGGTAAAATTCTGCCCACGCTTCTTTAGCTGCTTCGCCGCGCTCTGCCATCAGGGCAAACAACTGCCCATCCGTGGTAGTTGCGACAGTTGTGGAACCGCGAGTATCTATTGAATTCATCTTGTAGCGCTACCTTTTACACTCGTTTCAACAACCTCCGCTAATAATACGCAGAAGCGTGACACGAAACCTAGAAATTACTCATGTCACGCTGCCGCATATTCAATTTGGGAAATGAGTTATCCCTTTGCCGAAGTATCACATTAAAAAGGAAGAGCAAAATGAACAACAATAAAGAACGCAAAGAAACCGCCATCAACCACAAACAGCAACCCAACCCGTGCGGGACAGATGCCGACGCACGCGAGAATGAATTGCTCGAAGATGTTGTCGAGCTTCTCGAAGAGATCGTTGACCTCGAAGAGTGCGCGCTTGCCAACCGGCGCCCTCCGCGCGCGCGCCGCTACCGCATTCGCATAGACAAACATAAATATGAGGTCGAAGTGCCAGCAATGACCGGACGCGAACTGCTCACGCTGGCGGGCAAAATTCCTGTCACGAGTTACATGATCTCCCAGAAATTTCGCGGAGGCGAGGCCAAAAAGATCGGCCTTGACGAGAAGGCGGATTTCACCACGCCCGGAGTGGAGCGCTTCATGACATTGCCTTTAGACCAAACGGAGGGCTGCTAGTCGTGCGTCGTCAATTTCTCTTGCCAGAAGCTGATGTGGATTACCTGAACGCCTGCGGGCTGCAATGGGAAACGATCATTGAAGGTAGCTGGCGATGGCTGATCCTACACGATTACAACATACCTAACGGCTATAACGTAACTAGAGTAACAGCGGCTGTCTCGATCAGTGCTGGCTATCCAGACGCGCAACTCGACATGGTTTATTTCTATCCCCCACTCGCCAGGCAAGATGGGTGCGTGATTGGCGCGCTCTCTGCACAGACAATTGACGGAAGGAGCTTCCAGCGATGGTCACGCCACCGGACGGGGGCGAATCCGTGGCGACCGGGCGAAGATGACCTCTCGGCGCACCTCACGCTCGTCCAGCACTGGTTGGAACGGGAGTTTAAGAAAGGATAAGAGATGCAAACTATCTTAAGAATGACCGGACGCCAGCACGCGCTCTTGCGCGCGCACCTCTTCCCCAGAGATGGCAATGAAGCTGTCGCCGTCGCCCTGTGCGGGCGGCGAGTCGGCGAGTCGCGCCATGTTCTGACGGTGAGGAAGATTGAACTTGTGCCTTATGAAGCGTGCGCAGTGCGCACGCCCATGCGCGTCACGTGGCCAACTGATCAAGTGCTGCCACCGCTACTTGAAGAAGCTTCGCGGAGGGGTTTAGCACTCCTCAAAATTCACAGTCATCCAGAAGGCCTGGCTAAATTCTCCCAGACGGATGACGAATCGGATTGTGCGCTCTTTCCGTCTGTATACGCTTGGACTGAGAGTGAACATCCGCACGCGAGCGTGATCATGTTGCCTAGCGGTCGCGTCTTCGGTCGCGTCGTCAAAGAGAGCGGAGAATTCGAGTCTTTGCCGCTCGTTAGTGTCGCGGGTGACGACCTTCAATACTTCTGGCACTCGTCCGGCAGTGAAGAGGATGTGCCAGAGTTCGCTCGCCGTCACGCGCAAGCTTTCGGCGCGGGTACAACGCGCGCTCTTAGAAATCTGTCTATAGCAATCGTCGGCTGCTCTGGCACAGGCAGTCTCGTGATTGAGCAACTCGCCCGCCTTGGCGTAGGCCGTTTGGTGATTGTTGATCCCGACCGCGTCGAGGAGAAGAACCTCAACCGCATCCTGAACGCCACGATGGAAGACGCGCGGCTTGAGCGGCTCAAGGTCGAAGTCTTGGCACGGGCGATCCACCACATGGAACTCGGCACGAAAATCGTGCCACTTGCGCGTAACCTCTTCGACGCTGAGGTCGTCAGACAAGTAGCCGAATGTGAAGTACTCTTCGGCTGCATGGACAGCGTTGATGGCAGGCACCTCCTAAACCGTTTGGCGGTGTTCTACTCTCTTCCCTACTTCGATGTAGGCGTGAAGCTGGTCGCCGACGGCCAAGGAGGCGTCGAGCAAATTTGTGGCACGGTGCATTACCTCCAGCCGGATGGTTCCAGTTTGTTGAGTCGCGGCGTATACACCATTGAGCAGATGCGCGCCGCCGCTCTCAAGCGCACGAACCCGACGGCTTACCGCGATCAACTCAGAGAGAAGTACATCGTCGGCGTGCAGGAAGAACGTCCGGCGGTGATCAGCGTCAATATGCAGCTCGCCAGCACAGCCGTGAATGAGTTCCTCGCGCGGCTGCACAATTACCGTGATGACGGGAACACGCCGTTTGCCGTCAACCGCATCAGCCTGACGCAAGCGCAAACTTATTATGAACCGGACGGGAAACCGTGCCGAGCCTTGGCGCGCCATGTCGGACGAGGCGATGTTTCTCCCCTACTCGAATTTCCGGAGTTGAGTGAAACGACAGTGAGCGAACCGGGGATGGCGGCATGACTAGATGGCTGCGGTGGGCATGGATAGTCGCGCGATGCTGGTTGCTCAGGCGTCCGGTACCGCTTAGAACTTTCAAAGTTGAAGAGTTGCCGGACCAACTTGAAGCGAAGAAGATTTACGTTGCTGGCGAAAACGGCTTCTTATGGTTCGCGGCCATGTTGTGTCCCTGCGGCTGCGGCGTGACCTTGTATATGAATTTACTTCCAGACGTGCGACCACGTTGGAATTTGACTGAGCATAAGGACGGCACCGTGTCCCTGTATCCCTCTGTCTGGCGTGTGAAGGATTGCCGCAGCCATTTCTTTCTTCGCCGCGGCTTAATTGAATGGTGTTCCTCTGATTGCTTTTCCAAAGATTGAAGTAAGATGGGCTTAATAAAGGGCTAACAAATGCGGTCTCACTTTTCAATAGTAAAATCCAAATGGCCAAAATTTCATTGCCTGTCGGCCATAGCTCTTCGGGCGTTGTCGGCAAGCATTCGAGCCTGATCGAGGGATTCGACCGCTTTGCGGAATTGAACGTCGTCGGGTAGATAAGCCTGCTCTCCGGCTTCAAGCCCTAAGGCTGCGGTCATTATCTCGCGTCGAAGCTGGGCGCGAATATAGTCGAGTTTGGAATTGAAGAATTCGTCGGTCACGTTGAAATCGCGCTTCGATGCCAGGTATTGACGCAGCGCGGCTATGAGTTGATCCGTGACGGGATAGCGACTGAGGTCTTCGCTCGTCAGTTTCGATTTGTGTCGCGTCTCCGAAATTTTATACTCGCGCAATCCGGCTATCTGTCCTGCCACAAGCTGGCGCACGAAACTGAACGTTCCGTAAAAGAGGCGGCTCGACTGCGGAGCGGGTTTGACTTCGATATCGGGAGTGATGCCTCCGCCGCCGAAGACCAGGCGACCGAGGTCTGTGCGCAGAGCTTCGCCGCGCGGAGCTTCGTTCGTCTGGCGACCGTCTTCGTTGCGGTGCAGGTAGTAATCGTAAAAGCTGACCATAGAATAATCGCGCTGTATGGATCGGCCCGAAGGCGTGTAGTACTTGGCGACCGTCAGCGTCAGCCCCGCCCCTCCCCACACTCGATTGACGCTTTGAACCAGCCCTTTGCCGAAACTGTTTTCGCCGACTATCAAAGCGCGATCCGTATCCTGAAGCGCGCCCGCGACGACTTCCGAAGCCGAGGCCGTCTGATGATTGACGAGCAGGACGAGAGGCATCGTTTCAGGAACATTGTTTTCAGGAACCTCATAGACGCGATTCTGATAGTGATCGTCGCGCCCGCGCACTTCGAGTATTCGCTTGCCTGAAGGGAGGAATTTCTGAGCGACGCGAGTGGCCTGATCCAGCAAGCCGCCGGGGTTGCCTCGAAGGTCGAGTATAAGCTGGCGCATCCCTTCTTCCTTGAGTTGAGAAAGCGCGCGGGTAAGCTCTTCTTCGGTCTTGTTTGAAAATCCGCCCGTGAGCGCGATATAGCCTATGCCAGTGTCGCCGTGCATATAGATATTGCGCACGGTGGGAAGTTTGACCTCTTCGCGAATCAGGCGAACGGGGATCGGGTCAGGCACTCCCGGCCTTTCTATGACCATCTCTACGGTCGCGCCTTTTTCGCCTCTCACGCGATGCATCACATCTTCAGTCTTCCAGTTTTCGACATTGACTCCATCTATACGGGTTATCGAGTCACCGTAGCGCAATCCCGCGCGATGGCCCGGCCCTCCGGGAGTGGTCGAGATGATGTAGACGCGGTCATAGCGGCGGACTATCGTGACGCCGATGCCGTGAATGCGGCTGTTGGTTTCGGTTTGCAGGTCGTCGAATTGCTTCTTGGTGAAGAAAGCGGAGTGAGGATCAAGCGTGTGCAGCATTCCGCGTATGGCAAAAGTGCCGATTGTTTCAACATCGAAATTGCCCGCGTAATTCTCCTGGGTCGTTGAGAGAGCTTCTTCAAAAAGGAAGGTGCGGTGATCGGGCAATCCCGACTCGGTCGAGATGAGCGAGCTTCTTTGCCACTTCTCGTAGATGCCGCCTGTCAGTGATGCTGCCGCCACCAGGACGACGGCAATGACAGACATCGCTCGTCTGGTCATCGCTTTGTTACTCCCTGGCCAACAGGATAGTATAAAAACCGATGGGCGTCAAAACGGGCGGCGCGCTGTCGAGATTTTGAAATCGCAAGTCCGAAATCAGGATTGATGATTTTGTAGTTGCTAATACGCCCTTCGCATGTTAAGAAAGAGTGGAAGCTTACTCGCCTTCCGCCTTGTAGATTCGCTGACCCCTGAAGCGAACTACATAACTAGCCCCAAACTAAATAGAGGAGCATCAGTCATGAAAAAAACAAGAAAACTGATTCTGCTGGTTATTCTCGCTCTTGTGGTCAGAGTCGAAGCGGTGTTCCCGCAGGCTTCAGTCTCCAGTGCTGAACTGAGGGGACAGATCACTGACCAGTCGAGCGCAGCAATAGCCGGAGCTACCATTACCATCACCGATGTCGGCAAAGGAACGACACGGTCAGTCACTTCAGACGAAAACGGCAACTATGTTTTTCTGTCCCTCCCTCCCAGCACCTACACGCTGAAAATCGAAGCATCAGGATTTACTCCCAAGACGCTCACCAACGTCAAGCTTGAGGTGGGACAGGCGGCTAACTTTCCAGTTCAACTCAGCATCGGCGGCGTTAGCGCCGAAGTCAATGTCGCCGCAGGCAGCGAGGTCATAGATATCGAGCGCACGCAGCAGTCCTCGGTCATCAACGAGCGATTCATCACTAATCTTCCCATCAACCGGAGAAACTATCTCGACTTCGCGCTGCTGACTCCGGGCGTGACGGATTCGGATTCTATAAACGACTCGTCGGATTTCCGCGTTGCGCAGACTCCGCAATCGGGACTTTCCTTCGGCGGCAACAACGGGCGCGGCAACTCGATACTCGTCGACGGAGCCAGTGCCGACACCAATTCGGGCGGCGCTCGCGACGTGGTGAGCCAGGAGGCGGTTCAGGAATTTCAGGTCAATCGCAACAGCTATAACGCCGAGTTCGGCGGCTCGTCGGGCGGGATAGTCAACATCGTGTCAAAGACCGGCTCGAACGATTTTCACGGCTCCGCATTCGGTTACTTCCGCGATGACGCCTTCGACGCGCATAACGCTTTCGATTTCAATCCGAGCGGACAATCGGCTTTCAACCGTCAGCAGTACGGCGGCTCTCTGGGCGGGCGAATTCATCGCGATAAAACTTTCATCTTCGGTTCCTTCGAACGGCTCGATGAAGATCGAACGACTTTCGTGAACCTGCTCAACGACCCGAATATCTTCAACATCACTTCGGGCCAGAACACATTGTTCAATTTCCTCAACGCCACTCCTTTCGCCGCGCTGTCAGCGAGTTTGCGAGGGGCGCTCACTACGACCGAATCGCTCTATCCGCGAACAGTCAATCTGTTCCGCAATGCTTCCGGGCAGTTCCCGTTCATCCAGAACGCGACGCTCTTTTCCGCCCGCCTCGATCACACCTTCTCAAGCAAGGACAGCGGCTACGTGCGCTTCAACATGGGCGATTCGTTTGCTGAAAATCAGGCAGCGGGCGCGCTGACAGCCGTCTCGCGCGGAAGAAGGATAGAAGGATTCAACGCCGGATTGCTGTTATCCGAAACTCACTTCTTCTCGCCGAGGACGATCAACGAAGTCAAGGCGCAGTACAGCTACCAGGATGCCGATGTCATATCGAACGATCTGGTCGGGCCGGAATTCAACATCGAAGGCTTCGGCAACTTCGGGCGCGATATCTTCCTGCCGTCGGAAGCCATAGAACGTCGCTATGAAATAAGCGACAATCTGGCTATGGTTCGCGGCAATCACACCTTCAAGGTCGGCGGGCAGTATCAGGCAATAGACAACTCAGCCAATTCGCAGACCTTCTTCGGCGGGCGATTCAATTTTGGAACCGTGCTGCCGCTCATCAATCTGGTTCCGGCAAGCCTGCGCACTTCGCTCAACTCTCTGCTCAGAACCTCAGGCGGCGCTCTGGGAGCCGATTTGAACGGCAACGGAATAGCCGATTCGCTCGACGCGCCCATCACCGCATTGCAGTCGTTCAATCTCAATCTGCCTATAGTCTATCAACAGGGATTCGGCGATTCAGCTTTCAATCCGTGGAGCCATCGCGTTTCCTTCTACGGGCAGGACACCTGGAAGGTTCGGCAGAACTTCACCATCAATTACGGAGTGCGCTACTTCCTGCAAAACGATGTCGACCCGATTCCTCTGGACAAGAACAATGTGCAGCCGCGAGTAGGCTTTTCGTGGGATCCGTTCTCGAACGGCAAGACGGTCATTCGCGCAGGATATGGATTGTTCACCGGGCAGATAGACAATCAGATAACGAACGTGGTCAACGAACTGAGCGGATCGGGCGATCCGAGCAATATCAACATCGTGCTTGCGACGGCGACTAGCAACGCGCTCGGTCTTCCTACATCGTTTACGATCTACCAGACTCTGCTGGCTCAGGGTGTGATCGGCAGCCGCGTCATCCAGGTCGGCGATCTTGCTCAGTTCGGAGTCACGCCCGGTCCGGGCAAGCCGCTCGAAGTGCGCTTCCGCGTGGGCGACGACTTCGAAAATCCTTACACCCAGCAGGCCAGCCTCGCCATTCAGCAGGACCTCGGCGGGGATTTCATTGTCGAAGCCAGCTACCTGTTCTCTCGCGGCACGCACATTCCGCGCAACCGGGATGTGAATCAGTTCAAGCAGACAGGCCCGGTCAATCCGTTTTCGCAAACGGCGAGCTTCATACGCTTCCCGACTGCGGCTCAGGCGGCTGCCGGACTGACATCAGATTTCCGAAATCCGTTCATACTTCAGGATAACCGTTACGAATCGACGGCCAGTTCGTTCTATCACGCCGGAACGGTTCAACTGACGAAGCGGTTCTCGCACGGCGTTGCGATCAACACCAATTACACCTTCTCGAAATCAATCGATGAGGTGACGGATTTCAACAGCGACTTCTCGGCGCAAAACCCGCTCGACTTTCGCGCAGACCGCGCGCTGTCGGCTTTCGATCAGCGCCACCGGCTTGTGGTAAGCGGCGTGTTTGAAAGCCCGTGGAAGGGCGATTCCATAGTCGATCATATTTTCGGCCATTGGGTCTTCTCGCCCATAGCCATAGCGGGAAGCGGGCGGCCTTTCAATCTGCTGTTGGGGTTTGACGCCAATGCCGACGGGCGCTCGCAATCGGATCGTCCGGCAAAAGCGGGCCGAAACACCGGTCGCGGGGAAGACTTCTACAGCGTCGATATACGACTGGCCAGAAAGTTCAATCTGGGAGAGACTCGCTTCTTCGAATTTACATTCGAGGCGTTCAATGTGTTCAACCGGACGAATTACAACGGCATAAACAATATCGTCGGCACATTGTACGGAACCACAGACCCGCCGCTCTTTCCCATCGACGCGCGAGGCGTCAAGGCGCTGGCTCCGACGCGGCCTCTGGGGTTCACCTCGTCAGCGGCAGCGCGCCAGTTGCAGTTCGGGGTCAGATTCAATTTCTGACGCGAGCGAAAACCGTTAATCTTTTCGGGAGAGTCTCCGGGAGGCTCTCCCATTTTTATTTTCGAGGTGAGCGGATGAATCGCACTGAGCGATTGTTTGCAATCGTGCTTGAGTTGCAAAGCAGGAAGACGATCAGGGCGGAGGACCTGGCCGCGATGTTCGAGACGAGCCGAAGGACGATCTATCGCGACATTCAGGCGCTCGCTCAGTCGGGCGTCCCCGTCGTATCGCTTCCCGGTCAGGGCTATTCGATCACTGCCGGTTATTTTCTTCCGCCCCTGAGCTTCACATCTTCGGAAGCCACGATGCTGGCTTTAGGCGCGGATTTCGTCGCGCAGAATTTCGATTCCGAATACGCGCAGGCGGCGCAATCGGCCAGCCGCAAAATTGACGCTGTGCTGTCGGATAAATCTCGCGATGAGGTGCGGGAGTTTCAAGGAAGCATTCGATTCATCGCGGGCGATTATGAAGCGCGTGAATCGAAAGACGAAACTCTTGCCGCTTTGCGCCGCGCGATCATCTCTCGGCGGCGCATTCGATTTCTCTATCACACGCGGTTTCCTCAAAAGGGAAGCGCGCAAAAAAATATTCGCGAGGCCGACCCCTTAGCGATGGTTCATTACTATGGGGTCTGGTACGTGATCGCTCATTGTCATCTTCGTCGCGGCACGCGAAATTTTCGCCTCGACCGAATGAGCGAACTTGAAGTGATGGATGAAAAATTCGAGCGGCCCGCGAATTTCAAAATGGAACGTCACGAGGAAGACTCGCGCCCCGTCACAGTCCGCGCGTTGTTCGACAAAGATGCAGCGCGATGGGTTCGCGAATCTCCTTCCTATTATGTCGCCGCGATGGAAGACATTCCGGCAGGATTGCTTGTGACGATGAAAATCCGAAGAGAGGATGAAGCGATCAACTGGCTGATGAGTTGGGGCGGGCGGGTTTGCGTGCTTGAACCTGAGAGCCTCAGAAGGATGATCGTCGAAGAAGCCCGACGCATGATCGAAAATAACTCGGAGAGATGCTGACATAGTGTTGTCACACGGATCGGGTAGACTGTCTCGCGTACCCCGGTTGCTGAAAGCGAATTCAAAGCGGTGGTCGGCGGGCCGAGTGCGGAATGCGGAGTGCGGAATTCGGAATTGATCTGCTCCGAATTCCGCACTCCGCATTCGACTGACTCCCGACTTTTCGAAGGAGGAAGCATGAACAAGGAACAGTTACTTGGACAGAGGCAGTATTTCGATATGGTTCACGGAGTGACGCTTAGGGCTATCGGCACTCTGGAGGATGAAGACCTCGATTTTCGCCCGCGCGAGGGGATGCGATCTCTGCGCGAATTGATATCTCACGTCTACAGTATGGAAAAATCTCTCGCCGAAGGCCTGAAGGTCGGAAAACTTTCGGCGGAGACGGAAAATCCGGCTATCCCTGAAACTGAAGCAGGCAAAGCGGTCGTCTCACGCATTCGTACCGTAGCCGACGCGCAGCAGTACGCCCGCGAGTGTCACAAGATGGCAAACGAAGCATTGGCTGCAATGACAGACGAAGAGCTTGCGCGGATGGTTGAAGCGCCTTACGGAACTTTTCCTGCATGGCAGTTCTTCCTGTTCGTCTACGACGAACACTGGCATCATCGCGGCCAGATTTACACATACTTCAGACTGTTGGGCAAAGAGCCGCCCATGCTCTACGACTACGAAAACTCGCCAGCGTGAGCGATTCCTGCAAGGGCGGAACAAGTCCGGCCCTTGCAGGTTTTTCTGCGAGGCTGTTGACATGGCTTCAGAAGAGGAACTATACTGCTCGTTCGTTTTGATCTTTTAATTTTGACGCGGGGTGGAGCAGTCTGGTAGCTCGTTGGGCTCAATCCGCAAGGTCAACTTGGACACTAAGCTGAAGCGATGTTTTCCGCCTACAGGATCGCTTGATGATTGATCTTGCAATGGGCTGCGCGCGAAGAAACTCGCACGTGATAACCTCTTAAATTCGGGGAAGCCGCTGGCGGGGTAATCCCGAGCCAAGCTTTGAAGGATTCCTTCAAAGAAGGTGTAGAGACTTTATAGGAGGCACCCTAACGGTTTGGCCGAGGGTGAAGAGAAAGTCCAGACCACAAACTGACTCGTTCAGGCAGTGAAATCTGTAGTGGTAAGCATAACCCAAAGGTCGTAGGTTCAAATCCTACCCCCGCAATCTATTGAAAACAGGCCACTTAGCGGTGGCCTTTCTTTTTGACCATCAACGGCTGAGTGTGTGATGTGCCTCAACCATGGCTGCACCTCAATCCAATCATGTAAAATATCCCGTCAATGTCGAGGCGTTTCTCCGCGAGGATGCTTTGTCTTTCTATCTTCTCGGTGTGTTTCTGACAGACGGGAACATTGAGAAAATATCGGGCAACAAACGCGGACTCTATCGGGCTGGGATTTCATCAGCGGATGAAGATTGGTTGGAGATGATAAGAGACACGATTTCTCCCAATCGCCCAATCTGGAAACGAAAAGGGCAGGAGGTCAGAAGGATCGAGATTGCCAATCAGGATTTGGCCCATTGGCTGCTCGCCTGGGGATGCCACGAGAGAAAATCTCTCACTGTGGAATTTCCCACAGAAGTGCCTGACAAATATCTTGCAGATTGCGTTCGAGGAGTATTTGATGGAGACGGCTCTCTGACGGTTACTACTTATCGAAAGGTGAAGAACGGCAGGTCTTATCAATATCCAAAAGTCAACGCCTACATTTGTTCGGGGAGCCGAGGTTTTATATCCGGCCTGAAGGAGAAGTTGGAAGCTATCGGCTTTTGTCCTTCTATGTACGAAGCGCGAAAAAAAGAACATCTGATCATTCGCCGAGATAAAAGTACCAGTTTCGTTAAAGCAGGTGTAACCTGGAGACTCCAACTCGCCGACCGTTCAGCCCTACCTTTCCTCCGGTGGATGTACTATCCCGGCAATCCGATGGCGATGCCGCGCAAAGCCGCGCTCGCCTCGCGCGCCATGAGCGTCTTTTCAAACAAACATCTGTCCACGCTTTAATCCGTTTTCTTCCTGATAATGCCCGCTTGGCCCCTTTGATTCGAGTGATCCTTCAACCAATGCCTTTGAGTCTGCGGTAATTTTCCATAGCCGTTTTGTGTTCAGGCGCAGCGATGGCTTTCGTCTGATAGTCGAGATATATCTCACACGCGGCTTCCACGTCTTCGTCGAACGCGGTGTTGATGAGCATCTTGGAAAAGTATTGCGCCGCCTTAGACCCGGCGGAGAGTTTCTCGATAACATCTTTGGTCATCTGCACGATTTCTTCCGTGGGAAAGACCCAGTCGACCAGTCCTATCGCCATCGCTTCTTTCGCTGATATGAGTTCGCCCGTCAGTATCATTCTGCGCGCCCGACCTGCTCCTATGAAACGCGGAAGGCGGTGAGTCCCAAGCCCCGGTATCAACGCTTCTAAAACTGCCGGAAGCCCCATCTGAGCGTCTTCCGAGGCCACTCTCAAATCGCAGGCGAGCGCCACCTGAAGGCCGCCCCCGATGGCATAGCCCTGCATCCGGGCGATAGTGATGGGATGGAGCATTTCGATTCTGTGCATAGCCTGCTCCCAACTGCGGAACCAGTTGGCGCTGATCTCGCCCAAAGCGAGCGATTTCAAATCGATCCCCGTGCTGAAGGATCGCCCTTCGCCCGATATTATTACGGCGCGAAGATCATTCATCGCCTCGACTTCATCCAAAGCCTCGTGAAGATCGTTCATCCAGTCCCAGTTGGCCGCGTTCAAAACCTGGGGGCGGGTCATGATGATTTCGGCAATCGGACCCTCGATTTTTATCCTGAACGTCCGGCCCTTCATTATTTTTTCGCTCATTTCTTTTCCCTCCTGTCCAGGACGCGAATCGATTTTCCGGTTGGGCGCTCGATACTACCCGGCTCGACTATTTTTACGCCCATGCGAATGGCGATGTTGTCGCGCAGGCTTGCGGCCAGTTGTTCGGCCAACCGCTCGCGCGCATCCGCGTCAGAGTAGATATCTGTCTCTGCCTCCGTCTGCACTTCGATGTGGTCTCGCGCGTTTTCAGTCCACAGCCGGATTTGATATTGCCCGTTGGTTCCGGCCACACGGAGCAGTAGGCTCTCGACCTGAGATGGATAAAAATTCACTCCGGCTACGATCAGCATATCGTCCGTGCGGCCTACGACGCGGCTCATTCTTCTGAGCGTCCTTCCGCAGGCGCAGGGCCGGGAAGACATCGAAACTCTGTCGCCCGTGCGATAACGCACGAGCGGCATAGCCTCGCGCGCAATTGATGTGATGGTCAACTCTCCCATCTCGCCATCGCGGACAGGCTCGCCGCTTTCGGGGTCGAGTACTTCGGGGAAGAACATATCTTCATTGATGTGCAGGCCCTGTCTCTCTGCGCATTCGAATGCGACTCCGGGGCCGATGATTTCGCTCAGCCCATACATATCGAATGCTTTGATGCCCGACTTCATCTCGATCAGCGCGCGCATATCTTCAGACCACGGCTCGGCTCCGAACATGCCGACGCGCAATCGAGTCTTCTTCAAAGAGCGATCCATCTGTTCGGCTTCGCTCGCCAGATAAAGCGCAAACGATGGCGTGCAGCATAACACGGTGCTGCCGAGGTCTTCGGCGATCATGAGTTGAAAATCCGTCCTGCCGCCGCTCACAGGAATGACAGTCGCGCCGATCTCTTCGCATCCGTAATGAAATCCCAGCCCCCCGGTGAAGAGTCCATATCCATAAGCATTCTGCACCGTGTCTTGATGCGTGACCGAGGCTGCGGTCATCGCGCGAGCCATCGCGGTTTTCCACACTTTCATATCTCCCCGCGTGTAGCCGACTACCGTCGGTTTGCCGGTCGTCCCCGATGAAGAATGAACTTCCATCAACTCTGTCCTGTCGCACGCTATCAGGCCGAAAGGGTAATAACCGCGCAGGTCTTTTTTGAAAGTGAAAAACAAACGCGGCAGGTCGTCGAGAGTCGCCGTACTGGGATTGATGCCGCTCGTCGCTGACTGTTTGAAAAATTCAGTGCGGCTCACTCGCGCGAGCATCTCCCGAAATCTTTTATCCTGAAGGCTGCGCAACTCGTCCATCGAGGCGCATTCGATTTCTTTGCTCCAGATCATATATCGTTGAGGGCCAGCCTTGCGATCAACGCCGTTGCAGCCGCCTGAATGAAAAGCCGTACTGATTTTTTTCATCAGCCTGATGATCGATTGACTCTTCTTCCGTCCACTCGCTTCGATTCCACGCGGGGAAAAAAGTATCGGCTTCGACTTTCGTCTGAACCGCTGTCAGGTACATTCGATCCGCAAGCCCCGTTGCCTGCTCATAAATCTGCGCCCCTCCGCATACGAACGCTTCCTTCTCGCCTCGCTCGCGCGCAATCGAAAGAGCCTCGTCGAGCGAGTGCGCAATCGTGCAGCCTTCGGCCTCGAAGCTTCGATCACGGGTAATGATGACGGTCTCGCGTCCGGGCAGAGGCTTGCCGATTGACTCGAAAGTTTTTCTCCCCATGATGATGTGATGGCCCCACGTGAGTTCGCGAAATCTTTTCAGATCAGCCGACAATCGCCACGGCAATCTGCCGCCCGCGCCTATCGCGCCGCGTTCGTCCATAGCCACTATGATCGAAATCATCAAACCGCCACCTCTGCCCGTATGTGAGGATGAGCCTCGTAACCGATAAGCTCGAAATCCTCGTACTCGAATTCGCATAAAGACTCGACCCGTCGCTTTATCTTCATGCGGGGAAGTTTTTTCGGCTCGCGGGTGAGTTGCAATCGGGCCTGCTCGATGTGATTCAAATAAAGATGCGTGTCGCCCAGCGTGTGAACGAAATCTCCCGGTTGAAGGTCGCACACCTCAGCTATCATCATCGTCAATAAAGCGTAAGACGCGATGTTGAACGGCACGCCGAGAAAAATATCCGCCGACCGCTGATAAAGCTGACACGACAGTTTGCCCTCTGCGACATAGAACTGAAACAGAAGATGACAGGGAGCGAGAGCCATTCGATCAAGCTCGCCTACGTTCCACGCGCTTACGATCAAACGTCTCGAATCGGGATTGGTTTTGATCTGCTCTACAACCTGCGCGATCTGATCGATTGAGCGACCGTCAGCCGCCTGCCACGATCGCCACTGCGCGCCATAGATTGGCCCAAGCTCGCCCGCTTCGTCAGACCATTCATTCCATATCCTTACGCCTTTATCCTGAAGGTATTTTACGTTCGTCTCTCCTCGCAGAAACCAAAGCAATTCGTAAATGATCGATTTGAGATGAAGTTTTTTCGTGGTGAGCAGCGGGAAACCTTCGCCGAGATCGAAGCGCATCTGATAGCCGAAAACGGAAAGTGTGCCGGTGCCTGTGCGGTCACGCTTGCGCACGCCTTTTTCCAGAACGTGATTTATCAGGTCGAGGTATTGTTTCATAAGCCTGTCTCTATGCTCTGTGTCCGATGCGCGCTGAATTCAATTTTGTCGATGTGACCGGTTCGCCACGGCCCTTCGATACAAATCCATGTCCTGCGCGTGATAAGCTTCGATCTTCGATCTCAGACCCGGATTATCGACATAAATTCCTTTCTTATCCAGGTTGATATTGCTCCTCGGTATCGGTGGCGCGATGCCGAAGAACCGATTAGTGAAGTACAGGAAATCTTCTTCGAAATGCTCTGTGATGCCGATAAAGTCAAATCGATTCAAAGGGAACCGCCAGAGAAACCGAGAATAGAGATTTCTTACCTCCGGCCCCAGGCAGAACCTCTCAAACGACCAGTTTTCCTCAACAACTCTTCTATGCAAAGGCAGTGATTCGGGCGTACAGGTGCGCTTCCAGTAATGATAATGTGAAGCCAGTCTTTCAACAGGGTTGCGCATCCAGGTGATGAATTTCGCTCGCCTGACTGACAGATACTTCGCGGCCAGAAAATGGCCATGAATACACTTGATATTGGAGTAATTGCGAAAGGCATTGATGATGCAGTGATAGCCTGTGACAGCGCGAATCCTGAAGAGCGATATGTGTTCCGGCAGGTGCTTGTAATCCATAAGGAGTTTGTCAGTGAAGTGAGCCATCAGGAATTCGCTGAAACTCGTCCCCGCCGTTTTCGGGATATGCAGAGAAATGAGAACATACTCCATTTCATTCATGGAGAGAGCCTTTCGATAAGCCACGCGCCATCACTTTGTCGTTGGTAGCGAAAACGGTCGTGCAATCTTCCCGGTCGGTTCTGCCAGAATTCGATCTCTTCCGCGTCAAGCCTGTACCCGCCCCAGAACGGCGGCAGCGGAACTTCACGGCCTTCATAACGCGCCGCAAGCTCGCCGAATTTTTTTTCCAGCGCGTCGCGACTCTCTATCACCGCGCTCTGCTCACTGGCCCACGCGGCTATCTGGCTTTCGCGCGGGCGAGTTGTGAAGTAATCACCGGATTCTTCGCGTGTGACGCGGTGGACTCGCCCCGCGATGCGAATCTGTCGATCAAGTTCAGCCCAGTAGAAGACGAGCGAGGCAAAAGGGTTTTCTTCCAACTCGCGACACTTGCGGCTTTCGTAGTTTGTGTAAAAAACGAAGCCGCTGTGGTCGAAATCCTTGAGCAGCACCATGCGCGCTGACACCCTGCCGTCGCGTGTCGCAGTCGCAAGCGTCATCGCGTTCGGAAGTTTCGGCACGCAGTTGACGGCTTCCTCGTACCACTTTCCGAACTGTAGGAAAGGATCGGGGGCAAGATCGCGCCGACGCAAAGAAGGTTCCTCGGACTCTTTTATTATTTCACTCATAATTCATGATACTGTCGAAATGTTCTCCCGTTCGTAAACCGTAAGATAACGAATTCGGCGATCAAACTCAAACCTGACGGATAGCCGCTTCGACCTCGGTTATCGATAAAACTTTTTTCAAATCCTCTGCCGCGATTGAGACGAGAAAGCCTCGCTTGCCTCCATTGATGTAAATCGTCGCAAGATCGAAGATGGTCTTTTCGGCGTACACAGGCAGAGGCTTTCTCGTGCCGAAAGGAGATGTCCCGCCGACCATATATCCGGTGTGCTTTTGCGCCACCGCCGGATCGCAAGGCGATATGGCTTTTACTCCCATCTGTCGGGCAAGCTCTTTGGCGGAAATCGCGCAGTCTCCGTGCATCAGCACGATGAGCGGGTCGCGGCGGTCGGTTTCCATCACGATGGTTTTTATTACCGCGTGTTCATCTACGCCGAGCGAGAGCGCAGAATGCCGCGTGCCTCCATGCTCTTTGTAGTCGTAGAGGTGAGATGTGAACGCGATATTCTTTTCGCGCAGCGCGCGTATGGCAGGCGTGACGGGATAATCAGTTTTGGCCATCTCTTTCTTACCTCGAATTGAGTCGAATCAATGATAGCAACAACCCGATGATGAATTAAGAAGAGGTCAGCCATTGAAGAGTTTGACCTTGCGGCTCAGGCTACATATAATCGCGCCACTGGCTATCACGTTTCATGAAAAGCACCGATCAAAATGAGCGCGACCTCGCAGTGAACGCCGCTACCTCACCGGTTCGATCTTCATCATGGTTGAAGGAAGTCAGCCGCTATCAATGGCTCGTGCTTCTCGTGGCATGGCTCGGATGGGTTTTCGATTCGATGGACGGCACGCTCTATTCGATGGTGCAAAGACCCGCGATGACGGAACTCGTGGGACAGAGCGCGGCAGCCAGTTACAGCAGCATCGTTTTTTCAGTCACGCTCATAGGCTGGGCCATCGGAGGAATCGTCTTCGGCGTGGTCGCCGATTACATAGGCCGCACGAAGGCGCTCGTCATCACCATACTGATTTACTCACTCTTCACGGGGCTTTCAGCCGCCGCCGATACCTGGTGGCAGTTGGCCGCGTTTCGATTCATCACTGGTTTGGGGCTTGGTGGAGAATGGGCCGCAGGAGCCGCGCTCGTCGCCGAAGTGTGGCCCGACCGCCTCAGAGCCAGAGCCGGAGCCATTCTGCAATCAGCCGCCGCGTTCGGATACTTCTTCGCCGCGCTTATAAATCTCACCGTAGGCGTTTATTCGTGGCGATACGTCTTCATAGTCGGGGCCGCGCCCGCCCTTTTCGTTCTCATCATTCGCACGATAGTAAAAGAGCCTGAGTCCTGGATCGAAGTGCGCGACCGCCGAAGACTGGCTCGCGCCGAGAGCGATCACAAGAGCGCGCAAACGGAATTTCAAACCTTCACGCTCAAACAGTTGTTCAATGAAAAACATCGCCGCGATACCATCACTGCTTCCATGCTCGCTTTCACTGTGCTGCTTGCCTTGTGGGGCGCGACGATGTGGATACCGCCCGCCATCAGTGAAGCGGCGCGAGCCGAGGGCGCGACGCTTGCGGATGAAAACGCGCAGGCAAGCTATGGAATAATGCTCCTCAATGGCGGCTCGCTGTTCGGCTATCTTTTGTTCGGCCCTCTGGCTGACAGATTCGGCAGACGCCCGACCTTTCTTTTTTATTTCCTCGGCGGAGTGATTATATTTCCGGCTACGTTTCTGCTCACCGATTCCGTCACGCAGATATTCCTGCTTTTGCCTGTCGTGGGATTTTTCACGCTCGGCATCACCAGCGGATTTCCGATCTATCTGCCCGAACTTTTCCCGACTCACATTCGCACGACAGGCGTAGGCTTTGCCTACAACTTCGGCAGAATTTTCACCGCCGCAGGAGTGCTCGTAACCGGACAGCTTGTCGGGATGCTCGGATCGACGGCGAAAGCGGCCAGCGCGGTGAGCCTCGTTTATATACTCGGAATTTTTACGCTCTTATTCGCGAGAGAGACTCGCGGAGTGCGGCTCGATTGAGGGGGTCGCCCGGTAGAACCGTCGGCCAGCCTGTTCACGCGCGAAAAGTATGAAAAACAATCGAGAGTTCGGACTCTCCCGACTCTCTGGACTCTCCAGACTCTATAGACTATTACGGAAGAGGTACCTATGTATCCTCAAGTCAAAGACAGAGTGTATGGCCCTGCGACGGGTCTGATCGTTGCGGGCGTGATGAGCGGGTTGAGCGGATTGGCGCAACTTTTGATGGCCTCCAGGCAGTCAATGTATGGGACGGGGCCGCCCTACTACATAGACGAAGCCTATAGGGCTGGTTATCGCATGGGATATATAGCCGCGCTCGTCGTGGCGTTTCTATCTTTGGTACTTGCGCCGGTCATCATCTACGGCGCTTCGCGGATGTTGAAACTCACCGGCTACAAGCTGTCGAGAGCGGCGGCTGTGCTGGCTCTCATACCATGCACTTCCTGTTGTTTTCTCGTCGGCATACCGATGGGCATTTGGGCGCTGATCGTGTTGAACAAGCCTGAAATCAGACAGGCTTTCGATCAGCCGTATCAGCCGTCCGGCGGCTATGGCTGGTCTTGAAGTAGATGTTAGATATCAGATGTTAGATGTTGGTGAGCAGACAGGTTCAGGACTAATATCCAACGCCTGACATCCTGGAGCATGAAAACCATGAACAGATCGCGAATATTTTCAGGGCTGATTTTGCTCATCGCTGTCGCCGTCGCCATCGCGGGGCAGGCGAGGGATGCGAAGAAAAATCAGAGCTTCATCGATTCCGTGCGCAAGGCGAGGATCATCGAGCTTAATTTCACCTGGGATCGCAACTCGCCGCTGCTCGGTCTGAATCCTCCCTACTCGCTCGGATTGCACACTTCTCACCGGCAGACCAAAGGAGCGATACCGGGCGGGATAGCTTTTGCCGCCGATATGATGTTCTTCAGCGGTCAGCACGGAGCGCCGACCATCGACGCTTTGGGTCACATCTCGGATAATCAAAAATTTTTCGGCGGCATGGACGCTGAGTCGAGTGAAGGAGCAAGCGGGTTGCTCGCTTTGGGGATAGAAAATTATCCGAAAGATAAACTGGTCAATCGAGCGGTGCTGCTCGATGTGGCGCGAGCGAAGGGCGTTGAATCTCTAGCCGCAGGTCAGGAGATAACAGCCGCAGACCTCGAAGCGACGGCGAAATCCCAGGGCGTTGAAATCCGTCAGGGCGATTCCATCCTGATTCGAACCGGCTATGGAAAGTTTTTTGAAGCAGACCGCGCAAAATACATGGGCCTTAGACCCGGCCCCGGAGAGAGCGCGGCCCGATGGCTTGCGTCGAAAAAAGTATTTCTCGTCGGCGACGATCAGATGAGCTTCGAGGTAGTGCCTCAGCAGGGAACGGTTTTTCCCGCGCACAGAATTCTGATAGCCGATAACGGAATCTACATCGTCGAAAACCTCAACCTCGAAGAACTCGCCCGCATTCTCGCGGAAGAAAAAATTTATGAGTTCGTTTTGGTTCTCAATCCTCCTCGCATCAGAGGAGCGACCGGCGCGGCGGTCAATGCGTTCGCGCTTTTACCATGAAAAATCGTTCGTTGTCCGTTGCCCGTTGTAATATCTCATCAGGTTCGATTGAAGTCACAATCTGGCTTCAGCAATCGAACAACGGACAAATGACAACGGACAACGGACAAACATGAAAATAAACATCGTCGGAGGCGGGCCTGCCGGGTTGTACTTCGCCATACTGATGAAGAAACTCGATCCCGCTCACGAAATCATCATAATGGAGCGCGACGGGCCGAATGATACTTTCGGCTGGGGCATAGTCTTTTCGGATCAGACTTTCTCTTATCTCAAAGACAACGACTTCGAATCCTTCAACGACATAATCACGACCGCCGAAGTCTGGGACAACGTCGATGTGATTCATCGGGATGAGAAAGTCACCATTCGCGGCAACAGATTTTCAGGCATAGCTCGACTCGCCTTCCTGAACATCCTTCATAAACGATGCCGCGAGCTTCAGGTCGATCTGAGGTTTTATTCGAACGTCGCGGATATAGAAGCGGTCGCCGATTGCGATTTGCTCGTGGGCGCGGACGGAGCCAACAGCCTTGTGAGGCGGGCTTATGAGGATTTCTTCCAGCCCTCGGTCGATCTGCGCAAAAACAAATATATCTGGCTCGGCACTCATCATCTTTTTCATGGACTCACGCTGATTTTTCGTCCCTCTGACGCGGGGCTTTTCATCGCGCACTCTTACAAGTTCAACAAGACCAATAGCACTTTCATAGTCGAATGCGGCGAGGAGGTGTGGAGGGGGGCGGAACTGGATCGGAAATCGGATCAGGAGACGTGCGAGTATCTGGCAGAGGTTTTCAAAAAAGACCTGGATGGAGCGCCGCTGCTGTCGAATAATTTCGTCCGCTGGCTCAACTTTCCGCTTGTGAAAAATGCGCGCTGGCATCACAACAATGTTGTGCTTTTGGGCGATGCGCTTCACACGGCGCATTTTTCCATCGGGTCGGGGACGAAACTCGCGCTCGAAGACTCGATAGCTCTCGCCGATTGCTTCAGGTCTCACCGGGATGTTCAGTCGGCGCTTGCCGAATTTGAAAGAGTGCGAAAGCCCATAGTCGATTCGATTCAGGAAGCGGCCTTTTCATCTCTGGTGATGTTCGAGAACGCCGCGGATGACATGCACATGGATGCTTTGCCTTTGGCTTATAAACTGATGACGAGGAGCAAGCGAATCGATTATGAAAAACTGAGAAAGCGCGACCCTCAGTTCATCCGCGATTATGACGATTGGGTTGGCTCGCACAGGGGATGACAGAGACTCCGCGTTGCCTGCTCGACGCGCATCGACAAATCCGCAAACTCACTTCAAACCTGTCCGCCTTTGGGACAGGCTTTCCCATGAGTGAACATCTGCCTTCACGGATTCGTTCATCCATTCGGTCTGAACGCTTGCATTTGATGTGTGGATAGCCGCTGGCACGGCGTTTGGTTGGAAGCAATCGCTTCGACCCGCTCGCTACCACTCGAACGATCTCAGGAAGGTGCGTGATGCAAACAATCTGGCAAGACCTGCGCTACGGCGCGCGAATGCTACTGAAAAAACCGGGCTTCACTCTGATCGCAGTCATCACACTCGCGCTTGGCATTGGCGCAAACACTGCCATATTCAGCCTGGTCAACACTGCTCTATTGCGCCCGTTGCCGGTCGCAGAGCCGGAGCGACTGGTTTTCCTCAACGTCGTTTCGGAAAAAGGCGACAGAATTTTTCCCACCAGTTCTTATCCGAATTATCGAGACTTCCGCGACCGCAACGATGCGCTTTCGGGATTGATCGCTTATCGGATTGCGCCTGTCAGTCTGAGCCACGATGGAACGAACGAGCGACTTTGGGGCTACTTGGTCACGGGCAATTACTTCGAGGTTTTGGGCATCGAGCCTGTACTTGGCCGCCTTTTCAACGAGGATGACGACAAAAGACCGGGCGCGCATCCTGTGGCGGTCATCACCTGGCACTGCTGGCAGAAACGGTTCGCCGCCGATCCGAAAATCATCGGCAGAGATGTGATAGTCAACGGGCGCAACTTCACGATCATAGGGATTGCGCCGCCCGATTTCAAAGGAACTGAAATCGCTTACACGCCGGAAATGTGGTTCCCCGTGATGATGCTGAGCGAGATACAACCGGGCAGCGACTGGTTGGAATTGCGCGACACGGAAAACATTTTCGTGATGGGACGATTGAAACCCGATGTCAGTTCCGATCAGGCCGAGAGCCAACTCAAGGCCATCGCCGCGCAGCTTGCAGCCGAACACCCAAACGAGAACGAAGGCAAGACCATCGCGCTTTCGCCTCCCGGCCTTTTCGGCAATTTCATGCGCGGCAATGTGACGAACTTCGCGATGGTGATGATGATAGTGGTCGGGCTGGTGCTGCTGCTTGCCTGCACCAATCTGGCCAACCTATTGCTTGCGCGCGCAACCGAGCGCCGCAAGGAAATTGCGATTCGTCTGGCGATAGGCGCAAGTCGCGTGCGTCTCGTTCGACAACTGCTCACGGAAAGCGCGCTGCTCGGAGTGACAGGCGGCGCGTGCGGGTTGCTGCTGGCTTTCTGGCTCGTCGACACGGTGACATCTCTCCGCCCTCCTCTCGACATACCGCTTTCGACCGAGTTGCATATCGACGGGCGCGTGTTTCTTTTCACGGCGATAGTTTCGTTACTGACCGGAATCGTGTTCGGACTATTGCCCGCGATGCAGGCGACAAAGCCTGATCTCGTTCCCGCGCTGAAAGACGAGACCTCGATAGGCGGCTATCGTCGTTCGTGGCTGCGCAGTTCGCTGGTGGTTTTACAGGTCACTCTTTCGCTGGTGTTGCTCGTGTGCGCAGGGCTTGTATTGCGTGGCTTGCAGCGCGCGCAACTGCTCGATCCCGGTTTCATTCCTCAAAACGCAGTTGAGATGTCGTTCGATCTCGGCTTGCAGGGGTATGATCGCGCCCGCTCGCGTGAGTTTCAGCGTCAACTGCTTGACCGCGTGCGCGCGATGCCCGGAGTCGAACAGGCAGGAGTGTCGAATTACGTCCCGCTCAGTTTAAACCTGTCGAACAACAGCATCTACGTCGAAGGCCGCGAGCAGCGTCGCGGCGCGAACGTGCCGCTGGCTATGTACAGTTCTGCGGGCGTCGGATTCTTCGAGGCGCTGGGCGTTCGCCTCATCGAAGGCCGCGTTTTCACCGAAGCGGACGATGAGACGAAACCGCGCGTGGCTGTCATCAATCAGGCTTTCGCGCGCCGTTTCTGGCAGGGCGAAGCGGTAATCGGCAAACGGTTCAGCTTCGAGGGGCCGGAGGGGCCGTGGATGGAAGTCGTGGGCGTCGTGCAGGACGGCAAATATTTCAGCCTCGGCGAAGACCCGCAGTCCTTCGTTTACACGGCGCTGAAACAATCCGGATCACGCTCGCTCACGCTGGTCGTTCGCACATCAAGCGATCCTCAAAGTGTGATCGCAGGGATTCGCCGCGAGATTCAGCGACTCGATGCGAACCTGCCGGTTTACGATGTCAAAACGATGGTCGAGCATCTGGATTTGTCTCTGTTTCCTGCTCGCGTGGCGGCCTCGCTGCTTGGCGGCTTCGGCCTGCTGGCGTTGATTCTGGCAGCCATTGGCATATTCGGCGTGATGAGTTACGCCGTCAGCCAGCGAACGCGCGAGATAGGAATCCGCATGGCTCTGGGCGCAGGCGCGAAGGACGTTTTCAAACTCATAGTAGGTCAGGGATTGATGCTGACTGTGATTGGTCTGACCCTGGGTCTGGCCATAGCGTTTGTCGGAACGCGATTGCTGTCGAGCCTGCTTTACGGCGTGAGTGCGGTCGATGCGTTTACATTCTCTTTTGTCGCCGTGCTGCTCTCGGCAGTCGCGTTTCTGGCCTGCTGGATGCCTGCGCGAAGGGCGATGAAAGTCGATCCGCAGATCGCGCTCAGATGCGAATAGGCAGGATCAAATTTTGCTGATGCCACCGGATTTTGTGGGTATCAAAATTCGGTGTCGCAAATAAAGGGCTTAACAGTTTGATGGATTCTGTGGGCGCTTCGGCTATCTTCGAACCGCTCAACAGCGGGAAGGGTAAGAACCGCAGAGACACAGAGACGCAGAGTCGGCGCAGAGAAGATTTTTTCTCCGCGCCCACAAAATCCAGCGGCATCAGAAATTTTGAGAAGAGGTATATGAGCTTGAAACTTCGGTTGTTATTGTTGTGCTTGTTAAGCGGGCTTGTCGCGAGCGCAGTATGGTTTCCGACTGCAAGCGGCGCGGTCGAATTTTCCAAAGCTGCATGGCTTGAAGACTATCAGGCGCTCAAACGGTTTCTGGAGAGCGGATATGCCAATCTCGATTCGGCGCGGCAGGCCAAAAACGTGGATTTGGTCGCGCTCGATGCCAAGACAAGGCAATCTCTTGAACGTGCGACGAGCGATGGCGAGGCCAAGGAGATACTGAAAAGGTTCCTGCAAGCCTTCGACGATTTGCATTTGAAATTGGGCGAGGTGGACAAACCGGCAACCGAAAACCAGCCTGATCCTGCACTCAGCCTTTCCGCCTCGGGCGCGGAAGTGTGCAAATCGCTTGGCTTTCGGGAGCGGTCGAATCGCTTTTCGCTCGCTTTTGACGCAGTACCCGGTTTTCAAATGGTCAGCACGGACAAAGATGTGTTTGCGATGGCGATCTTACAACTCGACAACAGCAGGAGATTCGGACTGCTGCGCCTCACGTTGTTTTCGCCCGATGCCTTTCCGAAAGTTTGCGAAACAGGTTGGGAAGAGTTTCGGCGAACCTTGAAAGCCGATTGTGATGGCGCGTGCCGATGGCGGTTTTATGCCTTCGTGCATAACCGGCTCACGGAAACGCTGGCCGCTCAGGTCAAGGCGCTGCAAGCCCGCCAAATTGCCGGGTTGATTGTAGACATAGCAGGCAATGGCGGCGGCACGGAATGGGCGGATTCGGTGGCGCGGCTGCTGGCGGCCAAACCGCTCAAATCGCCGCGTCAAGGCAGCGTTCGGCACGCGCGCGATATCGCCCGCTTCGAACTGCAATTGCAATTGATCGAATCTGACTTGAAACGAAATCAGGTCAACGCTGAACAACGGAAACTGCTTACTCAGGCGCAGGAACGCATCGCCGCCGCTTTACACGAGGCAAGAACCGCTAGTCCGTGCGAAAGGCCGGACATTTGGACTTCGCCCGCAGGCGGCAAGAACTGTTCTTCGCTCAAAACTGTGCCGAGCTTTTCAAGCGGCGTGTTCGATTATGCGCCGCGCCATTTGCTCGCTGGACTCGAAGCGAAAAGCGCGCTATTCAATCCCAGCTACTACCAATATCAGGAGAGTGTTTTCAACGGGCCGTTGTTCGTGCTGCTGGATCGGAAAACGGCCTCGGCTTCGGAATACTTCGCGGCGCTGTTGCAGGATAACGGAGCCGCCCAAATTCTCGGCGAACGCACGCTCGGGGTCGGCTGCGGCTACACCAACGGCGGCATCAAGTGGGTGTTGCCCAACAGCAGACTGCGCGTGTGGATGCCCGACTGCATTCGCTATCGCAAAGACGGTAGCAACGAATACGAAGGCGTGATGCCCGATTCGGCGATCTGGACGAAGGATGACGATAAATCCGCACGGCTGGAAAAGCTGTTGCGCGTGTTGCGTGAAATGCGCTGAACGACAACTGGAGGACTTTTATCAAAACCTTCTGGCATGACGCGCGATATGGCGCGCGAATGAAGATCGAGCGGCGAACTCATCGTACCTGACAGCGTAACGCATGAAAAGAAAGCGAGGAGTATGCAAGACATGAAGAATAAAACGACGAGAAAGGTTTTTCTGCTGCTCGTTCTCTTCCTGCTCACGCTCTCACTGCGCGCTGATCCGCCAGCGGTCGCGCTGGTCATCCGCCGCGTCACCGTCATCGATGCGACAGGCGCGCAGCCCAAACCTGATATGACGGTGGTGATCGCCGATGGCCGCATCTCCTCGATTGGCGCGGACGGAAGCGTGAGCCTGCCGAAAGGCGCGCGGGTGATCGATGCGCAGGGTAAGTTCCTCATACCCGGTCTTTGGGATATGCACGCGCATCTGGCCAAGACGGGCGAAAACACCCTGCCGCTTTTCATCGCCAACGGCGTGACCAGTGTGCGCGATATGGGCGGCGATTACGAATTATTGCTCCGTTGGCGCAAAGAGATCGCCGAAGGCAAACGCCTCGGGCCGCGCATCAAAACCTCCGGGCCGATACTCGAAAGCGCATCGAACGTCGAACGCATGAAACGCGAAGGCACGGTCGAGCCTGTAGACCGCTTTCGCCTGGGCGTGCCGAACGCGGAATCGGCTGAATCGGCCGTCGCCCGCGTGTCAGCGATGGGCGCGGATTTCATAAAGGTGCGCACTGTGGCGTCGCTCGAAACTTATCGCGCAATAGCCGCAGCCGCGCAAAAACATAACCTCGCGCTGGTCGGACACGCGGCAGCTTCTCCCGAAGAGATCATCAAGGCCGGACAACGCAGCGTCGAGCATTCGTTCATCCCGCCCTTGAGCAGTCGCTCGCCGGATCAGCGAGCCGATCTGTTTCGCAAAATGGCTTCGGCTAAAATCGCGGTGACGCCAACGCTCGTCGTCGGCGAAGCATTGCTCACGCCTTACGACAAGGCCGCCGCCATAGCTGAAGACCGTCAGGGCAGGTTGGACATTCGCAGGAAATATTTGTCCGGCTATCTGATCGAAGACTGGCGCGAGCAGGTCTTGGAGAAGAAAGAGGCGCGGATGGATTTGACGAAGCTGTTTTCAGAGCGAGCGCGCGATTTGCGAGAGATGCATCACGCGGGCATCACGCTGTTGCCGGGAACGGACGCGGGGGTGCTGCTGATCTTTCCGGGCTTCAGCCTGCACGACGAGTTGCGACTGCTCGTCGAGCAGGCGGGCCTCACCCCGATGGAAGCTATCGTGAGCGCAACGCGACGACCGGCTGAATTTTTGGGCATAGAGCAATCGCTCGGAACTATCGAGCGGGGTAAGATCGCTGACCTCGTGCTGCTCGATGCCAATCCGCTCGACGATATCAGAGCGACCGAACGAATCGCGGGCGTCGCCGTGGCCGGAAGATTTTTTTCCAAAGCCGATCTTCAACAGATGCTCGCTCGCGTGGAAGCTGAGGCGAGCGGGAAAAAGCGAAGCGAATGAGGGAGAGATTTATGCAAACCATTTGGCAGGACATGCGCTACGGCGCGCGAATGTTGATCCGAAAACCGGGCTTCACCGTGATTGCCGTCATCACGCTGGCAATAGGCATAGGAGCAAACAGCGCGATCTTCAGCGTCGCCAATGCGCTGCTGCTCAATCCTCTGCCGTTCGAGAATCTCGACCGACTCGTGGCCCTGCGCGAGACGTTGCCCAATCAGGGCCTCAAGGCGACTGCCGTCTCTGCGGCTGATTTCAACGACTGGCGCGAGCAGAACTCAGTGTTTCAAAACATCGCCGCTTATCGAATCAGAGATATTGCCCTCACAGGCTCAAACGAGCCTGAACTGGTGCGCGGGGCTTTCGTCTCAGCCGACTTTTTTTCCGCGCTGGAGATCAGCCCCGTCCGCGGGCGCGCACTTTTCGCGGATGAAGATCAGCCCGGACGCGATCAGGTCGCAGTGATAGGCCACGGACTCTGGCAGCGACGATTCGCCGCCGACCCGAACATTTTAGGCGCGACCCTTACGCTCAACGATCGCGCCGTTACTATCGTCGGCATAATGGAGAAGGATTTCGATTTCCCCTTCGGCAGCGAGCTATGGATGCCGCTCGCGCTCACTCCCACGCAGTTGAATCAACGCGACGCGCGCAATCTGCAAGTGCTGGCTCATCTCAACCCCCAAGTCACACTTGCCGAGGCTCAGGCAGAGATGGACGCCGTCGCCAGGAGATTAGAGCAGCAGTATCCGCAAACGAATACCAATCTGAGCGCGCAGGTCATTCCGCTTGCCGACCTGCAAGGCGATTTCACGCGGCCTCTCGTCTCTGTGCTGATAGGGATGGCCGGGTTCCTGCTGCTCATAGCCTGTGCCAACGTCGCCAATCTTTTGTTTGCCCGCGCCACAGCGCGCCATAAAGAGATGACCATTCGCGCGTCGCTCGGCGCGAGCCGATGGCGGGTGATGCGACAGTTGATGACCGAGGGTTTGCTGCTCTCTATTATGGCCGGAACCGTTGGTTTGATGCTGGCCTTGTGGTCGGTCGATTTGATCAAGGCAAGCCTGCCGCCTGACATCGCCAGATTCATGATGGGATGGAAACAGATCACGATCGATGGTCGCGCGCTTTTATTCACAATGAGCGTCGCTATTTTGACCACGCTTTTGTTCAGCCTTGCGCCTGCGCTTCAGGCTTCGAGGTCGGATTTGAATGAAATTCTCAAAGACGGCGGCAGATCATCGGGCGCAGGCTCGCGCACTCGCGCGCGCAGTTTTCTAGTAGCCTTTGAAATGACTCTCGCGCTCGTTCTGCTCACAGGGGCGGGATTGATGGTCAAAGGCTCGTGGCGCATTTTGAATATATTCGAGGGCGCTGACCCGGAAAGCATATTGACTCTGCAAACGCCGCTCGCGGAATCGAAATACAAAGACCCGCAAAATATTTCTGAGTTTTACAAACAAGCCATCGAGCGCATGAAAGCCATGCCCCAGGTGCAACAGATCAGCGCGGCCTCCAACACGCCCCTTAACAACAGTCCGAATCCGAGCGTCGAATTGATCATAGAAGGACGCCCGCCTCTCACCCCGGGCGAAAGGCAGTCATCCGATCTTCTCGTCATCAGCCCCGGTTATTTCACGACCATCGGCGCTCCTCTCATAGCCGGTCGCGACTTCAACGAAAGCGACGACCGGAAAACGACCCCGGTCGCAATCATCAGCGAGATGACGGCGCGTCGTTACTTCCCCGAAGAAGACCCTGTGGGCCGACGCATCAAGCGCGCGGGTTCGAGCGGAGATACCGAGTGGCTGACCGTCGTAGGGATAGTCAGCGATGTCCGACAGGGATGGTTCGACAAGGAGATGCGACCAGCATTGTATCTGCCTTACCTGCAATCGCCGCGTCTGAAGATGACTTTTCTGCTGAGAACGACGGCTGATCCGATCAGTCTTGCGGCGGCGACGCGCACTGCGATTCACTCACTCGATAGAGATCAGCCGGTGGATGACATGAAAACTCTGGCGCGACTCTTCATCGATGAGATGTCGCCGTTTCGATTCGCCGCCGCGTTGATGATGGTCTTCGGCGCGATAGCTCTGGTGCTGTCGGCAGTCGGCGTTTACGGCGTGATGTCTTACGGGGTAGCGCAGCGCACACAGGAGATAGGCATACGAATCGCGTTGGGGGCGCAATCGCGCGATGTGCTGCGGCTTATCGTGGGTCAGGGAATAAAGACGGCGCTCATCGGCCTGGTCATAGGCGTGCCGATGGCTTTCGGGTTGAGCCGCGTTATGGCAAATCTGCTTTTCGGCGTAGTCTCGCTTGAATACCCGGTATTGATCGCCTTCGCGTTGCTGCTGGTCGCGGTTGCCTTCTTATCGAGCTACATCCCTGCGCGTCGAGCGGCAAAGATCGATCCGATAGTTGCGCTGAGGTGTGAGTAGTTTTCAGTTTTCAGTTTTCAGTTTTCAGCGACTCAGCCGCATATCTCATTTCGGATGTTCTTGCTTGATGGGTCAGTCGAATTCACTGGCCCATTATCATCACCGACACGCTTCTCGCGCGCGGGCGGTCAAGCTCGATGAGAAAAATTCTCTGCCACCTTCCGAGAAGGAGTTTCCCTTCGAGTATGTTGATCGTCTCCGACGCTCTGAGGAAGAGAGCCTTGCAGTGCGAATGCCCGTTTTCGGGTTCGTCCGGCTCAAGGTTGACCGTGCGTATCTGAAAATCATCGTGGCGATATCCGGCGTCGCGCGGAGCGAGGCTTTCGAGCATCGCTTTCATATCTTCGATCAACAGCGGCTCGCTTTCGTTGATTATGATGGCGGTCGTCGTGTGCAAAGTCTGAATGTTGACCAGCCCGTTTTTCACTCCCGACTCGTCAACCATTTCTTCAATCTTTTCTGTCAGGTCTATGAACTCAAGGCACTCGGTCGAGCGAATAGGAATCAACCGGTGATGGACAGCGGCGGCGGCTTCGACAGCATAAGCGTTTTCGAACATTGATCTCTCCTCGTGCGGTTTATCAACCCGCAGAACAACATAATCGAAAACAGAGTGAGAAAAATGAGCCGCAGGTGAGAAGGTTGTGAGATGTTCTATTCAGGTTTATCCCAGGTGATATCGAACTGACAGAAGGCGGCCCCTCGCGCAGAGCATTTGACTTCGCGAACCCGGACGTTCGCGCCGCCGCAAAGCTGCACCGCTCGCTCATAGAATGAATGCGCCACGCGGCATATAGTTTCGGTCGAGCGCGGCTTGAGGACTTTGATCGCGCATTGGCCTTCGCGCTCGCTTAGGACTTCCATCGCTCCCGGATCATTCATCATCGAATGCATCGGCACCATCTTGTTGAGTAAGTCAACGGGAGACTTGCCGCGAAATATCCTGTATGTTGTCGTCAGCACTTCCTCGGCTGAATGATGACCTATTCGCGCGTATACTGAATCGTCTCCACCGGCGGCTGTTTTGCAGATCGCCTTCATCACTCGCTCGTAGAGCTCGATCTGATACCATCCGGTTTCGAGGATCATCCGGAGAGATTCCTGATCTGCGGGGCCGAGCGAAGAGACTACTTCCGCGACCATCGCTTCGCCATACTCATCGCGCACGAAGGCGAGTTTCGAACTGATCTTGCTCCCTTTTACTTTCGCCATCTTTTATCCTCGTCGACCGGACAGGAATGTTGCTGATGCGGCAACCCTCCGGGGAAAAACATAGTGACAGAGGGAGTGTACTTCCTGCGGGCCGCCTGATCAAGGAGTCGCCACACGGGTGTGGACGCAATCTCTGAGATGAGAGAGAATCAAGCCCATGGCTCAGGCGCACATTCACCCTGCGGGTTATCGCTTCGATGATTTTTATCTCGACGTTGAAAACCGCGAACTGCGGCGCGAGGGGCGACCGCTGGCGCTCAACTCGAAATACTTCGATGTGCTGTTGCTGTTGGTGAGCCGCAGCGGGCGGCTGGTCGAAAAGCAGCGCATATTCGATGAAGTATGGGACGGAGTGTTCGTCACCGATGCCGCGCTCACTCAATGCATAAAAGACATACGCCGACAACTTGGCGATGACGCGGCGAATCCTCGTTATATCAAAACAGTTCCCAAACACGGCTACATTTTTATCGGCAATCTGATTGTGGCTGAAGAAAAGACCGTCGCCGCGGGGGATGCGAATGCGGCGCGGCCTTATAAATTTCTGGACTATTTCACCGAAGCGGACACTGCGCTTTTCTTCGGGCGCGAGCAGGAAACCGCGATGATATGTTCGCAGATTCTCGCGCGCCGGTCTTTCATCCTGCACGGTCGTTCGGGCGTGGGCAAAAGCTCCATCCTGAGAGCCGCAGTGATGCCGCGCCTCAAATCCTGCGGCCATCTCGTTTTCGTTCTGCGCAGCTTCACCGATCCGCTTCATCAAATGGCCAGCGCGCTCATCGGGCAAGCTGAGGGCTTGCGCTCTGAAGTTGTAGAGCCGAGAGAAAACGAATCCACGTCGAATCTCTCAGAACTGATTCACCGGGCGGGGCAGGGAAGGATGGTGATTTTCTTACTCGATCAGTTCGAAGAGTTCTTCACTTCGCTCGACGAAGAAACGCGGGAACATTTCATTCTCACAGCGGGGCGACTTGCAGGAGACGAATCTCTGCCCATCAGACTGGTCTTTGCGTTGCGCGAAGACCTGCTTGCGGAGATGAGCCGATTCAAGGCGGCTATGCCTGAAATTTTTCATCACGAGTATCGACTCAAACGATTGAGCCGCGAGCAGGCCGCCCGCGCTATCACCGAGCCTGCCGCAAAAACCGGTTGTCCCATAGAACCGCAACTTGTCGAGCGATTGCTCGATGACCTCACTGAGCGAGACGGGATCGATCCGCCTCAGTTGCAGATCGTCTGCGACAACCTCTATGACTGGCGCACGGCGGAAGGCGCGCTCACGCTGGAGATTTATGAACGGCTTGGCACTGCGTCGCAGATACTAGCAGGATATCTTGAGCGCGTGCTTCGTCGCTTCAACGCTTCTGATCTTCAGGTTGCGAAGGAAATTCTGACGACTCTGATTTCAGCCGAAGGGAGCAGATCGGTTCTGCGCGATTCGGAGATGGCGGCCCGCATCGGCGGCCATAAGGAAAGCGAGGCGGCGAAGCGAATAGTCGAAGAACTCATCGCCGCGCGCATCGTCCGGCGACGCCGACAGGATGGAGAAGCGTGGCTTGAGCTTGCGCACGATTTTCTGACCATCGAAGTAGGTCGCTGGCTCACCGCCGCCGATGTGGAAATCAAGCGCGCGCGAGCCGTCATCGAGCGGGCGATGGAAAATCACCGGGCGCACTCGCTCTTGATCGATGCGGAAGCAGTGGATTTGATATTGCCCTTCGGCGACCGTCTGGGACTCACGCGGGAAGAAGCCGATCTTCTGGCCGCAAGCGCGCTTGCCCGCTCGCGCGCCGTTCCCGCGTGGCTGGCCCTCCGAGCGCCTTCGATGAATGCTCTCACACTTGATGCGATAAAAAACACAGACCCGGAGGTGAGACTGCGAGCCATTGACTCGGCGCTTTCTCTGAAGAGCGAAGAGATGAAAGAGTTGTTGAGGAAGGCTTCGCTGTGGGACGCGGATTTAATGGTGAGAAAATCGGCGAGCATCGCGCTTGCCGACTGGCTGGGATCGGAATCGGAATCGGTTTTATCGAAGACGGTCGAAGGCGAAGACGCGGGAGCGGTGCGGCGAGCTATCAGTCTCGCGATGATTCGCGATTATGACAAGCGAATGGTCGGTTTCTCTCACCTGTCGCCTGCGGTCGCGCTGCTCGTGTTTCTGGGTTTGATGTGGGTGAGGCTGCGGCGGGGCGGGCAGGAGATAGTGCGCGAAGCGATAGGGGGAACGACGGGCGGCGCGTTGTCGGGGCTTTTGGGCGGGCTTGTTCTGGGCGCGGGCCTTGCGATCACGCGACAGTCGGGGACGCTCGAAGCGACAGCCTTGATACTCTCTCTCATCAGCATGGGGACGTTCATCGGAGGGATAGGCGGGCTTGGAGTGACTTTGGGCATGTCTGCTGCGTGGCGAGTTGCGTATCGTCATTCGCGCTGGTGGTCTGTGATGGGAGGCGCGGCGGGCGGGGCGGCAGTCGGAGGCAGTTCGAATCTGCTGGGCGTCGACACGTTGAGAGTTTTATTCGGTCAAAGCCCCAAGGGGCTGACCGGCGCTCTGGAAGGCGCGATCATAGGGGCGGGCGTTTCGTTAGGGATAGTCGTAGCCGAGCGATTGATTGCGCGCTCGCGCGGATGGCAGAGGGTGACAGGCGCGTGCGCAGGCGCGGTTGCGGCAGGCGTGCTGTTGACTGTCATCGGAGGGAATCTCTTCAGCGGGAGTCTTGAGATAGTGGCTCAATTATTTGCGAACTCGCAGATGCGGATGGAGACGCTGGCGAATTATTTCGGCGAGCCGCATTTCGGCGGCACGACGCAGATAGTATTGGGGGCGTTGGAAGGATTGCTTTTCGGAGCAGGCATGTCGATGGGACTTGAGGCAGCCTCGCGCGATGGCAGAAAAGCGGCGGAAGAATGAGCAGCGGTCAGTGGTCGGTCGAGCAGCGGAGAAATTCTGCCGACAGCGTTGGCAGAATCAGAAGCGCGCAATTTCGTTTGGCCGGTTTTCATCGAAGCATTCCCCGCTGTCGAGATAATCTCACTCGTAAAATGTCTCCGCAATGGGGAGACAATCGCGCTGAGATTATGATGCGTCGGTTATGAGAAGAAAAAATGAGTGAGCAGATTATCTCATTAACACCTTGCTTCAGCGAGGTGACTCTCAGCCGCACGGATGCCTTCAACCGTTTCAACGGTTTGAGAGTCGAAAACGGTTGAAACCGTTGGGGAGATCGTCGCGTCGCTGCCCACCTCGATGAATCGAGGTGTTAATGAGAAGTTCTCTTCCCAAAGCCAACGCATTATCTGATGTTTTAGAAAGAGGTTGCTCGCCGCAACCTCAGAGTTGTATATCTTCTGAACCACGCTTTTGCTGTCTGATTTCAAGGGATCAAAGGATGAAGCGATAGAATGCCGACACTGGACTGGATTGGAAAAAAGGCCGTAGTCAATCATCACAAGCAGACGCCTTTTCATCTCATCCGCCGCAATGACGCGCTCTCGGCTGGCGCGCGAGAGAGCGGAAACCTTCTGGTCGAGGGCGATAATCTTTTGGCCTTGAAAGCATTGCTTCCCTACTACGGCGGACAGGTCAAGTGCATTTATATCGATCCGCCCTACAACACAGGCAACGAGAACTGGATTTATAACGATAACGTCAACAGCCCGGAAATCCGCGACTGGTTGGGAAGAGTCACAGGCCCATTGGTGTCAACTTAAGGCT
>DLHY01000072.1 GCA_002483445.1 Blastocatellia bacterium UBA7656
AAACCCCGACTCCCGATTGATAAGAAAAGAATCAGAGAGTATTCTCTCAACTCATTTTTCAATAAAACGGAGGGAAAAGATAATGAGCGCAGACAACGAAGAAAAAGGATTTGAAATGTTCGAACTCCTCGCGGCAATGTTGCTGGGACTTGGCGCTATCGGAGCGGCGATAGCCGCTTTTCAGGGCGGGCTGTGGGACGGCAAGATGATTGAATCTTTCGGCGATGCTCAGACCACCGCGACCAAAGCTTCGACCGCATACAATGAGGCGATGGTGACGACGGCTCACGATTCTGCCGTCGATATACAGGCCAAGAAACTCATACTCGAAGGGCTGGACGCAGGCGACGGCGCGACCCGCGACCGCTCATTCGAAATGGCGGGCTACCTCTACGCCTTCCAGATGAGCGAAGAAGGGTATAAAGCATTCGGCTTTCCTGCTGAAGACCGCTCGCCGGAGAAAGCGAAGGAAGTGACTCAACCCGGATCGATGGACGTGCTGCCTGATGAAATGCTCGTGGCGGCTCTGGAAAAGGAACTGGATGAAAATTATGAAGAAGCGCTCTTTGCCGAAGGACTCAAGCTGTTCGGGGAATCGGACAAGAAATTCAGCGAAGGGCGAAACGCCAACGAAGTCGGAGACAAGTTCGATCTCCTGACGGTCATCTATGCCATAAGCCTTTTCTTCGCCGGTCTCGGACTGGTCTTCAAGACGAAAATACGATGGCAATTCATGCTCGGCGGCGCGATAGTGTTCCTCGGCGGAACCGTTTATCTGATCACGTTGCCGTGGGCCTGACATTCGGTTTGGGCCGCAAGCAAACATCGTGATAGCATTCCTGCCCCTTTACTTTCCCAGGTCTTCTGCCCAGGCGGAAGAGTTGTACAAGCAAAAAACAAATAATCGACATGGAGGAGAAATAGATTTATGAAAGCAATGGTTCAACCAATTCGAAAGATCAGTGTCCTTGCGGCAATCGCCGCGCTGATTTTGTTCGCCCCCGGTCACACCCGCTCTCTTGCAAAGACGCTGCCCGCCGCTGAAAAGAGGGTCGATATAACTGTGGTCGTTCATGGCAAGATAGGCGATTATACCGCGCAAGCGATAGATCAACTCATCGAAGACTGGCTTGAGGTCGCTCACTTCGCCGTCGTCAACACAGACGGCGCGGACATTCTGGAACTGCACATACAGATCGATGTCGATGACGACGATGATGATGATGACGGAGTCAAGGATGCCGAGGACGAAGACGGCGACGGCGACGGCGACGGCAAGGGATTCCGCATCCACGGCGAATGCGGGGACTGGGAAGAGGATGAAGATGTCGATGTGGTCGATGGCATCGATGAAATGCTTCACACTATGATCAGCCACTTCATTGAAAAATTCGGCCACTGATCAATAGCTGTAGCCTTTAAGAAATGGGAGCGCGGGGAGTCGTCTCTGCGCTTCCATTCAGCTTCGTCAAAAGAGGATTATCAGGATGAATCATGAAAACTCGCGCCGGAAGCGCAATGCGCTCAACGCCGCTTTTTTGCTTTTCAATATCTTCATGATCGCCTTATTGCCGCTTGCGACCGCCTGCGGCAATAAAGAAGAGAAACCCGCCCCGCCTTCATCCGCCTCCGCTCCTGCCTCTGACGAGAAGAAACAGCCTGAAGATAAGGGAGATTTCAAGGTCGTCTCCACTCCGGTGAAGAAGGCGGAATACACGGAACTGGAAAAAGAACTTCGTGAGTCGAAGCTGCTCGAAACCATCGCCGCAGACCTCAACGACACGATAGCTCTTCCTTTCGACATCCTTATCAGCTTCGATGAATGCAATGAAGTGAACGCATTCTATGATCCTGAGAAACGACAAATCTCGATGTGTCTGGAGTTGATAGAAGACCTCCATGATGTTTTTCAAAAGAAGACCAAATCCGAAGATGAGGCCGTCGAAGCGACGATAAACGCCATGATCTTCGTCTTCTTTCACGAACTTGGCCACGCTCTCATTCATGCGCTGGAGTTGCCGATAACGGGCAAGGAAGAGGACGCTGTCGATCAGCTATCGACTTTCATTCTCGCCGATGGAACCGACGAGGGAGAGACGGCGGCGCTCGATGGCGCAGAGTCATTTCTCAGCGACGAAGAGCAGATGGGCGACCTTCCTTTCTGGGATGAGCATTCGCTCGGGCCGCAGCGGTTTTACAATATCGTCTGCTGGGTCTACGGGCAAAATCCCGACAAGTACGAACCGCTCGTCGATCAGGGCGTATTGCCTGATGATCGAGCCGCGCGTTGCCAGGATGAATACAAGCAACTTGCGAATAGCTGGTCGCGGCTCCTCGCTCCTTACCTGAAATAGCAGAATGAGAAGAACAGGACGCGAATGATCTGCCGCATCCGTGTTATCCGCGTCCTATTTACTAATATTAAATGGCCCTGGGGTTCATGAATTTCTTCTCATTCGAAATCTTCAGCCAACACACGATTCAAAGCGGCGAGCAGAAAATCCGCGTCGCCTTCCGAAAAAGGCATCGGCGGCCTGATCTTCAAAACATTGTGAAGCGTCCCATCTGTCCCAATCAAAATTCCAAGCTCGCGCATTCGGTCTGCGATGAAAGCCGCTTCCCGGCGGGCAGGCTCAAGCGTCTCTCTGCTGCGCACCACTTCGACTCCCAGAAAAAAGCCTGAGCCGCGCACATCTCCTATTATCGAATATCGCTCCATCAATCGTCGCAACCCTTCAAGCATTAGGTTGCCCACTCTCAAAGCTCTTGATTGCAATCGCTCTTCGATCACCACATCAAGCACCGCAAGTCCGATAGCGCATGAGACAGTATTGCCGCCGAACGTCGAGAAGAATTCCATGCCGTTGTCGAACTTTGCGGCTATCTCTTCTGTCGTCACGACTGCGCCTATGGGATGGCCGTTGCCGATAGGCTTTCCCACAACGACGATGTCGGGGGCGACATTTTGAGATTCGAAACCCCAGAAGTGCGCGCCTGTGCGCCCCAGCCCAGTCTGCACTTCATCGGCTATGCACACGCCGCCTGCTTCGCGCACCAATTCATAAACCGCAGCGAGATAGCCCGGAGGAAAAACTATCTGTCCGGCGACGCTTGGCAATGATTCGGCTATGAATCCGGCAAGCCCCGCGCCGCTTTCCTGCAATCGATTGATTATCTCTTGAACGCGCGCCGCGTATTTTTCTCCGGCCTGCGGGTCATCGCGTCTGTACGGCCCGCGATAAGTATCGGGCAGCGGCGCGGTGTGAACCCATGCGGGAACGCCTTCGCCTCCCGGCCCGTCGTGCTTGTACGGACTCAGATCGATGAGCGAGGTCGTGTGTCCATGATAAGCCGCTTCGAGCGCGATCATATCCCGCCTGCCTGTGTAAGCGCGTGAGAGCCGCAATGCGAGTTCGTTGGCTTCGCTCGCGGAGTTGACGAAGAAGCACACGCTCAATCGATCAGGCAAAGTCGCGCATAATTTTTCAGCGTAGCGATTGATCCCGTCATGCAGGTAGCGCGTGTTGGTGTTGAGGACGCTCATCTGATCCTCGGCGGCTCTGACCACTCGCGGATGGCAGTGACCTACGTGCGGCACGTTGTTGTAAGCGTCGAGATAACGGCGGCCTTCATCGTCCCAGAGATACTGCATCCAGCCGCGAACGATTTTGACGGGCTGAGTGTAAGCGACGCTCAGATTTTTTCCGATGAGCTTTCGCCTTGCCGCAAGAGTTTCTGTTTTGCTCGGTTCCTGCGGCGGAAAGCGATCTTCAGGAATTCTCAGAATCAAGTTCGGATCGGGAGAAATCTCGCGCCATATCTCGCGCTCCGTTGAGCGGCCCACGCCCGGAAAATCGCAATCGAGATCGAACAGATCGGTGATGATCTGAAAATGAAGATGCGGCGGCCACCCGCCATTGACATCCGCCGCTCCGATGCTCGCTACTCGTTCGCCTCTCGCTATTGCTTTCCCCCTGCTCAACCCGTCGAGCGATTCGCGGCTGAGATGACCATACAGCGTATAAAATACGCGACCATCACCCGCGCTGTGTTTGAGTATGATGACCGGCCCGTAGTCCTGCGGCTTGGCGTTATCGGCGAAAGCGTGAACCGTGCCTTCGAGCGGCGCGTAGATGGGCGTGCCAGCTTCGGCGAAAAGATCGATGCCGAGATGAATAGCGCGAGGCTCCGAGTCGGTCGCAAACGCGGGCGAAGTGTAAATCAATCGAGGCTCGTCGTAGCGACCGACGCCGACTTTCACGCCCGCCGCGGCCATCGCGTCGAAAAGTTTTGCGGTCACTGCCGGTTCGGTGTTTTGTTTCAGGTCGCCGCTGATGAGCGGACTGCTGATGCTCAAATCGAAAACCACGAGCGGCGTATCGCGCAGATCTTCTTCCATCACTGACGCGAACGCGCGCGCGTTCGCCCGCAGCCATCGCGTCACCTGTTCGCCCGATGATGGCAAACCGCAGGCGTGACGAAAAACTGCTTCCGCAAAGCGCGGATGAATTTCTGCGAGGCGCGGGAGCGTGTTGCGGATGGGCTGCTGACTGATCGCAAGGTAGTCATTGTCGGGCTGGCGCTGTTGCTGATGGGCGGCTATCGAGACGCTCATCGCCAGTCGCATACGAACAAGCCCCCAGAGCGCGGCTATTTCTTCATCACGGAGCGGGAACTCGGTGTGATAGCCTTTGACTATGAGCGAGGCAGAAGAGAGCGGGTCAGGCTTGTCGAGTATGGCGTAGGCTATCGCGATGGCAAGATCAGCGATGGTAAAGCTGTGAACCATATCGCCGAAATCAATCAGGCCGGTGACGGTTTGATTGCGCGTGTAGACATCGCTTCCGCCTCCGACGATGACGTTGTAATCGTTCGCGTCATTATGAATCGCGCTCCTGCGAAACCCTTTCAGGAAAGGCTCGACCGTTCGCTCGAAATCATCGCTGATGCGAACTACCAGTCGCCGCATCTCCGAGTCTGAAATCATAAGTTCGTATTGGCGAATGACGCCGAGGCCGTTTGCGATGTCCCAGTGAAAATAGCGATGGATGGCCGGATGATCGAAGCCCTCAAGGGCGGCATCGAGTTGCCCCATCGCGCGGCCAAGATCGCGGAGCAGTTCAGGCGAATGCCTGCGAACATGGCCGAGCGGAACACCGGCGAGGTAAGTCGTCATCCACACGAAATGATTCGCGCCGTCGGGCGATTGAACCTGAGTCATGAGGAAACCATCTCTTGCAGGGATGACTTGCTGACAAAGCGCAGCGCGCTCATTGACGCGGGCCATCGCCCTGTGCTGGGCATCGAGCAAGGCGCGGTCTTCTCTGGCGTTTGTGATCTTGAGGATGAATCTTTCGTCGGATTGAGTTCGAAGCAGAAAATTCTGATCGCGCTCGCTGGGCAGAGGCGATGCAGTTGCGCGAATGCCGTAGAGTTTTTGCGCGAGTGCGGTTGCGTCTTCGATGTTGAAAGTCGGAGCGTGATCGAGTAGAGACATAAAGTTTATTTCAGTAATAAGAGACGAGCATGAACGGAGGAGCAGCGCATTTTCCAGCAGCGACAAACATAAAGGCTGGCTGGCTCTGGCTCATCTCTGATTGGGCGAATATCAAACTCGATCCTGCCATCCTTTTGGATAGCGACGAGTATGAAAACAAGCAATGACGACTATGGTGTCGTCGAAAACGAAGTAAAATATGGCATAAGGAAATTTTCGCAACAGGGCGCGACGAACGTTTTTGTAAATCAGCAGGTATTGTTCAGGGCCACGCCTGATCGAAGAAAGACAGGCATCAACTGCGCGCAAAAATTTCAGGTAGTGGTAAAAAAGTAATGCTCGACTATTTGAGTGAGATTCACCGCAGAGTCGCAGAGAACACTGAGACCTCGCAGAGAAGAAACCTCTGCGTAACCTCTGTGTCCTCTGCGACTCTGCGGTGAAAAAAGACTTCATAATAAGACCTCCTCAATTCCAGCCTTACTATTTCATCACTACCAAATTCCTTTTCAAGCCCGGAGCCGACTGCGCGATACCAGCCGACCTCTTTAAGGTCAGATTCGGCATCGCTGCTGATGAGGATTGGGTAAGGAGTCATTGGCTCGACAAGTCGTTCCTGACTTCTTCCCACAATCTGGTGTCAGCAGGATTTTCGGAGAACCGCGCAAGCCTGCGCTCGATTTCGGTCAGTTGAGACTCAGACACCGGAACCTGAGCAGATTCTTTCGCCACGCTGTCCCATATATCCTCGACAAGCTGTATTCGTTCAGCGATGCTGAGTTTCAAGAGTTCTTGTGTCATCTCATTGGTCATAGCGATTTCAGTTTATTTGCCTCAGTCGGTCATTGCAAGTTCCTTTGCCGTAGAGTTTTTGCGCGAGTGCAGTTGCGTCTTCTATGGTGTCGGCGATCCGCCAGAGATGTTATCGCCATGATCCGGGAAGATGCTCAATCATATTTGAATTTGTCCTGAGTGAAATCTTCAGGCTTGAGGTTCCAGGATTTGAGCATCGCTTCCTGAAGACTTGTTGCGAGGGCCAGAGAGCGATTGCTCATTTCAGTTTTGCTGCATGATTCTTCTCCGTTCAGGCACTTCCCGAAACTCTTCATCGCTCCCGATACTTCCCTGGTTTCAACGATGACCAGAGGCCCGTAGTACAAACGCCAGAAGGTGTTGATCGCTTTTTCTCTTTCCGAAGAATCCGTCGCGGTCGCTATCGCGGCTGCCGCCGAAGAAGCCTCGAAGTACAAAGAGAGTTGTTTTTCAAGCAGAGGTTTCATGAAATCTCTTTGCGTGGTGTCCTTGTCTTTTTGCAACTGGACTTCGCGATCCTCCCTTTCCTGTCGCGCAAGCAACTCCTGAGATTTTCTGTTTTCGATCTCCTGGGCGCGGTACTGGTATATTCCGAAACCGAATCCGGCAATCGTCACCAGCACGGTGATGAGAGGGATATAATCCGTCAGAGAAATCAGATGGTTCCTGCCTCTTTTCATGGAGGCTATTTCCAGTCTCAACCTTTCGTTCTCAAGGCGGAGCTTCTCAAGACTGAGTTCTGCCTGGGGGTCAGTCATCAGTTTCAATCCTCCTTATTTTCGTCTGCATTTTATACTCAATCTCAGCCGCCGGGCTAGAGTTGAAGGCGCTGGGCGTTGTGCGTAGAATGAGCGTGGCAGGAGATGATTTATGACGCACACTTTGACGATTGAGTATCAGGATGATTTGTTGTTCCGCCTTGGCATGAACAATGAACAGTTTTCTGCCGAAGCGAAATTTTTGCTGGCAGCAAAGCTTTATGAACTGGGACGATTATCCTCCGGCGAAGCGGCGCAGCTTGCGGGAAAGAGCCGCGTCGAGTTTCTGTTCTCGCTCACGCAAATCGGCGTACCGATGAGCAACCTGCGCGCCGAAGACGCTGCCACTGAGCTTGGATTCGCCCTGCATGAATGAAAGAATCGTAATCAACAGCAGCCCTCTGATCGCGCTGGGGAAAATGCAGGCTCTCGACATCATCGCTCAACTTGCCTACGAGTTTTTCTGTCCGGCGCAGGTTGAAGCCGAAGTCCTCACTGGCGCATCGCTTGGATACGCCGTCAACCTTCCTTCATGGGTGAAAGTATTTCCCTTGCAATCTCCACTCACACCGTTTGCCTCATTAGCTTTGGACGATGGAGAAGCAGCAGTGATTCAGTTGGCTTTGGAGCAGAAAATCTCACGAGTTTGCATTGACGAATTGAAAGGAAGACGCGCTGCTTCTGCAGTTGGGTTGCAGGTCGTCGGCTCGCTGGGACTGTTGGGGAAAGCCAAAGCTTCAGGATTGATTCCCGCCGCGCGCCCGTTCATCGAACAAGCTCAACAAAGCGGAATTTATTACGACTCGAATCTCATAACCATGTTTTTGAAGGCTCTCAGCGAATGATCGCTTGATCATTCCTTCCTAGAAAAAAATCATTTCCTACTCGTATCTCAACGCTTCAATCGGATCAAGCGAGGCGGCTTTGCGCGCAGGGTAATAACCGAACATCACACCCACCAGCACTGAGAAAACTACACTCACTGCGATGGAGACGGGCGAGACCAGCGAAGGCCAGTTGAGCGTCTTCGATATAGTCACCGACGCGCCCACACCCAGAAGCACTCCGATTATTCCGCCGACGAGCGAAAGAGTTATCGCTTCGATCAAAAATTGGCGACGGATCACGCGGCTTCGCGCGCCTATCGCCATGCGGATGCCTATCTCGCGCGTGCGCTCAGTCACGCTCACCAGCATGATGTTCATGATTCCTATCCCGCCGACTAAGAGCGATACTCCGGCAATCGAGGCGAGCAGATTCGTCATTATGCGGCTCGACTGATCGGCAGCGTCAGCCACGTCCGTGAGATTGCGAATCGTGAAATCGTTTTCCTGATTCGGGCCGAGGCGATGACGCTGGCGCAGAAGGGCCGTAATCTCGCGCTCGGCTGAAGCGGTTGCCAGCGGACTCACCGCCGATATCATTCCCTGATGGACGTGCGAGATGGTGAGCAGTTTTTTCTGAGCCGCCGTGTAGGGAATGATGACCGTATCATCCTGATCCTGACCGTACTGATTCTGCCCCTTCGCGGAAAGAATGCCGATGACGCGAAACGGAAGATTGCGAATGCGAAGCGTCTGGCCTATGGGATCGGTTCCGACGAAGAGATTATCGGCGACCGTCTTGCCAAGCACGCAAACGCGAGTGGCCGTGCGCACGTCGCTTTCGGTGAAGAACTCGCCTGATGCCACAGGCCATGCGCGTATGTCGGGAAACTTTTCGTTGACGCCCTGGATGCCGCTCGACGCGGCCCAGTTCTGATTGCCGAAAACAAGCTGCCCGTTTGCGCGAACTCCGGGACTCGCAGCGCGAACGGAAGGACACTCCGCCTCTATCGCTTCCACATCCTCCGGCATCAGCGTGTTGTTAGACCCCGACCCGCCGCGTATTCCACCCGTGTTTGTCGATCCGGCCCATACGAAAAGCATGTTGTTGCCGAGGTTGGCTATCTGCGCCTGAATCGAAGCCGATGCGCCCTGCCCGATGCCGACCATAGCTATGACCGCGCCTACTCCGATTATGATTCCGAGCATAGTCAGAATAGAGCGCATCTTGTTTCGACTCAGGGCGCGAAACGCCACCTTGAAGGTTGCCAGCAGGTTCATTCTTCTTCCTCCTCGTCGTCTTCTTCGACAGGCGGCAGGCTTTTCAGCACCTCGCGGGCCGAGTGCGGATTTTCGACCGCGTAATCCCGCTTGATGCGACCGTCCTTGAATATGATCCCACGGCTGGCATATTGAGCTATGTCCGGCTCGTGAGTGACAATCGCTATAGTTATGCCGCGCTCGCGGTTGAGGTATTGAAACACCTCCATCACTTCGACCGAGGTGCGGCTGTCGAGATTGCCCGTCGGCTCGTCGGCCAGAATTATCGAAGGATGATTGACCAGCGCCCGCGCGATGGCGACACGTTGCTGCTGTCCGCCCGATAGCTGATTCGGCATATTGCTCATGCGCGAGCCTAGCCCGACAAGCTCAAGGGCTTCCTGCGCGCGACGGATTCGCTCGGCGTGCTTGATGCCGAGATAGAGCATGGGAAGTTCCACGTTTTCGAGCGCGGAGGTGCGAGACAGCAGATTGAAACCCTGAAAGACGAAACCGATCTTGCGATTTCGAATGTCAGCCAGTTCGTCCTTCGACATCGAGGAGACATCCTCTCCTTCGAGGTAATAATGGCCGCGCGAAGGGCGATCAAGGCAGCCGACTATATTCATCGTCGTGGATTTGCCCGATCCCGAAGCGCCCATGATAGCGACGAACTCGCCCGGATCGATTCGCAGCGAGACTCCGCGCAGCGCGTGAATTTCGACATCGCCCATCTTGTAAGTCTTATGTATATGATCGAGCGTGATGAGCGAGTTGGGCAGTACGATCTCTTCGGCGTGGCGAGTATGAACGGCGCGATCCGGCTTTTCTTCCACTCCGACTCGATCTTCTTCTGTTATGACTTGAGGTTCCAAATCGTTTTCCTTCCAGTATGAAAAAACGGACTCGCAGGATGAATCGAAAATCTCGCCTTTCCTGTGAGTCCATTCTTCTTTTCTTATCTTCGCCCAGGGCCGAAGCCGCCGGGACGCTGACCGAAGGGCGAGCCGGTTGTCTGCGGCGCGCTCGCGCCGTTGGGTTCGTTTTGTCCGGTGACGATCACATCGCCTTCCTGAACATCTCCGCCCATGATCTCCGTCGACCGGCCATTGGTCAGGCCGGTTCTGACGAAGCGAGGCTCGATCTTTTTATCTCCCGTCAGCACCCATATCATCTGGCCCTGTCGCCTCTGTCCTCCTGAATCCGATTGATCCCGACCCCCGCGCTGACCTTGTTGACCGGGCTGCTGTTGACCCTGTTGCTGCCCTCTTTCCTGTTCGCGCTGTTGTCGGCGCGCTTCCATCTTATCGCGCAATTCCTGCTGCTCTTTCTCCGAGAGATTCGGCTTGAACCGCAGAGCCGCGTTCGGCACCATCAGCACGTTGTCGCGCTGCGCAACCGGAATAGTGATGTTTGCCGTCATGCCGGGCAGAAGCTTTTGTTCCGGGTTCGCTACAGCTATAACAGCGGTGTAGGTGACTACGTTCTGAAGCGTCTGCGCGTTGAGCCTTATCTGAGAAATCTCGCCGCTGAAGGTTTGTCCCTGATGAGCATCGACGGTGAAGTTGGCTTTCTGAGAGGTGCGAATCTGGCCGACATCCGCTTCGTCAATCGAAGCCAGCACCTGCATACTCGTCAAATCGTTGGCTATCGTAAAAAGAGTCGGCGCTTGCAGGCTGGCCGCCACCGTCTGGCCGACATCGACGTTGCGCGATACGACGACGCCGTCAATGGGCGAGGCGATGATGGTGTGTTCGAGGTTCACTTTAGACAGATTGAGTTGGGCTTTGGCCTGCTCGACTGCGGCTTTCGATTGTTGAAGACGAGCCTGCGCTATTTCCATCGCGGCCTGAGCCTGTCCTATCTGCGCGGTCGCCTGCTCGTAACGGGCGGCTGCGGCGCTGGCCTGCGCGCGGGCGGCTTCGAGGTCGCGCCCCGACAGAACGTTTATAAGTTCCTCATAACGTTTGACCAGAGCTATTGCATCGTCGCGCTGAACGCGGGTCACTTCCTGATTTGCCTTTGCCGCCAACATATTCGCCTTCTGATTATTGAGCTCGGTCATAGTCGCCTGAACAGCGGCATTGGCGTTTAGGAGGTTGGCTTCCTGATTCTGAACCTGAGTTTGAAATATAGCCGGGTCGAGTTTGGCGACGATCTGGCCTTTTGTGACTCTGGAGTTGAAATCGGCTCCGAGCCAGGCGACAGTTCCCGATACCTGCGAGCCGACCTGAACTGTTGTTACTGCCTGCACGGTTCCTGTTGCAGAAACGGTCACTTCGATAGTGCCGCGCTCGATTTTTCCCGTGATGTACTCACCCGATGCGCTGCCCTTGTTCCAGAAGGCAGCCACCACGATGACGGCTCCTGTCAATACGATTGAAATAACTATCGGCACTCTGCGCCTGTTGAGAAAATGAGCAATCTTTTTTAATTTGTCCACCATCTGCTCTCCATCGCTCCCTGTCATTTATTGCAATCAAATAAACATTCGCGAGGCTTTTATGTTGGCCCCGCGACAGCTTAGACGCCATGAGTTTGAATATGGTTACAGGAGAGGCCATCGGCGCGCAATTCGAAGGATCGTCGGGGCCTTTGCGAAAGGAAGTCTCAGCGAATAGGCGAACATATTCTACAAGGCTGATCGGCTCCGCCATGGTCGTCCATAGCAGGAGAGGAGTGGAAGCCGCGCGAGACCCGATTCTCTTCAGCCGCGTCAGCGGCCCGATGACTTTAGCCTGCCTCATCAGGATAATCATCTTGACACTTCACGCTGCGGTGAGCATAATCCCCGACAAGCTTAAAAGATTATGAGTTGCGATTTTGTAACAACCTCCATTTCCACGACGCGCGACGCGCGCTTCTTCAGCTTCTTCTTTAGCATCGCCAGAAGAGCGGGGGGCGCTGTGGTGTAGAGGCACGAACAAAGCGCAAAAGACTGAGAGGCCCGCTCCTTCCGAAAGAAGGCAGCGGGCCTCGAACTTTTTTGGGAGAAAAATAATGAGCGCAGATGACACGATTGTAAGAGCGGCATTTCAAGGAGAACGCGGGGCCTTCAGCGAAACGGCTGCGCGGCAACTCTTAGGCGCGCGGGCCGAAACAGTGCCTTTTCGCACATTCGAAGAAATGTTCGATGCGGTCGCCGCGAGCGAAGCGGACTGCGCCATCGCGCCTATAGAAAACAGCCTCGCCGGGTCTGTGCATAAAAACTACGACCTGCTGATGGAGCATAACCTTGAGATAGTCGGCGAGACGAATGTGCGGGTGGTTCATAACCTGATCGTACCCGCGGACGTTTCGCTTGCGGATGTGAAACGAATTTATTCACATCCGGTCGCGCTGGCTCAGTGCGAGAGGTTTCTTCGCTCGCACTCGGAAATCGAAGTTGTGTCCGCTCACGACACCGCAGGCAGCGTGCGAATGATCGTAGAGAAAGGAAGCTGCGACGAAGCTGCCATAGCAGGAGCGGAAGCGGCGCGAGTCTATAAGGCTCAGATACTCGTCGAAGGAATCGAAGACAACGCTGAAAACTTCACTCGCTTTCTCCTTTTGACGCCGCCCCACAGCGCGATCAGAGTCGAAGGCTCGAACGGCGCGCGAAAGACATCGCTCATCCTTCGCATATCGAATCGACCGGGCGCGCTGTTTCGCGCGCTTGCCGCGCTCGCGCTCCGCGACATCGATTTGACGAAGATCGAATCGCGCCCCATCGAAGGCCGCCCGTGGGAGTATTCGTTTTATCTCGATTTTTTGGGCGACCGCAGAGAAGAGAAGGTCGAGCGCGCGCTCGGTCATCTGGCAGAACTCGCCGAAAGCATCCGCGTGCTGGGAAGCTATCCGAGGAGTCTTTGATGTCGGGCGATTTGCCAGACTGCGCCGCTTCAGAGGAAAAACTGAAAACTGAAAACTGAAAACTGAAAACTGTTTCCCATAGGAGAAGAGAAAATGATCATAGCGATGAGGTCTGACGCAACAGAGGAGCAAATAACGGAAGTGTGCGAAAGTATAAAACGATACGGCTACAGTCCGCACATCATTCGCGGCGAGGAGCGCGTCGTCATAGGCGCTGTAGGACACGGCGACAACAAAGATCATCTGCACAGCCTGCGCGCCGTGCCGGGTGTCGAAAACGTCGTGCCGATACTTCAGCCCTACAAAATCGTCAGCCGCGAGTTGAAGCCTGAAAAGAGCCGGGTGCGGGTGGGCGAATTGGAAATAGGCGGGTCGGAGTTCATCGTGATGGCTGGCCCCTGCTCGGTGGAAACCCGCGACCAGTTGATGGAAACCGCCGAATCGGTAAAGCGCGCCGGAGCGCAGGTTCTGCGAGGCGGAGCCTACAAGCCCAGAACCTCGCCTTATGATTTTCAGGGTCTCGAAGAAGCAGGACTCAAGCTGCTTGCCGAAGCTCGACGGCTGACGGGACTCAAAATAGTCACCGAAACCGTCACGGCTGAAGATGTCGATCTGGTTGCCGAATACGCCGACATACTTCAGGTGGGCGCGCGCAACATGCAGAACTTCGCCCTGTTGAAAAAACTCGGTCGCGTGGGCCGCCCCGTACTGCTCAAACGCGGTATGAGTTCGACGATCAAAGAGCTACTGCTGTCGGCTGAGTACATCGCCTCGCACGGCAACGATCAGGTGATACTGTGCGAGCGCGGCATACGCACATTCGAGACGGCCACGCGCAACACTTTGGATCTTGCAGCCGTGCCGGTTCTCAACGAACTGAGTCATCTGCCAGTTCTGGTCGATCCTTCGCACGCAACGGGCAAGCGCAGTCTGGTGCTTCCCGCATCGAAGGCAGCCGTGGCAGTGGGAGCGGACGGATTGATCATCGAAGTGCATCCGCGCCCGCAGGAGGCATGGTCGGACGGCCCGCAATCGCTCACGCCTGCTGATTTCGCGCGAGTGATGGATGAGATTCGCAATTACGTGAGGCTGGAATCGCGTTATTTGAATTGATCGTCGAGCAGTTCAGGTATCCCGGACTCTCCAGACTCTCTGGACTCTCTGGACTCTCTGGACTCTCTGGAGGGTGCGCGAAATCAAAGTAGGTAGATTTTCACCCATGCCCTTGACTTCGAGGCTTTCTCTGAAAAAAGGAGCGAAATAAGGGCAAAAACCAAGCCGAGTTTTCAAGTAGCCAATGCTGATTGGCTGACGGCTGGTAAACCGCCATCTGAAAATAAAGGACTTACAGATTTACCTACTTTCATTTCGCGCACCCCTCTCTGGACTCTTGATGGCATCGCTCGACTGATGAGCTTATACTCAAATCAGTATGGCTTTGATCGAACTCCGTCGGGCAGAAAATGTCGCGGGCGATTTTTTCGTCGACACGACCTGCATCGATTGCGATCTGTGCCGACAAATCGCGCCTTCGGTTTTCACCGATACCGGCGATCAGTCGGCAGTCTATCATCAGCCTTCATCCCACGAAGAAGAATTCGCCGCGCTCAAAGCCCTCGTTACCTGCCCCACTGCATCGATAGGCACGGTCGAAAAACACTCTACAAAACAGGCCGTCGCCGCTTTTCCTGAACTCATAGACGCCAGTGTTTATTTCTGCGGCTTCGCTTCGGAATCTTCCTTCGGCGCGTCGAGCTATCTTATAACGCGAGCAGGCGGCAATGTGCTGATCGATTCTCCCCGCTTCGCGCGCCCGCTTGCCAGTAGGATCGAACAACTCGGCGGCGCGCGATGGATTTTCCTCACTCATCGCGACGACGTGGCAGACCACGAGAAATGGGCCGATCATTTCAACGCCGAGCGAATCCTTCACCGGGATGATATCACGCGATCAACCGAAGGAGTCGAGCTAGTGTTGAAAGGGCGCGACGCAATCGCGCTGGCGGATGACCTTGTCGCCATCCCGACTCCCGGACACACGCGCGGACATGCGGTGTTGCTCTACAAAAACGAATACCTTTTCTCAGGCGATCACGTCTGGTGGTCTGACGCGAAGAAATCTCTCGTGGCTTCCCGGAGAGTCAACTGGTATTCGTGGACAGAGCAGATTCGCTCGATGGAGCGATTGCTCGATTACCGCTTCAGTTGGGTGCTGCCCGGACATGGCCGCCGCGCCTGTGCCAACCCCGAACGGATGCGCGAGTATCTAAGCCAATGCGTCGCGCGCATGGGTGGAGAGGTGAAGATGAGTGTGGGGGTGTGAGAGAATAAAACCGACCACTGACCGCATCGCTTTGATGTTTGCGCACTGTCATTGAGTTTGTGATGTAGCGCGACCTGCCAGGTTGCTCATACCTGGAAAGTATGAAAATCGGGAACCAGCAGGCTGGCAGCCTGCTATACGTTTTTCGAGGAGTCATCGAAGCCGTCAGAGACGACGCCCTTAAAGTATGAAAAACAGGTGACGACTCCAAATAACGGACTCCAGACTCCAGACTCCAGACTCCAGACTTTTCGAAGGAGGAGGTCGATATGAAATCCGGGTATTTGACTTTGGTTTTGATCTTCGCAGTTTCAATAGCGACTGTCCGCGCTCAATCAGAAACAAAAACTCTTGAGCCGCATCTGGCAGTCCGACGCGAACTCGCAGGCGGCGAAACACACTCGTATCAGGTTTCGGTTTCTTCCGATCAGTTCCTTCGAGTGACGGTCGATCAGATAAGTGTCGATGTGGCTGTGACTGTCTACCGTCCGGGCCGCGAGCAGCCGGATAAAATCGACCTCGCGGTCGGAGTCTCGCAACCAGAAGAGATTTTTCTCATAACAGGAACTCCGGGCCTGTGCCGATTCGAGATTCGAACCTCGAAGGAAGGGACTCAGGGGACTTATGAAATAAAGCTTGAAGAATTGCGCGCCGTGACTGCGAAAGATCGATCCGTGATGGACGGACTTCGCGGGCTTGCCGAAGCGCAGCAGCTTTTTCGACAGGGAGGAGCAGACAATCTGCAAAAGGCGATTGAAAAATTTCAGGAGCTTATAACCCTTTTTCAATCAGCCCAGCACAAACCGGGCGAAGCGGACGCGCTTCTTTTCCTCGGCCTCTCGTATCGAAGGATGGGCGACAACCAGCGTGCGATTGAGCTTTACAATCGCGCGCTGCCGCTCTACCGCCAGACCCGCCAGCGACAAAGAGAGTCCGCTATACTGAGCAACCTCGCAAGCGTTTATGACAGCCGGGGTCAGGCCGACCTTGCGCGAGATCATTACAAACAATCGCTTGCCATAGCTCTCGAAATTCGCGATACGGTCTCGCAGGCCATCGTACTCAACAACCTCAGCGTAATCTGTCAGGCGCTCGGCCAGTATCAGGAGGCGCTCGCTTATCTGAGACAATCGCTCCCGCTGCGCCGCGCAAACGGCGACCGCCTGGGAGAGAGCCGGACGCTCAATAATTTCGCTCAGGTGTACGCCAATCTGGGCGATTACCAGACTTCTCTCAGATACCTCAAGGACGCGCTCAAAATAGCGCAGGAAGAAAAAAACCTCGATCTTGAAGCGACGACGCTGAACAATCTGGCTGCGGTTCACCGTTTGTTCGGCAATCACCGGGAGGCAAAATCTTATCTCGAACAGGCATTGCCCAGGATGCGCGCCTTCAACAATCCCCGCATGGAAGCGGTGGCGCTCAATAATCTGGGAGCCGTATACCTCAAGCTCGGAGAGACCGAGAAATCCATCGAGTATCTTGAGCAGGCATTGAAACTGATGCGCGGCGTCGAGGAGCGGCATCGGGAAGCAGGCACGCTGAATAATTTAGGCATGGCTCAGGTCGAATTGCGGCAATACGACAAGGCGATGGATTTTCTTTCCGCTGCGCTCGAACTCAGGCGCGAAATCGGAGATCAGGTCGGGCAGGCCGACTCGCTTCACGGCATCGCTCTCGTTGAGCGCGAAAGAGGAAACCTTTCGGATGCGCGAGCGCGAAGCGAAGAATCACTTCGAATCATAGAATCTCTGCGGGCGAGCGTGGGCAGCGCGGATTTGAGAACTTCTTATTTCGCCTCGAAGCGAGATTATTACGATCTGTTCATCGATACGCTGATGAAATTGCACAGGCAGAATCCATCCGAAGGTCACGACCGCGCCGCACTCGAAGCAAGCGAGAGAGCGCGCGCACGCGGGCTTGTCGACTCTCTCGTGGAGTCGCGCGCAAATCTCCGGCAGGGAGTTGATGCCTCGTTGCTTGAGCGCGAACGCTCGCTGCAACAGTTGATCAATTCCAAAGAGTCATATCGAATGAGATTCCGCAGCAACAAGGCCACTCAAAAACAGGCCGAGGAGTTGGAAGTGGAATTGGCCCGGATGCTTGCCGAGTACGGAGAAGTCCGCGAGCAGATCAGGCTCAAAAGCCCGCGCTATGCTTCTCTGACTCAGCCCGCGACGCTTGGCCTCCGCGACGTTCAGCGATTGATTGACCGCGATACGTTGTTGCTTGAATACTCGCTCGGAAAAAACAGCAGCTATCTTTGGGCTGTGACCGATTCATCGATGACGAGTTTCGCTCTTCCATCGCGCGATGAAATAGAAACAGCGGCGCGCCGTGTGTATGAAATCGCGACCGCGCGCAATCATCGCGTCGAAGGAGAGTCGGTTGAAGCGCGTCGTGCCCGCATCACTCAGGCTGACGCCGAGTACTCGAAAGCGGCTCTTGCCCTGAGCCGTATGTTGCTCGACCCTGCGGCGTCCGAGTTGAACAAAAAGCGACTCGTGATAGTGGCGGAAGGCGCGTTGCAGTATGTTCCTTTTGGCGCTTTGCCAAAACCAGGGGTCAGGGGTCAGGGGTCAGGGGTCAGGGGCAGGAAGCACAATACAACTCGACGAGCGACGGACAACGGGCGACGGACAACGGACAGCTATGAGTCGCTGATTGAAAGCCATGAAATCATCAATCTGCCTTCCGTTTCCGCGCTGGCGGCGCTGCGCGAAGATGCTGAGAAACAAAAGGCTCCGAACACCCTGGCCGTGTTTGCCGATCCGGTCTTTGCAAATGATGACCTTCGTATCAAACGAAACTCGGATCAATCGCAATCAACTTCTACTGGCGATGAAAACGTTGCGGATGTAGAGCGTTCAGCGAGAGAATCGGGCATCGGGGATTTCCGCCGGTTGCGATTCAGTCGCCTCGAAGCCGATGCGATCACGTCTCTTGTCGGGGCTGGGAGTTTGAAAGCAATCGATTTCGACGCGAATCACTCAAGGGCCACGAGCGAAGAATTGAGCCGCTATCGCATTCTGCATTTCGCCACTCACGGATTGCTCAATAACGAAACCCCGGAACTCTCCGGGCTGGTTCTTTCGCTCGTCGATGAAGGGGGCAAACCCGTTGAAGGTTTTCTGCGATTGCATGAAATATATAACCTCCGACTCAATGCAGACCTCGTTGTGTTGAGCGCGTGTCAGACGGCGCTCGGAAAAGAGATACGCGGGGAAGGGCTTGTCGGGCTGACGCGAGGATTCATGTACGCGGGAGCGAAGCGGGTGGTGGCGAGTTTGTGGAGCGTTGAAGACCGCGCGACGGCTGAACTGATGAAGAGGTTTTATCGCCGTATGCTGGTCGAAGGATTGAAGCCCGCTGCCGCGCTCAGAGCGGCTCAGGTGGATATGCGGAAAGAGGCGCACTGGGCATCGCCTTATTTCTGGGCCGCCTTTTCGATTCAGGGCGAGTGGAAATAAAAATCGAAAATCGATGAAATGTTTTCTCTGTTTTTTCCAGATAGTAATGGGACAGGATGATTTGGCGAGGAATACTTGATGATGGGCGATGCTGTCCCTCAGAAAAAAAACTGGAGGCTGACGCGCGAGGCGCTGGACAAATTTCTCCTGCGCCTTGATGCGGATCGCGAAATCGCGGGCGCGAAATACGAAACCATTCGTTCGAAGATCATAAGCTTTTTCGAATGGCGCGGTTTTCCCTTCGCCGAAGATCACGCGGACGAAACCATCAATCGCGTAATCAGAAAAATCGATCAGGGAGAAGAGATTCGCGATCCGGCGACTTACGTTTACGGAGTGGCGCGCATGATGACGCTTGAAATAGCAAAACAACGAGAAAGGCAGTCGGCGGCTCTTGAGAACGTGAGCTCGCCTCAACAGGAAGATGAAACCGATTCGCAAAAGCGCGCCGACTGCCTGAGCCGATGCCTGAAGAAAATTCCTGCTGAAAGCCGCGAGATGATCACCGAATACTACGCGGAAGAGAAAGGCGAAAAAATCGAGCAGAGAAAACGCCTTGCCGAACATCTGGGCATACCGCTAAACGCGCTTCGCATTCGCGCTCTTCGCGTGAGAGAGAAACTCGGCGAGTGTCTCGACGGCTGTATGAAGACTGCGCGGTGAATTATGGAGTTGAACTCGATAAATGAAGAATTGATACGAGGCTATCTGTTGGGCGACGTGTCGGAAGAAGAGCGCGAGGCGATAGAAGAGCGATTCTTTGCTGACGATGATTTTTATCAAAGCCTGCTCGTGGCCGAGGACGATCTCATTTACGACTATTTGCGCGGGGCGATGGATCAGAGAGAGCGCCTCTTGTTCGAAGAGCAGATGGCCACATCGCCGCGCCGTCGTCAGAAGGTCGCGCTCGTAAAAGAATTGATGCAGGCCGCAGGCGCGAAAGAGAGCGACGAGCGAGTTTCTCTGTGGCAACGCCTGCGAGTGTTCTTTGCGCCTGTTCGCGCGCTTCAGTTGGCGACAGCCGTTATGGCTTTGGCGCTCGCTTTCGGCGGGTACTTTTTGCTGAGGCAGTCGCGTGATCTCCGAGTCGAGATGGCTCGCCTCGAACAGCAGCGCGAGCGCGAGCGCGAAGCGGCTTCAGAGCGGGAACGCGAAAGCGCGCGACAGATTGAAGAAGAGCGCGCCCGGACGCGGGAGTTGACCAGTAAGCTTGAACGCGAGCGAGAGGAAAGAGAAAAACTCGACGAGGAAGCAAAGAATCGTCAGATAGAAGAGAGACTCTCGACGCAGATGTTGACTCTTCTTCAAACGACCCGCGACAGAGCGGATGCTGAACGCATCGTCATAAACAAAAACACCAGTCGCATCGTTGTTCGACTCGACCTCGAAGGCGATTCGCAGTATCGAAGCTATCGCGCGGAGGTTAGAACGTCGAACGGAAATCTGGTCTGGAATCAGTCTGCGCAGTCAAAGCGCAAAACTGTAGTCATTCAATTACCCGCAGGCGTTCTCGCAGATGGCCAGTACGAAGTGACGCTGAAGGGAGACGCGGGCGATGGACGGTTCGAAGTCATAAGTTTTTACTACTTCGTCGTGACAAAAAAATAGGGACGATTCGAAAAGCCGCCCCATACTGCATTCAACCCTCTCACCTGACATCGTAACGCCGAAATGCCCACAGGCTGGCGATGAACAAAGCAGCGTTGTAAGCGATCAACACCGACAACTGAAATGCGACGACAGATAATCGCTCGCCGAGCGGAGTCGATTCATAAGTGAAAACAGGAGGCGACGGCCTTTGAGCTTTCGACATCTCGGCGCGCAGTCGTGAATGGGCGCTCAACTGATCGTCATCGAATATGCGCGCGAGCCTGAAAAACCGGTCGTCCGATTCCATCCCGCTGTCCGACAAAGCGGCCATCGCCTGGGTCGCCGAACCATAGGGCGAAAGGGCGGCTATCAGCGCGGACTTTTTTTCCTGCTGTCTCAACCGCGCCCTGTAATCTTCTCTCAATCGATTGAGCGATTCCTTGCGCTCCTCATTCCATGCTTTGCGAATCTGTCTGGCGACCTCTTGCATCTCCGGCCCTTTGAGTTTTTCATCTCGAACCTTTTCGGCTCCCTTCGCATTGCGCTCTTTCAGTTGAGCGTACATTTCGGAATTGATCTGCTTCTCGCTGCGGCTGGCCTGCTGATACGTCTGAGCGGGTGAGAGCCATACAGCGAGATAAGGCGAAGCGTTCGGAAAGACGAATACCATCATTACCCACGCCAGCATCAGTATGGCGAGGCTCGAAGAAGATGACGGCACGAGCGAGGACACGAGTATTCCCAGGATGGTGAAAACGGAAACGAGCAGTATCCCGACCGCCGATATCATAAGCAGAGCCAACGCGTCGCTCGCGCGAATGACGAAAGGGGAGCCGGGCAATAAGCGCGCAAGCAATGCGCCCGACGCGAGAGCCGCGATTACCAGAACCCCCATCGTCGCCGTGAGCGCGATCCACTTGGCAGCCAATAAGGTCGCGCGCGAGACTGAATTGGAAAGCACCTGCTTGAGTGTGCCGCTTTCCTTCTCGCCAGTGATCGCGTCGTAGGAAAACAGCAACGCGACGAGCGACAGCACAACTCTTATGCAGAAGCTCAGATCGATTGCGGGAAACATTGCCTCGGTAGCTTCCGTTTCGATGGTCTGTCTGGATTCGGGCGGGGCCGAATCGCTCAATTCGATCTGATCGGGCGCGTTTGCCCCAAGCCCATTGAACAGAGATGAAAGCGCGGGCGCGGGACGGTCGACTCTCATCAGGTTGAAATCCGTCTTCTCGACTTCCCTGCGATGAAATTCGACCCTGCGGTTGTAATCGTCAGCCTGCGTGCGATGCTCATACGCGAGAGCGATCACGGTCGCGCTCACGAGAACTATCAGCGCGATGAGCGTAGAGACGAAGCGCAAACGAAACAGCCGCTCGCGAAATTCTTTTACGGCGATAGTCAACAGCATCGCTTTCTCCTTAGAAAATGTACAGTAGGCTGCCAGCCTGCTGGTTCTCCACTTTTCGTACTTTCAGGGCGTCAACAGGCTGGCAGCCTGTTGTACGTCACGGACTCCTTAGAAGTCAGAAGTCAGAAGTCAGAATATTCATTCCGAGATTGACCCGCACCTCGGCTTTTCATCGTTTCCGTGCTTAGCGCGATCTGGCAGATTGCGCTACTTCAAAGATTCCTTTCACCTCACATCGGCGCGATTGAAAGCAAGGGCCGCCATCATGAGCATAAGCGCGCTCCACGCGGCGAGCGCGGCAAGGTCAGGAAGCGCATCGCCTATGGCTTCCTGCGGCGAGCGCATCACGACGAGCGATTCATACAAATCACGGTTCAGTTGTTTCGCCTTCTCGAAAAACTCCGCCAGCTTCTCGTTGGCTTTCTTCTGCTCTGCTTCGTTCGCGATGTTGATGCTGATGGTATTTTGCTTTTCGTCAGCAAGCTCTATCTGACGGTCGCGCCCGCGTTGAAGTTTGCCGATATAGCTTTGAAACTCGCCGAGTCCAGTTCCGGCAAGATCGGTCACAGCATAAGAAAAAGCTCCAGCAGGGGAGAACCGCGCCAGAGTTCTCGCCAGCCGGTCGCGGTCGAGCTTGCGGGCTATGTGATCGTTATCCGCCTGACGCGCGATCTGGCGAATTTTAGGCGCTGCGCTCTGATGATGAATGCCGTATCCGGGAAATTCGAAGCCCTCTTCCGATCCGCTCGCCGCAACCTCGGATTCGATCTGACGGGCCAGCGGGATGACTGAGATGTTATGCTCGGTCACGGTCGGCAGCGGGCGCAATCTTTCGGTCACCAGCGTTGTCACGTTCGGAAGAACGAGTACGAGCAGCACCCAGCACGCGAGCGCCACGGCTATTGATTGTTTGCGCGTTGCGGATCGCGCCGATATCAGCAGGCCGAGGCTTATGAACACAAGCCCGTAGAGTATCGATGCCGCAAAGATGAGCGCGACCCTCATCCACTCCGCTCCCTCGAATGAAAAGCCTCTCACAAGCCGAAGGTAAACAAGCCCGATCAATGCGGCCATGAGAAATGGAACCGCAAGGCTCAGGCTTGCGCCGATCCATTTGCCGATAAGCACTGTGCGACGGCGAACCGGCCCGCTCAACATGGCTTTGAGCGTACCCATCTCCTTTTCCCCTGCAATCGCGTCGTAGGCGAAAAACAGGGCGAGCAGCGAGACGATGATTTTGATCATGAAAAGAAGATCAGGCGCGGCAGCGGTCATCACATTTCGATTGCGCTCCTGCGACGCTCCGAACGTGAATCCGACTGCGGGCGGAACCGAAGCGTGTTCGCCTATCGTGACCGATCTCTCCATCAATGAATCCAGCCCTTTCGCCATCACTGACATCATCATAGGCTTTCTGATTAACGGCTCGGACTGAACTGAGCTTGCAGTCATGGTCATCTGATTGTCGGCTGATCGATAGTTCGAAGTGATTCCAGAAAACAGCTTGTCCGATTGAGCCGCGCGATTCGTCGACCAGTTGTCGAGCCGCTTCTGATAGTCGAGCGACATGAGAAAGAAGCTCATGAGGATCAAAACCGTGAGCAGCGAAAACGCGGCAGGGATTTTGAAGTTGCGAACATTTTCGGCTATCTCTTTTTCGGCGATTATCCACACCTGTGAGTCGCTCGCCTTCGCGCGCCGAATCACAGGCCACCCCATCGCGACATCAACGAAGACCACAGCGCCGCGCACGGGAGCCGTGAAACACCACACCATCCAGTTCCGGGAAAGTCTGGAGTCTGGAGTCTGGAGTCTGGAGTCGGAAGTTAGAATGTCCATAGCACTTTGTCTCCCATCACCTCTTCACCTCTTCACCTCTTCACCCCATGCCCCATCGATCACCTCACGTCATAACGAGAGAAGGCAAAGAAGCCGCCGATTATAAATACCCCTGTGAAGAGGCCGAGCAGTCCTATGGCGGGCAGAGACCGCGACAAAACGGCAGCCGCATCTCTTCGCGGCGGAGCGAAAGAGGGAAGGTCTGCGACTGTGGGCGGCTTGCGGAGTTCGGCAGGAAATGACGCCCCCCTGTTGCGAATCATCACCGTCGGAGGATCATCGAATAACGCGGCGTTGAGCGAGTCCTGATATCGTCGAACCGATTCCAACCACGCCGCATACTGAGCATCACCCGTGCCTGCAAGGTCTGTGGCCGCTCCTGCAAAAGCGGCGGCTGGGCTTATGGCCATAAGCAGACTGGCGAATCGATTCTGGTTTGCCGCCCGCCGTTCAGCATCGCGATCAATCTCGTTGAGAATCTGACGCCGCCTGTTCAGGTAGCCCACCTCGATAGGCACGATCCTTCGATCAATTGATTCTTTGTTCTTGTAATACTTGTCCGTGTCGGCATTACCTTCGGGGTCTCCGGTAATCTCGCGATAGACACCGCCCATTTCAAGCTCGGCCTGACGGCGAATGTCGAGGTCGAGGGCGTCCTTGCGCGTTTCGAGATATTGACTCGTAGGAACGGGAGAAGCGGCCTGCGCCACCATCGTCGCTATGGGAGGAACGGCAAGCACCGCGACTACCCATACGACCAGCAGCACGACGAGAGAAGTCTTCTGACTCGAAACGAGAGAAGAAACGAAAAGCCCCAGCGCATAAAAGCAAACCAGATATGCTCCGGCTGTGAGCGCGAGCATCACGACTTTTGCGAGCGCGCCCGCGGCTATCAGATCGACTCCGAACAACTGCGCCGAAATGAGCGCGATCAGAAACGCCGCAGCAAGCGGAAGGAGAAGCGTGACCGCTCCGCCTGCGAGCTTGCCCGTCAGCAACGCCGCCCGCGAGATAGGCTGGCTCAGGACGGCGCGCAATGTGCCAAGCTCTTTTTCGCCCGCGACGGCATCGAAGGCCAGCAGTATCGCAAGTAATCCGAGAGCCACGCGCATGAGGAATGCCATGTCGAGATGACCCACGACATCGGCTATGCGCTGCGGGCGCGAAGCCAGCGGCCCGGTCACGATTCCAGTCGGCGAGAAATCCCAGTACTGAGGCAGCGCGCCGTCAAGCCCGCGCACGAGCGCGCTCACAGGCTCAGGCGGACGGATCGCTCGCAGAACCGCGAGATCGTTTCCCTCCGACCATCCGACATCGAATCCTTTCACTTCCCTGCCCGCTGGGCCAGCGATCATTTTCTGCTGCTCGGCGACCAGCCGGTTATAGTCTTCCAATCGACTTTTGTAATCGCGCGCTCCGACATAAACCGCAAGCGGCGTGAGGCCGACGACCAGCAGCGCGATGATCAGAAACCGCGCGCTCGAAAGTTGCTCCGCAATCTCGCGACGAGCGATCGTGCGAATCGCGCTCAACGCTTTGGGCTGGGCAGCGCCGCCTCTTTGATCGAAGGATCGAACGTCATCTGCATCTGTCGTCATGGCAATCTCCTTGAAAAAGTCTGGTGTCTGGAGTCGAGAGTCTGGAGTCTAGGGTCTGATTCCGACTCCAGACTCTCGACTCCTAAGCGGTTCTTTTTTCTTCGTCGGGCCGGTATCCGCCGCGCATGTAATCGAGATAGAGCGCCTGTAGGTCTTCGTGTTCAAGTTCTTCGCGCGTTCGCTCCATCACCTTGCGGCCTTCTTTCATGATGCCAACCGCGTCGGCAATCTCTTTTGCGCGAAAGATGTCGTGCGTCGACATCAGAATGGACTTTCCCCGCTGGCGAAGCTCGTCGAGCGTTTCCAGAAACTCCGCGCCCGCCTTAGGGTCAAGCCCCGATGTCGGCTCATCGAGGAGTATGGCGGGCGCATCTTTTATGATCGCTATCGCTATGCCGACTTTCTGTCGCATCCCTTTCGAGAATTCTTTGACCCGTTGCTCGAAGGCTTTTTCCTGAAGCCCGACTTCGCGCAAGACCATGTAATACTCATCTTTTTTTATATCGCGGCGGCCCGCAAGACGCGCGAAGAAATCGAGATTCTGGCGCGCGGTGAAGTTGCCGTAGAGCATGACGTTTTCCGAAACATAAGAAACGTACTTTTTGCTTTCAATCGGACTGCGGGCGACATCGATCCGGTTGATGAAAGCCTGTCCCGATGTGGGTTCGATGAAGTTGAGGAAGAGGTTTATCGTAGTGGTCTTGCCCGCGCCGTTGGCTCCGAGCAGGCAGTAAATCCGGCCCGACTCGACCCTGAGATTGAACGCGTCAAGCGCCAGAACTCCATCTTCGTATCGCTTGCTCAGATTCGTCGCTTCGATCATATTTTTCCTCCTCGGAAAAAGATGCTAGATGTTAGTGAAGAATGGCTTCGCGCATTGTGTAATCTTTCTCGTTTGAAAGCAGAAGTCAGGAGTCAGACAACTACCTACCGCCCGTTGCCTCGTGCCTTGATCAACCACTAACATCTAACATCTGACATCTGACATCTCCTCCTCAAATCATCTCCGGGCCATACGGATTCCAAATGTGACCACGCCTGCCACGAGCGCCAGCAGCCCGCCGATGAGCGCAGCCATAGACCAGATATTCGATTTCGGCTTGACGCTTACGCGATAGATTTTGTCTTCGGATTGAACGCGGCGATTGTTGGCGAAACTTTCCGTTTTGATTCGGGCTTCGTAATCGCCTACTCCGACCTCCGCAGGAGGCGCGAGGCGGAGGCGAACGACTTCTTCGCGGTTCATCTCAAGCGCGGGGATGATATCGGGCGTGATTTCGACTCTCCAGTTCAAAGGATATTCAACCGCGAGCTTGACGTTATCGAGCCTTCGCGTCCCAGTGTTGCGAATGATGATCGTCGTTTCGACCTCCTGCCCGCTTTCAATCTCGCTGAAGAGCGAAGCTGCGGTTACTTCTATTCGCCCGACCCCTCGCGGAAGTATAACGAGCTTCGCTTTGCCCGACGCGCTGCCTAGCTCAGATTCCGAATAGAGGCGATCTTCATCGAATCGCGCCGCGCGAGCTTCATCCATGGCCAGCGCCCAGAACTGCATAGGCTCGTCTACTTTCACCTCTTCATCCGCGCGTTCGGGAAGAAACAATCTCAGCCCTAATTCCTGACGGGTGACTCCCGCAGGAAAATTTATCTGTGAGAGCCGCGCCTGCGATTGCAGATCGATGAACGAATAGCTTATCTGCCGTGGCAGGTTGACCGCTTTGAGTTGAAAGCTGCGAACATCGACCGAAGGCCGTTCGAGCGTTACGGTATAAGTCGCCTGCGAGCCGAGATCGGCTTCCTGCGAAAATTGAGACGCGAGTATCTGAATCTCGGCCTCGCCCGCCGAATGCTGTAACTGAACGGGAATCTCCTGAGTCTGATTTCGATAAGTGAGCGCGACCGTCACCGCGTCGACATCTTTGAGAAGTTGATAATCAATCGTCTTCGACTCATTGTATTTCATCTGCGAGATGTGGACTTCGTAAGGGAGCGAAATAGTCGCACTGCGGGTCTGAGTGTTTGCGCTGTCGCGCAGGCTCACGAATATATCGTTTACGGTGCGGGTTCTGAGTTCTTCAGGTATCGGCTCCGCCCCCTCGAAGTTGCTGAGAAGTTTGAACTGCGAATCATCGAAGGTGGGCGTGAGATTGGCTATCACTAATCGAACCATTTTCCGCCCGTCCGCAGTCTGACTCTTGATGGCCGAGCGAACTGAGATTCGCGGCTGAATGTCGAAAAGCGCAAGCACCGATTGTTGATAATTGAGTTGCGCGTTTGCGACCGAAGCGCGGTCACGCTCGACATCCGTTTGAGAGAGCAAACCTTCTCTGGCGAGTTTTTCGCTGCGTTCGAGTTGGCGGCGCGCGGCCTGAAGCTCAAGCTGACGGCGACGAACTTCGAGCAAGCGCCGCTGCTCATCATCCTGCTGCGC
>DLHY01000142.1 GCA_002483445.1 Blastocatellia bacterium UBA7656
AGCCTTAAGTTGACACCAATGCCGCCTGGTACCGCGGCCGGATCAGGATTATCGGCGTTGAGCCGGATTTGGCCCCGACGTTGACAAATGCGCTACAGGCGGGCAAGCCCGTGGACAGTCTAGCCGACGGGATCGCTGCCGACTCACTGGCGCCCAAACGGGTCGGAGAATTAATGCTTCCGCAGGCGCAAGCCTACGTGGAGCAGGTGGTACTGGTTACGGATAAAGCAATAAGGCAGGCGCAATCCGCACTGTGGCAGCAGTTACGGCTGGTGGCTGAACCGGGCGGAGCGGCGGCCTGTGCCGCCCTGTTGTCAGGCCTTTACCGACCCAAAGCCAAGGAACGGGTGGGCATCCTCCTGTGCGGAGGTAACACTTCGGCAGTAGACTTCGGACGGCCCTGAAATGGGTGCTTGATGAAGCAAATTATAAGATTAAGACCGCAGTTTTCTGCTGGGCGACTGATCGCAATTGCCCTCCGGAAATCTGAACCATTGATACTATAACTGACTAGATTCGAGACAACAATTGATCCCGCTCTGAATAATCTATGCTGACTTTCAACGACACCCTCAAGGCATGTGACCGGTTGCGCGGTGTGGCGCGCCGCACGCCCGTACTGACCTCGCGGCAGTTCAACGAGCAGGCTGGCTGCGAAGTCTATTTCAAGGCCGAGAATTTTCAGCGCACGGGAGCGTTCAAATTCCGCGGCGCGTACAACAAAATCGCTTCGCTCACCGAAGAAGAGCGGCGACGCGGCATTCTCGCTTACTCTTCGGGCAATCACGCGCAGGCGACCGCGCTCGCCTCCAGGCTCTTCGGCGTCCCGGCCACCATCGTCATGCCGCACGACGCGCCGCAGATGAAGGTGGCGGCGACGCGCGCTTACGGCGCTGAGGTGGTATTTTACGATCGTTACCGCGAGAACCGCGAGGCGCTCGGCGAGCGCGTCTGCCGCGAGCGTGGGAGGACGCTTGTGCCTCCCTTCGACAACTATTTAGTAATGGCTGGCCAGGGCACGGTGGCGCTTGAACTGCTGGAAGATGTGCCGGAACTCGACTTCCTGCTCACCCCGTGCAGCGGCTGTGGACTGCTCGCCGGGTGCGCGACGGTGGCTAAACACTTACGACCTTCAATCCGCGTTTTCGGCGTCGAACCGGAAGCCGGCAACGATACCTGGCAATCATTGCGCAAAGGCGAGCGGGTCGAGATCGCGGTGCCCCGCACCATCGCCGACGCCTTGCAAACGCCCGTGGGCAGGCTGACCTTCCCAATTATCAAAGAATTGATCGAAGATGTATTGTTAGTCCGCGACGAAGAGTTGATAGAGACCATTCGCTTTATGCTCGAACGGATGAAGGTATTGATTGAGCCGTCGGGTATAGCCGCCGCCGCTGCGGTGCGCCACAAAAAGTTTGACTTCACGGGTTGTCGCGTCGGGGTCGTGCTGTCGGGCGGCAACGTTGACCTGGTTAAGCTCGCGGGCTATTTGAAAGAGACTTGAAAACTGAAGGCAGTCGCCCGATCAGCGACGCTGGCCTCCCGGCTCTCGCTGACAGATTGGGCGCGCCACCGACCCGTTTCCCACGAGGAAAGGTTTGCCATGTCCTGGTTCAAACGCAAAGACGGCAAGATCGCGCAGATCACCGCGCCCGAAGAGGGCATGGTCAATACCGAAGGCATCTTCAAGAAATGTGAGAATGAGGACGAATAAAAAAGAGGATGAATAAAACCTGATTCGCCCGAAAACCAGATCATAAGGAGATGAAGTTCTTAGATATGAAAGAAGAAACACTTGATCCAGAAAATTGGGAAGAATTGCGGCAGATCGGACATCAAATGGTCGATGATATGCTGGATTGGCTACAGACATTGCGTGATCGTCCCGTGTGGCAACCGGTGCCTGATGAGGTGAAAGCTCGGTTCCAGCAGAGGCTGCCTCTCGAAGCTCAAAACCTAAGAGAAGTTTACAAAGATTTTTTGACTGATGTGCTGCCATTTCCGAATGGCAACCAGCATCCCCGCTTTTGGGGCTGGGTGCATGGCACAAGCACGCCCTTTGGGATGTTGGCCGAGATGCTGGCGGCAGGGATGAATCCCCAAGTCGGGTTCGGCGAGCGTTCCGCCGTTTACGTGGAAAAACAGGTGATTGACTGGTGCAAGGAAATGCTCGGCTTTCCTTCCGAAGCGAGCGGCATTTTGGTGAGTGGCTGTACGATGGCTAATGTGACTGGATTGACTGTGGCCAGAAACGCCAAAGCCGGATTCAATGTGCAACAACAAGGCTTGCAAAACTCAAATGCGAAAATGATGTTGTACGGCTCAAGCGAAACCCATAGTTCGATTCAAAAAGCGATTGAGGTTCTGGGGCTGGGCAATGAATCATTGCGGCGCATACCAGTTAATTCAGATTTCCGGATTGATCTGGCCGCGCTTAAAAAGGCCATTGCTGAAGATAGAGCCAAAGGGCTGAAGCCTTTTTGCGTCATCGGAAACGCTGGCACGGTCAACACAGGTGCTATTGATGATCTAAACGGTCTGGCTGATATCTGCGAAGCTGAAGATTTATGGTTTCACATTGACGGGGCGTTCGGCGCGCTGGCGGCTTTGTCGCCGCAATACCGCCCGGTCTTAAAGGGTATGGAACGCGCCGATTCGCTCGCCTTCAGTTTACATAAATGGACGTCGATGCCCTACGAAGTCGGCTGTGCTCTGATTCGCCACCCAGACAAACATCGCCAGTCTTTTTCCGCTACCGGCGCCTACCTGTTGCCGCTGTCACGGGGTGTGTCGAGCGGCATCTGGTTTAGCGAATACGGCGTGCAGAGTTCGCGCGGGTTTCGCGCCTTAAAAGTTTGGCTGTCAATTAAAGAAAATGGCATAAACAAATACCGCCGCCTGATTGAACAGAATATCTCGCAGGCTGCGTATCTGGCCTCTTTAATCGAAGCGTCACCCGACCTTGAACTGCTTGCGCCGGTGCCGTTGAACGTAGTTTGTTTCAGATTCGTGAAGCGGAATCTGGCCGAAGATCAGCTTACGGAATTAAACAGAGAACTCCTGGTGCGCTTGCAGGAGAGCGGAATTGCCATTCCTACTTACACAACCATCAAGGGGAAATTTGCCATCCGGTGTTCTGTTACCAATCACAGAAGCCGCCGCGAAGATTTCGATCTGCTGATTGAGAATGTGATTAAGATCGGCAAAGAGATTACTTGATCGAAATCCTCGCTGGGTATGGCAATGAATCCTTGTTTCTTCGTTTTCCTGGATTAATGCAGAGTCGTTCCAAGATACTCTTCGACCGTCAGCCCCACGCGGTTGAAAAACTGATCGGACATCGATGGTATGTCATCGATGGTTTCGTCGAGCGCGATTCGTTCGACTCTCCACATCGGAAAGAAAACCTGCGTCAACCCGATGTTGCGCTCTCCCCGGATTATCATCTGAACCCAGTCATCGAAAGTATTCAGGTCTATCCCGCGCAGAAACACGCCCGCAGCATCAAGCCCCCTGAGCAGCCCCCAGAGCTTTTCCCGCGGGCTGTGAAGATAAACAATCACGGGCGAACCGGGAAGCAGCCCTGTGGGGTAATCGTGATAATCACTCATAACATCTCTCCGTCGATGGAATCCGTCATCGCTCGACGATCATTGCGATGCCCTGACCGCCGCCTATGCACAAAGCGGCAAGCCCGCGATGCGCATCCCTCTTCTTCATTTCATAAAACAGAGTCACAAGTATTCGCGCGCCGCTCGCGCCTATCGGGTGACCGAGAGCTATAGCCCCGCCGTCGACGTTTACGCGCGAAGGATCGATGCCGAGTTTATCAATCACGCTGAGACTCTGAGACGCGAATGCTTCGTTAAGCTCGAAAAGATCGATGTCGCCGATTTGCAATCCGGCTTTTTCCAAAGCGCGCTCGATTGCAGGCACAGGCCCCAGGCCCATCAAGCGCGGAGCGACGCCCGCCGACGCATAAGAAATTATTTCAGCCACAGGCACAAGCTCCATCAGTCGGGCGCGCTCGCGGCTTGCAACTACCAGAGCCGCCGCGCCATCATTTATTCCTGAAGCATTGCCCGCTGTCACCGTTCCCGCATCTTTCAAAAATGCCGGACGCAGCCGCGAAAGATTTTCAACCGTAGTCCCCGCCCTCGGATGTTCGTCGGTCTTGAAAGCCAAAGGCTCGCCTTTCTTCTGCGGTATCATCACAGGAACTATTTCGTCATCGAATCGCCCTGATGCGATAGCCTCCGCGGCGCGGCGTTGACTTTCAGCCGCGAATGCGTCCTGAGCTTCGCGAGTGATTCCAAATTCAGCCGCGATGTTTTCAGCCGTCACTCCCATGTGACAATGAGCCATCGCGCAGGTCAATCCTTCGCTCACCATGTAATCCGTGATCTGACCGTTGCCCATGCGATAGCCCCACCGCGCTTCGGTGAGCAGATAGGGCGCGCGGCTCATCGCTTCCATCCCTCCCGCGACTATGAGATCGGCGTCGCCCGCCGCGATTGCCTGAGCCGCCAAAGCCACTGCTTTCAATCCCGACCCGCACACTTTGTTGACCGTAAACGAAGGAACGCTTTCAGGGATGCGCGCGGCGATTGCCGACTGACGCGCAGCGTTCATACCCGCGCCCGCCTGAAGCACATTGCCCATGATCACTTCGTCAATCGAATCTCCATCGATGCCCGCGCGACTCATCGCGCCCTCGATGGCCACTCGCCCAAGCTCCGTTACAGGAATGTCGCGAAGTGCGCCGCCGAAAGTTCCAATAGCCGTCCTCGCCCCGCTTAATATGATTGCTCTGCTCATAAGCCTCCGAAATAAGTCTGGAGTCTGGAGTCGAGAGTCTGGAGTCAGAATAAAAAGGGAAGTCAGCGCGAAGCGCCTCCGCTTTCATTCTGACTTCTGACTCCTGACTTCTGACTTCTATCTTCCCACTACTCTCACCTCATCGAACGCCTGACCGTTTTGCGCGTAACAAAACAGGCCCACTTTGCCGCGACTGATCGAACTGTCTTTCATCTCGAAAAGTTCGCGGCCATCAACCCGCGCCCGAATGGTTTCGCCCGTGACTTCCACTTCGATCAACATTTCAGAGCCGACTTTATAGCCGCGCCCGCTCGACCAGATTTCAGTGTAGTCGGCTCCATTTCTTCTGTCCAATCTGGTGAGAGGCCCGCCGTTCAGCCCGTCATTGATGAAGAGCAGGCGATAGAAATTTCGGGCATCCTGAAATCGAAACACGACACCGAATCCATCGCCGTCTTCAGGCTGCGCTTTGACCGTGAGGAGGTAATCGCTCCAACCGGCGTTGCCTGCGACTAGAAATGTTCCGTACCAGCGACCGAGAAAATCTCCGCGCCTGCCCCAGATATTGCTGCGCTGATGCAGCCAGCCGTCCGATTCGACCTCCCACCGCGATGGCCCTTCAACCGTGTCGGGGTCATCGATTACGGTCCAGTTTCTAAGTTTGTCGTCGTGAAATCGCTCGTCGAGCAAAACGCCTTTGCAAGCTGAGAGCAGGCACAACGTCGCCGCGAGCGCAATCAATGACAATCGTCGCGGTGTGAAGCGATCAGAGATGAGCCAGTTCATTGCTGAAGGAAGGTTTGAGCGATTTGAGGCGCTCGACTTCGGTCACGCCCGAAGGATGCGCCTGATAGAGGGTGAAGCTTTCGACCTGAATGCACGAAAGCGGGCTGTCCTCCTCGCCGCTCGTGTCTATGCCGACGCAGCCGCCGTGAATGTAAATGGAAAATCTGCGCTGGCGACGCTCGCGCGGAAGGTATTGCGTGGGCGTGTGGCCGAAGAAGCAAAGCTTGCCTTCGTATCCTTTATAGAAATCCATATCGCGCGTCCACAGCAAAACGTCCGGGTCGGTTTCGGAAGGATGCTCGCCGGGAACCAGTCCGGCGTGAACGTAGATGGCCTGCTCGTCTTCGTGAAAGAATGGAAGGCTGCGGAGGAATTCTTCGTGATCTTCGGGTATGCGAATATCGGAGATGTCTTCAAGCTCGCGGAGGTCCAAACCATAGGATTCGATTGTCTTTATGCCGCCGTTTTCCGGGATGAGCCATTGAAGGTCCTGATAATCGAGGCAATCGAGGAGCATCTGCTCATGATTGCCGCGGAGGACTATCATATTGGGATTCGCTTCGATCATATCCATTACGCGCTCTACGACTGCCTTTGCGTCAGGGCCGCGGTCGATGAGGTCGCCGAGCAGAATTATCTTATCGGTCTTTATATCCCACGGGACATCGCATATCAGTTGATCGAGCAGTTCAGGCCGCGCATGAATGTCCCCGATGACGAAAGTTTTCATAAAACACCCGAATCTATGAAAGCGCATACGAGGCTTTGAAGCAAGCCTTTTGGGAGAACCGCGAAGGCTTGAACTTAACAAACCGCAGGAGCGCGGACAAGGGCTGATGAGCGGGCATTGATCGTGCGCGAGGCATTCGTTACTTATGTGATGAAAACGCGGAAACGAGAATTAAACAATGCGCGCAGTTTCTTCGTACACAATCGCTGAATCAGGAGATCAAACCAACTATGAAAGAATACGATATTTCAACCTATGGCGAACGAGCGGCTGCGTCTTACGACGCGATGTACCCGACTTATGATGAAGCGATGATCGCTACTCTGGCAAAACTTGCCCGCGGGGGGCGCGCGCTTGAGCTTGGCATAGGCACCGGGCGCATAGCCGTGCCGCTTGTGGAGAAGGGAATCGAAGTTCACGGCATCGATGCTTCGCCTTTGATGATAGAACAACTTCGCGCTAAATCAGGTGGAGAAAACATACCCGTCACAATCGGCAATTTCGCCGATGTCGCAGCCAGCGGCGAATACAATCTGATCTACGTCGTATTCAACACGTTCTTCGCACTGCTTACTCAGGAGGAACAGACGCACTGCTTCGAGAATGTGGCGCGGCGTCTCACTTCCGAGGGCGTTTTCGTGATAGAAGCGTTCGTGCCTGACCTCACGCGCTTCCTCGGCAATCAGACTACGCGCGCCATTCAGGTGACGTTGGAGAGAGTAAAACTCGATATCACAATGCTCGACTCCGTGAGTCAGCGCATCACGGGCCAGCACGTTCATATAACGGAGCAGGGAATCAAACTTTTTCCCATACAGCTTCGATATGCGTGGCCGTCAGAGATGGATTTGATGGCTCGCCTCGCGGGACTCGAACTGAAACACAGATGGGAAGACTGGACGGGCAGGCCGTTCACCACGGAAAGCCAGAAACATATTTCCGTCTACGAACGGGCAGTTTAGTTTCCGAGATATCAACTGTGATTCATCCGCCGCACAAACGCATTGGCTTTTTCAAAAGCATCGCGCGCCCTCTCCGTGTCGCCTGACGTGACTGCTTGGCGAAGGGATTCTATCTCGCTCACGACTTCGCCGAGAGCCGAGGCTATCTCATCCGCATTCGTTCGAAGTATGTCTTCCCACACGCTCCAATGACTCGCGGCAAGTCGCGTCATATCTGCAAGCCCGCGGCCTGAAAGCTTCGTCGCATCTTCTCCCGCGACTTTCGAGAGAGCCGAGGCCAGCGCAGTCGAAATCAACTGTGGCGCGTGGCTCACCCGCGCAACGATCCGGTCGTGATCCGTGGCTGTGAGAAACACGGGCCTGGCTCCGATGGCGCGAATCGCGCGAACGACTTTATCGATTGCTTCGGCATGAGACGTTTTTTCTTCATCGATCACGATTGCATAAGGCGCATTTGCGAACAGGTCGGCGTCGGCAAATTCGACTCCGGCGTTATGGCTTCCAGCCATGGGATGCCCGCCGATGAAAATGATTTCACTGGAAAGATGCTCGCGCGCCGTTTTGATTATCTCGCGTTTCGAGCTTCCTGCATCGGTGATGATCGCGCCGGGTTTTATCAAATTTCCAGGTCTGCTCAGAAACTCGATGATGCCGCCTACGGGCGCAGCAAGATAAATCAGATCGGCTTCGCACCTCGAATTGCTATCAAAAGATTCCTCCGCCGAATCGATGATGCCGCGCGCGAGAGCTTCATCGAGCGAATGCCCGCCGTTCCAGCCTGTGATTTTTTCGCAGAATCCGGCGCGACGGGCGGCCAGAGCGAAAGAGCCGCCGATGAGTCCTGCGCCGATGACTGTGATGTTGGGGAATAGCATAGAAACGATGAGACGGGAGAGAGGATTAACCTGTCCTGAGATCAGTTCAAGTCCTGAAAATGCTTTCGACTTTGCAACTCAACCCTGGCAGCACAGAAGACGTTAGATCATCTTCTTCCGCGAATCGGGCTTGCAGCTTGAGTGTTTGCCCCGCGAGGACGTAAACCTCAACCGTGCGTTTCGCCGGGTCGACTATCCAATACTCTCTCACGCCATACTTGCCATATAATTGTCGCTTGGCTGTGCGATCACGCCGTTCGTTTTCGGCTCCCGGCGACATTATCTCTATCACAAGATCGGGAGCGCCCGTGATTCGGTCTCCCGTTGCAATCTCATCCCGCCGCTCGTGGCTTATGAAAACCAGATCGGGGATGACGCCATTGAAGTCGCTGAAGATTATTCCCGGTGTGGTTATGACTTCGCCGACAGGGTTCTGATCAAGATAATTTCTCAAAGCGGCAAATATGTTGCCAGATATTCGCTGATGATTGAGGCTTGGCGCGCGAGACACAAAAAGCTCTCCTTCGATGATTTCATAACGATTGCCATCATCAGGCATAGCATCAAGGTCGCTTACTGTTAGAAGCGGTTCGATCTGAACGCTCATAATACCTCCGCACTGCCGCTAATTCTAGCACATCATCTTTGCGCCACAACCCCTGTATAGCGCAGCGAACCGCCCCCTATTGAGACACGGTTTCCGAAACTCCCGAAGCCATGTGACGGTCGACAGCTTCGGCAATCAACCTCAAGCGATGAGCGAGTTGTTCGAGTTGTTCGGGCAGAAGCGATTGCGCGCCGTCGCACAGAGCGTTTTCAGGATCGTGATGAACTTCTATCAATAAGGCGTCCGCCCCTGCCGCGACTGCCGCCTGAGCTACCGGCGCAACCTTGTCCCGTCGGCCAGTCGCGTGGCTCGGATCAGCCACTACCGGCAGATGAGAAAGTTTCTTGAAAACAGGAATCGCTGAAACGTCGAAGGTGTTTCTCAGATAAGGCTCGAATGTGCGTATGCCGCGCTCGCACAGCAGCACTTCATGATTACCGCCCGACATGATGTATTCGGCGGCGAGCAATGTCTCTTCGATAGTAGCCGCAGGGCCGCGCTTGAGCAGTATTGGTTTGTTCAATCGACCGATTTCGCGCAGGAGGTTGAAGTTCTGCATGTTGCGCGCGCCTATTTGAAGTATGTCGACGTAACGGATGAAGAGCGGTATCTGCGACGGCTCCATCACCTCCGATATGACGAGCATATCGAATCGGTCTGCGGCCTGACGCATATACTTCAACCCTTCTTCGCCGAGGCCCTGAAACGAATAAGGCGATGTGCGCGGCTTGAAGGCCCCACCTCTGAGAATCTTCGCGCCGTTGCGGGCCGCGATTTCGGCTATCGTCATCACCTGATCGCGGCTCTCGATGGTGCAGGGGCCAGCCATCAATATGACTTCCTCTCCGCCGATTGTGACATCCTTGATTTTTATCTTCGTCCCATCGGGCTTGAATGCTCGGCTTGCGAGTTTGTAGGGCGCGCTGATGCGATGAACTTCCTTGACGCCTTCAAGCAGTTCTATGTCGCGCGTGTCGACTATGCGCCCGCCGACGGCTCCCAGCACTGTGTGGCGCACGCCTGTCGAGCGATGTATGTCGAAGCCGAGTCGAACGAGCTTGTCGATCACGCTGGCTATCTGTTCTTCGCTTGCCATCTCTTCCATCACTATAACCATGATTTTTTCCTCAAAAGTCTGGAGTCCAGAGTCTGGAGTCCGTTATTTGGAGTCGTCGCTTTGGGTCTGCTCGGATTCCTTTTCGACCGTTACGCGCTCGATGCGGCGCGATTCGTCGATTATTCTTTCGAACAATCTTCTCACTGCTTCGCGGTCGAGCGGGCCACTGTTTAGCTCTAAGACGTGAGCTATGACTTCGACCTCGCGCGCGGGAGAGTAAATTGCCAGCCCCGCGCGTCGCTTGATGTGGCCTAGCTCGATTGCGCACCGAGCGCGACGGTTGAGCAATTCGATGAGTTGCTCGTCTATCATATCTATTTCTTTTCGCCAGTCTTCTATGTCCAAGTGAGCCTCCAAGCCCAGCGCCAATAACGATAGTTTATTCCGGCCCTCGGAGTTGAGCAATTCGCAGTTTCGCAGAGTCGTTTCATACAAGGTTCCCCTTTCATCCCCGTTGCAGTTTCGTTGCGCGCAAACCGGGAGAGATATTATGCGCTTTGGTACCAGTACACGTAGGAGTTATTAAGATTGATGAGAACTGTGGCAGGCTGATTGATCGAAACGAATTTTTCCGCCCCATACCCATCGCAGTGATAGCTCTGACCGTGCCTGACGATCATCGCTACTCCGCTGATGTTGGGTTTGCTTATCATTCCGTAACCTCGATGCAAACGCTTGCAGTATAGGCTGGGTCTGACGGGCTGTCAATTCGAGCTTATTGATCGAAGACTCGAATCCACTCTGAATCAACTATCTGATAGTTTTTCTGATCAAGAAGGAATCGCAGCAGATTTCTCATGTGTCTGGCTCCATAAACTATTCCAACTGTTCCGCTGCGCCCGGACTCAAGCAGCGACTCGATATGTCTGATGATCGCCTGATCGCGATCATCTATCAGCAGACGGTCGAGCTTATCAAAGGTTTCATCGTAATCGAGTATTTCGTCGCGAGAAGGCAGGTCATCCATCGCGAGGTTTTCAGCCAGAGTTTCTCTGGTGCCGAAGAGGAAAAGGTAAGCCATGTAAAACGGGAGCAGCGAGAACAACAGCATCCTTACTGCGACAGGAAGGCGACTCCATTGCTCATCAAATGTTGCGCCATCGATATCGGCATTGATTACTTTTGATGAAAGGTCGGAAAATTTCAAAGCCTCCTGCTGTGTTACCAGATCGATTCTTTTTACACGCCTGATAATTTTGTAAGAAGAAGCGAGCAGCCAGACGCGCTTTGAATTGACTCCCTCCGCAAGAATGTAATCGCACTCCTGAAGCTTCTTGCGAACCTGATCGTAAAATGATTGAGTGCCGACATGCACCATCGGAAAAAGGACGAATTCCATTTCGCCCCTTTTCCTCCTCAGCCGATAAACAGCAGACCGGACACCCGCGATGCTTTTCTCGATTATCTGCATACGGACACTAAAACGCTCGTGAGCGCGATTGCCTGACAGTTTCTTTGATTATCAGATTTCGGTTTTATCTTTGAGGATGGCTCGCGCCGAGTTTTTCAATCGCCTGCTTTATCGCCGCTCGCGTCTGGATGGCCTCTTCGATCTCAAGTCGGCGGTTCAATTTTTCAATCGCTCGCGGATCGCCCAATTCTCTGAGCGCGTGAACCGCAGCCGTGCGAACCGCGGGCTGGCTGTCTTCGAGAGTCGAAACCAATGCTGAAAACATTCGCTCGTCTTTCTGTCCCGACCGGCAAAGCGCGGAAATTTCTTCCGCTGCGCGCTGACGCGAAAAGGGCGATAGGTCTGAAAGAGAATCAAGCAGACTGAGCAAGCGAGTGTCCCGCTCGACGGGGCGTTCCATCTCGCCGCTTTCTTCCACAGCATAGCCGCGCCGCTTGAGATAGAGCTTTTCATTGCGACTGAGCGCGCGCTCGCCGCTCAGGTACCAAAGGATGATCGCCGCGATAACAATGCCGATGATGAGGAAAGGCATTTCTCTTTTGTCATTCGTCCCTTGTCCTTTGTCCTTTGTCGTGCGCGCATAACAAATGACAAATGACAAAGGACAACTATCCATTTTTACCGCGCTTCTTTTTTTCCGGCTCGACGGGTGGCAATGGCAGGGGACGACGGCGCGGAGGAAGAGGAACTATATCCGTTCGCTTGTCTTCCCGCCTGTCTTCCGTTTTTGGAGGCTTGCGCTCGGCGGGCTTCTTCGTTTCCTCTTCATCGTCCTTGACTGCCTTCTTTGCTTTGTCCGAGGTTTCGTCCGTTGCGATAGTCTCGGCTTCTTCGGCTGCTATCTTCGCCATCTGCCGCTCGGTCTCGGCGCGTCGGGCGAGTATCTCGCGGTCTGGCGGCGGAGCCTTTGGGAATTGATCGCTCGGCTTGTCCTTGAGGAACTTCTCCATGAACTGAATCCACATCGGAAGCGCCGCGACCGACCCGGCTTCGCCCTGCCCCAGGGTGCGCTTCTGACCGGGAAAACCTATCCATACGCCCGATGTGTAAGTCGGCGTATAGCCGATGAACCAGGCGTCTGTGAAATCGTTGACCGTGCCAGTCTTGCCGCAGATCGTTCTCTTTGCAAGTTCCTTGTTCGACTGAATAGAACCGGCTGTTCCGCCCGTCACCACCCCGCGCATCATGCTCTGCATCTGCGCGGCCACATAGGGCGAGACGACTTTATGCGAAGCTACATCCCACCTGAGTATTTCATTGCCGTCCGCGTCGGTCACGTTCTTGATCAGATGAGGCTCTACTCTCACGCCCTGATTTGAAAACGCCGAATAGGCGCTGACCATATCCAGCAGCGGCTCTTCCGTAGCGCCGAGGGCCGAAGGAAGAACGCGCTTCATGGGATTGGGCAATCCGAATCGCTTGACTATCTCCGCCCCCTTGTCGACTCCTACGAGCGCCAGCAATCGCACCGCAACAACGTTGAGCGATTGTTGCAAAGCCGAGCGCATAGGCATCGCCCCTCCGCCCGCCGAGCCGTCGTAATTGGCGGGCGACCAGCCCGTGCCGGGATCGACGTAAGGAGCCGCGCTCACTGTGCTATCGGGCGTGAGTCCTCTTTCGAGGGCTGCTGCGTAGATGAAAGGCTTGAAGGTAGAGCCGGTCTGACGTTCGGCCTGAGTCGCATTGTTGAATTTATGCACAGAGAAGTCATAGCCGCCGACCATCGCCTTGACTTCGCCGGTCTTCGAATCCAGGCAGATGAGCGCGCCATCGACTGCGGGAACCTGATCGAGCGTGACATCGAGTTTCTTGTTGGGATTATCGGCCTTGACGATTTTGAACACGGCCAGATCGCCGCGCTTGAGCAGTCTCAGCGGCGACCCCCCGGCCCATCTGGTCTGCTCTTCGGTTAGCTGCGCGTGATAATCTCCGAATCGAATATCCGCGCCTGATGGGTTCACATTCATCACAAGTCCGAAGATGTACTCGCCCGGAACATAATCGCCGAGCCAGTCAGCGTGCTGAAAAAGATTCAGGTCGTTGGCCAGCTTCGCTTCCAGAACGTTCGTGAGTTTCCCTCTCCATCTCTTGCCATGCCTGTCCTGATATGAATGCACTCCGCGGCGAACCGCGCGGACGGCTTCGCGCTGCGCTCGCGGGTCAATCGTCGTGTAGATGTTCATTCCGCCCGTCTGAGTCTGCCGCGTCCCGAAAGTGTCCTCGGCCTGCTGCCGGACTTCTTCGACGAAATAACCGAATATGGAATTGTTGTTGTTCTGCTGAGTCGAGAGGTTGAGATTTATCTTCGCCCCCCGCGCCCGCTGGTATTCGTCCTCGTTGATATAGCCGACTTCGCGCATACGATAAAGCACGATGTTGCGGCGGTCGAGAGCCGCTTTTTCATTTCGCGTCGGAGCGTACTCGCTCGGTCGTTGAGGAAGACCGGCGAGCATGGCGCATTCTTCGAGCGAGAGGTCTTTGAGCGATTTCGAAAAATAGACCTGCGCGCCCGCCTCGAATCCATACGCGCCATTGCCGAGGAAAATCTGATTGCAGTACATCTCCATTATCTGCTCTTTGGTGAACGTGCGCTCGATTTGCAAGGCGAGCAGAATCTCTTTGACCTTTCGCGTGTAGGTTTTTTCGGGAGAGAGGAAGAGCGCGCGGGCGAGTTGTTGAGTCAGCGTCGAAGCGCCCTCAGCTTTGCGACCTGTGGTGACGTTTTTGAAAGCGGCGACTGTCAGCCGAATCGGATCGATGCCGATGTGCTGAAAGAATCGGTCGTCTTCTATTGCCCAGATAGCCTGCTTCATGCGATCAGGAATCTGATCATAGGTGACCGGTATTCGGCGCTCGACTGAAAATTCGCCGATGACGGTTTTCTGATCATCGGCGTAGACCCGCGTGACGAGGTTGGGTCGGTAGTTGGCAAGACCGGCGACTTCCTGCGCTTCCTGAGTCATGCTGGCCTGATAGGCGACCGTCGCGCCGAACATCATGCCTGCGATGACCGAAAGGGCGACCAGAGCCAGAAAGGTGTACTGGCGAAAGAAAGCCTGCAACCAGTTCGGCGAGCGACGCATTGCGCTGATGTTCGTGCGGGTTTTATTGAAGATGCCCATAGATGACTCCGATCTTTGAGGAGCGAACCGCCGGTTCACCCGTTTCAGCAAGCCCTCGACTTGCGCTTGGTTACTAATCCCCGGACTTCGAGGATAAAGCACCGTCACAGTTCTTGTAAAGAGATGCGGCTTTCGATGCCCGGATCAGGGCGCAGGTTTGATCGCAACAAAAAAGCAAATATTGATAGGGTGGCAGGATCGATCAGCGATACGCCGGACGCGGCCTTTAGCCTGATTCTGTCTCGCTCCCGGCTTCCTTCACGCCCCCTGCTTCCTCGCGCCAGCGCGCGCGCCAATCAGAAGTCTCGCGCCAGATCATGCGAAATATCGCTGTCGATACGGCCAGTATTACAGGCCCGACGAACAGTCCTAAGAAACCGAACGCCTGCACGCCGCCGAATATGGCCAGAAACACCATAAGCGGATGCATACTCACCTGCCCGCTCATCAGCATCGGTCGCAGGAAATTATCAATCGTTCCCACAACGCCCGCTCCCCACGCAATCAAAACTATCGCCTGCCACGTGTGACCGATAGCGAAAAGATATATCGCAGACGGAAGCCACACCACCGTCGCTCCCACAAGCGGTATCAATGCAAACACCGATGCGACCACTCCCCACAATACAGCCGACCGAATGCCGAAGACCCAAAGCGCAAAGCCCGTCAAAGTCCCCTGAACCAGAGCCACTACAACTCCGCCGTACACTGTTGCCATGATCGTCTTTTCAATACCCGTGAAAAGCTCTTCAACCTGCGCGGGACTGAGCGGAAGCACCGCGGCGGCGCGACGGCGAATCAAGCGGCCTTCGCGGAACAAAAAGAACAGCACGAACAGCGTGATGATAGTATTGATCAGAAAAGACGCCACGTTGCCGATTACGATGCGAGCTTCCGCGATCAGAAACGAGCTTATCTGCTGAAGCCTGCCCGACAGCCATGCTTTCGCGTCGAAATTTGAAAGATCGATATACTGACTGAGCCAGCCCTTAGCTCCTTCCATCAGATTCGTGAAGTAAGGGTTGAGGCCGCCGCTCTCTTCGCTCTTTTCGTTGAGGTAATCGATCAGTCCGGCGACTTCTTTTGAAATCGCAAGGCTGATGAGAGTCACCGGAACGACGATGATCAGTATGACGAGAATAGTCGATATCATCGCTGCGAGGCCGGGTCGTCGCACCCTTTTCTGCACCCTCGCATGTACGGGATAAAAAATTACGGCGATGACCGTAGCCGATATGAGCGGGCGCGCGAAGCGACCGAACAAAATGATGCACAACCCAAGAGCTATAGCAGCAAGCACAAGAAGGAAGATCATCGTTACGCGCTTTTTAGTCATACCCTTTACCTCGGCCTGCTAATCTACAATTCGGTTCAGTAGCCGTCAACCACAGAGTCGGCAGGGCGATTTAATTCTTCGCTGGAGAGGGTCGAAGAGAAAACCACAGATGAACACCGATGGACACAGATAGAGAAGACTCACGAAGATTCTGATTGGTTTTTTCTTCCCCATATTATCCGTGTTTATCTGTGTTTATCTGTGGTTCCTCCCTTTCTGCCGAAAAATTAACGGCCCTACAGCGTCGGACTTCGATCATTCGCCTGACAAAAACGACATCTTGACGCGGCTCATTCCACTAAAGCAGGATTCCTCTTCGACGGCGTAATGTTTTTCAGGATAGCGCCCCTCATTGATGAGACCGGAAACCGGCGAGCGAAAGGAGTGAGCGATGAAAAGATGTTCGAGGTGCGGCCAATTGAACGATGCCGGATCGGCTTTTTGCGAACAGTGCCGCCAGCCTTTTCCACAAGGAGTCAATCACGCGGGATATCTGGCCACGGCTCATCGCGTTTACGGATGCTTTTCGCTGCTTCTGGTGCTGGGCGCGATGCTGGGCGAGGTCATCTTCCTGATATCTTTCAGGCACACGTTGCTGCGATTCCTGGAAGAGATATTGAAAGAATTGTTCGACCTCGATGTATCGCTGGTTCAGATGGGGCCTTTGATCTTAGGATTGATAATACTGTTGATCACGGCGATGATTGGAGCGCTTTTCACGCTCCCGTTTTTCGCCACCGCTCGCGCGATTCGCCGCAACAAACCGTGGCTGAAACTTGCGGGAGTGATTTCCGTACTCGTCTCGATTATGGCTTTCCCGTTCGGCACGGCCCTGAGCTTTTACACTCTCTGGTACATATTCGCCGGGCCGGGCAGCCGCCCTGCGCTTCAGCAGAGTGATCGTTGATCTTCACGCGCTCAATCGACTGGATTCATTCTCCGAAGCCGGAGGATCGACTATGGGCTGTTTGTACTTGCATCCTTCGGCGCGGCATTGAAGCTCGCGCGTGCCGTCCTTCTTGAATTTCTCGACCAGAAAACGCGCGCCGCAAGTGGGACAGGTCTCGGCCAGAGGCTTGTCCCACAGCGCGAATTTGCATTTGGGATAATTCGAGCATCCGTAAAAAGTTTTCTTCCCTCGCTTGACCACAATCTCGCCGCCGTCTTCGGGACACGCCACGCCCGTCGTCTCCTGCTTGATGTATTTGCACTTTGGATAATTCGAGCAGGCTGTGAAAGGCCCGAACCTTCCTTCTCTAAGCACCAGATGCTGACCGCATTGCGGACACGCCTCTTCGAGCGCGACGGGCGCGGCTGCCACTTTGCCTTTTTCAATCTTCCTCGTCGTCTTGCAATCGGGGTAGCCCGTGCAGGCATAAAACTGTCCGAACCTGCCGCGCTTCAAAATCATCCCTCGCCCACAGTTCTCGCAGGTCTCTTCCCCCGCCTCAGCGGTTTCCTCTTCCTTCGCCGTCTCGTGCATCTTGGGCAGGTCGCGCGTCGTCTTGCAATCAGGATAATTCGTGCAGGCGAGGAATTCGCCATAGCGACCGAATTTTTTGGCCATCTTCGAGCCGCAGTTTTCGCACACCTCGTCTGTGATGATCTCCTGACGCTTCACATCGCGCATGTTCGTTTTGGCAGCCGTGAGGTCTTTGGTGAACTTCTCATAGAATTCCGCCAGCGCCTCCGTCCAGCGCATCTTGCCTTCTTCAACCTCGTCGAGTTCTCCTTCCATGTGCGCGGTGTAGGCGACGTTGAACAAATCGCCGAAACTCTCGACCAGCAGATCGTTGACTATCATTCCAAGATCAGTAGGCCGAAATCTGCCCTCGACGCGCTCGACGTATTCGCGATTTTGAATGACCGACATGATCGAAGCATAAGTCGAAGGCCGCCCGATTCCTTTTTCTTCAAGCACCTTCACCAGAGTCGCTTCAGTGTAGCGCGGCGGCGGCTCGGTGAAATGCTGATCTGGCGAAAGCTTTTTGAGCTTCAACTCTTCGCCTTCTTTCACGAGCGGAAGTTTTCGCGTCTGCTCTTCATCCTCTTCGTCCTTTTCATCCTTGCCTTCTTCATAGACGGCGAGGAATCCGTTGAACTTCACGACCGAACCCGTAGCGCGAAAGACGAATCGCTCGCCCGCGCTGATATCGATGGTCGTCTGATCGAATATGGCGGGCATCATCTGCGAAGCGACGAATCGCTGCCATATCAGTTTGTAGAGCGCAAGCTCATCTTTTCCCAAGAAGCGCGCTACTGAATCCGGCGTGCGCATAGCTGAGGTCGGGCGAATGGCTTCGTGCGCGTCCTGCGCGTCTTTTTTCGAGCGATAATAAATCGGTTTTTCGGGCAGGTAATTCGCGCCGTACTGCGAGCCGATAAGATCACGCACCTCGGCGAGCGCAGAGTCCGCGACTCGCGTCGAATCTGTTCGCATGTAGGTTATCAAACCGACAAGTCCTTCTTCGCCAATCTCTATTCCCTCATAAAGTTTCTGCGCGACCTGCATGGTTTTCTTAACCGCGAATCGCAGCTTGCGCGAGGCTTCCTGCTGGAGCTTGGAAGTTATAAAGGGCGGAACGGGGTTTCGCTTTTTCTCTTTCGTCACGACCGACGCGACTTTGAATTTCTGAGGCTCGATTTCGCGAACGAGATCAGTAGCCTGCTGCTCGTCTTTGATATGAATTTCGGATTTTTTTATATCCTTGTCGAAATCCCCTGATTTGACTGTCTTCTCGTCTATGCGCAAAAGCCGCGCGTCGAAATGCGGGGGAAGAGAAGCCGCAAGGTTGGCTGTGATAGTCCAGTATTCAGTCGGCGTGAAAGCGAGTATTTCGCGCTCGCGCTCGACTATCAGCCGGACGGCGACTGATTGAACTCTACCGGCTGAAAGTCCGCGCCGCACTTTGTCCCAGAGAAGCGGACTGACCTGATAACCAACGATGCGATCAAGGAGTCGTCGCGCCTGCTGCGCTTCGACCAGGTGAACATCTATATCGGTCGGGTGACGAAATGATTCCTGAATGGCCGACTTGGTTATTTCGTTGAACAGCACGCGGCGAACGGTTTTTTTGCTTTTGCCTCGCCCTTCCAGTTCTTCCTTGATGTGCCAGCCGATGGCTTCGCCTTCGCGGTCAGGGTCGGTTGCGACGTAGATGGTGTCGGCATCCCTTGCCGCCGCTTTAAGCTCGCGGATGACTTTTTCCTTGCCGGGAATCACATCGTAGGTCGGCTCGAAATTATTTTCGAAATCGATTCCTATGCCTTTTTTGGGCAGGTCTCGGATGTGACCGACCGAAGCAAGCACCTTGAAATCAGAGCCTAAATATTTGTTGATCGTTTTCGCTTTCGATGGAGATTCGACTATAACCAGAGCTTTTGCCATAATTCCTGTATAACCTCAAAATCATAAGAGTGACCTTCAGCATGTCGGCTTTCGCGCGACGCGCCCAAAATCCCGACTTTAACTTTGCGCGTCGCCGAGTGTCAAGAAGCCGAAATTTCCAAAGTTGCAAATTAAAGCTTGCGCGCGAATTTTTTTCCGGGCAACTGACGTATGCGATCCGTCATTTCGAGATTCAAAAGCGCGCTCATCAATTCGCCCGTCGCTAGTCCGCTTTTTTCTATCAGCCAATCGATATGCGCGGGTTCGTCGGGCTTTATCATTCGCAGAATTTTTTTCTCCGCGTCGGTCAGAGCTACTTCATCGAAGCTCATCTGACTGGCTGATTTTTCCTCCATCTCGGAAGCGAGGATGGCGGATTTCATATCGAGTGGAAATTCTTCGACCACATCGCGCCACGTCTGCACCAGCTTCGCGCCGTCTTTTATAAGATAATTCGGGCCGAAGCTCTTCGACGAAGTTATATTGCCGGGGACGGCGAAAACATCTCGGCCCTGCTCGTAAGCCATGCGCGCGGTGATGAGCGAGCCGCTTCGTTCAGCGCCTTCTACGACCAGCACGCCCAAAGCAAGCCCGCTGATGACGCGATTGCGAAAAGGGAAATTCTGCGACACCGGCGGAGTCGAAGTCGGAAACTCCGTCACCAGCGCGCCCTGCTCTCTGACCTGCAATGAGAGCTTCTGATTTTCTTTCGGATAAAGTTCGTCAAGCCCTGTTCCCATCACCGCGACCGTAAGACCTCGACCGGCTATGGCTCCGCGATGCGCGGCGGTGTCGATTCCGCGAGCGAGGCCGGAAATTATAGTCACCCCGCGCGAGGCGAGATCGCGAGCGAGCATCTCAGCCACATTTTTTCCATAAGTCGAGCAGCGTCGCGATCCCACGACGGCGACTGCCGGTCGAGAGAGGGCGCGAGCGAGATCGCCCAGACAATAAAGCACGATTGGCGGATCGTAGGTTTCGCGCAGGAGGGCCGGATAATGATCGTCTTCGAGGGTGATGGCTGTTGCGCCGAGGCCGGTGAGCGTTTCGATTTCGCGCTCGGCTCGCTCGAAAGGCTCCGCGCTCTTGATCGCATCGATTGATTCGCGTTTGAGTCCGGCTGATTCGAGCGCCGCGCGGCCCGCATCGAAGCAATTGGCGGGCGAGCCGAAACGGTCTAGCAGAAGCGCGGCGGTGCGCGAGCCTATGCCTGTGACGAAGGTCAAAGCAATCCAGTCTCGCAAAGTTTTCGGCGCGGTCGCTGTCATAGCTTCAAGAGAAAAAACGAAGTGATAAAAACAACTGCGGAGCAATCGGGGAGTCCGGGAGGCGATTCTAACGCTTCTGAATTTTTAGTCAAGCAGAAATCAACCGGAGTCAGATTGCGAAAACTCCATCGGTCTCGTCGCTGGAAACCTCGACGGCGGCTTGGCTAGGTCAGTCGGATGCTTTAGGATCTCTCTGACTGAAAGCATTGACGCGAAGAAAGCAGGAAAAGCAGGAGTAACGATGAGCAAAGTAGCGATGATGGTCGATGATATGTTTTTCGCCTCGAAGATACGCGGGGCGGCCAGGGGCGCAGGGCGTGAGGTAGTGAGCATCAAATCCGTCGAGCAGTTGGAAGATGATCAGCCTTCGATGGTGCTGCTCGATCTGAACTCGCAAAAGTTCGATGCGATTTCAACCATCGAGTTTATGAAATCGAAGACGGAACTCAAGGGAATTCCCGTGCTGGCTTTTCTCTCGCACGTCGAGGTCGATCTCAAACGGCGGGCTGAAGAAGCCGGATGCGATTATGTCATTCCGCGATCTCTTTTTACCGAGATGCTCCCGCAAATAGTTTCAGGCGATCTGTCATCGCTCAAAAGACGCTGATCAGATTTCTTTCCCGATCTCGCTATAAGATTTTGCGAGACTGGCGAAGACGCTTCGAAGGTAAGAAACTACTGCCGGGATTCTGGAAGCGAGCATAAGCAAAAGACCTAAAGCTAAAAGCGGGCCATACCAGAAAGTGCCAATCACAGCAAGCAGCCACACTATCAGAAAAAAAACTCCTGAAGTCGAACTCCACTTCCTTTCGCTTCGAAACGAATTCACAATTCCGACCAGCACGAACGAGACGACAAAGGCTGTGATAATCAGGCGTAAATAAAAATTCCAGGGCTGCAAGGGACGCATCGGATGATCAGTTATCATCTGCAGCAACAGCAAAGCCAAGAGCAACAGGTCTCTTAAAAACGCGAGGATCCTGCGCCTCAGCTTGCTTTGCTTTTCGTCGCTCGACATAAATCGCCTGTCAGCATTCAATCACCTGACGTTGAGCGCGTCCACGGTTTGGCGATCTCTGAGTAAAACTCCGGCCTGCGGTCTGCCAGTCGGTCTATCTCATAAGACCCGGCCACGTTGACTATGCGATTGTTGTTGGCTGCCGCGAGGTCAAGCTCGCAGAACAATATCTCTTCCCGCTCGCCTGAAGCTTCTACCAAAGTATCGCCGTTGAAATCCACCGCTATGCTCCTTCCGATGAAAGGCCAGCCGCGCTCTTCGCCCACGCGATTGACGGCGACGAAGTTGATATGATTTTCCATCGCGCGAGTGTTGATGAGGAAGTCGGGGCTTCTTCGCGCGCCGGGAGGCCAGTTCGTCGGCAGCGCGATCAACTCGGCTCCCTTCAGTTTCAATGCGCGAGTAGCTTCGGGAAAGCTCGAATCGTAGCATATATTGATGCCAACTTTGCCGAAAGGCAAAGCCACAACTTCGAATGGTCGATTGCCGCGGGTAGCGAATCGATCAAATCCGATATATGGAATATGAACTTTACGATAACTGCCTATCGCGCCCTGCGGCCCTACGATCATCGCGGCATTATAAAATGCCGACCCTTCGCGCTCGATGAATCCGACAATCGCGTGCGCGCCCGTCTCACTGCACGCTTTCGCGATGGATTCTGCCGAAGGGCCGTCCAAAGGCTCGGCAAACGGGACGGCTTCTTCGAGCGAATCGAAGCAGTACCCTGTCACTGCGCACTCAGGAAAGATGACGAGTTGCGCGTCGGCGGCCTCACGGATTCGCTCGACTATGCGCCGCCGATTCGCTGCAGGCTGACCGATTTCAACATCGATTTGAGCGAGAGCTATTTTTGTTTTAGACATGATTTCCCCGATCCGTGGTGACAAGTGAAAAGCAGTGAGTCTCATTTCTGCTCATCACTCATCACTTTTTGTGTTGGCGGAGGCGTGTGGGAATCGAACCCACCCAGACCATCTCTCGACGACCCGCAACGGGTTTGAAGCCCGCGAGAACCACCAGGCCCCATGCGCCTCCGCGCGACTTCAAACTTATCAACCCGCAACAGAGCGCGCAAGGACGAGTGATTGAAAATCTTCGCGAGGGCCTGCGAAAGAATCGCAGCAATCGCTCATTCAATTTTTGGTAGTGGTGAAAAAGTAATGCTGAGGGATGATGAATTCCAATCGGGCTATAGCGAAAAGCTCGTTCACCGCCGAGACGCAGAGCGCGCAGAGACAGCGCAGAGAAGAAAAAAACTCTGCGTTCCCTCGGCGGTCTCTGCGCCTCTGCGGTGAATTTGCCTTTATCAATCGAGCCTTACTTTTTCATCACTACCCAACTTTTTTCCTGCGCGCTCAACCTGAGATGCAACGCGCAGCATCGCATCGAGACTGCGCTCGACATCCACGTCGGTCGTCTTCCATGAAGAGACGCTTATTCGCATAGCCGTCCGGCCCTGCCATGCCGTAGGGCCGCACCAGCAGGTTCCGTCTGACTGAATGCCTGCGATGACTTTCTCGGTAGCCTCGGCATCGCCGAACGAAACCAATACCTGATTGAGCGCCACATCGTTGAGAATTTCATAACCCGCGCGGCTGAGACCTTCAGCAAATCGCGCGGCGTGTCGACAGGTTAGCTCTATCATATCGGCCAGCCCCTCGCGACCGAGCGAGCGAAGCGCGGCCCATACCTCGACTCCGCGCGCCCGCCGCGATGCTTCAGGCGTGAAGTGCATAGGCTCGCGGATATCGCCCAAAGGCAGGTACACGGCGCTGACCGACATGCTGCGGCGAAGCGATTCCGCATCGCGAACGATGGCTATGCCGCAGTCGTAAGCGACGTTGAGCCATTTATGCGCGTCGGTCGCCCACGAATCCGCATCAGCAAAACCGGCAGCGAGATGTGCGCGTCGGGGAGCAGCAGCGGCCCACAGACCGAAAGCGCCATCCACATGCACCCACGCATCCGACCCGTGAGCGATGGCGCATATTTCCTGAGCAGGATCGAACGCTCCCGTGTTTACATTTCCCGCCTGTATGCAAACGATGGCAGGGCCGGAGATTTCGGGCATCGCTTCGGCGCGCATCCTGCCCTGATTGTCTACAGGCACGACCGCGACGCGACTGCGCCCCAGGCCGAGCAGCCCCAGAGCTTTCAACACAACCGGGTGAACTTCGGCCCCCACGACAACTGTGATGGGGGGAGCCAGGAACAATCCGTCAGCTTCAACATCCCATCCGACCTTTTGCAAAACTGCACGACGCGCGGCAGCCAGAGCCGTGAAGTTGGCCATCGTCGCTCCGGTGACAATGGCTCCTCCCGACTGCGGAGGCAGGCCGAGTACATCCGTGAGCCATCGGAGAGCGATCTCTTCTAACGCGACGGATACGGGCGACATCACCGAAAGGCAGGCGTTCTGATCCCACGCGCTGACCATCCAGTTTGCCGCCAGCGCCGCCGGAAGCGTACCCCCGTTGACGAATCCTAAGTAACGCCCGCCCGCATTGCTCACAGTCGCGGGCGATCCGATTTCATCCAAAAGAGCAAGCACCGTTTCCGCATCAGTCGGTTTACGGGGAAGAGGCGCGTCGAGTTTTGCCAGGGCCGCTACTGCTTCAGGCGACGGGGCGACGCCGCGATCATCGAGATTTTCGAGATAGCGGGTTGCGCGCTCTGAAACTGATTTGAGCAAATCTCCGATCATATATTTTGCTTCCATGATTTCGAGTTGATGAAAAGCGACGACGAGAGTGCGATTCACTTTAGTCGCCATCAGCCGAGACAGTATTTCTTGTAACTCAGCGGGTTGAACGCAAAACTAATTTTTCACGCCCTCGATCTTCGACTTCATGCGTTTCAGAAAGCGATCCATCTCGACGGGCGCGCGGACGTGGGTGCCTTCTCCGATCTTGTCTACCGGATCATAAGCTTCGACCTTGAAGGTGATCATGTTGTCATCGACTGCGATCACTTCAGCATTGATGGTGACTTTCATGCCGACGGGCGTGGCTGCCAGATGCCGCACGTTGACGACGACTCCGACCGATACCCATCCTTCGGGCAGGTATCGGCCAATCACATCGGCAGCCACTACTTCCATGTGATAAATCATGATGGGCGTGCCGAATACTTCGGGCATATCGTCATGAAAATGCGCTACGGTCATCTCGCGGGCGACTTCTATCGTGTCGGTCGCCGTAGCTCCAACGGGTATCAACTCCTTCAGATTCATCCTTATCTCCTCATAGGTTTTCGTCAGAACGGATGATTCTAGCGGCTCATACTTTCAATTGCCAGTTGGCGACACCACACTGTTGACTCCGCGCCACATTCAATGCGCGGAGCCTTGCTTTTCAGGGTAAAACGAGCGATCTTCGAGCGGCATAGTGATTGCCAACCTCCTATCATCTCAGCCCCATTTTAATTATGGAGAGCCATCATTGATAAGACAGACGACGCTTGCCAGGGCGGTTTCAGCAAACGGACACGGATTGCACACGGGCGAAAAGTCCAGCCTTACGCTTCACCCCGCGCCCGCTTACACGGGATATGTTTTTCGCCGTCGAGACCTCAACAACTTCGAGATACCCGCCGCGCCTCAGTACGTCGCCAGAGTCAGCTATGCGACGACCCTGATGCGACAAGGCGTGATGATCTCGACCGTAGAGCATCTGCTTTCGGCCCTTCGCGGCAGTCAGGTCGATAACTGCATAATCGAAATCGATTCGCTCGAAGTGCCGATACTCGACGGCAGCGCCGAGCCGTTCATCGAGATGATAGAGCGCGCGGGCATCACTTCGATGGAAGAGCCGCGCCAGTTCCTTCGCGTACTCAAGCGCGTGGAGGTCAGTGAAGGGAATCGAAGGATGAGCATAAGTCCGGCGCAGAGTTTTTCCATCTCCTGCCTGATCGAATTCCCTCATCCGATGATCGGGACGCAGCGACGCGAAGTCGTCCTCACCGACGGAGAGTTCTCGCATCAGATCGCTTCAGCGAGAACCTTCGGTTTTCTCAACGAGATCGAAGCGTTGCGGGATATGGGACTCGCGCGAGGCGGCTCATTGGATAATGCCGTAGTGCTGACGCCCGAAGGCGGGATACTCAATCGCGAGGGCCTTCGTTATGCAGACGAGTTCGTGCGCCATAAGATTCTGGACATCATCGGAGACCTTGCTCTTTTCGGAATGCCTGTGATCGGCAGGGTCGAAGCCGAGCGCACAGGCCACGGGGTTCACACGGCGCTCGTCTCTCGCGTACTGAGAGACGATGCGGCATGGGAAATAATCGATTCGACGGCTCTCTCTCCCGCCCTGAGCGCGAATGGAGATTGAATTTCCTGGGAGCGCACGCCATTGGTTTCTACGCATCTTCAGCCGCGTCAGCGGCCCGATGAATTTAGCCGGGTCTTTCAAGGCCCGGATCGATCAGGGCAATGATTTTCGCGTCGCGTCAGCGACGGTTGAAACTCAACCGTCGCTGACGCGACGCGACAGGTTTATTGGTTTGTTGTGCAGGCCATAAATGACCTGCCTAAAATCAATCGCCGCTGGCGCGGCAGAGACTCTGAAGATTTGTATAGAAGCCAATGGCGCACGAATCCTCTTTGCTCACAGCAAAGGCTCATCGAAATCCGGGCTTGTCCAGATGGTTCCTCGATTCAATCCGGCGATGCGCTTCTTTTTCGGTTGAGTGATCGAGTCCAAGCTAGACAATCGAAGTTCATCAAGTGCTTTCCACTCTCCTGTACTTGGATCTTGAAAGTGCCACAATGACCATCCGTTACAGGATTTCCAGCCTGTGATGACTTGACCAGCCCCGGAAGGCGAATCGTATTCTATTCCGTCGAGCCGTATCTGACCTTTAGGAGAGATAAGTTCAGCAAGGATAGTTTTCCCTTTTGCTTGAGCTTGGATAACCAGTGGGTAGGAAATATCAAGTGATACTATCGGCTCGGTATCAACCTGTATTTCGCGATTTTCCGATATGCCTGTTATACCGATCCACCAGTCTTCGTCGAGCGAGTGGAGTGCATATTGTTCAGTTTTGACACCAATTTCATGCTCTATCAACAGGTCGAGCAACCTCTCACCATCGACCAAGCTGATTCGTGATTTTCCAGTTGCTTGTGCCTCTTGTTGAGCGCCTTTTGAAAACTTGCTGGTGGTAATGATAATGCCTTGTTCATGTACCGTCAGAGAACCACGTAGAGCTTGTACCACAGGTGCTTGTACGTTGCTCTTCCACCGCTTGACCTGTACTGCGGCATTTACATCAGTTATGTTACCAGCCTTTAGAATCCCACGAACGTCGATGCCGCCATCATTGCGAAAGGGCGTGGCTTGTAGAGTTTCCTCATCGAACCCTAAAGCTAGAAGAAGTTCTGCAACGAGCGCCTCAAAGCGATCCGGCGGCATTTGAAGTAATCGCTTCTGCAATTCAGCGCGAGTATGATCGTTAATGGAATGAATATGCGAAGTGATTTCCGGCGCAGGTGGCTCGGCTAATCCGAAAATGTTTCGGCTGACACGTCGAAAGCGCGAGTTTGCTCGCTTAGTGTCAACGTACAAGCGAGAACTCATAGTGGCTTCAGGTGTCTGGCCTTTCGTGTCGAGGATATTTGTCTTCAATGCGAGTCGCGTGATCTGAGCATAATGTAGTGGCTTGCTTGCCTGCTTGAGGATTTCGTAAGCAGCATCTAGAAAGTTCATCGCTTTTGCCTTCTAAGGTCATACGGCCAATCGGATGATTGAGAAGAATCGGCATTATAACCAAAATTTCTTATTAACTCCACGCCACTGAAAACAGACTTTCCAGCAGTTCAACCCCGTGTGATAACATTGCTCGCTCAGAGAGAAAACATGGACAAATTCAAAATCACAGGCGGGCAAAGGCTCGAAGGGAAAATTCAAATAAGCGGGGCGAAAAACTCCGCCCTTCCCTGCATGGCTGCCGCACTGCTTACAGCAGAGCCGGTCACGCTTCATAATCTTCCTTATGCGCGCGACATCATCACTATGCGCCGGTTGCTCGAAGACCTCGGCTCTACCGTACTGATGCCGGAGTTGCGGACGCTCAAAATCGCCGCCAGTAAAATCGAAACCTTCGAAGCGCCTTATGAGCTTGTCAAGACCATGCGCGCCAGCGTGCTTGCGCTTGGCCCTCTGCTCGCCCGCTTCGGTCAGGCCCGCGTCTCTCTTCCGGGAGGGTGCGCCATCGGCCAGCGACCCATTGATCTTCACCTCGCGGGATTTGAAAAACTCGGCGCGACCGTCTCTCTCGAAGGCGGCGATGTCGTGGCTCGCGCTGAAAAACTTCGCGGGCGCGAAATCTATTTCGATAAAGTGAGCGTCACCGGAACTGAAAACCTTATGATGGCCGCTTCTCTCGCCGAAGGCACGACCACTCTGGTCAACGCCGCCCGCGAGCCTGAGATAATCGACCTTGCGGAACTCCTGAGCAAAATGGGCGCGCGAATCCAGAACGCGGGCAAAAGTACGATGACGATAGAAGGCGTTGCTGAACTTGGCGGCGCGGAGCATACAATCATTCCTGACCGCATCGAGACCGGGACATTTATCGCCGCTGCTGCCATAACGAGAGGCGATTTGGAAATAACAGGATGCAATCCTCAGCATGTGACCGCCGTCATCGATAAATTTCGCGAGACCGGCGCGCAGATCGATCAACCAAATACCTTTTCGCTTCGAGTGCGGGCGGCTGACAACATTCGCGCGTCGAATGTCACCACGCTCCCTTATCCGGGATTCCCGACCGACATGCAGGCGCAGTACATGGCGCTGATGACTCTTGCGGATGGCGTGGCGATAATCGATGAGACTATTTTCGAGAATCGGTTCATGCACGCTATGGAGATGATCCGAATGGGCGCGCGCATCAGGGTGAGCGGACACAGGGCAGTCATCGAAGGAAATCGTCAGTTGATGGGCGCGCAGGTTCTCGCATCCGATCTGCGCGCGTCCGCTTCGCTCGTCCTCGCGGGTCTTGCCGCCCAGGGGCAGACCGTCATTGATCGCGTTTATCACATAGATCGCGGCTACGAAAAGATCGAAGAAAAACTGCGGTCGGTCGGAGCCGACATAGAGCGATTCAGAGATTGACGGAGGAATAAGATGCTTTTGAACCGGATCGAGTACGCGCTGATGAACAATCCCGTCCGCGCGGCCATCCAGCGCCATTTGGAGGCCCGCCGACTGCTTCAAATGGGCGGCCCGCTGCGCGGAGGATATGCTCTCGAAATCGGATGCGGGCGCGGAGTCGGCGGGCAGATCATCCTCGAACGCTTCGAGGCCGCCACTGTCGATGCCTTTGACCTCGATCCTCGGATGGTTCGCCTCGCTCGCAAGCGATTGGAACCGTTTGAATCCCGTGTTCGGCTGTGGGTGGGCGATGCGACAGCTATTCCTGCGCCGGACTCAACCTACGATGCAGTGTTCGACTTCGGCATCATTCACCACATACCTCGCTGGCGGTCTGCTATCGCCGAGATTCATCGAGTGCTCAAGCCTAATGGGCGTTTTTATGCTGAAGAAGTTCTGAAGCCGTTCGTCGACCATCCCATCTCTCGTCGCCTGTTCGAGCATCCTCGGACGGATCGCTTCGACCGAGAAGAGTTTTGCAAAGGTTTGACTGAAGAAGGACTCGACCTCATCGCTACGAAAGAGGTTATGCAATCCTTTGCCTGGTTTGTCGCCGATAAGCGGGCTGCGGGCTGACAACGCCGGGATCGTCATCTTTCAGAGTGTGTCTATGGGAATACTTCGAGATTTATCGAAAGCGATCAATGGTTTGTTCCATAACGAACGTGAAGGCGATGTCTGCGCTCGATGCGGGAAAGCTGAGTTGATCGTAAAGCGCGAGCGAGTCTATGCCCGCTTGATAGAACGCGAAGGCGGCGGCTATGTTCAGCCCGCGCCGTTCGAGTCGGCGGATTCGCCTGTGATTTATGAAACACGGGATCAGCTATTGTGTCCTCAGTGCGGGTACAGAGGAAGAGCCATCATCTTGAGCGATGATGGCGAAAGCGAGCGATGAACTGTCGCGGTTGTCTTGATTCGTCGTTTGTGTAGAAGATCAAAAGTTACATTTTACGTTTTATATTTTATATGATTAAATTTGACTCGTTTGCGATAGCTGGTTGATAATTGCGCCGAGGAGAAAATATGCCCGAACAGGAAACGATATTTCATAAGATAGCGGCAGGCACTGCGCCCGCCGATCTTGTTTATAGTGATGACAAAGTGATGGCCTTCCGCGATATCAATCCGCAGGCCCCCGTGCATGTCCTTTTGATCCCGCGCGAAGAAATGGAATCTCTCAACGACGCAGCTAAAACCGATATCAACATACTCGGTCATCTGCTCTACACAGCGGCGAAGGTCGCCAATCAACTGGGCATTGCCGAAACCGGCTATCGCGTGGTCATCAACACGGGATCGAGCGCGGGCCAGAGCGTCGAGTATCTTCATCTTCACCTTCTCGGCGGACGCGATATGACCTGGCCTCCGGGATGACCGGGGCTGCATCAACGATCTCAAACTATCATCTTGACTCAAACCCTCACCAGCAATACTATAGTCGGAGGTTGAAGGACGAGCCCTTCAATCGTCGCCCCTCATAATTCACATTGCTGATTACAGGAGAACCGCCCCCTCTGTTCTGTTCATTCGGAAAGATGCCTGATGGCAGTATTATCGGAACAGGTTCTCCTCAATCAAAGCGACACGTCGCGCTGGATTTATTGAGCAGCGCGTGTTGCCGCGATTTTTTCTGTCAGGTTGAGCTTTCTCCCCTGAGTCTCGCCTGGAAAACCAAGCTGCACGGAGATGAGCCATTCAACCAAGAAAGGAGAGAGGATTATATGGATCGTATAAAACGCATAGGAGGAATCGCTCTTGAAATTGCGCTGGGCGTTTTCCTGCTGGCCATGCTGATGACTGCGTGGGGCGCAAAGGAAAGCAAGGCTGCTTCTTTGACTCCGGCCCGCTCCACCGTAAGCGCATTGCTGCCGCAGGGAGGCACTATCTGCATCGTCGACGACAGCAACGGCAATCAGCTTCAGTTCGATCAGATGACAGGAGCATACACCTTCACCGACTGCGCTTCTTTCACTCTCATGGGTACAGGGGTTGTGACAACCAAGGGCTGCACAATCGCCCTGCAGCACGTCGCTCCTGATCGCAGGGTTCTTGCAAAGATCGATCAGTGCGGAAAACGGGCGACCGCCTCGGCCCAAACCTACAGCCCGAGCGTGTTCAAAACCATAACCGACCGCAATACCGCCAATGATGTCTGCGGCTGCGGCGATGCGATGATGGGGACGGTTAAAGCGAAATCCCGAAAGTCTTTCCGCGGTCGTCGCTGAGACGACGGCAACTTTCTGCGTTCCGTTTTATTCCACGGGGCCGGTCGCTTTCTGACCGGCTCTTTTCTTCCTGTGCATTCTGAAAAATAATGATCGCCGTATCAATCCATGCGTTAGCTGTGAGTGAACTCTGTCATCGAAGGAGGAAGAGATGAAAAAGACAACGCTGATTCTGGCTGCTTCCAGCTTGATCGCGCTCGCGGCATCTTTGACCGGATGGTTTGTCCGCGCTGATGCGACGGCCATTCAATCAACAGAGCGATGGGAATACCTCGTCGTATCGGGCGGGAACGCGAACCTGTCGGGCGGGAGCGGCGAATACCCGCGTATGCGCAAGCAGCCTGACGGCCCTTTCACGAGAGAAGCTTTTCCGCTTGAGCGCAACCTCGACAAACTCGGCGCTGAAGGATGGGAACTGGTCGCGGTCACCGGAGCGCCCCAGGATCCGACCTTCTACCTCAAGCGGCCTGCAAGATCGGGGCGTTGATCCCTAAGGCAAAAGTAAAAAGGCAAAATGAAAAAGTAGGAAAGTCTCAGCAATCAGATGGAGTAACCTCTGCGGCGCGTTCTTCCTTTTTGCCTTTTACCTTTTTACTTTTGCCTTATCAGAGGTTGCGGCCAGTGGCGTCCATCGAAAAATAACGCACCGCTCGATTGTAGTCGAGCGCGATTTGAGCGCGCAGAGCCTCGACGGACTCGAATTTTTTTTCGCCGCGCAACCGATGAAGAAACCGAACCCGGATTTTCTCTCCGTAAATGTCCCGGTCGAAATCGATCACATGAGTTTCTACCACTACTTCCTTGTCGCCGCCGAATGTCGGGCGATGGCCGACATTGGTGACCGACGGAAGCCAGCGGTCGCCGATCATCGTCAGAGTTACATAGACGCCGTTTAATGGAGTGACGCAGTTTTCGGTTTTGATATTTGCCGTCGCAATACTGAGTTGCGCCTTGCCTGCGCGACGACCTTCGACAACGCGGCCCTCTATCCCGAATGGGCGACCGAGCATCCGCCGCGCAAGATTGACCCTTCCTGCTCCGAGCAGCCTTCGCACCATCGTCGAAGAAACTCTTCGCCCGCGAATGGTCACTTCCTCCACTTCTTCTGCCGCGCGGCCCATTCGATCAGCCACTTCCTTGAGCAGAGGGAAACGGCCTTCTCTGTTATGGCCGAAAGCGAATCCGTGACCGAGATAAACCTCTCTCGCGTCAAGAGAGCCGAAAATTATCCCGGTCAAAAAATCTTCCGCGCCCAAAGCCGCAAACTCCATGTCGAAATGAAGCACGATGGTCTGCTCTATGCCCAATCGCTCCATGCCGTCGATCTTCTGCTGAAAGGTCTGAAGCAGAGGCGGCGCAGTTTCCGGGTGCAGGACTGCTCGCGGGTGGGGATCGAAAGTGACTACAGTCGGGCAGAGTCCCGTCGCGCGCGCGCGCGCGACGACTCTTTTCATTATGAGTTGATGGCCGAGGTGCAATCCGTCGAAGACGCCAAAAGTGAGCGCGGTCGGCGTATTGATGTCACTGTCTTGGGGTGAACGAAAAACCTTCATACTGTTTTCAGAAGCAGTCAGCTTGCATCAGCCAACGTCGGCAGTCAATCCGTCGTAAGCGATCTCGACCCCCGCGGGCAGATACTCGCTCGTCTCGGCGTGTTTGATGTCGTGCGAGATATGCGTGAGAAGAGCGCGGCGCGGCTTCAATCGATTTATGTAAGCGAGCGATTCGTCCAGAGACATGTGCGTCGGGTGCGGGCGAAGGCGAAGAGCATCGATTATGAGAAGGTCGAGTCCCGAAAGGCGCTCGCAGGTTTCATCTGGAATCCGATTGCAGTCGGTCACATAAGCGAATCCGCCGATTCTATATGCAGTGACAGAAAGCTGCCCGTGAATGACCGTCAGTGGCTCGACCTTGAGACCGAACAAATCGAAATCGCCTTCGACGCGGTGCGGGATGATGCGCGGCAGCCCCGGATAATGGGCAGGCTCGAAAACGTAGGAGTAAACTCTTCGCAATCCTTCCCACGTCGTTTCGGTCGCATAGCACGCAATGGCTCCGTGACGAAACATCAGCGGGCGCGCGTCATCGAGTCCGAAACAATGATCGGCGTGCGCGTGCGTGAAAAGTATCGCGTCGAGTTGTCGGAGTCCTATACGGAGCGCCTGCTGGCGAAAGTCTGTCGAAGCATCGATCAGAATCTTTCGCTCATCGCGCTCGATCAGCACAGAGGTGCGAAGCCTTTTGTCGCGCGGGTCTTCCGAAAGGCACGTCTCGCACTCGCAGCCAATCGATGGAACTCCGACCGAGGTGCCTGTGCCGAGGAAGGTGACTTTCATTGTCTCTTTGAAGCGGCGACATACTGCATACGCAAGTGGGCAAGCAGGTCCTGGAGCATCTTCGTTTCTTTGGCCGCGAGATTCCCGCGAGTTTTCTCTTCGAGCGCGCCGAGCATATCTATCATGTGGCGAGCCGTTTCGATATCGACTGAAAGGCCGCCGCGCGCGGGATGCTCCTGCAAACCCAGAGCGACTTCCGCTTCTATCGCCAGCATATTGACCAGGGTCAAAAACGCGGCTTCGATCTGTCGCGAGGACTGACTCGGTTGCGGGGAAGCCGCCGCGCCCTGCGCAGCCTCGGCAGACTCGGATTTTCTCGCCGCTTCGCTCGGAAAGGAAACAACGTTTGCCTGCTCCTGCGCCGCAGCGACAGGCTCCGTCTCAGAGGGGGCATCGCGCAGCGACCCGTCCGCGTTGAATTTTCGTCTGTCGGTTACTTTGAAATTCTGTTCGTGTTCATCTGCCATCATTAGCCCATCCGCATTGTTTGAAATTCTACTCTGCCTTGAAAGACCGTATGTTATCAGCAAAGGGGCGACTGCGGCCAGTGTGGGGGATGGGAGTTGGAGGGTGGGGGAAAGAAAAACTGCCAGCGAGGCGATGTGATTCGCCGGCAGTTTTTAGTTTGATGAGAGGCTGAATTCTTCGACCTTAGTTTGCTCTCATCAGGAATATGTCATAAGCCCAGCGGCCAGGCTGTGCGCCGCGCGTATCGCGGACTTTTGCGCGATAGCGAAACTGATTGCCATACTGATCCTGTCGCCTCGACTCCCGGTAAGCGAGACTGATGGACGCTAAACCGAGGGAAAGCAAACGGTGGAGTTCGCTCGCCTCCGAAATCCCATTGTGATTAGTGTCTTGCCACAGACGCAGCGCCAGGTCGTTCCCAAACTCATTGAGGATTTGGGTGAGCCGTTCGGCAAGCTGTGGGAGTTGTTATATCAAACCCACGGCGGACTAGAAGCCGCCCGCACACTGGCGAGGCTGCTCGGGGGGTCATCAATAAGCACGATGAGCAAAGTGTGCGAGTCCTGCTTGAGCAGGCGCTTTCGGAGACAACGGCTGGTAGAGAGACTTCAGACCCCGAAGAAGGCGAGCGGAGAGCGACTATCGTCGAAGCGCCTGAGAGATTGCGAGCATACGAGATCAAACGAGCCAGCGCGGCAGACTGCGATCTTCTGCTCGCGGAAGGAGGCGCTCTATGAGCCAGGTGAGGGAGGCCGTGACAGGAGAATATCTCAGGGCGTTGAGATTGCCCTCGTTGGCTCGAAGATATGAGGAGTTGGCATGTCAGGCGGCAGATCAAGGATGGGCCTGTGAGGATTACCTGCGAGAACTACTGGAAGCGGAAGGCCAGCACAGGGGGGGAGTTATTGTTCAACCTGTTGAGCGAGGCGGCGATGAACGCCAGTTTTCCATGCTATATTCCTGTTTGCCCGATAAACCGAATCATCAATGAGGTCGCCATGACGTGTCACGCCTGCAAACAGGAAGTCAAATTCGAGGAAAAGATTTCTCGCACCGAAGAATGCCCTCACTGCGGCGCGGATGTTCACTCGTGTCTCAACTGTTTGAATTACGACCGCAGTGCGCACAATCAATGCCGCGAGCCGCAGGCCGAATGGCAATCTGATCGCGAGCGGGCGAACTTCTGCGATTACTTCATCCCGAACAAGCTCATCTCACAGGGCAATAAAAGCGCGACAAGTGGCACGCGCCGCGCCTTCGATGACTTGTTCAAAAAATGAATTGGAGTGTGTGCGCGAATTGTAGGTGCGCGGGTTGTGTGATTACATATTGAGCAAGTAAACGCGGATTGTGTTACTTGGTGCTTTTGGGCTTGGTAAAATCTGGGCCCTTCCGCTTCTCGGTAAATGGACTTTTGGGTTTGGTAAAATCTGGACTCTTGCGCTTCTTGGTAAATGGGCTTTCCTGCCCGCTCTGCGCAAGCAAAGCTCCGATTACTTTCTTTGTCTCTTCGTCTGCAAAAACGCGCTTCAATCCATCTTTAAACTCTTGCTCGTCTCTTGCCAGAAATTTTTTCTGCTTAATATCCGACCTTGGCATTTCGAAAAAGGCCGGATACATCGAAGTCACTTTATGCTCAACATCAAGCAGAGGATGGCGATAGAAATTGAGAGCCGGGGCGACAAGATATAGCGTATGACGCAAAACCCCCTCGATGTCAGATAGTGTTGTCTCGACCTTAGCCTCAACAATGTTTTTGGTTTTCTGGCCGAGGAGTGATGCCTGCTGCTTAAGAATGGTTACTGGCGGCACCTCGTCTGTGACAGAGGCGATCTCAACCGGCCAAAGATCATCAATCGCGGTAGACATATCGAACTCCTTTCCTCATATTTCCAGAGCAAATAATAACGGAAGATGATCCGACAAGCGAGCATTCGGAATCCCGGAACGTCTGACGAGCGATGTGCTTCCGCACTTCTCCAATACTCGCAGGCTCGCGCTGTCGAATGATTTCAGTAAATCCGGCCTGATAAGAACCTGATCGAACAGGTGCCAGAAGTACTTGATGAATGATCCGCTCTTCTCGTAATAAGTTCCGGGCGGCCCTTCAGTATCGTCTCCAAAGCGACCCCACATTGGATTGTAGAAGAAAGGATAGGATTCTTTATTGATCGATCTCTTTCCCTTTCTCGCGATGCCTCGTGTCATGACCGCGTGCCATCCGTTGGCTGAAATCATCCCCTCCTCGAAAGGATTCATGTTCAAGTCTCCCACTAACACAGTTCTCGAATGCCCGACTCTGCTTTCTATTTCACGAACTCTTGCTGATAAGCGCGAAGCCATCGCCCATTGATCGCCCGCCTTCAAATGCAATTTACTTGGAGCGTGTACGGCAACAAGTAATATCTCTCTTCGCTCCGGCAAACTCACTCGACGCACTGTGAGATAAGGTTCGCTATGCTCAAACTGCATATACTCGCCAGGAAATCGAGTGTAAATCACGACTCTCGTTTCACTGCTGTCTGACAGGTGGAATAGATTGTCGGTATTTGCATTGAGGTCGCTCAATACTTGTATTTCATCAGGGCATTCCGCAAGTATGACCACTTCCACGTTATGCTCTTCGACTATATCCGACAGCACTCGGCCTATGGAATTTTTCTTGATGTTCCAGAAAAGGAACTTCATGCCAATCCTCTGATATTACTGTTTGCTCTGATCTCACGAAGGCGACATGCCTGCCGGATGAATCGTGTCGTCCGGCCCAAGCGAATACTGCATCGCAGCCAGTCGCGCCTGTGCGCGCGCCACATCTCTCAACGTTATTATTCCGAGCAATCGCGTGTCGTCAGAGCGCGAGACTACGGGAAGTTGCGAAAGCTCCCGCTGAGCGAGTTTCAAAATGACAGTATCGAGTGTCTGATCGGGGTGAGCGTGAACGACTTTCTTCACCATGAAGTCGGCTATCATCTCAGAATGGCGGCCTTCGGCTTCGAGCCGCTTCAGATCGTTTGTCGTTATGAGTCCGGCCATCGCTCCGTCGTTCATCACCGGGTAGCCGTTGAATTCCAGCTTGCCCACAACGTCCAGAGCTTCGGCCACTGTGACGTCATCAGGCAGCGTGACGACATCGCGCGTCATCACCGATGCGGCGGTTATGCGGGCCAGCGCGTCCGTCTTTGGCGCGTGTCCGAGATGTATGCCGTCCTGAAAAAGAAATGCTTCATAAATCGAAAGCGGCGAAAGGCGCGACGCGACCGCGTAAGCCAGAGCGTTTGCGATCATAACAGGCAGGATGATTTCATAGTTGTAAGTCATCTCGAATATGAGAAGTATCGAAGTTATCGGCACGCGGATGACCGCAGCGAACATCGCGCCCATCCCGACGAGCGCGAATGCGCCGCGCACAATATTGGCATCAGGCTCGATGTAAGCGACCAGGTGCCACATAGCCGCGCCCAGCATTCCGCCAATGAACATCGAAGGCCCAAGCACTCCGCCCGACATCCCCGCTCCGTAGCTGAATGAAGATGCAAGTATCTTCGCCGCGAGCAATGCCAGCACCGCTTTGAAAACGAGTTGATCCTGTCCCTGAAGCACCTGACCCAGGAAATCATATCCGATGCCGAGCGAATGAGGCTGCCACACTCCGATCACGCCGATTATCACGCCGCCGATTGCGGGCTTGGACCACGATGGAACATTCAGGCGATCTCGAAAGGCCATGCGCAAAAACAGGATCAGCTTTGAAAATCCCACACCCACAACACCCGCCGCTACTCCCAACAGCGCATAAGCGAAAAGCTCTTTCGGATGATTGAGCGCGTAGATGTTCGCCCCTGCAAAAAGCGGGTGCGCGCCCAACAGCCATCGCTCGATGGTCGAAGAGATGACCGCCGCGACGACTATCGAGGCGGCAAGCTTCTGATTGAGGTCGCCTATGATCTCTTCGAGCGCGAATGTAACGGCAGCTATCGGAGTGTTGAAAGCAGCCGCGATAGCTGCGGCGGCCCCCACAGGCAGTTGATTCATCTGCTTGCGGCGCGGTATGGAAAAGAGCCGCGCGATTGCATTCGACAGAGCCGCGCAGATTTGAACCGTCGGCCCTTCGCGTCCGAGGCTCGCGCCCGACCCGACGCAAAGCGCGCTGATGACAGCCTTGCCCGCCGCCACTCGCATGGGGACGCGACCGTAGTCCATCGCGTAAGCGATCTTGACCTGCGGAATGCCGCTCCCTCTCGCTTCGGGCGCGAAGTAGTGAATCAAAAGTCCTGCGGCAAGTCCTCCGGCTACGGGGATGACCATCATCCAGACCACGCGCGATGGCCCCTCCATAGCGATGGCCCGCTCGATCAGATTCGACGAGATGAGTTTGATCAGAAGGTGATAGCTGACGGCCATCAACCCGCAGGCGACGGCTATCGTGATAGTGAGTATGAAATACTTTTGATTGGAGGGCAGGCGAAGCCGATGGAATATGCGCGTCGCGCCAAGCTCGATTTGGTACCACTTTTTTGTCAGTTGCGCTTGCGCCACTCTTTCACCGGATAGATCCTTTGCGCGCTCGTCTGCCGCGGGCTTGTGTTAAACAATAATGTAGCGCGAAGAGTGATGAATGAAAACTCTTTCTCGTCAGGTTTCCATTTCATAAATTCTGTACGTCTTGTAATGGCGTCCGCCGATGAGCCGCGCCGCGCGATTCATCATCACATTGTTTTCCAGCACCCAACTCATCTCCGAATCCTCGTAGCCGAACTTCACGACATCGCGATAAATCCTCTCGTAAAAGAGCGAAGCCACGCCGAGGCTCTGATGCTCTTTGATGATGCCCATTATTATGATTCGGAAGAACGCGAGGCGGCGCGAGTGCCACAAAAGTTTTATCAATCCGAACGGAAACAATCGCCCATCGATTTTTTTCAAAGCGCGATTGATATCCGGCACCGCAAGGAAAAAACCAATGGGTTCCGCCTCGCCGCTGTCGGTTTTCTTTTCCGCGATGTAAACGATCCTCGGATCGACGATCTGCTTGAGGTCTTTGGCCAAATGCGCGAACTCTTCTTCGATCATCGGCACGAATCCCCAGTTGTTGCTCCATGCGTCGTTGTAGACGCGGCGAATGATGTCAGCCTCGCGGCGGATGTTTTTCATATCGACACAGCGCACGCTTATGTTTTCTCTGAGCCGGTCGGCCACTCCTTTGAGCTTGTCCGAAAGAATGAATGACCTGGGCGAAATTTGATAGGCATACATATCGACAGCTTTGCGAAGGCCGCTCTGCTCAAGAAGATCGATGTAACAGGGCGGGTTGTAAGCCATCATAACGAAAGGCGCGGAATCGAAGCCTTCGACCAGCAGGCCGCATTCATAATTGGGCGAAGGATTGAACGGGCCGCGCAAAAAGACGGCCCCGCGTTCTCTCACCCAACTCCTCGCGGTTTCGATCAAAGCAGACGCGACGGCCTGATCCCTTTCCGCTTCGAAGAATCCGAAGAACCCTCCGCGCTCGTTGTGAAAGCTGTTATGCGCGTGATTGATTATCGCCATGATGCGGCCCACCACTCGATGATCTCGATAAGCGAGAAACATCTCGACATCGGCGGTCTTGTAAAACGGATGCCGTCGAGTGTCCAGCATATCCTTTTGCGCCAGTCGCAGCGGCGGCACCCAATGCGGATCATCGCGATAAAGCCGGTAAGGGAGTTCGAGAAACTCGCGCTTCTCTCTCGCCGATTTTGCCGGACGGATATCGATCTCCGCGTCTTCTGCCATCTTTGTCGTGCTCATATTTCAAATCTCAAATCTCAAATCTCAGAGACCCGATGCGACACATACATTCGTACTCGCAGTTGGTGTAGCAGCGATTATCATTCGGCCTGACAGGAAATTTTCCCGCGCGGGCCAGCCCTGCGTACTCGCGTATCTTTTCTTCCGCGTGCGCGATCACTGCATCGATGCTGAGTCGTTCATCCTCTGCGTGAGGTATCTCTGATCCCTTCTTTCTACTGGTGATGTGCAGGTAGTAGGCGGAAGCAACCTGCGCTTGAGGGTTCAATGCGCGGCTTGCGGCCATCAGATAAATCGGCAGTTGAAGGTTGCGGCCTTCTATCGCGTCGCTGTGTTTGATGGGCGTGCGCGTGGTCTTGTAATCGATGACCACCCAGCCCTCCTGGCTCTCATCTATTCTGTCAATCGCGCCGCAAATTCTGATTTCACCTTCCCTGCATTCGACCGTGAGGGGCCGCGCGTCGCCGAGTCCGAATTTTCGCTCGAAGGCGATGGGGCGAGCCGGTCGCTCCGAGTTCCACTGAGCTTCTTTGAAAAACAATCTGGCTATGTGTCGCTTGATCTCCACTTTTTCAAACTCCCAGAAAACGCCCTGCCTGATTTCGCCTTCGCTCGCCATCTCTTCGAGCGTCTCTTCAGCAACCCGCGCAGCCTCATCAGCGCACCTCTGAGCCGTTTCAATGCTGACCTCGATTTTGCTTTCTCTCAATCGCGTGTGCGCCCTTTCGAGGATTTTGTGATACGCAGTTCCCAGCCTCGATGGGACGAATCCCTCGACAGGCTCTTCAGCAGACTTGAGCCTGAGCGCGTGTCGGGCGAAGAAGCGAAACGGACACACGCCATAATCATTGATCTGACTCGCGCTCCAGCGATGATCCGTCCCAAACATACTTTTGATCTCTTCGAGAAGATCATGACTTTCCATCTCTCCGCCGAATCGCCCGCGCGACCGGGCGAGCCTGTCGCGTTCCATCGTCGCGCCGCGCAGAACGGCCTTCCATCTCGCCATCTCATGTTCGAGTTTGGATGAGGCAATGCGCGCTTCATCGCTCGCAGTTCGATCTTCGTCAAGGCTCCGTCCGATCTCGCGCGCAGTGATGAAGGCAAGCTCATCCATAGAGGTTATTTCATTCAAAGGGACGCGCTCGAAGGTGGCGGCCTGCTGCGGAATCACTGTTTTTCGAGTGCGCGCGCAAGCCTCGACTTCATCGATAAGATAAGACCTCAGCAACTCGCCGCCCGCAAGGTCTGTTCTCGCATAAGCGAGATAGAGCCGCTCGGTCGCAGCGGCCATCGCTTTATAAAACTGCGCGAGGTCAGCGCCCGCGTCTGAAGCCGTCTCCGTCAGATCGATCCCCGCAGAGCGAAGCTGCTCGCGCTCGATGAGAGTGTAAGGGAATCGCTCGGTTGCGCGGGCAGGGAATTCGCCCTCAATGAGACCGAGTACGAACACTGCGCGGTAACGTCGCGGTCGCAGGTTGTGCGCTTCCTGAGCGAGGACGGAAGAGGAAAGAGAATCGCGCTCTATCGTGGTTGCTCCGACGGCGCGCTCAAGCTCCCTGTAAAAAACAGCCCACTCGACCTCTTCATTTACGCTGTCTCGATCCTGTTCGATTGCCTGGAGCAGAGAGCGGAGAGTTTCGATCACCTCGCGGTTTTGTTCCGCATCATTTCCGCTGCGCATTTGCGTTTCGATATCGAATTCGCTGATCAACTCGATGGCTCTTTGCGCAAACAGCGGAGCAGGCGCGCGATCAGGAAGCGACGCTGCTTTGAAAAATCTGTCGAGGCTTTCCTGAAGCTTCGGGTACTGCTCTCTTTGCGCGTCTTTGCCTTCCTCATCTCTGAAATAATCATCTCGCCGCTCAGGTTTTTTTTCGGCTGCGGCGCGCAGAGCTTCCATCCACTGCTCCCGCGCGCGAGTGACATTTCCCGTGATAGAAACGTGATCCAGGAGATTGATCGCCTGCTCGTCCAGATTGAACCGCGAGAGATTGAAAAAAGGCGAGCGCAAACAATCCATCACCGCGCGGCGCGGGAACGATTCGGAAGACAAAGCGAGGAGCCGCAAAAAAGATATCACCGCCGGATTTTCATCCAGTCGAAGAGGAGTGTCGATGGCGAACGGGACGGAACACTCATGAAATATTTTTTGCAGATGATGCGAGTAAACCGGGAGCGAGCGACATACTATAGTTATGTCATCCATCGCGAAATGATTTTCGAGTAGAAGCTTTTTTATCTCGCGCGCGGCGGCGCGAACTTCAGCGGCGCGATCAGGCGCGGAGATTACGTTTATCGGCGCGGACTCCGAAGCGTCAGCTTGCGAGGGAGCGGCTATGTCATCCATCAATCGCGCTGATGCGCGAGAGATTTCATTCGAGGGCGACGCCTGAAGTTCTGTTATTTCAGCGCCCGTCGATTCGAATCTTCTGCGAGTCCGATCCTGCCAGAGATGAACGGCGCGGCCCGTTTCATAAGTCAGAGTCGCCACCGTTTCAACTCCGAGTTGTGAAAGCCGTGAGAGCAATCCGACCTGAACCGGCGTGTAAAAATCGAATCCGTCGGCGACGACGAGCGAAAAGCGATCAGCGATATTTTCTCGCGATGATTGTTCGAGCGCGCGGAGCGATTCAAGCCCCGCGCCTTCCGCATCTATGAGATTCGATAATCGAAGTCGCGCCCGGTAGCGCGTGAATATGAGGGCGATGTCGCGGTCTTTCGCCTCTCTTGCCGAAGCGATGAGCGAAAATTTTTCTTCGTCCGTTCCGCTGCGCCACAACTCATCGATGAAATGAGAAATCGCCGCCGCAAGCCCTGCGCTTTTAGCGATCCTGCCCAGGTAACAGAGTTTGTTTTGCTCATCAAGTTCACTGATGGTTCGGCGGAGCAGGCGGTCACGCTCGACTTTTTTCAAAACGTGAACCGTTCGTTTCGTCTCCGTGAGAATATCCGTGTAGAGACCGGGAAAAGTTTTGACGACCTGATATGGCCTGCTCGAAGCGATGTTCTGATCGAGCAAAAAAGATTGAAGACGGTCGAACATCATCTGCGAGTTAGCGGAAGGAACGATCAACATCGCGTTGCCGCTTCGACTTGAAAGAGCGTCAGCCATGCGCGCAATCGCCTCGCGGGTTTTTCCTGAATTGGGAGGGCCGATTATAAGCTTCATATCGAGAGGGCGGATTATATCCGATGCCGTGAAAGCCAATCCACCGCTGGACGCAATCTCATCAAGGTTTGCGAGCTTGACAATCAGTCATTTCAGAAACTACTTTTACTCACCCTGAGAGTTTAGAATGAGGTCGATACAACACAGCCTTTTTTCAGAACCACTGCGCAGGGCCGATCCATGCAAAGAAGAAACTCTTCAATCTGAATTCAAACTATATTATGAGCAGGGAAGCGGAAAACTATTTCTGGGGGATTCCATCGAATGGATGCGCTCAATCGAAAGTGGAACTATCGACCTGGTATTTGCCGACCCTCCCTATAATCTTAACAAAGCTGATTGGGATAATTTTGAAAGTCAGGAGAAGTACATCGAGTGGTCGCTTCAATGGATCAGGGAAGCATCGCGAATATTGAAATCAAATGGGTCGATGTATATCTGCGGGTTCTCAGAGATTCTGGCGGACTTAAAGCATCCTGCCTCAAAGTACTTCAGATCTTGTCGCTGGATCATCTGGCACTATAAGAATAAAGCTAACCTCGGCAGTGATTGGGGGCGATCACATGAGAGTATTATTCATTTCCGCAAGACACCGAAAGCGCGATTGAACATCGATGACATTCGAATCTCCTACGGCGCTCATACACTGAAATATCCTTCCCACCCTCAAGCCGTAACCAGTCAGTATGGGAAAGGCCAGAAGCGAGAGAACTGGACGCCTAATCCTCTCGGGGCAAAGCCCAAGGATGTTCTGGATATACCCACGACCTGCAATGGCATGGGTGAAAAGACACCGCACCCGACTCAAAAGCCAGAGGAACTAATCCGCAAATTCGTTCTGGCATCTTCAGCCAGCGGGGATATCGTTCTCGATCCGTTTTCAGGGTCAGGGACGACTTTAGTTGTTGCAGAGCAGTTGGGCCGTAAATGGCTCGGCTGTGATCTCAACTCTCAATACAACGAGTGGGCAATCAATCGCATTAAAAATGTCAAACGAATGGCTGTTGAAGAATGGATTGAATATGATCGTCAGGTCGCTGCGAGAAGAGAAAGCATTCGATGAAATTATCCACAATCGTAAGGTGGGCAGAAAACAAGGCGAAGTTTTCAGGCATTCAACAATACCTCGATTTTTGCTCGACCTATCTTGACTTCATCGAAACCGGTCTTCAGGCAGTAATCGTTTCCCAGAATGAAAACCACTATTGCTTTTATCAGTACAGGAAAGACGGTCACTTCAATATCACCCGCCCCATTAATTCGAATCTGATGTACGACGCCGAACAGTTCTCAAGAATCAGTATCGAATTTACAAGAATCCTGATGTCAGCGCGAGATATTCGGGCTGATGATGCGGCCAGTCGTGAAGCGCTGACGAGAAGTGTCTACACTATTCAGCAGACTGTCGGGGCTGCTCTGGACGCTTTGCCTTCTGGAAAATCAAACGCGGCCAGAAAAATAAACGGGGACTTATTCGAGCGATTCATACAACTACTGATTCGCACTGTCGGCATCGAATGCAGAACAGGAACCGTGCAGGTGCCGGTATACATAAACGGCGAGCTTCAATTCAATATGAGCTATCAGCATGATCTTCTGCTATACAAAGATGAAGAACTTAAAGTTATAGGATCGGTTAAGACGTCGAGTAAGGATCGCATAGATAAAATATTTCTGGATAAATTTCTCTACTGCAAGCTGACGGAAACGACAGTACCACATATAGCAGTTTTTCTGAACGATGTTCAGAGAAAGCAGGCCCGTCGCGAAGACAGCTATGGCGTTAACTCGACGTTTTTATCAGGACATTTCAAGGCTTTCACCGTCAAACTGAACCCGCTGGAAGGCGTTTACTACTGTGATATCCGCCCCAATATGCAGCAGGATGCTCTGCTAAGGCGATACATCAGACCCATAGACCATCTGTTCTGCTCCGACATTTGGAGCCTCGTTGAAGGTGATGCCACTTTTGTTTCAAACGTAGAAATCGAAGAGACACAGCCATGAAATGAAAGGTTATTGTCTTACTGGTTGTCGCCGCTAATAAGCATTCCACCTTCCTAACCGCATCAAAGACTCCATATCGCTGATGATCCCTGTATTATGCTGCGTTGACCGCGCGAAGAAGCGCGTCGTAACATTCCTTTTTGTCATCACGCAGGATTTCTTGTCATGGACGAACGCACTTTCAAAACTCTCGAACTCGACGCGCTCATCAATCTGCTTGCGCGACACGTCCAGTCTCCGCTCGGTCGTCGTCGCGCGCTTGCAATCACTCCGCTCACTGACCGCGAGCGAATAAACCGCGAACTCGATCTGACGAGCGAATGCGCGGATTACTTCACGACCGGCGGCGTGTTCGGACTCGGAGAAATCGAGGACGTTGACGACTCGCTCTCTCAACTTCGCATCGAAGGCGCGAGCCTCGACCCGCATCAGATACTGGCGATTCAAAAACTCGTCTCAACAGGAATGGACCTTCGCGGGCAGTTCACCGAGCCGGAAACGAGAGAGCGTTACCGTCAGCTTGCCTCGATCACCGGTCGAATGCCCGATTTGAAAAGAATGCTCGGCTCGCTCAGAGGGAAAATTCTTCCCAACGGCGAAATCGATGACAGCGCAAGTCCTGAACTTCGCCGCATCCGCCGCGAAATAAACGAGCGTCGCTCGCGCGTCTATCGCAACCTCGAATCGTTGATGCGGGATCGCGCGCCATCAGCGATTCAGGAAGAGATCGTTACCGTTCGCAACGGAAGATTCGTCATCCCCGTGCGAACGGACGCGCGCTCTCAGGTTCCGGGGGTGATTCACGGGCTTTCATCGAGCGGACAGACCACGTTCGTCGAGCCGATGACCGTAATCGATCAGAACAACGAACTGGCCCGATTGCGCGAAGAAGAAGAAATAGAAATCGCGCAGATTCTTTTTCGACTCACTCAGACCATCAGAGAGAGCCTTCACGAAATAGAAGCGATAGTCACGGCCATAACCGAAGTCGATTTCGCTCAGGCGAAAGCGCGGCTCTCAAAAGAGTTCGATTGCGCGCGCCCAAGTATGAGCGAAGATCGGCGTTTGATGCTCAGAGATGCGCGCCATCCGCTGCTTGAGCATCTGCTCAAACAATCAGGCGGGAGAATCGTTCCCGTTTCGCTTGAGCTTGATGAATCGCATAAGACGATGGTCATCAGCGGCCCGAACGCCGGAGGAAAAACCATCGTCGTAAAAACCATCGGGCTGATCGCGCTGATGGCTCAGATGGGATTGCACGTCCCGGCAGCCGAGGCCGCGCTTCCGGTTTTTCATCAGGTGCTGGCCGACATCGGAGATCAGCAATCAATCGCGGCGAATCTCTCGACCTTCACCGCGCACATGCGAAACATCTCGGAGATCGCGGCTGTCGTCAGCCCGCCTGCGCTCGTTCTGCTTGACGAAGTTGGGACGGGGACTGACCCGGATGAAGGCGCGGCGCTGGGGTTGAGCATTGTCGATTATTTTCGGCGCGCGGGCGCGACCATCATCGCAACGACTCACTACAATCCGATCAAAGTTTGGGCTTCACAGACGGAAGATGTGCTGAACGCTTCCGTAGAATTCGACGAGCAGACGTTGAGACCGACTTATCGATTGCTCACGGGAGTCGCGGGCGCGTCTTCAGGCATAGAGATAGCGCGACGAATGAATCTGCCCGAAGTAATAATCGATGAAGCAACAGGGCTATTGAGCCGCGAGCATCATCAGGCCAGCGATTATTTGAAGCAACTCAAATCGTTCGTGGATGAACAGGAAGCCCTGCGACGCGCCCTGGAAGAAGAGCGACAGGCGACGGCTGAAAAATACGCGCGACTCGATATTGAATTTGCGAAGCGAGAGTCGGACCGTCGCGCTCAGTTCGAAGCAGAGCTTTCGCGTATCATCAGCGAATTCAAGACGGAAAGCGAGCAGGCGATTCAATCGGTGAAAGACCGCATCGCGGCGGCGCGTCTCAAAAAAGAAGCGGAGACGCGAGCCTCGGAGCTTCGCCGTTCGGCAGGCGTGAGACTCAAAAAGAGCGCCGTGGCGCAATCGACCGCGAGCAACACTGAGCCTGTTTCATCGAGAGATTCGCTCATTGAAGAAATCACGGAGATACGCGAGCGCGACCGCGTGATAGTAAAGACGCTTGGCAGAGAAGGCGCGGTTGAATCGGTCAGCGACGGGACATACACAGTGCTGATCGGCTCGTTGAGATTCCGGGCGCGGAGGGATGAATTGCAACTCGTCAAATCAGCCGCGCCTGCCGCTTCGAAGCGCGTAGCCGATTTGCCAAGCGGAGTGAGCGCGACAGTAGATGTTGACAAGGGTTTTAATTCAGAGATCAACGTGATTGGCGCGACTGTTGATGAAGCGACAGATCGAGTCGATAAGTTTTTGGATGAAGCATTCATGGCGGGAGTCGAGCGGGCGCGCATCGTTCATGGGCATGGGAAGGGCGCGCTTCGTCGTGCGGTAGCGGAATTATTGAGCGGCCATCCGCACGTCGAAAAGTTTCACCTTGCGCCCGCGAACGAGGGCGGGCAGGGCGCGACTATAGTTGAAATGAAGAAGTGAAACTACGATCTGAAAATCATTCCAGCGAGAAAAAAGGTATGGGAACATTCTTCATCAGATGCAAGATCGAAAATATCGTTGATCGCAGCAGGTCTGTTGTGATGCCCAAGATGCTCGTCGATACAGGCAGCGAATTCACGTGGATACCGGAAACTGCGCTCGAAAAAATCGGAGTCAAACGGGAAAAGAAGGATGTCCCGTTCATAATGGCCAACGGGCAACAGATTACGCGGAGCGTCGGCTTTGCGATCATACGATACGGCAAATACTTTACAGTCGATGAAGTGGTATTTGCTGAAAAAGGAGACTTGCTGCTTTTGGGCGCAAGAACTCTGGAAGGCTTGAGTCTGGCGGTCGATCCGCGAAAGAAAAAGCTGGTTGCCTTCGGGCCGATCCCTGCCGCCTGATGCAAGACTGTTGATTGCTCATCGCTTTGCAATCAAACCTTATTCAGCAGTGACTTTCAGAAAGCCTTTAGTGCAAGCCATTCAAAAGGGAAGAAATTTCCTCCGGCCATCGTCTAACGGTTGACACAGGCATGGGGAGCGGCACTCAACACCGCCGATATGCACCGTAGTCAGGAATCAAGTTTAAGGAGAAACAGGTTATGGGACATAAACGATATCTGCATCTTTCTTTTCTTACGACCTTCTTGTTCATGAGCAGCGTGATGCCAGCGGCAGAAGGCTACGACAATCAGGCAGGTTGGTGCGAAAGGCTGAAGCCTTGCAAAATACTTGGGCAGTCTGAAGCCGAGCGCATACTTGGGCAACCCGCGCGGTTGAGCCGGGAGATCGCCGAGTTAAGAGGCGTGGTGCGGCAGTGTGGCTGCGCTTATGTGGGCCTTTCCAAAAATAATAACAGCGGACAGCAAAGCGCCCTGTATTTCGTGGTCGAGCAAAGAGAAGGCAACCCGTCAGCAGAACAGGCACAGCATCTCATGACAACGACTAAGAATGACAATTCGCATGACCAGACAGTGAGCGAGCTACAGGGAATAGGCGACGAGGCGTTCCTGTTAAGCGCGGAGCCAAGCTCCGGGTATTTCCTCATGGCAAGGAAAGGCGCGGTCATAATCCGGCTGCAGGTAAAGCAGTCAGAGAATGCCTCAGCAGAAGCTCTCAAGGCTTTTGCGAGAGAGGCAGTCAACCGTCTCTGATCGCGCCGGACGTGTTCCCGGCTTTTTCGGGTGGGTCAGCTTCTTGGTTTTACTTGTTGCCTAGCTGCGAGACTCGAATTCAATATAAGGCATTCGCAACTTGCGTGAACCTATATCAAAACGAAGTCGTACATCAGGCGAAGATCGTCACATTAAGGAATCGAGGAGATGCCTCCACATTGTCGAATCCTGGGGCAAAAACTCCAAAAAATTAGAGGCAGAGAGATCAATTCATGAAGAAAATTGTGTTTGCCGCCTGTGTGATAACGCTGATGATATCGGTGGGCGGGACGGTTCTTGTTTGCGACCATTTGTTCGGATTGTTCGGACGTCAGGCCTTTTCCGACAAGGCCATTACTAGCAAGCTATCATCACAGGCGCTGGGCGAGGAGCGAGAAGTGATAGTGTATCTGCCGGAGAGTTACGGGCGCGAACCTGAGCGCCGCTACCCGGTAGTTTATGTGCTTGATGGCTCCTCTCAGGACATCCATACGGCCCAGAGCGCCGCGCTGATGGCCCGCATCGGCGTGATGCCGGAGTTGATCGTCGTTGGCCTGCCGAATGTCAGTGGCAAGGGCAGGCAGCGCGACTACACACCGCCTTTCATGGTGCAGGACGTGGATCAACCTGACAGCCCGATGGGCGAGGCTGATCGCTTTCTGTCCTTCCTCAAAACCGAATTGATCCCGAAAATTGAAAGCGAATACCGCACAGCCCCGTTTCGTATGCTGGCTGGTCATTCTCGCGGTGGTCTGCTGGTCTGCTATTCGCTGCTGGCCGATCCGCACCTGTTCGATGCCCGCTTTGCTCACAGCCCCGCGTTGTGGCGTGACGAGACCATCCTGGCCACCAAACTGGCAGAATTCCTGAGCGCTAATCCGAACCTCGATGGCTTTTTTTACTTGAGCATAGGTTCGGAAGAAAACGATAAGATGATGGCGGCCTACCAGCAAACACGCTCTGTCCTGGCGCAAGCCAGGGTCACCGGCTTGCGTTGGCAATCTGATGTTGTGACCGGCGCAACTCACACCAGCAATGGCGAAATGGCGACCCCGCTGGGATTCAAAGCGTTGTACCAGAACTTGTCCCCGGACGCTGGCACTGGAATGGCGCACAGGTAAACTCGCAGGCCGTTTGATGAGATCATCCTTCGACGCTGGCGAATGGCTCATAGAGAAACCCTGACAACCTGTTTGCCAGATGGTTAATCGCAAAAGCGGTTCCATATCGAAGCGGCATTGCGCAAAGGGCGTTATGCATGGGGTCATGAAGATTGATTCCATAGAACTGACCCACGTCCTCGGGGGCAAAGATAACCAGGAAGAAGTATAGATTCAGCGGAAAGATTTTCGTATATCTCGATTCCACAGGCAGAGATGTCTGGGACACTGCCGAAGTGCGCGCGAGCGTTGCCGGAATTCTTTGGATCGCTGCGCGCTCGGTCAACACATATCTAGACGCTTGCCCGCGCAATGAATAACATAGAGGCATCAACAGAAATAATAGGAGGATAAATTTCATGGCAAAGAAGAAAGTTGTGAGCAGGCAGAAGAAAGCATCGTCAACCGGCAAGACCGCTATGGACAAACCGAAATGCGGTCTTTGCGGCAAGAGCGGCAGACTGACTCTGACCGAATGCTGCGGTCAGGTTATATGCGATGATGAAGATGAGTACGTGATGTTTTCCTTTGCGAGAAATAGCTGCCACAGAAATCACAGCCGCTATACTCTGTGCGCCTTCCACTTCAACGAAGGACACACTGGCGACTGGCGCGAGTGCGATGATTGCAAGGGTGAGTTCGAAACCGAACTGTACGTGTCGTATGGAACGAATGAATACAACTTCGTGAAGCTGGCCAACCCTCCGAAATTCAAGCCGACCAGATGTGCGAAGTGCAAAAAGACTATACGGCTCGGAGAGGATGGCTATTCGATCAGCGGAGGAAAATATTTTTGTGAACGCTGCACCGGTCTCGATATTGCCAAACTACTCTCCAAATGAAAAACAACCGACAGCCGATGCGCGCCCCGGAAAGAGCGATGTTCTGTCGCGTCTTGCGCGAATTTAAGATTGCTGATAAAAGTTCCTTTGCGCGAAGAAGCTTCTGCAAGCCACAGCACAGTTCGAACAAGATTGGAAAGAGCGATGCGTTTCCCTCGTGGGTTTGCTGATGATGTGAGAAATCAATCCGACATCGTTCGAATAGTGTCGGATTATGTCTCTCTCAAAAAACGCGGCTCCAACTACATAGCCTGCTGCCCGTTCCATTCTGAAAAAACTCCTTCCTTCACCGTTCACGCAGGCAAAGGAATCTTCAAATGCTTCGGCTGCGGCGCGGGCGGAGACGTACTCGGTTTCGTGATGCGCATAGAAGGCTGCGCTTACCCTGAAGCCATTCGCATCGTCGCAGAAAAAAGCGGCATCCCTATCCCCACACTCGAAGTCACCGAAGACCACAAAAAGATCGAACAGGATCGCGAAACCGTTTTGCGCCTCAATGAATGGGCGGCTGAGTATTTCGAAGCCCGTCTCGACGACACGGAAAGCGAGCGAGCGTGTGAGTACATCCGAGCGCGCGGAATTACGGATGAGACGCGCAAACTCTTTCGACTAGGCTACGCGCCTGATAGCTGGGAAGGACTCATCAATCATCTCAAAGAACGTGGCGCGACGGATGAAGAAATCAACACGAGCGGACTTGTGGTGTTGAAAGAAGGCGGCGGATTTTATGATCGCTTTCGCGGGCGAGTGATGTTTCCGATAACGGATTCGCAGGGCCGCGCGATAGCTTTCGGCGGAAGAGTGATGGGCGAAGGCGAACCCAAGTACCTCAACTCGCCTGAAACCGCCGTCTACACGAAGGGTCGCAATCTCTTCGGTCTGGCGTTATCGAAAAACGAAATACGACGGCTCGGTTTTGCGATTCTCGTCGAGGGCTATCTCGATTGCATCATCCCTTATCAGGAAGGCATAACGAATGTCGTTGCAAGCCTCGGCACTGCGCTCACGGATCAACAGGTTAGGCTGCTGCGCCGCTACATGGATCAGCCGCAGATCATCGTCAATTTCGATTCAGACGCGGCGGGCCAGTCTGCCACTATGCGATCAATCGAGATGCTTCTGGCCGAAGGATTCAAGGTCAACATTTTGAGAATGCCTGTCGGCAAAGACCCCGACGAGTTCGTGCGCTCGCAGGGCGTGACGGAATTCCGCGCACTGCTGAAGACCACTCAGCCTTACATCGAATACATAATCGATACGACTCTTTCCGCACACGACGCATCGCGTCCTTCGGGAAAAGTCGAAGCGATAAACGCCATACTCCCTCACCTCGCGCGCATGAGAGATAAAGTTGTGCGCGCCGATTACGCCGAGCAGATAGCCGACCGATTGAAGGTCGACAGCCGCGTGATCCGCGAAGAGATTCGCCGCACGGCGACCAATAGAAAAGGCGCGCTCGATTCACGCGCCCTGCGCGCTGCCGAAGATGTTACGCCAGCCGAGCGACAGTTGCTTGAGTTGATGCTCGCGAACGCGGATGTGCGACGAATGATGGTTTCGAATCTCGTGGAGGATGACTACGACCAGTTGGCGACCGGCTCGCTTTTTGCCACCGTCATCAGCCTTGAGCGCGAAGGGGCGGAGATGGATTTTTCAAGCCTGAGCGAAAGAGTGGAAACCGATGACGAGCGCGCTTTGATAGTGGAAGCTCTGATCAGCGATCTCTCGTGGGCGGGCGGATCAGATTTCGATACGCTGTTCAAGAAAGCGACCGAAGCTCTTTCATCCTTGCGACGAAGGCAGCTTGAAAGAAAGCTCGAACAGATTCAGATCGAGCTTGGCCGGGCCGAACGGGATAACGACACTGATCTCGTGCTGCGTCTTTATCAGGAGAAGACGGAAACCAAACGAAGGATCGCGCTCACCTTGACGTGAAAGATTGAATTTATCTTGTGCGATATTTCATGGAGTGCAATTATTGAATGATTTTTTTGAAGAGGTTCTTGACAGGAGTAATCAATCGGAGTAGGAATTCAAGGTGCGATTGAGGCGGCTATCAGTCGTCGCCGCCAGGAGAAGCCGACATTGTCCCGATTAGACGAAAAGTATCACGACGAAGTGGAAAAACTGATCGAGATGGGTAGGGAAAAAGAGTACCTTACCTATGACGATATAAATCGACTTCTGCCTGCCGACCTCACTTCAGCCGATGACATAGAAGCTCTGTTCGACGCTATCGGAGCCGAAGGCATTTCCATCTCCGACACGGACGAAAAATTTCTGGAAACTGCGGCGAGAAGCACAGTCGATTCGGACGGGAAATTCGACGAGGTATTCGACGAAGAACTGGATGTCGATCTTTCGCCCAGTTCATCGGATCGAATGAGCGATCCTGTCCGACTATATCTGCGCGAAATGGCCGTGGTGCCTTTGCTCACGCGCGAGGGCGAAGTGGAAATCGCGCGACGCATCGAGCGAGGGCGTCATCGGGCGATCAAGGCGATTTCGCGTCTGCCCCTCTGCGTGGATGAACTCATCCGGACGGGCGAGCGGCTTCGCCGCGGAGAGTTGCACATACGCGAACTCGTTACATTCGGCGAGCAGGAAATAGTGACCGAAGATCGCGATGAAGAGTATCTCAACGCAACGCTCGACGCTCTGGCGGAAATGAAAAAAATTTTCGACCGGGCGATTCGTCTTTATGACGCATACTTCAACGAGCCTAAGAAATCGCCGCGCCTCACAAAGCTGCGCCGCAAGCTTGCGCGGGCGCGAATTCAGCTTTCGCGCCAGGTGCGCGCGCTCGACGTGTTTCAACAGCAGCAGCACTCAATCATCGAGTTGATAATCGATTCAGTCGATCAGGCGAAAGAGGCGAGGGTCGCCATCGAGCGCGCGCGTCGCGCCCTTGACAAGAAGAAGTGGAACGAAGACGAACGCGAATTGCGCAAGCGACTGCGCGACGCCGAGCGTCATCTCGACCGATTGCAAGAGACCTGGCACGTCGACGCGCTGGAAATCGAACGCTCGCTCCTGTCTATTCAAAAGGGAAGCGAAGAGGCGGGCCGCGCGAAAAAACAACTCATCGAAGCCAACCTGCGATTAGTGGTCTCGATAGCCAAAAAGTACACCAATCGAGGATTGCAGTTTTTGGACCTCATTCAGGAAGGCAACATCGGATTGATGAAAGCGGTCGATAAATTCGAATGGCGGCGCGGGTATAAATTCTCTACCTATGCGACCTGGTGGATTCGTCAGGCTATAACTCGCGCCATAGCGGATCAGGCCCGCACCATCAGAATCCCCGTGCATATGATCGAAACGATCAACAAACTCGTGCGCACATCCCGCGCGATGGTTCAGGAGCTTGGTCGCGAACCAAGCTCTGAGGAACTGGCCGTAAGGATGGATTTGCCGGTGCCTAAAGTGCGAAAGATTCTGAAGATCGCGCAGGAGCCTATCTCGCTCGAAACTCCAATCGGCGAAGAAGAGGATTCGCATCTCGGAGATTTCATCGAAGACAAGACTATAACCAATCCTGCCGACTCGGTCATCTCAGCCAACCTGCGCGAGATAACCGACGAGGTGTTGAAGTCGCTCACTCCGCGCGAAGAGAAAGTCATCAAGATGCGATTCGGCCTCGGCCCGAACAGCAGCGAGCATACTCTGGAAGAAGTAGGCCAGCACTTCGCCGTCACCCGCGAGCGCATACGCCAGATAGAAGCGAAAGCCCTCCGCAAACTCCGTCATCCGTCGCGCTCTCGCAAGCTGAGAGCCTTCCTCGAATCGATTCAACCCTGACTAACGCGGTTCCGACTCCCATCAGCTTTCAAGTTCCACGCCAAGCCCGTCGGCCAATCGATTGACGAATGCGAAATAACCTGTAACAAGATTGAGAGCGAGTATCGCCGTGTCCGTCAGCCCCCTGTCGCGCAGCAAATCGACATCGCCTCTTTGCATCTCGTAAGGAGTCATCGTCAGCTTCACCGCGTAATCGAGCATCGCGCGTTCTTTGTCGCTTATGGAAGCGGCGCGGTAATCGCTTTTGAGTCGTTCGATCAATTCATCATCGCGCGTCAACTGGCGGAGTCCCTCCGCGTGATGGCGCACTCAGTAATGACAGCGATTGGCGGCTGAGACTACGACGGCCACCATTTCGCGCTCGCGGCGTGAGAGCGCCGACGGAGAATGCATCAAGGTTTTGTAGAGATCGAAGTGTGCGCGCAGTGTAGGAGGGTCGAGGCTGTGAATTTTCAGGATGTTATCGACCGGCCCGCGCGGATCGCGCATACGTTCGTACATCTCGCGCAATTTTCCATCGGCTTCATTTTCGTCGATCACTTTGATCCATGCCATAATGCCTTCTCCTTCGAAAAGTCTGGAGTCGAGAGTCTGGAGTCTGGAGTCCGTTATTTGGAGTCGTCACCTGTTTTCATACTTCCAGGATATCGTCTCTGACCTCATCAACGCCTCCTACAGGACGATCATCACTTCATCAATCGGCTTCTTTGTAATGTTCGGCACCGCGCAACCCTCGGCAGGATAGCCTACGGGTATGAGCAGAAACGGTCTTTCGTTTTTCGGGCGTCCCAGCACCTTTGCCAGAAATCCCATGGGGCTTGGCGTATGCGTCAGCGTGGCGAGTCCGGCGTTGTGAAGCGCGGCAAGCAACATCCCCGTTGCAATGCCAACCGATTCGTTGACGTAGTAGTGCTTCGAGTGAATATATGTGCCGTCGTCGACTGGCGACAGGGTTTCGCCATAGGTGATGGCGAAGACGACGATCAGGTACGGGGCTATTTCCAAAAACTCTTTGTGCCAGTCTGTGCCGAGAGGAGCGAGCGATTCTTTCCATTCTTCAGGGAAGCGACGCTCATAATTTTCGCGCTCTTCTTCTTCGGCGGCGAGTCTGATTTTATGCTTGATCGCAGGGTCGCTGACGACGACGAATCGCCACGGCTGCTGATTCGCGCCCGAAGGCGCGGTCGCCGCGGTTTCGATGGCTGTTTTTATGATATCGAGCGGAACCGCCTCGGAGGAAAAATCGCGGACGGTTCGCCGACGGCGCATCCTCTCAAGAAATTCTTTTGCGCGCTCAACCCGCTCGTCTGAATTCAACCGATCAAACTCAAGCGGTATGAATGCCTCTCTGGTATTCAAGCTTTCTCCTTTCTCAAACGCAAAGGCGCGAAGGACTTCATCTCTTTTCAACTCGTGCGCGCTTTGGCGAAGATCAAGACATAAAGAGATCGAAAAAAACGACTCCTGACTCCAGACTCTCGACTCCAGACTTTCACACCAGATTCATCGGCCTGGGATTTTCCGGGTCGGAGTAGTCGTAAAAGCCGCGACCGCTCTTCCTGCCATAAAGCCCTGCCATCACCATTCGCTTGAGCAGCGGCGGAGGAGCGAATCTCTTCTCCTTGAACTCGTCGAACATTATGTTGGCTATGTAATAAGTTGTGTCGAGTCCGACGAAGTCCAGAAGCGTGAATGGCCCCATCGGGTGTCCGCATCCGAGCTTCATACCGTTATCGATGTCGAGGATTGACCCTACGCCTTCTTCGAGCGCGCGAATGCAGTCGAGCATGTAAGGCACAAGCAATCGGTTGACTATAAACCCCGTGCGGTCTGTAGTCACGACAGGCACTTTGCCTATCTCGCGCGCAAACTGAGTGGCGTCGTCGAACGCTTCAGGGTCGGTCAGAATCGTGCGGACTACTTCGACGAGCTTCATCACCGGGACGGGATTGAAGAAGTGCATACCGATGAATCGGCGCTGACGTTCGGCGCTCGCAGCGGTCATCATCTGCGTAACAGAGAGGCTCGATGTGTTGGAAGCGAATATCGTTTCCGGCCCGCATATTCGGTCGAGCGCGGAGTAGGTTTTATTTTTCTCTTCGATGTTTTCGATTATCGCTTCGATGACTATCTGTGCGCCCGCTGCGTCTTCAAGTCGGGTCGATCCTTTCAAACGCGCCAGGATTTTGTCGCGCTCTTCCGTCGCGAGCTTTCCTTTTTCAACCATGCGGTCGAGTTGTTTGCGGATGCCGCTGAGTCCCTTGTTCAAAAATTCCTGGGCGACTTCTATGATTGTAACTTCGCGCCCCGCCTGTGCGCAGACCTGCGCGATGCCTGATCCCATCAGGCCGCATCCCAGCACTGCAACTTTATTGATTCCCATCTCTTTCGCCTCCGTTTCCGAATAATGAATGCTGACCGGCTCAACGCGCCGGTCTCGAATCTGAGGAGTTTACCCTGTTTTCGGCTGAGAATGCGACCCCGAACCTCTGCATTGCCTTGCGGACTGACGGTCAGCTATCATGCGCGATTCTATATTGGGTCTGAAAGGAGACTATCTTGGAAAGAACTCTGGTGCTGATAAAACCCGACGCTGTTCAGCGCGGGCTTGCGGGGAAAATACTCGCCCGCTTCGAAGAAAAAGGATTGAAGATCGTCGGCATTAAATTTATGCAACTCAGCGACGCGCTTTTGGGTGAGCATTACAGTCATCTGGCCGACAAGCCTTTTTTCGCAGGCATACGTCGCTTCATGCAATCTACACCTGTGATCGCAGTGTGCCTCGAAGGACTTGACGCGGTGGATACGGTGCGCGCGATTTGCGGCATCACCAAAGCGCGCGCAGCCGCACCGGGAACGATACGCGGAGACTGGGCGATGAGCATTCAGGCCAATCTGGTCCACGCCTCGGATTCCATTGAAACCGCCCTCGTCGAAGTCCCGCGATTCTTCGAGGAGTCGGAACTCTTCACTTACGATTCCTTATCGATACCTCTGATTTACTCCGAAGATGAAAGAGGTAAATAAACAGAGATGAACAGGATTGACCGTGTGCACACGGTCAATCCTGTTCATCTGCGCGAAAATCCATTTCGTTGACAAGGCGCACGGCTTCCATTTAGCATCAACTTGCTGGATGAAAGGAGCGAGGGATTATGAGCAGCGAAGACATAAAACTGATTCTTCAAAGGCTGGGTAATATCGAAACCGGCGTGATGAATTTAGGCACGCGCCTGGAGGCACTGGAGAATAAAGTCGACGAGCGACTTCAGGACACGCGCCCGATGTGGGAAGGCGTCCAAGTCCAACTCAAGGAATTGCGCGAGGGACAGGAGAAATTGAGCGAAGATCAGGCAAAGTTGCGCGAGGGACAGGAGAAAGTGCAAGAGGGACAGGAAAAGCTTGCTTCCGAAATGCGCGCATTGCGTAAGGCTTTCAGCCGTTCCTACAGCGATCTGCTTATCACTCAGGAAGAACATGAGGAGAGATTGGAAAAGCTCGAAGGGAAGCGGCAATAGGCGCTAAAGGGACGCCCTCTTCGTCTGTTTCCAATCCCTGAATTTGAAATGAGGTTCGTTGTCGCGTGATCGTTCGAGAATCTCCCATCCCCGCATTCGTTTCACTCGTTGCAAAAATCCATTTCGTTGACAATCTGCGCGGATTCCATTTAGCATCAATCAGCGAGCAAGTTCTGCCGAGTGGAGTGGAAAACGAATAATGCTGAAGCTCAGGAATACGCTGACGCGACAACCGGAAGAGTTCAAACCGCTTGAAAATAATACTGTCCGCATGTATGCGTGCGGCCCTACCGTCTACGACTACGGCCACATTGGGAATTTCCGAACCTTCGTCGCAGTCGATATATTGCGCCGCTATCTGAAATACCTCGGCTACGAGGTGCGCCACATCATGAACATAACCGATGTGGACGACAAGATAATTCGCGGAATGAAGGAATCGGGCAAGGGACTGCGCGAATATACCGAGTTTTACACTCAGGAATTTTTGCGCGACTCCGCTTCGCTCGGCATCCTTCCGCCCGACACGATGCCGCGCGCAACGGATCACATCGCGGAGATGATAGAACTGATGCAGCGGCTCACGGACGCGGGGCATACCTATCTGAGCGATGGCTCGCTTTACTTTCGCATCGGATCATTTCCCGGCTACGGGAGGCTTTCGGGCTTGAAGATAGAGGGCAATCAGGCTGGCGCGCGAGTCGATGTCGATGAGTATGAAAAGGCCGACGCGCGCGATTTCGTTTTGTGGAAGGCGACGAAAGAAGAAGGCGAGCCGAGTTGGGCTTCTCCCTTCGGAGAAGGGCGACCGGGCTGGCATCTGGAATGCTCGGCTATGTCGATGAAGTACCTCGGAGAGTCTTTCGACCTCCACTGTGGCGGAGTCGATCTGATCTTTCCTCATCACGAAAACGAGATAGCGCAATCGGAAGGCGCGACCAAACGGCCTTTCGTCAGGACATGGTTTCATGTCGAGTTTCTGCTTTCGGAAGGCGCGAAGATGGCCAAGAGCGCGGGGAATTTCTACACCGTCCGCCAGCTTATCTCTCAGGGCTATGACGCGATGGCCATTCGCTACCTCCTGCTTTCGGTGCCTTACAGCACGCAACTCAACTTCATGCTCGACGGGATCCGCGCCGCCGAAAGTTCGCTCGAAAGACTCAGAAATTTTCGTCGTCGCGTGAGTGATTTTGAAGGCAAGGCCGTGTCGCACAACAGAGTTGAAGAAATAGTCGCGAGGACGCGGGAAAAGTTCGAAGCGGCGATGAATAACGACCTGAACACCGCCGAGGCGCTTGCCGCTCTGTTCGATATGAGGCGCGATGTCAACACGGCTATGGACGAAGGCGAGTTCGGAGCGGAAGACAAAGAGAACGTGCTTGAACTGATCGCGCGGATAGATTCGGTTTTCGGCATAATGGGAGAAGAAAAGCAGGAGATGCTCGATCCCGAAATCGATGCCCTGATCGAAGAGCGCAATCAATCGCGTCGAAGCCGCAATTTCCGCAGGGCTGATGAAATCAGAGACGATCTCGCGGAGCGCGGGATAATTCTCGAAGACACGCCGCAGGGAACGAAATGGAAGAGGAAATAGAGCCATGCCTATCTTCGAATACATCTGCAAAGAGTGCGATCACAGATTTGAAAAGCTGGTTCTGGGCGCGACTGCGGTCGAATGCCCGTCGTGCAGGAGCGCGAAGCTTGAAAAGCAACTGTCAGTCTTTGCCGCAGCCACGAAAGGTTCTGCGGTTGAAAGCAACATTCCATCCGGCTCCTGCGGGGCGTGCGGCGATCCGCGCGGCCCCGGAGCCTGCTCGATAAACTGAAAATCCTATCGAAACATTCAGGCGCGATTTACCTTCGTGATAAATGGCTATGCCTGGACGATTGCTCGTCCGTGGAAATCAACTCGCAGGAAATCTGTCAGCCTTATACTGATTTGCCTTCAGCGCGAAATCTCTTCAAAATAGTGGCCCGATTCTTTATTCCGGCAAATGGAGGAGCGTATGGGCAAAATAAATCAGTCCGAGGCATGGAAAGCTCTCGAAGTTCATCACAAGGAAATCTCAGGCAAACACATGCGGGATATGTTTGCCCAAGACCCCGACCGCTTCAATCGTTTCTCGCTTCGATTCGGCGACATCCTTTTGGATTATTCGAAGAATCTCGTCACGACGGAAACCCTTTCGTTGCTCTTCGATCTTGCGCGCGAGGCCGGTCTGAAAACCTGGATCGAAAAAATGTTCGGCGGCGAGAAGATCAACATCACCGAGAACCGCGCCGTCCTCCACATCGCTCTTCGCAATCGCTCCAATCGCCCCATTCTCGTCGATGGCAAAAACGTCATGGATGATGTCAACGCGGTGCTTGCTCACATCCGCGAGTTCACCGAGTCTGTTCGCTCAGGCCGGTGGACGGGATATACGGGCAAGGCGATTACCGATATCGTCAACATCGGCATAGGCGGCTCAGACCTCGGCCCTGTCATGGCGACCGAAGCTCTCAAGCCCTACGGCAAGGAAGGACTGCGCGTTCACTTCGTATCGAATATCGATGGAACGCACATCGCCGAGACGCTCAAACAGGTAAGCCCCGAAACCACGCTGTTCATCGTCGCGTCGAAAACTTTCACAACTCAGGAAACGATCACCAACGCGCAGACGGCCAAAGAGTGGCTGCTCAAATCTGCCGGGGATGAAAGCGCGGTCGCAAAACATTTCGCGGCCCTATCGACGAACGCCGCTGAGGTGGCGAAGTTCGGAATCGACACGAGGAACATGTTTGAGTTCTGGGACTGGGTCGGAGGCCGCTACTCGCTGTGGTCGGCGATAGGATTGTCGATAGCTCTCTATATTGGCATGGATGATTTCGAAGAGTTGCTCACGGGCGCGCATCTCGCGGATGAACACTTCCGCTCGACTGAGTTCGAGAAAAACCTGCCTGTCGTGATGGGGCTGATGGGAGTCTGGTACAACAACTTTTTCGGCGCGCAGACGCACGCCATACTTCCTTACGATCAGTATCTCCATCGCTTCCCGGCCTATTTTCAGCAGGGCGACATGGAGAGCAACGGCAAGGGAGTCACCCGCGACGGAGAGCGGGCTGAGGTATCGACAGGCCCGGTGATATGGGGCGAGCCGGGGACGAACGGTCAGCACGCTTTTTATCAACTCATACATCAGGGGACGAAAATGATCCCGGCTGATTTTCTCGTCCCCATCGAAAGCCACAACCCGGTGGGCCATCATCACGAAATTCTGCTTTCGAACTTCTTCGCGCAGACCGAAGCTCTGATGCGCGGCAAGACCGAACGGGAAGTGAGAGCCGAGCTTGAGGCTGCGGGGATGAGCGGCGAGGAGTTGGAGAGACTCGTTCCTCATAAGCTTTTCACGGGGAACCGCCCGACCAATTCGATAATGTTTCAGAAACTCACTCCCCGGACGCTCGGCTCCTTGATCGCTCTCTACGAGCATAAAATTTTCGTTCAGGGCGTGATCTGGAACATCAACTCATTCGATCAATGGGGGGTCGAGTTGGGCAAGCAACTGGCTAAGGCGATATTGCCTGAGCTTGCCGGAGCGGGGAAAATTGCCACGCACGATTCGTCAACCAACGGGCTGATCAATCATTACAAAGATCAGCGCGGCAGATAGTGACGCTCTGAATCGGTATTCGATGGAAGATGTCTGACCCGGATTTCAGTCAGCCGAATGAAGGCAACAGCCGTGTAGCCGATGTATTGGATCGCATAGCTGATCTGCTGGAATTCAAAGACGACAATCCGTTCAAGATTCGCTCGTACCGTCTGGCTGCCGAAGCGGTCAGAGAGATGTCGCAATCCGTCGCTGAGATGGCTCGGCGGGGCGCGGCGGCATTGCAGGAAATCGAAGGCGTCGGCAAATCGATCAGCAGTCAGATAGCTGAGATCGTTCGGACGGGAACCTGTTCTCATCTCGAATCGCTGAAGCGGGAGATTCCTGAAACGGTTCTCGACCTGCTGCGGATCAGAGGAGTAGGCATAAAGACGGCGCAGTTATTGCACAGAGATTTCGGGATAAGCAGTCTCGCAGATCTCAAAGCGTTTGCAGAAGGAGGAGGTCTTGAATCGGTTCAGGGGCTTGGCGATAAATTGATTCAGCGAATCCGTGATGAGGTGTCAAGGTTGTAAGGTTCGAGACACACCTTCTCCTTCGAAAAGTCTGGAGTCGAGAGTCTGGAGTCTGGAGTCGGTTATTTGGAGTCATCACCTGTTTTTCATTCTTTCCGAGCGTCGTCACTGAAGACCGGGAAGATTCCTCGGAACATGTACAGCAGGCTGCCAGCCTGCTGGTTCCCCGATTCTTCTACTTTCAGGGCGCGAACAGGCTGGCCGACTGTTCTACCGGGCGACTCCACATTGCAGCCCGGAGATTTTCGGGACTTCGCTTTCAAGCGATCAGAGACAAAAGCTACTTGTGCAATCGAGGGAAGTTTGTAGTACAATGCGGGCGGAAAACTCCCCTGTGCCGCCGAAGTTGGGCGGCAAATCATTGAGACGTTTTGTTGTGGGCCATCTTCAGGCTATCAGTAAGCTCTGAATCTGGTGGCCACCAGAAAGAACAGCGCGAGCAGCATCACGCCTGATGCCGGATCGAAGCCGGAGTCTCCGGTTTCAGGCGCATCGTCGGTTTGAGAAGGATCACGGGCGACGAGGCCGTAGCCACAGTTTGTTGCCTGTTCTTCCGGATCGCAGATGCACCCAGGGCAGCCGCACTGGCAGAATCCACCGATTGCAGTGCGACCAGCAATGGCTACGGTGTTGAATGGACTAGCGTCTGCTGCTTTGCGGTTTTGGGAGACTGAACAGATAAACGGAAGCGCGAGTATGCAAAAGATCGCCAGAAATAATTTCTTTTTCACGGTTCTTTCCTCCAAAGATACGTACTTTGACTTTCAGTCTAAAATTACTTCAGGCGGATTCTACCAGTATTTGTCCTCAGAGCTAATCAGGGAAAGCACGCTTCGTGATTTAGCGAACAACCTCATCGCTCTTGCTGACCAGAGCGTTTTCATTCGCTCTAACATCTCACTTGACCGGATAGGCGAGGCTTTACTCAATCTTCCATTGCCTGAAGTCTACAGAAACATAGGCCGCTATTATCAGGCATGGAGCAGCAAGCGTTATGGGAACATTGAGAAGGCGCGGAAGTTATTCGAGCAGGTAAGTGAAGATGCCCCGCTTGTTTATCGAGCCAGAGCGTTGCAGGCTTTAGGAGCGACCTGCTTTGAAAGAGGCGAATTCTCTTCGGCTCTGCCATTTTATCTTGAGGCAGGGCGCATCGCTTCGCATAAGGAGTGTTCAAGCCTTGTCGCTCTTTTTCAGTCACAGTGCATGATCGCAACGTTGAATAGTATAGAAGGAGACCATCAGGGCGCAGTAACCTCATTGCGCAATCTGCTTCCGCTGGCGCGAATCGTGGCTTCAAAATTCCCATCCGTGTGGTTCGAGTTTCACAACAACTTCGCGGTTGAATTGATGGAAGCCGGGCAGTTTGAAGAAGCCCGATATGCGTGCAATGTCGCGCTATCTTCGCCTTTCGCGCCGCTCTACCCGGAATGGAGCGAGACGGCCCGCGACCTTGACAGGAAAACCCGCCGACTGTCGCGGTCTGTGGTGTCGTTTTGCGATGTTAAGCCGTTGCCCGCAGAAACACGACCTCATCTTTTTGTCACGAAGCCGAAAGCGGACAATATCATTGCCCTTGAAAAAATCCGGCCTGCAAGCGTCGCTCCTGAATCATTTCAAAAGCCTGAGCGCAGGACGGCTGCCCGTATAATCGATTTTCCGATCAGATCACAGACGGCAGGCGGAGAAGATATCTTTGATAATCCGGTTTATCTCGACAAGCGATACGAGATAATGGTCACGGCGGTAGAGACAACCGATTTCAAACTCCTGGATGAGTTGTATGAAGCTTTGATAAGAAGAAGAATGACACCACGAGGCCCGCATTCGGAGCAATGATGCGCTCACTTGAAGTCGCATCATCGCTCGCCCTGCCTGAATTCAAAAGATCATTTTGTTTTGTGGTCACGGTCGGAATCTGCCGGACGAGTGTTGAGAAGTTTTATCATCCTCAAAGCCCGCTCCAGGGATGTTGGCGTGAGTCTGGCCAGTTCCTGAACCAGTTCATTGAGTGTGCGGTTCTTCCAGCACTCGTTCATCAATGCGAGAATCGCATGATAGCTGGAGGAAGACAGGTCGCTGTTGTCCTCTCGGACTGCCACAGGCAGCCCGCAAGCCACTCTGAATATTTCCTCTTCAGGCACGCCTAGCCCTGACGCCAGCGCCTGCAGTTTTTTCACCGAGGGATTGCTGGCCGCACCGCGGGTTATGCTTCTGACATAACCTTCGGTGATTCCGCTCCCCGACATCCTGCTCACATCCTCATAGCCCAGCCGCTTCTCGCTCATTATCCGGGTAACATACTGGCTCAGGCTTTCCACTGGTCCCTTCACCATGACGACCTCCTGACAGAATGCGCTTACGCGCTGACCTGCCGGTCATTAAAAACTAATTGACAACCTAAGAATGCTGAACTAATATCAGCTTGCCGGAATATATTCCGGCAGGTTCGTATTATAATACAAAGGTCTTAGAAATGCAGCCGAAATTTTGACTCAAAGAGATATTTAAGGCAAGAGGAGGTTGTTACCATCGGCTGAAGGCTTTTCAGGTGGGTATCATCAAATGGATCAGGTTTCACCAAAGGATTGTCCCGCATGTAAAAGTACGGGGATTATTTGTCACACTACTGATTCTCCTATTCTCGAAGACAGGCGTTTTTGCCCGAACTGCCGAGCGGGCTGGGCGCTATTTGAGAAAGTATCCGAAATTATTTCACGCAACCGAGTCATTGCGCGGGCGCGAGTCGCTTGAAAGCGCGCGCTGTGGAGTTTGAAAACATTTCCTTTAGCGGCTAGAGGAGGCGTGCTCAAGATGGTTGGCAAAACCTGGGGAAGCCAGCTTGAGCAGCGTCTCCTCACTTTTTTTTTATCTTCAAGCGAAACGGGGACGGTAAATCGCCGTATGGCGCGCGTGCTGCGTTACCCGCTCCTCTCCTGCCAGAAGCAAAACGTCCAGACAGACGAATTCATGTCCCTTGCGCTCGAATGCCTCCACGATGCGGCCTCTCACCGAAAGGGTTTCTCCGGCGTGAGCCGCGCTCCAGTTTCTTATTTCGCTCGATGCGTGAATCCACGGGCCAAGCCTGAAATTGCGGACGAGTATCTGATTCGCCAGTCCAAGCGTGAAAGTCGGGTGGGCTACCGGGTCAGGGCCGAAATAAACGGGCAATCGCTCCTGCAAATTGTCGAGCAGCGTTTCATCTGGAAGGTTCAGCTTTTCAGCCAGTGAACCCAGTAGAAGTCCGGGCTTGAAGCTATCAAACTCAGCAACACTTCTGTCTTCAATATCGGGCAACGCGGCCTGCGGGTAATCCTCAAGGCGGGGCTTTGCCGGACGCGAAGCGGGTTCGTCCAAAGCTGCCAACGCCGTAGCGCACACTTCGCCGTCCTCGTGTTGAGCCGTCACCGATATTTTTTTCTCATCATCGGATTCAGCGTGGACTATGACCATATCTCCTTCGTAAAAAGGCTTGAGAAACTTCACCTCCATCCATCCGCGCTCGAACCACTCGACGCCGAATCGCTTGACTACAGGCGAAGTCATATAACCGTATACGACGACTCCCGGCACAAGGCCGCCTTTGAAGCCGAATCGCGCCGCCACCCGGTCATCGTGAATTTTGTTTTCAGATTCGGTGGCGGTATTGCGCGCCCGCACGCGGTATAGATTGTCGTTCGTCATCCATTCCTCTTGTCAGTAGTAATATCGCACCAGCCATTCGGCTGCGAGAGAAGGTTTCTTCGCGCCTTCGACTTCGACCACTACCGCCCATGTGATCTGATGACCGTTTACTACATCTTCGACCGATTGGAGCGTGAAGCGTGCGCGCAGGCGCGAGCCTGTGACGACAGGGGCAGGGAAACGGAGCCTGTTCAACCCGTAGTTTATTCCCATCTTGAAATCGCCCTCGACCTTCACCGTTTGCGACGCCAGAAGCGGAAGCAGCGAAAGCGTCAGGAAGCCGTGCGCGATGGTGTTGCCGAAAGGCGATGCGGTTCGTGCGCGCTCCACATCGACGTGAATCCACTGATGATCGCCTGTCGCGTCGGCAAATTCATCTACTCTCGATTGAGTCACCTCGAACCAGTCGCTTATGCCGACCTCCTGACCGACAAGTTGTTTCAATTCATCGATCCCTTCGATTATCTTCTGCGGCATTTGTATCTCCTTCTTCGAAAAGTCTGGAGTCTGGAGTCTGGGGTCTGGAGTCAGAAAACAGAATGCGCAGATGCCTTCTGTTTCTCAATCATCTCTTCACACCATCACCTATCCTCTATCACCGTCTGTTATGCCAATCAAATAGCGCCCGCTTCACGGAAGGCCGCTATCTCGTCCGCGGTGAATCCGAGTTCTATCAAAACCTCCTGGGTATGCTCGCCCAACTGTGGAGCGCGATTGCGCACGCGGCTCGCCGACTCGCTCAAACGCACGGCGGTATTGGCCAGCGGAACAATTTTGCTCGATCCGGGATGCTCCACTTCCTCAAGCAGCTTTCTGGCTTTGACCTGCGGATCGGAAAGCGTTTCATCGAGTTCATAAACCGGGCCGCAGGGGATGCGGGCGCGTTCGAGTTCGGCTATTGCCTCGCGGCGCGTTCGCGCGGCGCACCACTCGGACATGATTCTATTTATGAGCGCGTGATTGCATGCGCGAGCAATATCATTCTTGCATTGAGGATCATCGATCAAATCTTCACGGCCCACGAGCCGCGCCCAGTGATGAAACATCTTGTCGCCTATCGCCTGCACTGTGATCCAGCCGTCTTTTGTGCGATAGGTGTCGGCAGGCGCGACGTAATAAGCGGTGTTGCCCTGCTGTCTGCGGGAGATTCCCGTGACGGCTCTTTCAGCGAGCAGAGGCAGCATGAAGGTCACGCCGGTTGCGAGCAGTGATACATCGATGAGTTGGCCGCGACCGGTTTTTTGTTTTTCATAGAGCGCCACGATAGCGCCGAAAGCCGCGTGCAAAGCTGTGCCGTAATCAACATAAGGGACGGCGGCTCGCACAGGAGCGCCAGGAAAACCTGTCAGGCTCATAGCCCCGCTCATGGCCTGAGCGACGCTGTCGAACCCGACTCGATTCGCGTAAGGGCCGTCGGGGCCGAATGCGGAAGCCATCACAAGTATGATGTCCGCTTTGACGAGACGAAGTGAATCATAGTCGAGTTTGAGTTTCTTCATCACCTCAAGAGGCATATTGACGATGACGATATCGGCGCTGCGAACGAGGCGACGGATGATTTCCTCAGCGCTGGGGTTTGCGGGATCGAGCGTGATGCCTCGCTTGTTGCGGTTGAGGTTCAAGAACATCCCCCCCTCGCCGCTTTCAACCACCGGGCCGACGTAGCGATCTTCGCCTCCTTCGCGTCGCTCGACTCGAATTACATCCGCGCCCATATCTGCAAACAGCATCGCCGCATAAGGAGCGGCAATGAAGCGGCCAAAATCGATCACGCGAATGCCTTCAAGGGGTGCGGGCATGGAAACTCCTTCCTGTGTGTCTTATGAATCTTGTGACGCGCAGCATCCTACACTTTGCCGGAATTTAATTCAACAGCCCTGACAAACAGCGCCTCATAGTTGACAGAGGGCGCAGCAGACTAATAAAATCGTCCTTTCCTGAGCGGGAGTAACTCAGCGGTAGAGTGCGACCTTGCCAAGGTCGAAGTCGCGGGTTCAAATCCCGTCTCCCGCTCCACTGAATTTCAAGGCGAAGGCTCAAGAATCAGTATTGACTTGCCTTCGCCTTTCCTTTGACAAGGCGGCGTAGCCAAGTGGTAAGGCAGAGGTCTGCAAAACCTTTATCCATCGGTTCGATTCCGATCGCCGCCTCTTTTCCTTAATCCTCGATAGCAAGTCCGGTCAGAGGCTGAGAATCAGCCACTAGCTAAAGACCGCCGGGTAAAGACAGGAGCAAATGCCAGTGAGCAGCACGACTACAAACAAGACAACCTCAGCTAAGAAGACAAGCGCCTCAAAAATAACAAAGCGCAGGAAAAAGGAAACTCCGCAGCCTGAGCTTTCCGCCAACGATTTGATGTTCAAAGCGTGGCAGCGCATGTACAAGAACCGCCACAAGAGACTGGACTGAATGCCGGGTACAATCTTCGACACAAACATCTGGATTGCTTACAAGCCTGCGCGCTTGCCATCCGATCTGATTATGTCGGCTGTGGTGATGCAGGAGCTTGTTGTCGGGGCGTCTGACAAATCCGAGATTAAATTCCTTGCGGCTTCGCGCAGGAGATATGAGAGAGAAGGGAAGATGCTCGTCCCGGATAGTGAAGACTGGTGGCAGGCTGGAGTCATTTTCAATTCGTATCTGCGGAAGCTGAAATCTCGCGCTGGCGGCAAAACCCCGCGCCTTCAGCAAAGCGAAAAGCAGAGGATTGTCCGCGATGCTCTCATAGCCGTCACAGCCAAGCGAGCCGGTGCGCTGGTCGTCACGGATAACCTTGTTGATTTCGAGAAACTCAAGCCCTATTGCAAGGTCAAAGTGATAAGCGGTAGCGATTACTTCGTCGGCTGAAAGGGAGTCGCGATGGTCAAACGGATTAGTGTAGCGACTTTTGTGCAGACTAAACGTTGATCATGTTTGAACTCGGCTAAAGTCAATGACTACCATATAGAGTACACCTCCAAAAACTCTCCCCTATTCAGGGTGCCTTGAACCAAAACCTGTGCTATTCTTTGCTCGTTAGAATTTCTTTTCAACACGCCCTTATGGTAACGCCCCGAAGTTGTCCTGTAGGGTAGTACGGAGGTAAAAATGTCCAAAGCTTCTGATATCCTCACGCCCCCTAGCACTGACGTTATGAGGTTCGCATTCCTCTATGTCGGGCAGGGAGAAGCCACGTTGGTTTTCATTCCCAATGGCGGAAGTCACAAGACGATGTTAATAGACGCAAATCAGGGCAGGAAAACAGGCGGTGTTGACTTGGTTCGAATGCTGGAGGATTTACTGGCTGACCGTGATGACGATCATCTGAACTACTTTGTGAACACACATCCACATATGGATCACGCTGGCGAATTGGATGAAATCAGCGATGCCATAACGATTGATAACATCTGGCATAGCGGTCACGATCCGGGTAATGACCACGACGACGCATATCAGGCCATCCAGCGATTGAGAGAAAAGGTTCAGGATGCTGGCGGTGAAGACATTGAGCTGCGTGGCACAAACGATACAGCCTCGATAAGCAACGCTGAATACAACGTCCTATCTCCCGCAGATCACGTCAAGGAAGATATCGCTGGCGAGGATTGCGATGCACGCTATAGGCGCATTCACGAGCACTGTGCAGTCATCAGGTTCAAGTACGGAAGCCCTGAATCTGTGAACGTGATGATTACCGGCGATTCTGACAAATGCGCTTGGAGCGAGCATATAACTGAGTATCACGGTGCAGGCAATGAGAACCGCTTGCGCTCTCACGTCCTGAACGCCTCTCATCACGGCTCGCGCACATTCTTCAAAACCTGTGAGGATGACAAGGAGCCGTATCGCCGCCATATGGAATTGATAGAGCCTGAGTACTTGATTATCTCATCACCGCTTCAGGAAGACAGCCCACACGGTCACCCGCACGACGATGCTTTGGAAATCTATAAAGAATTTATGGATGAAGAAAACATCCTGCACACCGGAGATGGGAAGAAGACGATCTTCGTAGATATTTCCTTAGATGGGACATATCAGGTTACAGATGATTCCGGCGAGCTTGCGGAAGAATATGGGTTCAAAGATGAAGATGACAATAATGGCGGAGATGATGACTCTTCGAAGAACAGAGGTCCTTTCATCATTGCACCGAAGATAGACCAGCGACCGATGGGGGAAAAGTGACTTCTTGGATTGCGCTATATCCCGAACTCTATAGGCGGGAAAGGGAGCAAGTTGAGAGGAACTACAAAAGCCTAAGGCTGTGCGAGGCCGCTCTCGAAAGAGGAATTCTCGCGTATCACGGTGAGCTTGTGATTCGCGGCTCAGGCGGGACTAAGAGGCATAAGGTCATCTTCAAGTATCCTGTGACTTTTCCCTTTCATCTGCCTTCTGTAACACCTGTCAAGGAGCTTCCTCCGGATGAGCCGCATCCAGGATGGAAAGTAGAACCCATACCCAGAAGCGCACGTCACCAGATGGCAGGAGGGGTTTTGTGCCTAATAGAGCAGGATCCTTTCCGAAAAGCCGGTGAGATAATCAGTGGGGTAAGTATCCTGAGAAGGGCAGAGAGATGGTTTTTTGCTATCGAGAATGGGGCTAATCCTTACGATTCGCCCGAGGCAGATATACAGGCGCATATGCCAATGGGTGCAGATATTCTGATAGGCCCTGAGTATTACGATCCTGATTTGAAAGTTGGAGGATTGTTCTACGCGGGATTTGTTTTTGGCGGTGATAATCAGCGGGCTCGCTTTGTTGGGCTATCTATCAGTTCTGATTTTGCACAAGCCATAGGTTTTCGAGATTCGAGAAATACGCTCCAGAAGCCTTTCCCTTGGATCAGGAATAAGGTTTGGGACACAGCGCAAAGCTTAGGAAGTGGAGAATCTCAGTTTGGAGAGTTGCTCAAAGATAATGCTGTGATTAAAGGGGTGTGGTGGGACATTTCCACAGAGCCATTGCCGCCGCGCACTGGCGCAGACCTGTTGCAGATAGTTCGGGGTGCTGGCTTAGAGGAAACGATTCAAAAGGCATTTGAAGAAATCCGGTCATACATAGCCGCAGAGCCATACGCTTACTTCGGTCTCAGATTCCCACACAGGAATGGCGGCTTTGATTGGGTTTTCATTATGTTGGAGTTTCAGGTAAAGGGAGATGAGAAATATGTACTAGCGCCCGACACAGAAGAGAGAATAAAAAAGGTAAATACCGGAAGAGTCTTTGCAATGTATCGCCATTCTCTTCATCCTCAAACCTTGACTTTGAGAAACCAAGGCAGGGTGCCAGAGACATTAGCGGATAAGAAAATATCTCTTTTAGGCGCGGGTGCGCTTGGCTCCTGTGTCGGGGAATTGCTTGCGAAGGCTGGTGCCGGCGCAGTATACGTCTTCGACAGGGACATAATGGAAGTTGGAAACTCCATAAGACATATAGCAGGGATAGACGCTTTTGGAATTATTAAGGCGAGTGCCACAGCCCTGAAATTGGTTCAGCACAACCCATTCTGTGATGTCTATGGTGGACCCAAAAA
>DLHY01000010.1 GCA_002483445.1 Blastocatellia bacterium UBA7656
AGGATTGCCGGGATCTGAGGGGCGGCGGCGAGACTTGCCTTCCACGTCAGACTTGCCGATGGCAGTCGCCAGGAGAGGATCAGCCCGCAGGAGGTCATGGTCGAGGAGGTCTTCATAACCCAGAGCCAGACCGTAGAGGCGTTGAGCGATGAGGTCTTCAACACTATGTTCGATCAAAAGAGGTTCCCGATGATCCGTGAAGCAAGCAGCGAACTGATGGATGATTTTGCGGCGAGACTCAATCTGGCTCAGAAGCAGCGCCCCGGCATCAGAAGTGATCGTACCGCCGTTGAATTGAGCGACCACCTCACGACGGCCAACGGCTTGAAAGTCGAACGAAGTATCCGTACACTGTGTCAGCAATGAGATAGCTCCTCCTTTGGGTGTAAGGTGTTGAAGCAAAGATACTTTTACCATGAGGAGGGGCTTTTGCCATAGGGCTGATGAGAAATTCGGGCTAAGCGCGAGCTTTCGCTCTTTGCCCAAGCCATTGCGATAGCCTGATGAAGCATCCACTCCATCGCGGCCTTCGGATATGTCTCTGCCGAGAAGTTCGGTTACTTCCTGCTGCAGAATGTCCTGGATGAAGAGTTGAACCTGAGAGCGAACCCAAGATTCCAACTCAGGAAAAATGATTGCGTGTGCCTTTGGTTTCTGGTAATCCTCTATGAGTATCACGGTGGTGTTCTCCTTTCGGTTTGAATTGGATTTGAAAGGTTACACCACCCAATCTCCTTTTACACACTTTTTGATTCTATCTCTGAAAAGAATCTGGATAGCAACTAGCAAAGGCATATTATTGCTTGAATAATATGAAATAACCACGACTTCATCTGAAAAGAGCGACACGCCTTCTACAATCTTCAATCCCCGGCGCTGTTGTCCCCGGTGTGGGTCGCGCGCTCGGCTTCGCTCCATATCACTTCGTAAATCTGGACAGGCTCTTTCTTGCCCTTCACCTTCACCTCGCCGCAACCGCACGGGCCGATGGGAAATCGCGCGCCAATGGCGGCAAGCGTCGCCTGCGAAATTATTATCTGTCCGGCCTGCGCCTGCTTCTCCAATCGCGCCGCAAGATTTACGGCATCGCCTATAGCCGTGTAATCCGTCTTCTCTTCACTCCCGATGTAGCCGACGGTCGCCGTGCCGGTGTTTATGCCAATGCCTATCGTGATCTCGGAAAGCCCGCGATCTTTCAACGACTGATTGACAGCCTTCATTCGCCGCTGCATCTCTACGGCTGCCGATACTGCGTTTACTGCCGCGTCCTCCCCCGGATACGGCACGCCGAAGAGGGCCATCAGTCCGTCGCCCATGTACTTATCCAGAAGACCCTGATGCTCGAAGACTATCGGGGCCATGTCGGAAAAATACTCGTTCAAAATCTGCACCACCGTCTCGGGCGGCAGATTTTCAGACATCGTAGTAAAGCCACGTATGTCGGAAAACAGTATCGTCACATTGGCGTTCTTCCCTCCGAGACTGAGCGCATCGGGGTTGGCCAAAATTTCTTCGACGACGTGACGCGGCATGAAGCGGCTGTACTTGGCGCGGGCAAGCTCTTCGCGCAGCAGTCGCTCGTGGCTGATGGCGTTGTCTACGGATATAGAAGTCGCGCCCGCGATGGCGTTGAGCAGATCGAGATCATCCTCGGAAAACATCTGCATCACCTGCTGGCAGTCGACGTAGATCACTCCCAGCAGTCCCTTGTCGCCGAGAAGCGGCGCGGACATCACGGAATGAATATTCTGCATGATGATCGATTTCGCCCCGGCAAGCCCTAAGTCAGCCTGCGTATCGCACGAAAGCAGCGAGACCTGCTCCTCCACGACACGAGCTACGACCGTGCGGCTCACGCTTATCTCTCTGCCTGACACGGAAACACCCGACTTGGTGGAGCGGCGATGGCGAAAGTCAGCCATGAAGGGATTGAGTTCGCCCGTAGCCGGGTCTTTCAGCATAACCAGAAAGCGGTCTGCCGGAGTGACGCGAAAGAGCATCTCGCTCACCTTGCCGAATATCTCTTCGAGGCTGAAGACCGACCCCAGCATTCCGTTAAGCTCGTAGATGCGCGTGAGCGTTTCGGCTTTTCTTCTGAGCGCCTCGATTTCTCCGAGGACAAGCTCCGAACTGAGGTTAGTGGCGGACAGAGATGTTTTGTCCAGATGAGGTATGCCCGAAAGCACCTGATCGGGTTTGCGCATAAAAACGGTATTGCCGATCTTCTGATCGTCAAATTTCACGCTGAGCGAAGCTCCACGATCCTGGTATGTGATCCGGTACTTGCTGATCGAGAAAGTGTCTTCGTTGTTGAGTATATGCTCGCGTATGCGCTGGCCGCTGATGAAAATCCCGTTCGCGCTGGCCAGGTCTACGAGCATGTGTTTGGTTCCGAACTTGCGCAAGACCGCGTGTTCGCGCGACACCTGCCCGTCGTCGAGTATCACATCGTTTCGGGCGGCAGACCTGCCTAGTCGAGTTTCATCGCTCGTGATTTCAAACTCATAGCTTTCGCCCGTCTCGCTGTTGGTTATGATAAGTTTTGATGGCATAACTGAATTACTACCTTACGTCCATTCTCACCACTCGTACTCGCGCCCAAGCTCGGCTATGGAGATCATCGGGTTGTTGAGCAATCCGAGTTGGCGTATGACTTCGTTGCGATTGGTTGGCTTGATATGAACCGCGAAAACCGAGATTTCGCGCTTGAGCTTCACGAGCTCTGACTCAAGCAACCGGGGAGTGAGGTGTTTCGAGTCGGCGGCGAGCTTGTACAGTTCGTCCGGGAACGAAACATCGACGAACACCGCTTTAAGGTTCCTGATCTTCGAGGCGGCTTTCCAAAGCTCATCGGTCACATAAGTGTCCGAGGTGAACGCGACCGATGCGTGAACATCTTCGACGAGTAGGCCCATGGTCGGAACCACATGATTGACCGGTATGGGAGTGACCGCGAGTCCATCGATTTTTATCTTCTTTCGCGCCTCTATCACTTCGAATTTGATAGTGGGGCCGCTCCCGTTCATCAGCGGGATATTCTCGAAGTTCGGCCATATCTTGTCATTGAATACATACTCGCGCAGGGCCGAGACGACTTCCGTCGATCCGTAAATAGTCACAGGGCCATCGAGGCTGACGAACGCTTCGGCGATGAAGATGGGCAAAGAGGCGGTGTGATCGCTGTGGGTGTGGGTGACGATGATATTGCGCACCGCGCTCAGGTGTTCCGGGTCGAGGGCGAAGCCCAGGCTCCCGCCATCAATCGACACGCGATCATTTATCAGAAAAGATGTCAGGCATTGAAGCTGAGACTCTCTTCCAGCCATGCTTGGCAAAAGTCTTACTCTCAAGCCCTTCCTCCTTTCACCCCGCCAACTATAGCACGTTTACGGGGAATGGTAGAGTGGGAAGAAAAGAATGGGAGAGTGGGGGAGTGGGAGAGCTAGTACTCCCATTCCCCCATTCTCCCACTCAATCTTCACTCCGACTCGGCTCCGATCCTGACCCCTATCCCCTCAAGGAACTTCGTCGGTTTCTCGCCGCCAATGAGCGCGAAAATATAATCATTCGCCACGCGCGCTTTCTCTTCCTTAGTCCTCGCGGTCATAATCACCACTTCATCCTTAGTGATCTCTTTGATCGCGCATCCGAAGTATGCCTTGATGCGACCTGCGTCTATGCAGTCATAGACATTCATCTTGTTGCCGAGCGCAAGGTCGCCTTTGAAATCGCTGCGGACTATGAGAGTGACCTCAGCCCCCTCATTGAATTTGAAATCATCTCCTTCGCGCTCGAATCCTGTCAGCCCCACCGCGACTTCGATGGCCGAATTGCCCGCGCCGACCACTATGCACTTTCGGCCTATGTACTCCTTAGGGTCGGTCAGCTTGTACTGCACCTTGCTCTCTTCGTGAGCGGCTACCTCGCGAACGGGGAGCCGGGTGCCGCAGTTGACGCAGAAGACCTGCGTGCCGCTTCTGGCAAGCCCGCACTTGGGGCAGTGATTCGCTATGATCTCTCTTGCTGGCACAGTGATGGTCAACTCTTCGCCCCCGACGCCCAGCTTCATCGGCGCTCCGCGATTGCCTATGGCCAGAATGATCTTTCGCGCAGTGTAGGAAGCCGCCTCTTTGAGCTTCTCTTTTTCGGTTATCAGCTTGAACACTCCGCCTTCGTTCTTGATATCTTTGCAGCCTTCCTCTTCGTGAACCTCGACGCCGTTTTTCATCATCGCGTCGAACCAGCCCTTGAGCATCTCCTCCTTCACGTTGCCTTCGGGTCTCTCCGCATCCGGCACGAGCGGGAGGCCCCCCTCGACAGGTTTATCCGTCGGGGTGAAGAAGACGAACTTGCCTGCCTGATATGTCTGCTGAATAGTGGCTGCGAGATTGTCCTGTTCCAGGGCGACGTAGCTGAGTCCTTCCAGTTTGGCCAGCACTGTAGCAGAAAGCCCTGCGGGGCCGAGGCCAACTATTGCCACATCGTATTCCGCCTGTGCGTTGCGTCCGTTCTTATCAAGGTCTTCCTTGATCGAATCGATCACCCTTCGACCTTCGTTGATGGCGTTCTTTATAAGAGGCGTGCCTGACACATCGCCGATCATATAAACTCCGGGGACGTTCGTCTCAAGCCGCTGATTCCGCACAGGCACTTTTCTCGCCGGAATTTTCTTGTTGGTATTTACGACTATGCATGACTTGGGGCTGGTAGGGCATTCGACCTGGCACGAGGTGTCCTCCATGCATTGATCCATAGCGACGACCATAGATTTGCCGTTTACGATCTTCAAAACATCGTGCGGGCAGGCGTCAACGCAGGCGTGACAGCCTATGCACGTCTCGGTGTTGATGACCGGATGAGGATACTCCGGCCCTTCCGCGCGCAGCCGGTCGAGATCGAACCCTGCTGTCACCTTCTCAGGCTCAGACTTGATTTCACTCGTAGCTGACCGGAGATAACCCCTGCGCCTGATGGTGCCGCCAAACATCACGAACAGCCCGACGAGGGGAAGCGCGACACAAACGGCGACCCATCCATACCACGGCAGGCCGCCGACATTGCCCGCCTGCTTGAGGCTCAACGTCTCCTCGTTCTGACGCCGCACGCCCGCCGCTCCCACGTTTTCAGGTATGGTGGTCGTAGCCAGGGGTGTCGTCTGAGGGCCTGCCCCCTGTGTCGACAAAGAGGCGGCGAAATCCTTGAGCTTCTTCGCATCCCTGGCCGCATCATCGATGAACTGGGCGAGGTTCTCGCTCTTGTCGTGCTGAAGGTGGCATGTGCTGCAATTAGCCTGAACGGTCTGGATGGCATTTGGCGTAAAAGAGAGTCCGTGACATTTGCCGCATTCATTCCGGGGAGTGCTTTTGAACAACGCGTCGCCTTTGCCATTATTGTTCGTGCCTGCGGTGTGGCAATCGCCGCAACTCAGACCACGCCCCGTCTGGCCCATCTGCGACATCTTGCCAAGCTGGTGGATCGCATGGAATTGACCTGATGCGTCCATCGAAGCCAGAGCTTTGGGCATACGACGTTTTTCAAGCTGCTGTTCGTTGAGCGTCTTCCACGTCCATTGCCCATTCTCGACCGGATAGCCGACCTTCCCTCCGTGCGGGATAGGAAGGGTGGTTCCAGCAGGCCCGACATCACCGTCGGTTTTTATTTTGTAGACGCCGTTGTGACAGTTATAGCAAAGCCCGTAGCTCACAAGGCCCGCTTCTTTTGCCGCGCCCTGATGCTCCGTATGACATTCAGAGCATTCGATTCGTTCGCGCTCGTGCGCAGCGTAAACGCCGGGATTGAAACCGGGACGGGTGAAGGTCGGATTCACCTGCACGTTTTCGGTCGTGTGACAGGTGGTGCATTTCGTCTGCATCGTCTCTTTGACTGAATGACATGTCGAGCAGCCCGCATTTTCCTGAAGCGCGATGTTGCGGCGCAGCAGTTCATCTTTCGAGAAAGAGTCCCAGTGAGGGTCAGCCACCGCGCCCGGCGCATAAGCCTGCTCGTAGACGATGAGGGCGACTATGGCCATGGCGGTGATTATGAGCGCGCCCCAGGTGAAGTAGGATTTGGGCCAGGGCTTTCGCAAATCGAGCGTCGGTCGCCAGTTGTTCTGCGCGCGGCCCAGCTTCTGGCTTCCTCGCGGATGAAGCGGAGTTAGCTCGGCCATCTTTCCCGCTTCGCGTTTTCGCTTCTCCCAGAAGACATCCAGCGCGCGTTGTTCTTCTTCGGCCAGATCGGGCAAAACCGTCCCGGTTCCCGCCTGACGCTTGGGAGCCTGCTTTCCCGGAACGACGGGAGCCTTCATCATCACAGTGGCATCGCCGCTGTCCTGCGGAGCGGAGGCTACGGCCTGCTGAACGGCCAGGTTCAGTTCGATGTCCATCTCGACTTTGATCTGAAGCGCCTGCTGAACGTAGTTGACCGTGAGCAGGTACGGGCCGATTTGAATGACATCTCCGTCCTGAAGCACGGCCCAGCCTTCGATGAACGAGCCGTTTAGTACCGTGCCGTTTGCGCCCGACAGGTTGAATATCCAGTACTGGCCGCCTATCTCCTTGATGCCTCCGTGCGTGCGCGAGACGGCGCGGTTGTTCAACACGAGGTCGTTGCCTATGAGTCGCCCGATGGTCAGCCCCTCGCTTTCGATGATGACATCATCTATGCCCTGAAGCTCATCGGTTCTTCGTATGAGGAATCTGTTCTTCGCCATAATTTTTCACCGCGCGGCGTAGTAAATGACCTGAATGATATGAACGATCATCAAAGCCAGCATAAGCGAAGTGCTTATCACGTGCGGCGGCAGCCACACCTTCATCAACCGATGCAGATAAATCAACGCATCGATCCGACGAAGAGTCGCCGCGCTCTCTATCGCTTTGCTGAGTCGTCGCCTGTCTTTCTCGCTCAGAGAAGAGGCTTCCGATTTGAATGCGGCCTGCGCCTCGTCGAGCATCTCGTCGAGCGGCTCGCGTCTTGTGTACTGACGCAGCAGATAGCCGAAAGAGAGGAAGCGCGGAATCACCCTTTCTCTTACTATCGCTCGCAGAGGCTCCGATGGAGAGCTTCCCGCGTCGGCTATCTCTTTTTGCAATTCTTCGCGGCGCATTCTCAGATCATCTATGAGAAGCGGAGAGTTTTCTATCCGGGTCAGTATCCGCGGCGCGATCTGATAACAGAGCAACCCGAACAATCCCGTAGCGATCACTAAATCCCACGTGATCATAAGCGCGGTGGTCAGTATCCCGCCCGTGCTGGTTCCGCCGTGAAGAAAAATCATGACGCCGCCTATCACGCCCGCGTAAAGATGCGTAAGCAGCCAGACTCTCAGCGCCCCCGCGCGACGGCGATAGATTTGCCGACGGAACGGATAGGCCATCACGACTCCTATGCCTAAAAGTCCGACCAATCCGGTGATCCATCGCAGATTCAAAAACCCAAGCAGGCGTTCGCCAAGCCCGTAGCGACCAAGCCCTATTATCATCACCGCAGTGAGCAGGACTGTAAGCGCGATGCCAATGATATGGCTCCATCGGCGCGCAGGGTCACGGCGATGAATGTTTCGCCCCGTGGCATGAGTTTTATCGACGAGCATCAATCCCTGAATCGCGCCCGTTTCGGCGAAATATTCTCTCGGACGTATGCGAGCGAGCGCGCCCGTCGGGCAGTTCTCTTCGCAACTGTAGGCGGGGCGTTTGTAGATGAGCTTGTTATTCTTGTCGAGCGGATTGAGCGGAGTGCTGTTGCAGAGGTTGCACTTGATGGCGACGAGGTCTTCGGTCGTATCGACTGCGGGAGGTATGGGGTCGGGCGCAAGTCGCAGCAGGTCGCTGATCTTCGCCCCGAATCCTCCCGGCGGCGGCGCGCCTTTCGCTTTGCGCGGGATGAGCGTGATCGCGTTATATGGGCATTGCGAAGCGCAGTCGCCGCAGCCTATGCAGGTTCGCGCATTGATATCGACTTCGCCGCGGCCAAAGCGACCTATCGCTCCCGTGGGGCAGCCTGTCAGACATTCGGGGTCCTGACAGTGCATACACACCGAGGGCGAAAGTATGCTTTGAAGGGCGCTCCGCTTAGGTTTTTCAAGTCTCGTGATGTGGACGCCGCGGCGAAGCAGCCGCGACTGGCCATGAACTTTGTGGCAGGCAAGCGAGCAGTTGCCGCATCGCACGCACAAATCCATGTCCATCACCAACAGGTTGCTGCCATCGACGAGTCCTGTATCGATGAGGCTTTGCTGTGCGGCGAGAGTCTTATCTCGAACATCCGGCTCGCGCGGCAGTCTTTCCATCAAGGCGGGCGGCGCGTATTGGGCAAGCTGGCTGGCGAGAGCGTCTCTCAGCGCGATGTTTTGTCTGAGCTTGCCTATGGAGATTTCGAAAACCTCTGTCCTTCCCATCAGCGTGATAGTGAAGGGCCACTCCGCATTTTTCGTCAACCCCTCAAGCCCGAAGCAGAAGCCTTTGCCGAGATAATCCTCAACTTCTCCCTGCGGGGTGGTCTGTGTGCGGCGAAGCCAGCCTTCCTTCACCACATAGATTCGATCCACGGGGCCGCGCTCGCGAAACAGGATGTGATTTTTCGAGAAGACCTTGAACAGCGACATGCCGCGCAGGTCCTGTCCCTGTTCGGGCGCGAGATTGACTATGCGCTTGAGTTCTTCGATGGTCGCGTTTCTGCCGTGCGAGCGATAGGTCTCGTCGAGGCTCTTTGCAAATCGCGGGAGTTTGCGAAGCAATCTCAGCGCGGGCCTTTGAACTTCCAGCACCTTCGCTATGGCAGCAGGCGGAGCTTTGACTGTCGCGTTGCGAGGCACGCCCGCAAGCACGCTCATCTCGCCGAACTGCGTGCCGGGTTTCAGCTCGGCGACTTTCTTATCGCCTTTGACGAAGACATCGAGGCTGCCGTCGACGAGTATGTAGAAAGTGTTGCCGCCCCAGTCGCCTTCGCTGATGACGGCTTCTCCCGGCTCATAGCTTAACAGTCGCAGGTAAGGGCCGACTTTTTTTCCGTTGTAGTTTCGACCGTAGACGTTGACTTCCAGGTCGAGTTCATATTCAAAATGGCCTTCGTGAGAGGCCAGAAGATCGGATATTGACTCGATGCCTTTGATTGCGTTGATGACTTCCCGCCGACTTGTATGTTCTCGCGGCATAAGAACCCACTCCCGTTCGATTGCGGTTTATGAAGCGTGAAGTCGTCTCCCTTTGCAGACGACAAAATCGCCTTCGAAGAGCCTGACTCGTCTCCGGCGCTGATCGTGATTTTGAATGAATCCGCTTGCGCTTTATCAACCTTCCAGACCAACTCGCAATAGCCGCCGCCGCTAAAAAGCTACGGGCGGCCCGCCGACGTGACACTTTGTGCAGACTGGCTCTTTCGCCTGAACGTGGCACGTCCAGCAGGAGGAGCGATGCCTCTGGCCTCGCGCAGTGCTGATCTGCAAAATGTCCGAACGATTCTCGGCTGCGGGTGATTCTATCAGGCGATGGCATCGGTCACAACTGGCCTTGATCGCGGCTGGTGTATGAGTGCTGTGCGAGAACCTGTAGAGAGAAAACGCCGCGCCGACCGACCGGCTGTACTTGAGTGAATTTTCCGGGCTGGCGTGGCACGTCTCGCACTCGCCCAGCTTCTGGCCTTTCTGATGAGTATGACAACTGTAGCACTGAGGATGGCTCGGCATCGTGGCATTAACACCGCTCACCTTATGGCAGGTGTCGCAATTGGCCACCTCGGTGCCAGCAGGCATCTTCGATGCGTCCATGTGATCCTTGTGCGAAAAACCTTTGCGATCTTTTATGGTGCCGCGAATGCCGAATTGTTTTAGCCGAGAAGTGAAATCGACGAACTTCGTATTCGGCATCAACTCAATAGCGCCGGGTGCGTGACACGCCACGCACAGTTTGCTGCCGGCCTGCGCGGTCGGATTCAGTATTTCAAGGTGGCAGCGGTCGCAGGCGTCGTGGCCGGGAAAGACCGGAGCGGCGGTCGTCTCGCTCGTCCGCTTGTGGCAGAGTATGCACGCCTGCTTTTTATGTTCGGGGCGATTGTGATTGAACGGCGAGAGCGTGAGCATCGTTTTTGCATCCGCCGGATCGACTATAGGAGTCCCGACTGTAGTCACCGGCGGCGCAGTCTGAGAGTTGGTGTTGGCGGTGTTCTGGTTTTTCGCGCTCTCGCGACAGGCCATCATCACGCCGATAAGAGTTATGCCAATCAGCGCGACCACAAGTCTCAACCATTTCGATATATCGTTTCTCATTTCACTTCGCCCCACGATCAGGTGACAGGTGACAGGTGACAGGGAACAGGGGCGGCTCCCTGCAACCTGTCACCTGTCACCTGTTCCCTGTCACCTCCTGAGAGTGTTCAACACGTCCTGCTCCAGAGGATCAGGAAGCCCCAGCCGTCCGTTATGACACTCGTTGCAATAGCGCGAATCAGGCAACCTGATCTCCGACAGCTTCTCAGCCTTATCGACCGATTGGTGGCATTCCGAGCAGAGCCGGTCAGTCGCCTTCGCTATGACATACTCCTTTTTCTTTATTGGCCGGATGTCATAATCATGATCCGTATGTTTGAACTTCACCACGATGTTGTAAAGATGCGGAGACCGAGGCCCGCCAAGCTGATGACACTCGGCGCAGTCATTCATATAAGGAAACTCGCGCGCAGGCTTTCTTCTTCCGCCCGCAGGAACCGGGCCGTGACATACGAAACAGGTCGAGTGTCCTTTTTCAATCGACATCTCCTGCCCCCCGCGCGGAGGCGTGATCATCTTGTGACAGTCCGTGCATTTTACTCCCTGCCCCTTGATGAACTGCGGCTGCTCGATATCGATATCAGCGGGCAGGGTCTTGCGGTGAGACACGTGCGAAAATCCCATGCCGAAATCCGTAGGCACTGCCGGTTTCGGGAAGCCGAAGAGCGCGGGTTGAGTTTTCGATACGGGCCTTCCGTTATGGCAGATCGCGCAGAAGATGGGTTTGGTGAAAACCATCTCGGCGAAGTTGTGACAACTGATGCAGGCTTTGTGTCCGGGAAAATCTCTCACATCGGGCTGCGCTCTGGAAACTGAATGACAGTCGGAGCAATTCATCTCGCGATGTTTTTTTCCGTCGTGCGGAAAGCTTGCGCGATCTTTCGCGCTCTGAAAGGAAACGGTCGGCTCGCTCGCGAGCGGCTCGCTGTCGAGGGCGTGTGTTCGCGCAGTTTGGAAATAGACTCCCGCAAGCAGAAAACAAGCGATAGCAAGAACGCTCTTTTTGATTCCCGGCATCACGACCTCTCTCTACTCTCCTGATTTCGCGCTCTCCTTAGGCGCGTGACATCCGCTGCAGGTGACGGGCGATTTTTCAGGACTTCTGCCTCGCGCAATTTCAGCGCGATGGCAACCGATGCAGGTGTCATGAAAAGCCCGCTCGAAGAAAACCTCGTCGCAGTCTTTATTCTTGGGATTGCCGCCCTGATCGCAGTTCGGATATTTGCGGCTCGGATAATTGCCGTCGCCCTTGCCTTCGTCCTGATGGCATACCGTGCATTTCCACAGTTGTGGAATGCCGACGTTATTTATCGAGTGATGACACCCGGAGCAGGCCGCGCCCTGTTTGGCCTGATAGGGCCAGTCGGGGTCAGGGTTGATCGCTTTTTCGTGCAGACGATGATCGAAGCGAACCGGCCCGTAGGTGCGCGCTCCCTTCGCGTTGAGCATGACGACATCGACTCCGCCCTGAGCAAACGATGCAGCAAGCGACCCGGCGAGCGCCGCCGCTGCCGCGAGCGCGAACACAATGACGATAGCAAGTTTGAGTTTCATCCGTCCCTCGCTTGAAAACTACCTTCTGCGCAATCTGAACAACGCCAGCGCGAGCGGCAACGACAGAAGAATAAGCCCTATCGGGCTGGGCGGAGATTTCATTCGCTCCTCGTCAGATTTCTTCTCTTCCGATTTCACAGGCTCGCTCTTCTTTTCAGTTTGCTCTCCGGCCCTCAACCCTTTCGGCGGCCCGAAGAACCGGCGAATGTCGCGATTCTCCTTCGTGTTGTTGTCCTTGATCTGAGGCACTCTCCATAGCTTGCCGTCTTTCATGTACATCCGCTGCATCTCAGCCAGATTGAGCGGGCGCGCGCCGCGTCGTCCGAAAACCGAAAGCTGATTTCCGCTCTCATCAATCGCGCGGTCGCGGTCTATGCCTTCTGAAACCGCGAGCGCCGGAGCGTGCGAATGAAATGTCGCCACGAGATGCGGAGTCGGGCGCGGGCTGAATCCATAACCGCCGCCGCCTTCTTCGGGCGATGTCAGTTGCACGACTCTCAATCCGTTATGCCCGTCAGCGATGTAAGCGAACAGGCTGAAGTTGGTCATCCCGACTTTGACATCGTGCGCGTCGTTGATCTTGCCTTCGGCATCGTAAGTCTGATCAATTCGCGGCTTCTCCGGGTTTTCGATATCGAGTATGACAAGCCCTTTCTTGCCCGCCGCCACATAAGCGTAAGTTCTCACCGGATAGATGCTGTGCGCGTCTTCGATGGGAACCGTTGCGCCTTCGACGGGTCGCGGATGATCAGGGTCGGTCGCGTCCAAAACCTTCACGCCTTCCGAATCACAGACGAACGCATATCGAAACTGAAGTTGAACGGCTTTCGGCTTCTTGATGAACGGCTCGCCTATCTCAGCCGTGATTTTCGGCTTGAGCGGATCGGTCAGATCGACCACGACAAGCCCGCGATCACAGGTGATATAAGCGCGCGTTCCGGCGACGATGATATTATTCGCGCCCTTGAGCTTGCCTTCGGGGTTGAAGGCCAAAGCGCGCTTGATGAAATTATTGGTCGGATCGCCGTCGAGCAATGTCGCAACACCCGGCCCGTTTCTGTCTTCGTCCAAAGGATTGCCGATCACTATCAAGCCTTCCTCGCTGTCCGTCCCGTAAAGGAATCCGTAGACGGCGGGGATCATCTGCTTGTCGTCGCGATAAATTCCTTCTTCATTTTCTGGAAGGTACTGGCGGCGCAATCCGTCTTTGCCTTTCTTGTTCAAAACTTCCGCTACAGTCGCCGTCGGATCGACCGCCAGCGTCGAAGGCGAAGCGATGGCCGTAGCGTGCTTGGATTTGACATAAAACCTCTGGCCCAAGGGCGAGAAAGGAGCCGTCGTCATTCTTTCCGAGAATCCCTTTTGATCGATGTTGGCAACGTCAAAGATTTTGAATCCGCCCTTGCCGCACGCGGCATAAAGATACTCGCCCCGCAGTTGCAGGTTCAAAACTTCCGTCCCGCGATTGATGAACGGCGTAAGCGCAGTGGTTATGTCGTTGCCGGGATGCTCGTAATACTCATGCAACTCCTCGTGATGCTCTTTGTGCTTTTTGTACTCTTCGGGAAAAGCCAGCTTGTGCAGGTAACTGCCGATGACGGCCTGCGGCTCGTCTCTTTCCGTAGCGACTACGGCGGCGAATCCTTCGTGACCCAGCGCAACATAAACGAATCGCCCGATCCAGTTATAGAAGTTCGTCCCCTGCATCAGAGTCATCGCCATGTAAGCGTTGTTATCGTTATTTTCCGACAAGTGACAGTCATCGCAGCTTTTCGTCTCGCGCGTGCGGACTGTATGCGGGAAGTGAGAACTGAACGCCTGCCCGCTGTAGCCTTCGGCTGATACGGTCTGCTGCTGCGAATATATCCACTCGCGCAGCGCGTTTTGAGAACTCACAAGCACGGCGCACGCGCTTCTGACGGGCGCAAACCTGCGACCCGTAACAGTACCGTCTTTGCCCAGCAGAAAAACGTCATCACGGAGGGTCTGGAAATTATAAGAAGTCCAGTTGCGCAGATTCTTTTCGCCCTCGTTATGGAGCATCGGCTTCTGCTCATTGGCTTTCATCTTGAGGTGACAGCCGAAGCAACTCGGCGTCCAGGAAAGATGGCATGAGTAACAGGTCATCTTGCTGTTTGCATGAGCCAGATTCGCTTCGCCCGCCTGCGGGTCGCCCCACGTCTTGCCGTCTTTCATCACCGTTTTTGCGAGCGCGGCCTTTTCGTTATAGGCCGAAGAAGCGGGGTTGACTATATCGGCGACCTGTTTGACCTCCCACACCTTGTTGGCTTCCAGCGCAGATCGCTGAAACAATCTGCCCGCCGCATCCTTGAAGAATCGATCTTTCTTCCTCGCGCGGTCTGTCCCTTCAGGCGCGACGTAGCGATACTCAAGCATACGATTGCCGCCTGCCGCTGCTGTAGTCCGCGCGTCGCGCGATGTCGGATCGGCCCTCTTCGTTACCGTCCCGTGACAGTCGGCGCAATCGATTTCAATCGCGTTGCGGACTTCGCCATAGAGCTTGCTGTTGCCGTGATTGTCCTGCTTGAAGTGACAATCGACGCAATGCATCCCTTTCTCGATGTGAATGTCTTTGAGATGAACAGGCAGCCCCTTCGCATCTTCAGGCGGAAGTTCCTCGACTGCTTTGCGAAGTTTTTCAGTATCGACGTTTTGCAGGGTGTTGCCTTCCGCATCGAGCAGATTGCCCTTGCGGTCGCGTTTAAAAATATTTTTGAAGACCCAGCCGTGACCGGTGAAGTCCGCGAACTGATTGTGCTTGAGTTTGGGATTGACTTCATCTCTCAGCTTCTTGAGAAAATCAGGATCGCCCCATTTGCCTCTCAACGCCGATTCCTCCGGGTTGCGCAACAGAACCTCGCGTTGTTGTTCGGGACTGAGTTTTTGCGACTCTTTCGGGTACATCTGCTCGCCGTCGGTTTCCAAGTCCCACCACATCGTTCCGTAGTAAGTCATCAACACCAGAGTGCCGGGGTGCATGTGACAGGTCACACACTGGCTCGAAGGAATGGAGCGGGTGAACTGATGTTTGATCGGATGTCCCGGCTCGTCTTTCGGAATAGTCGGGTCTGCGGTTTTGCTCAACCCCGTGTGGCCGAATTTCGCGAACGGGCCGGAGTGAAACATATCGCGGTCATTGGCATAGACGACATGACAGGCGGTGCAGCCCGATGAGCGATAATCGCCCGGCACATCGTTGGTTCCCATAAATGAAAGTGACGGGTCGAACAATCGAGTCTTCTGCAATCCGAGAAAAACCGGATCGGTCGTAAGCAGTGTGCCGAGTCCGCGAAAGCTCAGAAGATTCTGCGTGGGTTTTCCGGGAACGTCTTCGATGATGGGGTTGCCTATCTCAGCCGCTTTGCGCCCGCCTCGCTCGAAGGTGCGAAGGATATTTCCCATCTGAGAAATCTCCCATCGCTGAAGCGGCTCGATGTAAGGCAGCCATCCTTTTTTTTGAGTCTCTTCCTCGGTGGGCTGCGGAACAGATTGCAGGCGGCGCGGGCTTCCGTCCGGGCCGTAGCTTTCGCCGAAGCGATAATTCTTGGAGACAGTCGAGCCGTTGTTATAAAGAGCCGCGCCCCAGAGCATCGCGCCCGTAGTCATCATGGAGGAGTTCACGTCATGCACATCGCCCGTGTGACACCCGGAGGCTCCGCAACTGAGATGAGCGACTCTCAGATCGCCGGGATTGACGAAGCGAATGAACTCGGCGCTTTCTTTCAACACAAGGTCATAAGACCGCTCAGGGTTGGCCGATGTCTTCCACGATTCAGGATATTTGGGTTGAACGTGACCTTTTTTCTTCGCGTCGTCGTAGCCCGCAGAGCCTTTTTCGAGTCCCTGCGCGCGAACGCTTGCGTCTCCGCCGTGGCAGTCGGTGCAGCCTATGTTGACCACTCCGCCGTGCATGTCTTCGATACCTGTGTGGCAGTCGTTGCATCCGACGCTGCGACGGAGGGCTTCCTCCGCGCTCATGCCCCAGAGTTTCGTTTCCTGTGGGGCCGCTTCTTTCGCGGCTTCTTTCTTCGAATCTGATTTCTTCGAATCCGTCCTGGGCGTTTTGCTCGTGTCCGCGAAGCTGACGAATCCGTAGAGGCAAACCGCAGCCACTATCAAAGAGAGCTTGAGCGCGTGTGTCTTTTTCATAGCGATCTCTCGGTTAGGGGACAGGGAACAGGGGACAGGTTATAGGGGAAAGCAGAACACAAAAGAAATCATGGTTTTCTCTCATCTGTTCCCTGTCACCTGTTCCCTGTCCCCTAATAAGTGAATTTCACTTTGACGTAAGCCGAAAAAAGCGTCTTCGTGTCGAATCCGCACCCGACGCCCGAACAGTTGGCGCTGTAGATATCCTTGAACCCTGTGCCGGGCAGGAGCGAATTGAAGCCGCCCAGTATGATGATGTTTTCGTTCAGGTGCGGGCGATACAAAAACCCAACGCCGTAATCAAGTCCTATGTCGCGCCGGAGGCCAGCCTGCCCGTAGATTTTTTCCAGCGTCTCGGTGCGATGAAAATGCAGGTAATTCAGATTGAGTATGCCGCGCAGCTTGGGAGTAAGCTCGGCTTCGATTCCGGCGTTGTAAATCAGGATGCCGGGATTGACGAAATTCGATTGCCCCTCGATCTTGCTGCTGCGCAGGTTCGGAAGCAGGCTTCCGGGATTCGTGAGTAACACGCCGGTCTGAACGAGCGGTATGCCCTGACTGACGAAGAAGCTGTTCGGCCCTCCAGCGAATTCAGGGAAATCGAGAATCGAATCGAACCCCGTCCCTGTTCCGTCGCTCGGCTTTTTATCGCCCGACGCGAAGAAAAACGACCCTTTGAATCTGATCCAGTCGCGATCAACCGATAGCTCTGCGGCGGCCATCTGCGCGTTGATGTCGACTCTTCTTCCCGCGATGGGGTTGATCGTGTCGTGGCCGAGTACCTGATAGAAAGCGTGATTGATGTTCAAGCGATTTATGTGTCCGTCGCCCGCGAATCCGAGATAGAAGGACTTGATGCCGTGCGGTCGGGCGATTCCTATGAGCGCGGGGCGGACAGGGAAATCGTTTTCATCGAAGTGGCGGCTCGGTCGGTCGTTGTTGTAGTGGAAGCTGAATTGAGTCGTGTATCCCTTGTACTTCGTGTCCTGGCGGTAGAGGTTGGCTATCACGACGGTTTGATCGCGGAACTCGCCCAGATTGACGCGGGTGTTGAGTTCGCTGTTGGTGTCCTTTTCGAGCATGTAAAAATAGGCCGCGTTGAAGTTATAGCGATTATTTTTCGCCTGCCCGAACAGTCTCGCGCCGAGGTTGAAGTCGTTGAATATGAATCCGCGAAAATCGCTGTTGAACTGCTGAATGCCCACGCGAGCGAAGGTCACATCATAAAACGGACTCTTGCCATCTTTGCTCCCCTCTCCGCGCAGGAAAGGAAATATACGGGTCGTGTCTCCGATGCGGTATTCGCCGAACAGTTCCTGAAATCCGACGTAGCCGTCCAATCGATTCGCCCCGCGGCGCGGATCGATATTGACCAGCACGTTTTCCTGAGTGTTGAGGTAATTTATGTTGAAGTTGGGCGTGAAGCGGAAGCGATAATCAATCGGTTTGAATGAAGTATCGCCGTGAAAATATTCGATTGACGCGACGAAATTCTGTCGCGCGAAAATCTGTCCGCCGCGACCGAAGAAATCATCCGAGTTGGGCCGCTGCGTGGGCGAATTCGAACCGACAGGTATGCGACGGGCGTTTACGAATGTCTCGCTTTCCAGAGTCACGATCAGAAAATTGTGCTGGCCTAAGACGGGGTAATCGCCCTTGAGCAGATTTTGATTATAAGGGTTGTACCACTGACCGTTTTTGAATCGCGGGTGATCGGGAAAGCCGACTCTCCAGCGATCTGTAACGGGAGCAAAATTGCCTGTCGTTTGATCAGGTTGTTTGATCCGCGAAGACCCGGCGAATCCGATAGGATCGTCGAGCGGCACCTGGAATATCTCGCTCGTGGCGGCGCGGATTTTCGGCGCGAGCAATCCGTCGGGCGAGTCCTGCGGAGGGGCGTGTTGATCTTTGGCTTCGGGCAGCGGCCCTTCTTCGCCTTTTCTTTCGAGTATGTGGCACTGGCCGCATTTGTCGAAGCGGACGTTTTGAAAGCGATCATTGGAAGCCGGTTGAGGCTGCGCGCGATGACAGCTTATGCAGAGGCGATGAAATACTTCTCTCGAATTCAGATCATAGCCTTCCGCATCGTCGGGATTAGCGGGATTGGCCAAATCCTTATGACACGCGGAGCATTTTTGAAACTGCTGGAGGTTAGTCACTTCAGTGACCGTATGATGGCACCCCGTGCAGGCCAGACCCTCTCTCGCTTTGTGTCGAAAGCTGGCATCGGGATTTATGAGTGCCTCGTGTTTTTTGTGATCGAAGAGAACCAGCCCGCGACGCCCCGTAACATCGAAGCGAAGAGACACACGCTCGGATTGCATTGCTTCATCTGAAAAGGCAAGCGAGCGAGCAGACCATAGGGCCATCGACAGCAGTATCAGTGCGTAAAAAGCTACGATTGTGAGCTTGAGTTTCATTCGATCCTCCCAATCGAGGCGACGACACAGCGAAATAAAAGATCAATGATTGGATCAGGGAGAAGCTTCTTCGAAGCGGAGAGAAAAACTTGTTGCTGGCTGAACTCCGCCCCAGGGCTAAACAGCGACTTGTGGACGGCGAGGATATAACACAGCGAAAGAAGTAAAGTCAAGAAAAGTAACAAGTAGGGGACAGGTGACAGTTGACAGGTGAAGAAGGGAGAGTGGGAGTGTGGGGGAGGAAGACTTATCACGTCCGCTCTCCCATTCACCCATTCTCCCACTCTCCCATTCTCCCATTCTTCTCTACCCCATCCCCCATCTGATCGCGCCTTTGCTTTTCAATTCCTCGATCTCGCTTGCGCTCAGTCCCCATTCCGACAACACTTCCTGCGTGTGCTGGCCAACCCTGTCGGGAGGGGTAGGAGTTTCAGGCGAGGTGCGCGAAAATCGCGGCGCGGGCGCAGGCTGCGTGACGCCATCGATTTCAATGAAGGTTGATCGCTCACGGTTGTGAGAGTGACGGGGCGCTTCGTCCATATCAAGCACAGGCGCAAAGCACACGTCTGAGCCTTCCATCAACTCGCACCATTCATCGCGCGTCTTCGTTTTGATCAACAGTGCGAGTTTTTCTTTCAACCTCGGCCAGAGGCTTGCGTCCATCTGTGATTGAAAGTCTGTGTCCTCTATCCCTGTTTTTTCCAAAAGCAAACGGTAGAACTGCGGCTCGATTGAGCCTATTGCCACCCATTTTTCGTCGGCGCACTGGTACACGTCATAAAAATGCGCGCCGCTGTCGAGCATATTCGTCCCGCGTTCGTTGCTCCAACGTCGCGCTGATTTCAAACCGTACATCATCGCCATCAGCAGAGCCGAGCCGTCCGTCATCGCCGCATCGATGACCTGCCCCCGACCCGAAGCGCGCGCTTCGATTATCCCGCACACGATGCCGAATGCCAGCAAGAGTCCCCCGCCGCCGAAATCACCTATGAGATTCAGAGGCGGCAAGGGGCCTTCTCCGCGTCTTCCGATTGAGTGAAGCGCGCCCGTGAGCGCGATGTAATTTATATCGTGTCCCGCCGCATGAGCGAGCATTCCGGTTTGTCCCCATCCGGTCATTCTTCCGTAGATCAGTTTCGGATTTCGCTCGAAACAAACATCAGGGCCGAGTCCCAGTCTTTCCATCACACGGGGGCGAAAGCCTTCGATAAGCGCATCGGCTTTTTCAACAAGTTTCAAAACAAGCTCGACGCCTTCCGGGTTTTTCAAATCGACTGCAAGAGAGCGACGATTGCGATTCAGGACGTTCCACTTCGCCGCTGCGCCCGCTGCGCTCGCGCGGTCGATGCGAATGACTTCAGCGCCCATATCTGCAAGCATCATCGCGCAAAACGGCCCAGGGCCGATGCCCGCGATTTCGATTATTCTTATTCCTTTGAGTGGGCCCATAATTCAGAAGTCAGAAGCCAGAAGTCAGAAGAATTATACTGTAGGGGCAGCCCTGCGGTGGCTGCCCCGGTTTCAGCATTCGCGTCAACAGTGAGTTACTTGTAAAAACTCTCCCCCCGCTCGGCCATCTCTCTAAGAAGTTTGGGCGGCGCGAAACGCGGCCCATACTTTTCAGCCATCTCATCGCACTGGCGGACGAACTTGGCGACGCCTACCGTATCAATGAGCGAAAGCGGCCCTCCTGTGTAAGGGGGAAACCCCAGGCCGAGCATCGCGCCGACATCTCCATCCGCCGGATCAGTTAATACGCCTTCTTCAAGGCAGCGCGCAGCATCGAGCGATTGCGCGTAAAGCAATCGCCGTTTCACTTCTTCGACACCGGGCTGATTCTCAGCAATCGGGAAATGCTCTTTGATTCCGGGCCACAAATATTTTTTGCCGTCCGGCGGGTACTCGTAAAATCCTTTGCCCGCTTTTTTGCCTATGCGATCAAGCTTCGCGTAGAAAAGATCGATCACTGCGTCGCCTGATGCGGGTGTGTAAGCGTCGACCAAATCTTTTTTCGTCTGCTCGCGAATATGGAAGCTTAGATCGATGCTCACTTCATCCAGCAGCGCGAGCGGGCCGACAGGCATTCCCGCCATCCGCGCGCCGTTTTCTATAAGCGCCGGAATCACGCCTTCCGCGACCATCGTGATGCCTTCATTTATATAAGCGCCGCAGAATCGACTCGTGTAAAAGCCGCGACTGTCGTTTACAACTATCGGAGTCTTTTTGATCTGCTGAACGAAATCCATCGCGCGGGCGAGCGCAGCATCAGAAGTCTTCCGTCCGCGAATGATTTCAACGAGCGGCATCTTGTCAACGGGCGAGAAGAAATGAAGCCCTATGAATTGATCGGGCCTCGCGCTTGCTTCGGCAAGCCCCGTGATCGGAAGCGTCGAAGTGTTCGACGCGAAAACAGCCGTCTCATTTATCACTGCTTCGGTTTTCTTCGTCACGTCGGCTTTGATTTCGCGATCTTCGAAGACGGCTTCTATCACCAGATCACAGCCCGCGAGATCAGCGTAATCAGTCGTCGGTTTGATCAGCGCGAGTATCGCTTCAGCTTTTTCCTGTTTCATTCGGCCCTGCGAGACGCGCTTTTCGAGAATCGTCTGCGAGTAGGATTTGCCTTTCTCGGAGTATTTCGTTTCGCGATCAAGCAGAACGACTTCGATGCCCGCCATCGCCGAGACATAAGCTATTCCGCTTCCCATCATGCCTGCGCCGAGTATGCCGAGCCGTTTGACCTTCGTTTTGTCATACCCCTTGGGACGGCGCGCGAGTTTATCGGCAGCGCCTTTGTTGACAAACACCGTGCGAATCATATTTCGCGCAACGGGGTTGAGCAGCAGCGAGACGAAATAACGTCCCTCGATTTTCAAACCTGTTTCGATGGGAACCTGAATGCCTTCATACACCGACGACATTATCGCGGCGGGCGCGGGATAGTTATGCCACGTCTCTTTGTGCATCAGCGCAGTTCCGATCATGAACGTCTCGACGAATCGCGGATCGAACTGCCCCGCTCCTCCCGGAACCTTGTAGCCTTTCTTGTCCCACGGCTGAACCGCGTCGGGCGATTCCATAAGCCATCGCTTCGCTTCCGCGAGGAGTTGATCAGAAGGCGTGACTTTGTGAACTATTCCGAGTTCGAGCGCCTTGGCAGGTTTGACGTGCGTGCCTTGAAGCATCAATGGCAATGCGGCTTTCACGCCGATCAGCCGCGGAAGTCTCTGAGTTCCGCCACCGCCGGGAAGCAATCCGACCAGCACTTCAGGAAGGCCAAGCGAGCTTCCTTCCGCGTCTGAGGCGACTCGATAATGGCACGCGAGGCATATTTCAAGGCCGCCTCCGAGAGCCGTCCCGGTGATCGCAGCGACGAAAGGTTTACCGCACGTCTCCATCCTTCGCAGGATGTTGTTGAAAGCCATCGAGCCTTTCAACAGCGTTTCGGCGTCCGTGCCTTTGAACAGGTCTTCGATACCTTTGAGGTCAGCCCCGGCCATAAAAGACGATTTGCCGGAAGTGATGATCGCGCCTTTCACACTCGCGTCGGCAGCGACTTTTTCAACCATCGCGTCGAGTTGTTCTATGAACTCAGGCGTGATGACATTCATCGGGCGATCTTTCAAATCGATGGTGAGAGTAGCCACTCCATCAGCGTCAACATTGTAAGTTATAAGTTCAGCCATAATTTTATCTCCTTCGAAAAGTCTGGAGTCGAGAGTCTGGAGTCAGAATAAAATAACCGGCCCCTGATCCCTGGCCCCCGACCCCTGGCCCCTGATTCCTGCTCGCTAAACGATTTCGATGATCGTCGCCGTTCCCATGCCTACGCCGACGCACAGAGTCACAAGTCCCGTGTTGAGGTTGCGACGTTCAAGCTCATCGACGAGCGTGCCTAAGACCATGGCGCCGGTCGCGCCTAAAGGATGCCCCATAGCTATAGCCCCGCCGTTGACGTTTATCTGATCGTGCGGGATGTCGAATATCTGCATGTATCTCAGCACGACCGATGCGAACGCTTCGTTAAGCTCGAAAAGATCGATGTCTTCGGTGGTCATCCCGACTTTGCCGAGAGCTTTTTCACTGGCGGGCGCGGGGCCTGTGAGCATAATGGTAGGCTCCGAACCGATTGAGGCGAATGATACGATCTTCGCTCGCGGGCGAAGTCCCAACTTTTCTCCGACTTCTTTCGAGCCGACCAGAACGGCGGCAGCCCCATCGACTATGCCCGAAGAATTGCCTGCGGTGTGAACGTGATTGATGCGCTCGACTTCAGGATATTTTTGAATCGCTACCGAATCGAAGCCCGCCTGCTCGCCCGCCATCACGAAAGATGGTTGAAGCTGCGCGAGGTCTTCGACCGTAGTTCCCGGTCGCATGTGTTCGTCGCGTTCAAGAAGGGTGAGGCCCAGTTGATCTTTCACGGGGATGACGGAACGCGAGAAGTAGCCGCTTTCCCATGCGTTGGCGGCGCGACGCTGACTTTCGGCTGCGTAACGGTCGACGTCCTCGCGCGAAAATCCGTATTTGGTAGCGATCAGATCGGCGCCTATGCCTTGAGGGGCGAAGTAGGTCTGGTATGCCACCTGCGGGTCCATAGCCCACGAGCCGCCGTCCGATCCCATCGGCACGCGCGACATGCACTCGACGCCGCCCGCTACAACCAGATCGCTCAGACCCGACATCACCTGAGCGGCTGCGGTGTTCACGGCCTCGAGGCCCGAAGCACAGAAGCGGTTGAGTTGTTTGCCCGCGACGGTCTGAGCATAGTTGGCAGTAAGCACGGCGATGCGGGCTATGTCTGCGCCCTGCTCGCCTACGGGAGTGACGCAGCCCATCACAACATCGTCAACATAAGAAGTATCGAGATCATTGCGGTCGCGCAGGGCTTCGAGCGTCTGAGTGAGAAGGCGTATGGGCGTGACCTCGTGGAGGCTGCCGTTTTTCCTGCCGCGTCCGCGAGGCGTGCGGACGTGATCGTAGATGTATGCGTCTGTCATGGCTGATTCCTTTTCCGAAATATTATTCAAGATACCGGATAGCTTTGTGCGTTCCGGCTGATCGAAGTGTGCATTATGCCTGATCCGCGTGGGGTTTGGCCATTTCCCGCTGACGCTCAGTTATGCCCGCCATTTGACTGATGCAGGGAGTGATCGGCTGTGATATTGTTCCAGCCTGCAAAGCGTGGTGATCGCTATGGATGAATATATCGCCACAACTTACGGCGAGCATACTGCCGATATATACGATCTCTGGTTTGGCTCTTATGAAGAAGCCGCTATCGACACTCTTGCCGAACTCGCTTGTGGCGGGCGCGCTCTGGAACTCGGCATAGGCACCGGGCGAATGGCTCTTCCGCTGGCAGCCCGCGGGACAGAAGTCCACGGCATTGACGGTTCTCCGGCGATGCTCTCAAGACTGCGGGCCAGACCCGGAGGAGAGGCGATACCTGTGACGATGGGCAACTTCGCCGATGTCGCGGTCGAAGGAAAGTTCTCGCTCGTCTTCGCCGCCTTCAATACGTTCTTCGCCCTGCTGACACAGGAAGAACAGGTGCGCTGCTTCGAGAACGTCGCCGCGCGATTGGAAGCGGGAGGAGCATTCCTGCTGGAAGTCTTCGTGCCGGATATGACGCACTTCGATCAGGGGCAGAGCGTCCGAGCCACCACAGTGACGAATGATCGCGTAAGTCTGAAAGTATCCCAACTCGATGGGGTCGAGCAGCGGATGAAGAGTCAGCACATCGTCTTTGTGAATGGTGAGGTCAGAATATTTCCAGTAGAGGTTCGATATGCGTGGCCGTCTGAGTTAGACCTGATGGCCCGCATCGCCGGTCTGCGATTGCGTCACAGGTGGAGTAACTGGAATCGAGAAGAATTCACATCAAACAGCGAAAAACACATCTCTGTTTATAAACGGTCTGCCTGATAGCTCTGCCCGCGCTCGCTTGTCCGGCCCATAAACGAAAACAAATGAAAATCGCTCGCCTGATAAAAAGCAGGACAGCAAAGCGCGTCGTGACAGTGGGCCTCGGCCTTGCGCTCGTAACAGCGGTTCTTCTCTGGCCGGGGCTTCCGTGGTCTGCCCGCGTTCATCGCGCGCTGCGCCGCGCTTCGGTGAAAGCTCAAATCAAACTCGCTCAGTGGCGCGGCCATAATCCGAGAACGGTTTTGCTCAAAGGTCGCCTTGCAGGAAACGACGATCAGATCGAAGCCTTCAAAGGCGCGCGCATCGCGGCGACGGAATCGCCTTCCGGCTACGGCGTGTTGACCGACTCGGAAGGAAAGTTCCTGCTGCCTCACCTCGTATGGTATCCGAATGCTCGATATGCGCTGATGGTGACGACTGGAATTGATCAAAGCAAAGAGATCAGCGTGAGCGCGCCTGCCAGCTATCCCGACGACGGGGTAATCGACGCGGGCGATCTGCGACTTGAAGACGGAGAAGAAGTTTCTCAATCGGAACCGGGCGTGCGGTTGATGGATTACGACATAGCGAACGACGGCTTCTATCGCGATTTGTTCGATCAGATCGCGGCGAATGCTCTGAATGATCATGAAAAGATCGAAGCAATCAACCGCTACGCGGCATCGAAGCTCGACTATAACGTGAAGGCTCAAAGCTTCGACTCCCCGCGCCGGATCATAGAAGGAGGAGCCGCTTACTGCGTCTTTCTCGCCGAGGCTATGGGCGCGATCACCGAAGCCGGGCATTATCCGACTAGAATCGTTCACCTCACAGACAGCCCCGAATACCTTCACACGCATACAGTGGTGGAAGTTTATTACAGCGGCGAGTGGCACCTTTATGATCCGACCTACGGAGCGCATTATCTCAACAGGCAAAATGTCGTCGCCAGCTACAGGGAGTTGAGGCTCGACCCCGGATTGATAAAGCCGGAGGTGTTTGAGAAGTTCGACCCGAAAATTTATGGCAGGGTCTTCGACTGGATGCCCGGAGTTTACCGGTCAGGTATCCATCAGACTTACCACATCACGAGGTGAGATCGGCTCAGACCATCTCACTTGATCATTGATCTCGCTTTTTCAGGAGTCATCCCGGTCGTCAGAGACGACGCCCTGAAAGGATGAAAAACAGGTGACAACTCCAAATAACCGACCCCAGACTCCGGACTCTCGACTTCGGACTTTTCGAAGGCCATAATTCAAGTCGATGAGCAGAGAAGAATTGATCGAGGATTTTTCCGGCGCGCTCTCCGAGGAAGAATGTCACGCGCTGATCCGGTTGAGCGAAAGCGCGGGATTTGCGCCCGCGCTCATAGACGGATCGCTCGACGGGCCTTTCGGTTTTACCGTTCTTGAAGGACGCAACAACCACCGCGCTGCCGTTGATGATGTTCAACTCTCCAACAGGCTTTGGAAGAGGCTCTACAGATGCGCGCCCGCCATTGTTTCAAACAGGCGCGTCGCGGGGTTGAACGAGCGACTCAGGTTTTACCGTTACGACGCGGGGCAGGACTTTGGGGCGCACACCGACGGCTGCTACGCGCGCGCAAACGGTGAGCGAAGTTTGCTGACATTGATGATTTACCTCAACGCGGATTTCGCGGGAGGCGAAACGTTCTTTCTGCAATCGAAAAAGCTGATCGCGCCTGAAACGGGAAAGGCTCTTGTTTTTTCGCACCACCTCTGGCACGAAGGAAGGCGAGTGACCGAGGGGCGCAAGTACATACTCAGAACGGACATAATGTATGAGGCCGCGAATGAATGAAATCGATTTGAATCATCTCCGTCGAGCCATCAATCTGGCTTCGAGCGCCAGAGAGAAAGGCAATCATCCGTTCGGCTCGCTTCTGGTCGATGAAAACGGAATCGCGCTCGTGGAGGCCGAAAATACCAACGTGACAGAGAGCGATCTGACCGCGCACGCGGAGATGAACCTCGTGAGAATGGCTGCCCGGAAATACTCTTTGGATGTGCTGGCCCGCTCGACGCTTTATTCCAGCACCGAGCCTTGCGTGATGTGCGCGGGCGCGATCTACTGGGCGCATATCGGCAGAGTCGTTTACGCTTTGAGCCAGCAGAGCCTCTCGGAGATGGCTGGCTCTGAAAGAGGGCCGCTTTCCTGTCGCGATGTGCTTACGCAGGTGGAAGTCATCGGCCCTGCGATGGAAGAAGAAGCGCGCACGGTGCATGAAGAATTCTGGAAGCCCTGATATCAGGAAGATTATTGCCGCTCTCGTTCGCTGGTGTTACGATGTCGCAGTCTTGCCCCATTTCATAAAAAAACGGAGAAACTGATGAAGAAAAAATTATCGCTGCTTTTAATAATGATGGCACTCATAACGAACATCGCCTCGGCTCAGACGCAGCCGATGAGCGCGCAGACTTCGGCGGAGAAAGTTGCCATTCTGCTCGACAAGTCTGGCTACTCTTTTCGCAAGGCTTCGAACAACGTATGGGTCGTCAGCTTCACAGGCAAGCAGATTGCCGATATTCAGGTCGTAATAACCACCACGCCTGATCTTCTGCTGGCGGGCATCACCGTAGCCAAAAAAAACCGGATGAGACCTACGGCGGAATTTTTCTACAAGCTCCTCAAGCTCGCTCACGCTTATGACCTCGTTAAAGTCGGCCTCGATACCGACGATGACCTCTTCGTGCGGATCGAAGCCAAACTCAGGACGATGGATGTCGATGAATTCAAGGCTTACGTCAAACAGACCGCCGCCGCCGCAGATGAAATCTACGGCCAGGTAAAACCATTAATCAGCGTGCAATGACTATGAGCAATACCGACTTCATCATAGATGCCTGGGCGCAGGCGGCCTCGCCCGCGGCTTTCGAACGTATGCCGGAAATCGCCCGACTGTTCAAACAATCAGGCTCGGCTCATCTGCTCGAAACGGGCCTTACCACCGATCAGATCATCGAAGAGATGGATCGCGCAGGCATCACTCGACTGATGCTCTCCGCGTGGCATCGCCCCGGTGGATGGATCACCCATAATGACGAAATCGCGGAGATGACCCGCCGTTATCCCGACCGCTTCACAGGAATAGCAGCAGTCAATCTCGAACGCCCGGTGGAAGCGGTGCGCGAGCTTGAGCGCGCAGTTCGCGATCTCGGATTCAAAGCCCTTCGAGTCGTTCCGTGGCTGTGGAGCAGACCGCCCAACGACAAGTTCTATTTTCCGCTCTACGTCAAGTGCATAGAGCTTGATATACCATTTTGCACTCAGGTTGGACACACAGGCCCGCTGATGCCTTCCGAAACAGGCCGACCCGTTCCTTACCTCGATGAAGTCGCGCTCACGTTTCCCGAACTGAAAATCGTTGCAGGCCACATCGGTCATCCCTGGACTGATGAAATGATCGGCGTGGCGTGGAAACATGAAAACGTCTACATCGATACGTCCGCTTATCTGCCGAGGTACTATCCGCCGCAACTCGTTCACTACATGAAAACCTACGGCAGGGACAAGGTTCTCTTCGGAACCAATTTTCCGCAACTCTCGCTGACAAAATGCGTCGAGCAGGCAGCCGCTCTTCAGTTGCCTGATGACGTGAGAAGCCGTTTCCTGGGGGACAACGCGCGTCGGGTGTTCAAACTCTAGCCGAGGCCCGACTCAAAATCATTCCCGCGTGACGGGCGTCCGCGAGTACACACGCTCGTCGCTGAGGCTATGGCTTATGCAGATTGTTGTATATGACACGATTTCGATGCTTCGCCCGCTGTTCGAGCTTCGAGTCCATCCCAAGGAATTATTCGGGCGCGCGCAGAGATTGCTCTACGGCCCGGACGGATTGTTGAATCTGATCAGCGCGCCGATGAAGGAAAAGGCCGGAGGCGGATACGATGTGATGATGTCGGCGGCCCGTGACGGATACGCGGTGATGATGGCCCAGCAGATGTGGGGATTGTTCAACCCCCGACGCAAACAGGAAGCTTCCCGGTGGGCGTTTGCGCAGATGGCTGAAGCCGACCTCATCAACGCGTCGAGAGCGTGGATAGGGAGGTTCGATCAGTTCCTGGGATCGGAGGCAAATCTTTTGCAGATCGAATGCTTCATACTGCCTGCCGACCCGGCCAATCGCTTCGTGATGATTTCAAGTAATGGATTGAGCAGCTTCGGCGGAGCGCCGGGTTATCTGCTCATTCAGATATGGCCGAGTCGCGGGAACCTCGCTCGGCTGGGAGCCGTCCTCGCCCGCTTATTCGCCCATAACGCGCGATGGTCTCACGCCCGACGAAAAAAAAGCGCGACGCTCGGCGATTTCCTCGCGCTCGAAGGTCTGGCCTCGGCGACAGTAAAGCATTTCTTTGCCGAGTCGGAGAAGGAGCCGTGGCTTGCCGCGTTTCGCAAACCCGATGACTGGGATGCCGCGCTCGATCACCTTGCGCGCATCTACGGAGTGAAATCTTTTTCGGATATAGTAGTCAACGTCTATGGCGTGAGCGAGACGGTAGGAGAAGCGCGAGGCCCGCAGTCGGCGAGAATGAAAGCTGAAGAGATCGCCTATGCGCGTGAGGTCATAAACCGCTCGCTCGAAGTCAATGATGCGCGCATCATCGCGGCTCATCTCTATGGCGACCTGATAGTGGCGGCTCAGGGCCATCCGACTGTCGGGCTTCCCCCTTACGCCGGATTCGAAATCGCCCATCGCCTGGTGCAAAGTTATCTGCAACGCACAGGCACGAGCATTGCGGAAGCGGTGTCGAAGACGACAGAGGAAATCCTCAGTGAGTCGGGATTTTTCGATTGATCATCCGTCCAATACTTCCCTCATCTTGAGAGAAAGAGATGTCGGCGTGAAAGGTTTCTGAATGAAGGCCACATCCGTATCCACGATGCCGTGGCGGGCAAGTTCGTTATCGGTGTAGCCCGACATATAAAGCACTTTCATTTCGGGGCGCGCGCGCGCGAGTCTCTCGGCAAGATCGGGGCCGCTCAGATGCGGCATCACCACATCGGTCAGAAGCAGATGTATCTGCCCTTCGTGCCGCTCGCACATCAGCAATGCCTCGCCGCTGCCCGATGCCGCCACGACCGTGTAGCCGCAAAGCCGCAGAGCCTCGCTCGCCATATCGCGGATTATCTTCGAGTCCTCGACCAGAAGTATGGTCTCGCTCCCGCGCAGCATATCAGCGCCGCGCGATATCGTCGCCAGCTTTTCAGCCCGCTCATCGACTCTCGGCAAATAAATCGTGAAGCGGGTTCCTTTTTCAATCTCACTTTGAACCATTATGTTGCCGCCGCTCTGACGGATGATCCCGTAGACGGTCGATAGTCCGAGTCCTGACCCGCGCCCTTTGGTGGTGAAAAACGGTTCGAATATGCGCGAGCGAGTCTCCTCGTCCATCCCCACTCCGGTGTCGCTTACTGTGAGCCTCACACAAGGGCCGGGGCTGATTCCGATATGTTTGTAGCCAAAGTCCGAATCGAGCGACACATTCGTCGTCTCAATCGCGAGTTTGCCGCCCTGAGGCATCGCGTCGCGGGCGTTGACGGCGAGGTTGAGCATCACCTGTTGAATCTGCATCACGTCTGCTTTTATGCATCCGAGATCGGGAGCCAGCACCGTTACCAGTTCCACGTCCTCGCCTATGATGCGGCGAAGCAGGCGGCTGTTTTCGATGACGACATCGTTGAGATCGATGACTCTCGGCTGAAGCACCTGCTGGCGGCTGAAGGCCAGCAACTGATTCGTAAGCGAAGCCGCCTGCACGCTGGCCTTTTCCACTTCCTCTATTTCCTTTCTCATCGGATCAGCAGTGGAGAGGCGTCGCAGTATCAACTGCGTGTAGCCGAGTATCCCTGTGAGCAGATTGTTGAAATCGTGCGCCACTCCGCCCGCCAGCATACCTATGGCCTCCATCTTCTGCGACTGGAGAAGCTGATGCTCAAGCTCCTTGCGCTCGGTGATGTCGGTTATCACGCCCTGAACGCCCGTCACTCGCCCGAAAGCGAACGCCGATTTGCCGGAACTGCGCACCCATCGCACCTGCCCGGATCGGGTTATCAGGCGACTCTCGAAGGTCTCGCTCAGGCCGGAGAGATATTTTTTGAAGTAATGCCGGACAAGCGGACGGTCTTCTTTATGAATGAAGTCAATAAGCAGTCGCCCTGTAACTTCCGGTGGGGTGTACCCGCTCAGAGCTTCGACTGAAGGGCTTATATAACTGATGCGACCCTTTGGGTCGACCGCATAAATCACATCCGAAAGATTTTCAACAAGCTCTCGATATTTTTCTTCCGACGCGCGTAACGCCTCTTCGACCCTGCGGCGCTGCGAAGCTTCGATTGCGAGCGAAACCAGATCGGCTATGGAAGCGGCGAAATCCTGCTCCTCAGGCGTCCACTCTCTCGCCCCTCCCACGCGCTCGTGGCAAAGTATGCCGACGATCTTTCCGCGCAGCCATATCGGCACATCCAGCATTGAAGCCACTCGGAGAGGGATGAGATGCTCGCGGGCGAATTCGCTGGTGCGCGGATCGCTTGCGGCATCCGAGACCGCAAGCGCGCGATTGTTTGTAAGAGATTCGAAGTATCTCGGATAGAGCGAGACTCGGAGAGTGAATCCGCTCTGGTGAATTTTTTTGCTCGACAGGTACAGATCGGCGCAGATTATTTCCGATGCCTCTTCATTGAAAAACCATACGCCCGCGCGCTCGACTTCCAAAGTCGCCGCATCGACCTGGGTTATTTTTCTGATCGACTCGTCGAGGTCTGAAAAGTCCATCTGCGCGAGTTCCAACAGCGCCTTCTGATGATGAATGATCTGCTCGGCTTTCTTTTGAAGAGCCTCTTCGGCCAGCTTGTGCTTGGTGATGTCGGTCGAATTTAGAATCGCCGCCACCACCTGACTGTCGCTTATGACGGGACTGAGCGCGCAGGCGTACCAGGTTTCTGTTTCGTCAGTCCCGGATGCTATCTCGAACGACTCGCTGACGGCTGTTTCAAAAACCCGCTCCACGCGAGCGCGCACCATCGAGGCTGTTTCCTCCGACAGGTAATCGTAGATAAAAGAGCCGACACTGTTCTCTTTGCTCAATCCCGGAGCCGCGCGATTGACGTGCAGTATTCTTCCCTCGCGGTCGATGGTATAGACGAGTTGAGGCGCACTCTCGATGAGCGTCCGCCATCGGGCTTCCGATTCCTTGAGAGCTTTCTCCGCCCGCTTGCGCTCAGTGATGTCGAAGCCGGTTATGAGCATAGCCGGCTGACCTTCGTAATCGATTATGGCTGCCGCGCTCTCGATCCATATCTCTTTGCTGGTGCTGGTCACGACTTTCACTTCATGGCGAGGCGCGAAGTATTCGCCGCGCTGTCGGGCAAGTCCGCGCTCGCGCACTTTGTCTCTGAAATCCTCATGCGCCAGATCCCAGAAATCCATCCCCAGAAGTTCATCAATCGTGTACCCGGTGGTCAGCAGAGTATAAGGATTCGCATAAATGATGCGAGAACCGCGAGCTATCAGTATGGCCGCCGAGACCGTCTCGGCCAGCGTGCGAAACAGCGATTCGCTTTTTCGCAGCCCTGCGCCATTGCCTGTTTCAATTTTGAGAGTCGCAGCATCGGGGCGCAAAGTTTCTTTCGATTGTTTCCGCGATGAGGTCGCCTTCCTCGGTTTCCTCATCCGATTCTCAACGGGCATATCTATCTCCTGTTCTCTTACTCGCAGCGCATTTGGGGGAAAAGCGCGCGCGCAGGGATGGCGTCAGATCGCTCGATCCGTCAGCATAAGCCCGACTCAGGGAGTTCGAGCAGGGGAAGCGGAGAGACTGCGACCATTCAGGGAACGCATCGCGCAAGCAACCTCTCGATCAAACACCGCCGTCCGAGAACGAATCGGACAGCTAATGAAAATTTCGCGGGGCTGCGGCGCAATGCCATTTTGGTTATCTTCCGCCATAAATGCAATAGTCTATATTTTCCATCAAACTCAGGTATCAGGGCTGTGGCAAAGTAGCTCGACAACGAAATAATCCGACTGACCTGGGAGCGCACGCAGGATGCGTGCAAGGCTTTAGGATTCGCTTAATCCCCGAATGCGCAAGACCAGCAGGCAAGATGCCTGCGCTCCCAGGACTTTGCAACAGCCCTGACTCAGGTATGAACCTGCTTTGTGATTTTCCGCTTATGTGGCAATCTTCCTTTTTATGAGCGAAAGCAAACGTCACATAATCACTCAAGCCAAGCGGGTGGTCATCAAGCTCGGCACCGCCGTGCTTATGCGCGAGGAAGGCGGCATCCGGCTCAGTCGCTTCTATTCGTTCGTCGAATCAATAGCCGCGCTCAAACGCGAGGGTCGCGAAGTGCTGCTCGTTTCGTCCGGCGCGATAGGGCTTGGCGCAGAGCGGCTCCGTCTCCCGCGCAAGCCTCAACTGCTCGCCCTCAAACAGGCGTGCGCCGCCGTCGGGCAAGGGCGATTGATGTCGCTCTATTCGGACGCCTTCGAACGACTGGGCATCACTGCGGCTCAGGTGTTGCTCACCGAAGAAGACTTCTCTAACCGCAGGCGATACCTGAATCTGCGAAGCACGATCACGAAACTGCTTGAGATGGGAACGCTGCCCATAATCAACGAAAACGATACCGTCTCGACCGCCGAAATCGAATCCCTCGATGCCCCTGCGCTGGTGAAAGTGAACTTCGGCGATAACGACAAACTCTCGGCTCTGGTGGCGAGCAAGATAGAAGCTGACCTGCTGGTTTTGCTGACCGATGTCGAAGGACTCTTCACCGCAAACCCAGTGGAGCAGAGCGACGCCCGGCTCATTCCAATGGTCGAAGAAATCACTTCCGAAACTGAACGACTTGCTGGCCAAGCGCGGCCTTCACAACCGGGGCGCGGCGGAATGAAGACCAAAATAGAAGCGGCCCGAATAGCCACTCATTCCGGCTGCGCGGCCATAATCGCGGGCGGCAAACTGCCTTCCGTCATCGACCGCATTTTCGCGGGCGAAGATATCGGAACGCTGTTCGTTCCCAATCAGGCTCTTCCGGGCAAGCGACGATGGATAGCTTTCGCAACGACCGTCAAAGCGGCATTGATTGTAAACGACGGCGCGCGACGCGCATTGATCGAAAGCAAAGCCAGTCTGCTCCCGGCAGGGGTCGTAGAGGTGCGGGGCGAGTTCGAGCGCGGCGACGCGGTGAGCGTAATCGATCACGAGGAGCGGGAGTTTGCGCGAGGCATAGTGAATTACTCAAGCGACGAGACCCGCAGAATCACAGGCAAACATTCCGACCGCATAGATGAGTTGATAGAAAACCGCAACTACGACGCGCTGATCACGCGCGACAACCTCGCCTTTCTGGAAAGACGTTGATGATTATCGAAATCGCAAAGAAGGCTAAAGCGGCGTCGCGCGCGCTTGCGCATCTCTCGACTGCGGAGAAAAATCACGCGCTGCTGCATATCGCCAAACGCATGAATGAGCGGCGCGAAGAACTCCTTGCCGCGAATAAACTCGACCTCGACGCCGCCCGTTTGCTCGTCGAATCGGGCCGGATGGCCGAATCGCTTTACAGCCGTCTGAAACTCGATGACTCGAAACTCGATGGCATTTTGTCAGGCATCGAACAGGTCGCGAGGATGGAAGACCCCACCGCGAGGGTGACGCTTGCGACCGAGCTTGACGAAGGGCTGATGCTTTATCGCGTGACATGCCCGGTAGGAGTCGTTGGCATCATCTTCGAATCGCGACCCGATGCGCTCGTTCAGATCGCTTCGCTGTGCTTGAAAAGCGGAAACGCAGTGCTGCTCAAAGGCGGCAGCGAAGCGGAGCAAACGAACCGCGCGCTGTTCGGAATCATTCACGCTGCGGCTACGGAGCGCGGCGTGCCTCGCGATGCTATGGCCCTGCTCGAAAGCCGCGAAGATGTGATGGCTTTGCTTCGCGCCGAAGCCTTTGTCGATCTGATCGTGCCGCGGGGGTCGAACTCTTTGGTTCGTTTCATTCAGGAAAACACCAATATTCCAGTGCTGGGTCATGCGGAAGGCATCTGCCACATTTACATCGACCGCAGATCGGAGTTGGCGAAAGCCATTGAAATAGTCCTCGATGCGAAAATCGATTATCCGGCGGCCTGCAATGCGGTCGAAACTCTTCTGGTTCACAGCGCGATTGCGCGCGAGTTCCTGCCTGCGGTTGCCGACGCTTTGCAGAGCCGCGGAGTAGAGTTGAGATGCGATCCGCGCTCGATTGAATTCGTCGCCGGAGCGAAGCAGGCCATAGAAGAGGACTGGTCTACGGAGTACTGCGATTTGATCCTGTCGATAAAAGTCGTCGACTCGATTGAAGAGGCCATAGCTCATATCAACAGCTATGGCTCGCGTCATACGGATGCAATCATCACTGAAGACGGCGAGGCGTGGGAAAAATTTTTCGCCGAAGTCGATTCTGCCGGAGTCTATCGCAACGCATCTACGCGATTTGCGGACGGGTTCCGTTACGGTTTCGGCGCAGAGTTAGGCATAAGCACCGCGAAGCTTCATCCTCGCGGGCCTGTGGGACTCGAAGGGCTTGTGACCTACAAGTACAAGCTCACGGGCAGCGGCCACACCGCCGCGATGTACGCGAAAGGCGGCAGGCGATTCACTCACAAAAGAATAGATGGATAAAAGTTATGCGCCTGTTTAGCTCCAGAGGAGTCCGTGATGTAGAACCGTCGGCCAGCCTGTTGACACCCTGAAAGTACGAAAATTTGAGATACAGCAGGCTGGCAGCCTACTGTACATTTTCGGAAGATCAATCCGCAGCTTCTGAAGCTGCTTTCACTTTCGGAGCGGAGCGGCGCGCGTGAACAGCTTTGTTGACCGCGTGCAGATAAGCGCGGGCGCTCGATTCTATGACATCTGTGGAAGCGGCTCTTCCTGTGAAAACTTTTCCGTCGAACTCGACGTGCGCGAACACCTCGCCCACCGCGTCGCTTCCGCGAGTGACCGAATGCACCGAGTAATCGATCAGTCGCCCCTGCATCCCCGTAAGAAAATCTATGGCCTCGCACACTCCGGCGACAGGCCCGCCCGCCTGCTCGGCGCGCGACATCCACTGGCCGTCGCGTTCGAGCGTGACAGTCGCCCACGAAGTTTTCGACGTTCCTGCCACGGCTTCGACAGATCGCAGCTTGAAGGTTTCCGGTATCTCGCGCAACCCGTCCTGAAGTATGGCGATGAGGTCTTCGTCGTAAATTTCCTTCTTCTGATCAGCGAGAAGAGTGAACAGCTTGTAAGCCTTGTCCAACTCGGCGCGAGATAGCTGATAGCCCATCTCTTCGTATCGCTTTTGCAGTGCGTGGCGACCGGAGTGCTTGCCGAGTACGAGCGTGCTTTGTTTCACGCCGACCATCTCAGGCCGCATTATTTCGTAGGTCAGACTGTTGGCCAAAACCCCGTGCTGATGAATGCCCGCTTCGTGAGCGAAAGCGTTGCGACCGACTATCGCCTTATTGGGCTGAACCTGTATGCCCGTGATGTTCGATAGCATCTGGCTCGCGCGATAAATCTCTTCGGTGTTGATCGAAGTCTGATACTCAAGCAGATCGTGGCGCACCCGCAAAGCCATCACGATTTCTTCGAGCGAGGCATTGCCCGCTCGCTCGCCTATGCCGTTGATGGTGCATTCGACCTGGCGTGCGCCCGCTTCGATAGCCGCCAGAGAATTCGACACGGCCATCCCCAAATCGTTGTGACAGTGAACTGACACGATGGCGCGGTCGATGTTTTCGACCCTTTCTCTGAGAGTCGTGATTATTCGGGTGAACTCTCGCGGGATGGTGTAGCCTACTGTGTCAGGGATGTTGATGATGGTGGCTCCCGCGCTGATGGCAGTGCGGACGACTTCGCACAGAAATTCGAGATCGGTGCGCGTGGCGTCTTCGGGCGAAAACTCGACTTCGGGCGCGAGATTGCGAGCCGTCCTCACGGCGCGGTCGATCTGCTCAAGGGCTTCCCGGCGAGTGATCTTGAGTTTGTATTCGAGGTGGATATCGCTTGTCGCCAGAAAGGTATGAATGCGCGGGCGTTGAGCTTCGCGAAGAGCTTCCCAGGCACGCTCAATATCTTCAGGCAACGCCCGCGCAAGACCTGCGATAATGGGGCGGCGACAACTGCGGGCTATCTCACGCACCGCCGCGAAGTCATCATTTGAAGCTATAGGAAAACCGGCTTCGATGACATCGACGCCAAGCGTTTCAAGCTGGCTTGCAAGGCGAAGTTTTTCTTCAAGGTTCATGCTGCAACCCGGCGATTGCTCGCCGTCTCTGAGCGTGGTATCGAATATAAAAACGTGATCAGACATATGCAGCCCGCCTTTCAGGAATTCATCAGCGCAGACCTTGAGCCTGCGGACGCGAAGGTGAAGACAGTGGATAACACGATTCCCGAAAGCGGGCAAATAGATAATCTTTATGAAGTGATAAGCAATCGCAGTGGTTATGAAAAAGTAATGCTCAACGTCAGCCCCGATAGCTCCACAACGAAATGGTCGTTTACCGCCGAGGCGCAGAGACAGCGCGGAGAGGAAAACTGTTTTCTCTGCGTCAACTCAGCGTTCTTGTATGTTCGACAAGCTGCCAGCTTGTCGTTGCTTCGAGCAAAGAACTGTTGCTTTCCAGCGGCAAGAGGTGAAAGCCTCCGGCAAGCTGGCAGCTTGCCGGACAACGCGGTGCCTCTGCGCCTCGGCGCTGAATAAACGTCAAGGCATAGACGCAATGAGGGCCGTCAGATTTCAGCCTTGCTTTTTCATGGATGCCGGGTTTGATCCGCGTCCTATTGCCCGGATGCAGCAACGCCCTTCATCATCAGGTTTTCTATGAAGAATTCCATCATTCGATCCGGTCTTATCCCTGAATGTCCCTGATCCGGGCCGACCTGCAAATCGAAACTCTTCCCGGCCTTCTGCAACGCCTGAATCAGTTGCATCGAGTTCGACGGATGCACGTTGTTATCCGCTGTCCCGTAGTAGATCATCAAGCGGCCCCTGAGCTTGTCGACATAGTTCATCGCGCTGCCCGCATCATAGCCTTCCTTGTTCTCCTGCGGAATCCACATGTAACGCTCAGTGTAGATCGTGTCATAGTGTCGAAAGTCGGTCACTGACGAAGAAGCGCAGGCGGCCTGAAAAACTTCGGGGTATCGAAGCAGACACAGCGCCGAAGCGTATCCCCCGTAAGACGAGCCGTAGATGCCCACGCGATTTTTGTCAACATAAGGTCTGCTCCAAAGCGATCTCACGCCCGCCGCCTGATCGTCCATCTCGACCACGCCCAGCTTCATGTAGATGGCATCGAGGAATCGCTTACCGCGTCCTCCGGCGCTGCGCGAATCGAGCGAGGCTACCAGAAAACCGTATTCAGTGAGCGCGCTCGGAAGAGTGAAAGTTTCGCGCGCACCGTTCGTGGCCGGGCCAGCGTAGACTGACACGAGCAGCGGATACTTTTTCGCCGGGTCGAAATTCGACGGGAAGTGAAGCAATCCGTGAAGCTCCGTCACATTGTCTGCGGCCTTGTAGCGAATCAACTCCACGCGCTTCAGATTAAGCTGATCGAATCGGGTCGTATCGCTTTTAGCCAACTCTTCAATAAACTTTCCGTTTGAATCGATCAACCGAGTGGCGGGCGGCGTGTTGTGCGTCTGAGCGACATCGATGAAATGTTTTCCGTCAGGCGCGATGTCGACCGTGTGATTGAAAGCCGGGTCAGTGAGGCGACCCTCGCCCCGACCATCGAGCGCGACTCGATGAAGTTGCAGCTTCATGTGATTGTCGCCATCGCGCGCCATGTAATAAAGTAGATTAGCTTCTTCATCGACCTTCACGATGCCCGCGACTTCGAAAGCGTGATTGGTGAGTGTCGTGATGAGTTTGCCGCTGAGGTCGTAGAGATAAAAATTTCTCCAGCCCGTGCGTTCCGAAGTCCAGATGAATCGTTTGCCGTCCTTGAGAAACTGCATCGCGGGAGAATTCGCAGTCCAGCTTGGGAGCCATTCTTCGCGAACCACCACGCGGCACTTGCCCGTCTCCGGGTTGCAGGCAACGAATTCCATTATGTTCTGGCGGCGATTCGTGCGATTGAAGAGCAGTTGGCTTCCGTCCGCCGACCACGAGACGCGGTAGATGTAGTGACCCATAACGGAATTATCGAACGGCTTTCCATCGCGCGCATCGACCCGCACGTTTTTTTTCGTATCGAGATCGTATATGAAAATATCCGCGACCGGATTCGGCGCGCCCGCTTTCGGATAGGCTTCGATGTCCATCTTGCTTTGCAGTCGCGTCTGATCGAGTTGCAGGTAGTAATCCGGCACCTGACTTTCATCGAAGCGATAGTAAGCGACCTTTTTGCTGTTGGGCGACCACCACATCGCGGTATTTTGATCAAGCTCTTCGCCGTAAACCCAGCTTGCCACGCCGTACTTGATGCGAGTCTTCTCGCTGCCATCGGTCGTGATGGCAGATTCATTCGCGCCACTGGCCTCGCCGAGCCATAGATTGCGGTCTCGATAAAAAGCCTTGAGCTTTTTGTCAGGTGATAGGGCGGAATCGAACTGCCGCCCGCGCGCAGGCCCGCCCTGCGGTCTGCGGCCTTCGGGTCTTCCGCTCTGATCCCCTGTGTCAGCCGTCGAGGGCGCGGATTCGGTCGCGCTGCGTGCGGCTATGTCATAGCGAAAAGTTTTGCCATCCTTGCGATATTCGAAAGCTTTGCCGCCGTCGAGCCATTTGACAGCGAGCGATCCCATCTTCACGGAGCCGGGAATCTCGCGGCCCATCTTCTGATACTGCTCATAACCGGGCATCGCCTTGAGGCGATCCTGAGCGATGGAAGCTGCCGACGCGATGATGAGCAGAGCTATGAGAGCGACGACTGTTTTTTTGTTCGAAGCGCGTACGGTGGTGTTTCTCATTCCGTATCTCCTTCTCGAAGATGCCGAATCCGTATCCACTGTTTCGCCGGAGGATTCGCGCAGTCGCGAGTTTGAGATTGCAGGCTTTCACCTGACCTCGTTTGTTTTTGCAAAGGCATTGTGGTTTGGCTTCTGCGAACTGTCAATGGTGAGCCGGAAGGCAGGACAGCATCAACCAATCACGACTCTAAATCTCTGACTGATGCTTAGAGGTCATAATCTCATAAGCTACCTGATAGCTGATGGTGTCGCTTTCGCGCAGAAGAGGATTCTGCCTGAAAGCGTTGATGGCAGACGCGCTGCCGCGCAACAACCGCCGACGCGCCGGAAAAGGCAGCCCATTATCCCACTCTCTTCGAGATATATGATACCGGGCCAGTGAATCTGTTATTTCAGTCGCGTTCGGAGCGAGCCGCAGAGCGCACAGAATAAGCTGATGGGTTTTCTTTCCCTCTCGACAACGATGATCCGCCATTCGCTTGAGCGCGGGAACATCGCCGGGACAAACCCTCAACACCCGCTCTGCGCGCTGTCTGGCCTCCTCGTCGCGATCCAGAGCGCGCAACGCGACGTAACTTTCGGTCAGCGCCATGATATCATCGGGATTGATTTTTAGTGCCTCATCGAAGGCTTGAATCGCGCTCGCCGGACGGCCTGCGGACAGACAGGTCATGCCGACTCGAAGCCAGTGTATGGCATTGTGCGGCTCTCTTGATGCCGCTTTCTTAAAACTGTCGATTGCCTCTCTGTATTGCCGCTGACAGACGGCGATCAATCCGTTCAAATGAAAACGTGTGCCTTCGCTGCGAGTCGCGTGCAGAGCCATTTCATAAGCTGATACTGCCTCTTCATCCCTGCCCATCAAATGCAAAGTATTGCCTAGCTGCACGCAAACGCTGACTGACCGGGGCTGGATTCTCAGCACTTCGCGATATTCTCTGATCGCTTCGTCCCAACAACCCGTCGTGTAAAGAAGGCCCGCTCGTTCCAGGCGTTTTTTCCATCCGCGCGGGTGGCGCTGTATGTACTCGCCCAGGGTGTTGAGTCTCGTCTGAGGTCTGGCCGGTATGTGACTCAGGAAGAGATGAATGGCTTTCGCTTCCCCGGAGGCGAGGGTGATGCTCAGTACGCGCGTGGCATTGATGGCGACTCGTATCTCGCCTTTTTCCTCGAGGCCAGATTTCTCGGAAGCCTTGAGGCAGGCGATCTCATCGCGCGACGGTTTTTTTGGAATCGGAGGTTTCCCTCCTGAGAAGTAAAGGGCGATCTCTTTCTGGAGAATTCCTCGCGCCTTCTGTATTCGCTTCCTGGCGTTTTCAACCGAGATGGTGAACTGCTCGGCAAGCTCCGGATAAGTCCGCTCCTGAATGACGCGAAGAATGAAAAGGTCTCGAAGATGGACAGGCAATTTATTGATCGCGTGCAGGAGGTATAGTTCCACCTCGCGGCGCAGTATCGCATCTTCGGGCGATTCCATGGTCTGGTCTGCGCGAAAATATTGCGGCCCGCCCGTAACCTTATCCCTGATCGCTTCGATCTCTTCTGCGGCGACTAACCTTTTCGATCTCTTATGAACATCCTTGCAGAGGTTATAGGTCAATCGGGTCAGCCATGCTTTGCAGTTCTCGATATAGCAGGCATATCGCGGCAACTGATGCCAGGCTTTGAGCATAGCCTCGCTGAGCGCATCCTCCGCATCATTATGCATACCCTTCATCTGATTGAGGCAGATAGTGTAGAGATGTTTCTTATGCTGCTCCCACAGCGGCCAGAATGCGGCGTGATCGCCTTCGGCCAGACGATTCAAAAGCAATTTTGTTTCCTGCGCTTCGCGGCTGAGTTCTGAAACTGCGGCTGGGAAGAATTGATTGTTGTGGATTTCTGCGTGTGTGTTAGTAGCCACTGGCATCGCGCCTCCCCATGAATTACCTGATAAAGAACATATCAAAAAGTCTGGAGTCGAGAGTCTGGAGTCTGGAGTCCGTTATATGGAGTCGTTACCTGTTTTTCATACTTTCCGAGCGTCGTCTCTGATGACTTCGATGACTCCTTCTGTAACTGCCTGCTGCCATGCTGATTAAACAAGTTCGAAGCGAACCAATACACCATCTCGATGCGCTATCAAGCCGATGTCGATAGAGTTCGGTCAGGTATTATTGCAAACTTCCCCCGCCCATTTTTATATCGCGCAAAATGAGCAAAAACTCCCTCAACAAATGGTAAGTGAAGTGACATTATATAGCCGGGCTTGATTCTTTCAAGGCGGATATGCCCTTGAGAGGCGGCTCATTGAAGTGAGGGCGCAGGGTTTCTTTGATACGGCGAGGAGCGAACCTGCGAGGCTATTCGATTTTTACGATTGATGGCGCGGCTCTCATTTCGGCTCAAGCCATTCGCTCACCGGAAGGAGGCTCCCGTTTTTGCGATCCACAGTGACGATGCAGGCTCCGCGACAGCCGATGCGCCGGTTGACGTTGTAAGTTATCGGAGCGGTCAGGCCGGTCTGAAATTTGTACAGACCTTCGAGCGACCGGATCAATCTCTGGCGGCTGGCGTCGCGTCCGGCGCGACGAAGCCCTTCGACAAAAATTCTGGCCGAAGCGAGCGCCGAAAGCTGACTGGCCAGATGCCTCGCCGGAAGATTATGCTCGCGGGCAAGCCTCTGGTATTCAGCCAATCCTTCCTCAGTTCGATCCGAAGGCAAAGCTGTCATCGACAGAAAAACCTGCCAGCCTGCTGCCCCGGCGATGATCTCTCTGCCTGCAAGCGAGCCGGGGACGAAAAAAATCGGTCTAAGGGTCGATTTCTCAGCCTGCTCTATAAAAGATTTTTGAACCTCGTTGGGCGCAAGAAAAAATATCGCCTCGACTCGCTTTTTGATCAGTCTTTGAACCATCTCCGCCGCGTCGAACTGCTCGCGTTGCGCTTCGATCATTTCCACCGCGCTCCAGTTCGATTCCTCGCATCGCTCTTTTATCGCCGCAGCCGCGGCGCGAGCCGGTTCATCTTCGGTGTGAAGTATGACGGCCACAGGATTATTCGCCGCATATTTTTCTGCGGCGAATCGGCCAAGAGCTTTGGCTTCATCGCCAAGCCCCGAATGGATATAAAAAACGAACGGATTGACAGGCGAAGCCGCCTGCGGGTCGAGCGTGAACGCGCCGATGAGAGGAATCTCTTCCGCCTTGCAGAATGCGGCGATCTCTTCATCAGCGCCCGCCATAAAAACGCTCGCCAGTGCGAACACCTGATCGCTTTCGACAGCTTGCTTCAACGCTTTCACTCTCTCAGCGGGCGATTCAGGCGATTCAATCGTTTTCAAATCCAAACGGCGATTGAAAATGCCTCCCTGTTTGTTGATCTCGTCGAAATAGGCTCTGAGAGCCGCTTTGACCGATTGGGTCATATCAGCGAAGCGACCGTCGCTCACTATTATCGTCCCGATGCTGATGCTCGTTTCCGTCAGGCCGGGGTCGAGGTCGCGCCCGATCTTTTTAATGTAGGCGATCAAATCCGCGGCGTCTTCCTGCGACATTTGATATCGGGGCATCGCAGGATGCAGACGGTTGCCGCCTGAATCTATTCCCAATGTGATAGCGCGCTTGAGCAGTTTCTCTGTGTATGGAGGGTGCTTTCGACCAATTGCCGCAGTCACTTCATAAGGTCTTGTGAGCGCGTCCCAGGTCAGGTTCGACGGAACGACGCCCCCTTCGGGTTTGCCCGCCCCGTCCCTGCCGTGGCAATTGACGCAGGCGAGAGTGGAGGCAGGGAGCGCGTCCGCAGAATCGCCGATCATGGCTTTGATTTCTTTTCCCGAAGGGCTGACGCCGCGCCGATAGATTTGCTGGCCGCGCCGTTCTTCATCGGTCAGTCGTCCGTCCTGATGCAGAGCCGACAGGTGTGATTCGGAAGGAAGCGCGGCTAAGGCCAGAAATGAGAAGGCGAGGATTATGGTTTTACAACGCCTTGCCGATGCATGAATGGCAAAAGGGGTTCCTGACGCAGAGGCGCAGAGACGCAGAGTCCACGCAGAGAAGAGGCTTTGCGCAAGCGACGGATTCTTTGGTTTTTCTCTTCTCTCTTTGCTCAATGTCGCTCATTTTCAAGGTCGATTCAGCCCTTGTCGTTGAGCACGCTCTCGACGACCGTGATTATGTCTTCGATTTTGGCAAGGCCGAACGCTTTTTTCCACAGTCCGGTCGTCTCGTTGCCTATGATGAAGATGTTCGAGTGGTCTTCCCTGACTTGGACGTATTGGCCGATCTTGCGCAGGGCCATCTCAAGATTCTTCTTCTCTCCGGTCACGAAATGCCAGCCCGGTCTTGCCTTCAATTGCGCGGCGTACTCTTTGAGCTTTTCAGGCGTGTCCATCTGCGGGTCGACTGACATCGATATGAGATACACGTCTTTGCCCAACCGGTCGCCGAGCCAGTCCTGAATTTTTTGAAACGTTCCCATCATCACCGGGCAACTGCCATGGCACGAACTGAAAAAGACATTGATGATTATCACACGGCCTTTGATCAGATCGGTGTAGAAGCGCAACTTCTCGCCCGATTGATTGACCAGCATCACATCAGTGAAATAATTCTTCGCGGGCGTATCGGCTGCGCTTTTTTCCTGTCGCGGGCGCGCTTGGGAAGGCTGCAAACCCGTGGCCAGAAGACCAGCCATCAGAGCGATCATTATAAAGAAGACTCGTTTCATTTCGGTTTTCCTTCAGTCCGTGATTCCGGCTTATCGATAGCCGCATCGATTATGCCTGCCAGTTTCGCTGCCGGAGCAAGCCCGTAAGCGCGCGTCCACGTTCCGCTCGCATCGTTGCCGATGATGACCAGAGGCGTATGATCTTCCTTCGTGGAAGTATACGCGCCGAGAGATTTGAGCAATCTGTCGACTTCCGATTTTCTGCCCGTCACCAGCGTCCAGCCCTGTTTGCGGTCGAACTTCGCGCTCCAGGAACTAAGTCGTTCGGGAGTATCGGTCACCGGGTCTACGCTCACGGAAATCAGGAAGAAGTCTTTTCCCAATCGGCGCTCCAAAAGGGCCTGCACCCTTGAAAAGGTAGCAGCCATCGGCGGGCAGATAGTCGTGCAGGTGGTGAAGATGAAGTTTATCGCCACCGTCTTGCCTTTGATCAGATCGCTGTAAAAATGGACTGACTTGCCTTCCTGATCCAAAAGCTCGACATCGGGAATCGATAGCTTCATCATCGCGCTTTCGCTCTCAGGCTTTTGGGTCGGATGATGGTGCTGATGCTCCTGAGCGTAAGACGGCGGACTGAGAAGGAAACAAATCATCGCAGCGACGAGAACTGAAATCGACTTCGCGGCTGGCCTTATGAATGAGTTATTGAATGCGTTTTTATCAGTCATTGCAGGAAACCTCCATTTGGCTCATTGCTTCGAAGGCGTTGCCTTATCTTCTTCGGCCTCAAGTATCACGTAAGTCGCCTGATTGAATCGGACTCCTTGTGAAGGGCATTGCGCGAAGACATAATACACTCCTGCTTTGGGCGGAGTGAAAGATATTTCATACACGCCGTCGCCTATCGATTGCGCCAGCTTGCGGTATTGCCAGATGCCGGGAGCGAGGAAGACTAAAACTTCAACATCATTCAAACCGTTCCTGGGCGCTTTGGTTCGCGGATCGCTCAGTTTGTATCGCAGAGAAATCTCTTTGCCGACTTTGACGGCGCGATCTTTGATGAGCGGCTCGACCTCGACGAGTCTGCCGCCCCGCGCCGGATCATCATCAAAGGCGACCACGAGGCCGAAGCAATGAATTACGCGAGGAGAGTCGAGAAAGAAAGCCACATCATAACGACCTGAGCGCGGCAGTCTCACTGTTGTCGAGTAGACTCCCGGAGATCGCTCTTTGAGGCTGCGGTCGACGACCATCGCGGCTCGCGGCTCGCGCCCGTAGTTGCTGAAGTTCCCCATCGGAGCCGCCATGCCTTCCTTGTAGTAGTAGATCGTCTTATCCGCAGGATTGGCCACCAGAACCGCATTCGCGCCCGGAGCCTGAATTATTCCATCGGCGATGCTCGGTCGCCTCGCTCGTCCGAACGCCGTCTGTCCGCCAGGGAAATCGGCTGGCAGAACGGACTTGCCCTCCCCGATCTGATCGAGAGGGATCATCAAAACATGCTCGCTCCCTTTGTGTCGGACATAAGCCAGCGTGTATGAAAAGGTGATTTGATCGGGTTCTTTTTCAACCTCGACGCGGTGAATGATGCGGGTGGTCGAGAGGTCGAGTATGTAGACCGCGTTCTTTTCCGAATTCACCGCGAAGGCGTATCGACCATTCGGGCTGACTCTGATTTGTGTGAGTCCCGCTTCCGTCCGCGCGCTGGCGACCGTGTTGAGTCTGGCCGAATCGATGGCGACTATAGAGCCTTCGCGGTTCGCTACATAAACGAGTTTGCTCATATTCGATGAAGCTACGGAGACTGGATTTCCGCCCGTCGCGATGTCTTTGATTTTTGCAAGAGTCTTGATGTCGATGACCGAAACGGTTCCATCAGCGGGATTGGTGACGAAGGCGAAACGGTTATCGCCGCTGAAGCTGATTTCGTGCTGGCCCCTTCCTGTAGGGATTCGCGCCGCCACCTTGAGCGTCGAAGCAGCGATGACGGCGACTCCCGAATCCGCCGCTTCACTGTATGTCGCCCAGAGGTATTGCTCATCGGGCTGAAGCGCGAGGCGCGCAGGGCGTGGCCCGACATCGAGGTTTGTCATCACTTTCCACAGCGCGGTATCGATGACGGCGACCTGATTGGAATCGGGCATCGAGACGAACAGTCTCGACTGATCGGACGTGAGCGCCCAATCCTCGCCCACGCTTTTGAGAGCGACGAGAGCGAGGAGTTTAGTGCCGCCGAATTCGAAAAGCGGATCGACAACGGTTATGGTCGAGTCCTGATTCAAGGCCAGCACATAATAAGAGTTCAGATCCAAATCGGCGCGGGCGGTCAATCCTCCACCGATGAAAGTGGCTATCTTTTTCCCGCAGTCCGACGGGTCGCCTTCGCGGCGCAGGCTGACCCACCCTGCCGGGTAGGATTTTTGCAGAGGCGTTCCCGTAGCCTCGTCGCTGAGTTTGAATCGAAAAGTGATATCTTCGCCTTCTTTGAGCGCGGATGATTTTTTAGAAGGATCGGCAGGCTCCAGATCGAATTCGACGACGATACCTCCGCTGACTATTTTCTTTCGTGTGGCGAAGGACGGATCGGCGGCCTGTTCAGTCTGACAAACCACTGTCACGAGCGGCGCAGTGATCAGGGCAAAGATGATGGCCGATATTATGAATGCGTGGCGCAAGCTGACGGCTTGCG
>DLHY01000011.1 GCA_002483445.1 Blastocatellia bacterium UBA7656
GGGCTGCGGAGTCCCCTGCGCCCAGGTTGTTTGCGTTAAAGCCAGTAGACCTACGAAAAAGAGAGCCAGAAAAACCAATTGCGCTAGTTTCTTCATTATTGCCACCTCCTTCGTTTATGAATCGCTCCCTGCGGAGTGTGGCATCTGATTTTCTCAGTTTCCCCGCAGGGGATAACTTTTGGCTTCCTTCATCGCGAATGCACCTCTAGCTTTGTCCTTGCCATAAGCGGCTGGCGTTCAGCCGCTCCTTCACTCTTCGAGGCTCTCATCTGCAAGCCTCCTGACTTACACAAACAACTCATTGAATCACTGCCCGTCAGGTCGCCCGAAATAAAACCGCAGCGACGTGTAGGGCAGATGCGCCCGGTAGTGCTGAAGGTTTATGAACCTCTCCTTGAAGTCGAAGTACTGATACCCCGCGATCCAGTCGAGCCGGTTGTGCAGCCTTACTGAAAGCTTCATTTCGGGAGACTGGAACTGCTGCGGATAAGACGCGATCAAAACGGTCGGCTCTGAAAGGCGGTCGCTTTGTCCCGTGTCTCGGTGTATGCGATAAGCGCCGTAAAACTTCGCCCGCGGGTGAAACTCGATGTAGGTCGAGAGAAAGAAGAAATGATCCCGCACGAAGTAACGACTGAACCCCTCGGTCCTTACGCCTGCGGTAAAAAAGATGATCGCCGCTTCGCTCGTCAAATGCGTGTAGGTGTAACCGCCTCCGAACGAATACTTCCCCGTAGGAGTCCAATCGACTGTGGAAGTGAATATGCGAGTGTTGATGTCCGCGCCGAACTCGCGCGGAGGGGTGTCTTCGGTCATCGCTGGATTGGTGTTGTCGCGCGTGACGAGCGAGGTGTTGATGGAAAGCCTGCTGGTCGGGCGGAATATGCTCCGCACGCGGAAATTGGTATAGTCGTAATTAGCGACCCGCGTGAAGACGTTGTCGGCTTCGCCCTTTTCCATATCGAAGTAGACCGACCACAACTTCAAAGGCTTCGCGCGGAAACCGAATATGTACGCGTTGGTGCGGTTGTCGAACTCTTCTCTTTCGAACTCGCCCGGCACCGGTTCTGCGGTCGTCGGATTGAAAGCGGCAAGCTCTATGCGCCGGTCACTGTAGCGGTGGCCGAAGTGTGCCGAAAAACGCGGATGAAAAGCATAGTCCACTTCGAAAAGGTTGACCGCCTGACGATACTTCGTCGTGCGGAACGACCGGTTGTCGACGAACACAGGCGGCAGCGTGACCGTCCCTGCGGCAGTCGTTCGCGTTCGAAGCAAGGCTTCGAGGAGGTTCTGTCCGCCGTTGATTCGAAACGTGTTTATGCGAAACGTGTCGGATATTCTCAGCTTGTCGGTCGCGAAAACCGTCACGCCCACATCGCCCAGAGCGTTTGGTCGCTTGGCCTGTCCGTTGATGATGAAACTGTCGAGCACGACGTTGTTGCCGGAAAAATCCCTGCCCGTCAGGGTCTCAAACAATGTGTACTCAGTCTCGCTGCTCGTGTAAATGAAGCGGCCCGTGAAGTCGACTTTTTTAGCCAGCATCGTGTGCGCGCTCAGACGGGTAAAGGGTGTCGTGCCGCGCGTGGGAAGCTCGCGGTGAAAAGTGTTAAGCGCGCTCGTGTTCAGGGGATTGTTGCCGACCTGGGGAACGTCTATCGAGTAGGTGGTGTCCTCCTTGAAGAATCGCCACCCCTGCTGGAACGAAAGATCGAAGACCCACACTCGGGCGTCTACTCCTACCCGGTACTCGTTGGCCTCGAACCTCGTGGGCGCGAGTACGGGAAATTCATCGCGCGCATAATCGTAAGTCGTAAACGTCGGACCGCTGTTGCGATTGAGCGAATACCCGAGGTTGAATTTTATCCGCTCGTTCTGCGGCAACACTACAAGATCGAAATCGCCCTGTCGGAACTCCGTGTCCGAGATGTGCTGGTTGAGCGCGTGGTTAGTCAGGCTGTTGTAGTAATCCAGTCGGCGATAGTTAGCGTCGAAGCGATACCATTTCGTTTTCTCCGCGTTGACGCGGAGGTACTTGTTGGGATCGCCGCCCCAGCCGAAAGAGCTTACCATAAGAGTATCGAACAGAAAGCCGTCATTGCCCGCGGCCTTCATCAGGAAGCTCGTATCGAAAACGCGAAAGCCTGAAGTGTAGTTGAGATCGCTGCGATACTTATCGATGTCGCCATCGAAGACTCTGCCGCGCACCCCTATCTCGATGCTCGAGTTGACGGTGTAAGGCCCGACCTGCGCGCTCTCTGCTGTCTTTTGAGCTTTGTCTCCACCGTTGGAGTCCTGCGCCTCGGCGACAGTCGCCAGGATGAGAATCAATCCTGAAAGAAGAAATCCTGTGAGTTTGCTTTTCATGACTTCTGTGCCTCCTCTACTTAAACGGACGCTGCCCTTATCTGAAGAAGAAAGGATGCGTGTTCGAGCCGTGAATTTTCACGTGACAGATGGTGCAGTTCTGGAACCGCGCGGTCGCCAGGTTATGAAAACTGGGCGTACCCGGCGTTCCTTCACTGAGTGTGCTCGTGTTGGTGTGGCACTCGAGACAGAGTTGCCGCACTTCATTTCGCTTGAGCATCTTCGGATTGTTCGCCCCGTGCGGGGTGTGGCAGGCGGTGCAGCCTTCGACTTTTAGCGGCGCGTGTTCAAAGACGAACGGCCCTTGTTTGTCAGAGTGGCATTTCACACAAGCTGCGTCCGCCCCGGTATTGAGCCGCGTCTGCTTCTGCTCGAATCCGCCGTGCGGGTTGTGACAATCCGAGCAGTTCATCGCGCCTTCTAAAACCTTGTGATGGAATGGCTGGGTGAATTGCGCCTTCGTTTCGTTGTGGCAGGTCAGGCACAACTGCGGCTGAGGTTTTATGAGCATCCGTTGCGGAGGCAGATCAGCCGAATGAGACGGGAATCGGGTGATCGATTGCAGCGAAGACGGCGCATCGCTTGCAGGGGTGAGCGGCCCCGCAACTTTGTCTCTGGTTGTGAGGTGCGGCGAGTGGCAATCGATGCAGCCTACATCGTTGCGCCAGTGTTCGCCCCTTCGATAGCTGTTGTGTTCTTCTTTTCCCGCATGGCACTCAAGACAATTTTCGGAGATTTGCTTGGGCGATTCATTTTCGAAAGTTCTTATTTTCGATTTATCGCCGCCGCCCTCGACGTGAGCCTTGCCCGGCCCGTGGCAGGATTCGCACCCCTGTCGCTCCGCTTTCCATCCCGCTTTTTCCAACTTGGCATGAGCCGTTTTCGCAAAGCTCACGAAGTGATCTTCGTGGCAGGATTTGCAGGTTTCCGTCCCGACGTAATCATCCGCGTTGTAGTTTGCCGTCGCGGGCGTCTTGTCCGTATCGGCTGGTTTAGAGAACGAGCTTGAAGCTGCCCAGAGCGTCGCGCCTAAAATCCAGCTTCCTATCAGAGCAGCCTTGAGAATTTTCAACTGGCCCATGGTTTTGCCTCCTCATCTCGCTGTGAGCGCCGTCACTTCCTGAGCGGCGCTTGGTTTAACGTAAAACACTTCGTTCTGCTCGCGAGCAATTGGCGTTCACAAACTGAAAGAGCGATGCGCGTGATTGAAGCGAAGGGGCTTATCGTTACCATCACACAGTTTGCGCGAGGGCTTTTTTTCAGGGTAAGAAAAAATCAACGGCTTCAACTCGTCGTGGTGTGGATAATCGCGCAAACAGATGGGCGAAAATTCGCGCGGCTTTCTGCCGCCACGCGGGATGAAAAAACTCAGGGGGTATGCAGCAGAATCGCTTTCGACTATTGTTTATGCATTCGAGATAGGCTTTTGGCGCGCGTCATGACTGGCAGAGGGGGAATCAGATAGTCTATCGACGCGGTCATATTCGCTACCGCAAAGCAAGGTTGAGTACAATGAGGAATTATTGTTATTGTACCGGAATCTTTGATTAATCAATTCACTGCAAAGCGAGGTTGAGTATGATGAGGAAATATTGGGTTCTGGTTCTCCTCTCACTTCTGTCAACGAGCGCCATTGATTTCAACCGTAATGACAAGGCTGTAAGAGTCGATAGAAGTGACTCCGGAAAGGAATGGCTGCTTGCCCCCGATGTATTCGACCGTCTGTCTGCCGGTGGAGAGCGGGCGGCTCTGCTCGCAAACGGGCGTCTGTTATCAGGCTTGTTGCCTCAAAGTCGAGAAGAAAGAGAAAGGGAAGAGATCGAGAGCATCGATCCCATCTATGGCGAGATGGACCCGTTCCGCCACAAAACTCCTGCGGAAATATCGACTGTCAGGCGTATAAGAATCGGATCCGAAAAAGGAAAGGATCGCCCCAGGGAGCGATTGCCCGTCCGGCGAGCCACCGCGGCGTTGCTCACCTCATCGAGCAACTTTCGCGTCAATGATCCGGCTATAGACGAGATGGGCCATACTCAAAGCGAGACGAGCATCGCCGTCAACGGATCGAACATCGTCATCAGCTTCAACGACGCAAGCGAGAACAATTCAGGATATGCTTTTTCCACCAATGGCGGAGCATCGTTCACTCACAGAAGAATACCTCCTCCCGTCGATGGCCAGAACCGCGGCGATGGCGTCGTGGCATTCGGGCCTGATGGCGAGCTTTACTATGCCACGCTCAGCCGCATCGACCTGACCGGAACCCAAGGCCAAAGCAAAAGCATCATCGGAGTGGCGAAATCGACCGACAACGGAGCGACTTTTTCTCTTCCCGCCAATGCCAGCACCAGCCTCACCGGTTTTCAGGATAAGGAATGGATCGCCGTAGACCGCGGCTCAAGCTCCCAATTCAGGGGCAATGTCTATGTAAGCTGGACGTCCTTGAACCGCTTCATTGCTTTTTCCCGCTCCACCGACGGGGGACTCAGCTTCGGATCGTGGGTGAATCTGTCAGGGTCAGCCACGATCCAAGGCTCGATGCCTGCCGTAGCCCCCAACGGCGATGTCTATGTCGCTTACCTTGTCTCTTTCAACTTCAGCGAAGAAAACGGAATCGCGATTGTGAAATCCACCGATGGCGGAGCCTCGTTCAGCGGGCCAAAAATGATCGCGGTCTTATACGGAATCAGGGTGGTGACTGGAATGTACGATGTCAGAGCCAATAGCTGGCCCGCCATCGCGGTAGACAAAAACAACTTCGTGCATGTCGTTTACTGTGCGACGCCGAAATTCCCGGGGCTGGATCGATCCGACATCTTTTACATCCGCTCGACCGATGGAGGAGCGAGTTTCAGCGCCCCTGTGAAACTAAATGACGACGATACGAATACGACTCAACATCTGCCCGCTATCGCGGCGGCGGACGGCGGCGCTCTGGGCATCAAATGGTGGGATCGCCGAAATGACCCTGCCAACGATGTCCTGACCGATGTCTATATGACGATCTCAACGGATGGAGGAGCGAGCTTCAAAAAGAATTTCCGGCTGACGGATCACAACTGGGCTTTCGGCCCGTCAGAGCTCGGAAGCTATCATGGGGACTATGACGGGCTGGCAGCGCAAGGCGACACATTCTTCACCTGCTGGAGCGACGAGCGAGCGAGCGACCCGGATGTTTATTTCACAACCGTGCCAACCAATGTCGATACGCTCGCTGCGGATTTCAACATATCGGCCAACAGCGTTTACGAAAGCCTGGTCGCGGGTAATTCGATCAGACTGGATTTCTCCACAAGCGCGACGAATGGCTTTTCCGGGCCGCTCACACTGTCCGCTTCGCCTGATATCGAAGGGATCACTTATAGCTTTGCTGATGCGTCCGTCGCAGCGGGACGGAGAGCCTCGCTTACGATAACGACGACCGGCAATACGCGACCGGGCGTTTATCTGATCACGGTTTTGGCAGAGAATGGAGGTACGGTCAGAAAGACCAATATGTGGTTGAGCGTCTTCGACCCGGCTTATCCTGCTGTGGCGGCGCCATCTAACATCTCCCGGCTGTCCGGTTATACTTTCCTCAGGGAGCCGCCTCAGATCGATTCCTCCGGGACGATACACCTTGCTTTCTACGACGACACGAGTAAAGGGTTTGGGAAGTACGCGGTTTATTACACGCAGTCGGCGGATGGAGGCAGGACTTATTCGAAACCCGTCAGGTTATCGCCGAGCACAGGGGTGCCGAGCGGAGGGTCTTTTTCTCTGCCTGCTTTGAAAATCGATCCCTTCGGGACCATTTACGTCTTCTGGCGCTACGATGAGGAAGACCAACTGACGGGATTTAGAAAGTCTGTGTTCTTCTCGAAGTCAATCGATGGGGGAAAGACTTTCTCAGAGGCGGTCGATATATTGGCTGGCCCTCGGACGCTTTCCACCTTCGCCCGATTCGAAATTCTTCCCGACGGCAGCCTGATCGTCTTCTACCTCGAAGGTTTTACATCTTCATTACACGCGGTCAGGTCTACGGATGGCGGCAGCACCTTTTCTTCTCCGACGATAATTCCCAGCGAGCAAAGTTCGTTCTTCCTGCTCAGGAGCGCAGTGAGCAAAAATGGCGACATAGTAGTGGTTTATTCACGTCGCGTAAGTTCCACCCAGTTCCCTTTGTTCGCGATGCGCTCAACGGACGGAGGCAGGAGTTTTTCCGCCCCTGTGCAGATTGGCGATTCGTCGGATTATGTCCCTGAGCCGCCTGCGGTGGCATTCGATTCGACCGGCACGGTGTATGTCACATACAACGCGTGGAAAGCCACGCTGGTCTCGCCTACCACTCAGGAGCTTTCAGACCCGAAAGCGCGGCTGATTGTGGCTGCCGACGGCCAGAACTTCAGCGCGCCCAGGACGCTTGCCGAAGAGAGCCGTTTCAGCCCGCACCTGATTGTGGATCGTAACGATGTGGTTTATGTGGCTTTCACTGCTCTCTCGTCAACTCCATCGAATTTCGAAATCCTGCTCACGAGATCGAGCGACAAAGGGAAATCCTTCAGCGCTCCGATCAATGTTTCCCGCACAGCGGGTTCTTCATCGATCGCGTTTACAGCTATCGATTCGCGCGGGCGCGTCAGCGTCGCGTGGGAAGAATTCGACGGATCGAATCAGGAAATTTTCTTCGCGCACTCGACTGACGGAGGCAAATCGTTCGGATTGCCGATCAACGTCTCGAACAATGTCGGAGTCTCTACCTCGCCATTTATCGGCGTCAACCAGAGCGACGAACTTTTCTTTGTGTGGAATGACGATTCGCCCGCCAACCTCGAAGTGATCGCCGCTCTCCTGCTGCCGCCCGGAGAATCTTCCGCGCCTGATTTCGCTCTGGCAGCAGGAGAGCCTCCTGTGATTCGCAGAGGCAAGAAAGGGCGACTGATTATAAATATCAGCCGGGTGAGAGGCTTCACCGAAGCGGTGACTGTCTCTCTTGCCGAATCGCTGCCTTCGGGCGTGAAGCTCCGGTCGCCGCAGCAACAGTCGACCGTCTCCTCAAGCGTAGGATTCAACATAAAAGTGAAAAAATCTGTAGCTCCGGGGCTATATGATATCGCTTTCACCGGGCGCGACGAGATGGGCCGCGTTCGCAACGCGACGATAACCTTCGAAGTAACACCTTAGTTCGAGATCGAAAACCGATGGCAGAAAATCAAGGCGAGATGCAGAGAGCCGAGGCCCTCTGCATCCCGCTATTCGCCTTATGCGTAAGAGTGAAGCCCCGGAAGGAGGTAGCTCACGCCGAGCCAGGTGAAGATGACGAGCGCGAATCCGAGCATCGCGAAATACGCGCTGCGCCTTCCGCGCCATCCGTGAGAAACCCTCGTGTGCAGAAATCCCGCATAAGCCATCCACGCCACTAGCGCCCCGACCTCCTTAGGATCCCATCCCCAGTAACGCCCCCACGACTCGTTCGCCCACACCGCTCCAGTGATGAGCAACAATGTCAACAGCGGAAAAGCCACGCTCACGCTTTTGTAAAGCAAAGCGTCTATCGAAGAAAGCGATGGCATAGCCGACATCACATCGTCGCGCTTCCACGCAAAGAGCGCCACCAGAAGCAGCGCGACGAACAGCCCTATCAACCCGCCCACCTCTACCGGATTCGATTTCAAACTGAGAGTCAGGCTTGCGGCATTATCCGCGATCCAGTGGCGAGCCATCTCTGATTCGCTTCCCGGCATCGCCATCGATTGCGTCTGTTTGGCAAGCCATTGGCCAAATCCCGCAAGCTCGCGCTCAGGCACGCCGAGAGCCGGGTTGGCGACGTTTTTCACCTGATAAAAAAGCAGCCCGACGACTGCCGCCTGCAATACGACCGCGACGCGAAACGCTCTCCATGCCCATCGCTTCGCTTTTTCATCCTGCTTGATCCAGTCAACGGCGAAGAGCGCAGTGGCGGCAACGATCACCGCAAGCGTCAGGGCCATCAACTCTCCCACTCCCGGAAGCGTGGAGCGAACCGGAAGCGAGGTCTTTCCGAAAAAGAGCGACACGCCATACTCCGCATGAAAAGGCACGCCGAATCGCCCGACTGTTCCGTAGATGAGCAGACCGAACAGAGCCGCGCCTATAGCCATCGCTTCCGAGCGGACGCCGTCCTTGAGCAAGTAAGCGAACGCAAGCCCGAAGCTTACAAGACACACCCCATATCCGATGGTCGCGATGGAAACGTGAATCGGTCGCCAGTAGCTGTCGAGTATCGGCGGAAGCGTGTTGATCGCATTGCCCAGGAGTATGGCAAGCGTCATGATGACGGTGACTATCGGCATCGAAAGCGCGCCCACGAATTCATATCTGGGCTTGCGAATGATGACCATAGTCGTGATCGCCGCGCCGAAGCAAAAGCCCAGCGTGAGCGGGTAGAGATTATCGAGAGGGAAGTAACGCCAGACTCCGTTTATGCCGCCTCGCCACGCTTCGGCCTCCGCAGCTTCGATCCAGCGAATCATCCATCCCGCGAGATTGAAGCACAGGCCCGCGGCCAGAGTGATCATGCCGAGCCGCGAAAGCACGCGCTCTTTTGCGAAAAGATTCGTCACGAAGATAACTGCCGCGCTCATATAACATATAAGCGCAAGAACGGTCAGCGCGCCTTCATAAAGAAATCCGCGCGGCCCCGCGTAGAGCCGCGCGAGTATCAAAACAACGGCTAAAGCGAGCGGAGCGATGACCGGCCAGAGTGACGTGAGCTTTTCCACAAAGCTCGATTCGATTTCAGGCATCAGCGCTTCGCTGTGTTTGATTGCTCTACTCATTAGCTTCACCTCGTTCGATGGCTGATTTGACCAGCAGATTGAAACGGCCCTCGAAAGCTGGCCGGTTGCGATTCGTGTTTCCGCCGAAATGAATTTTCGATTTTCTGCCCTCCGTCTCCACGACAGCCCACATCCTCTGGTGCGAGAAGAAAAACACCGCGCTGAGGGCGACCGTGAGCAGCCCGAATCCCCAGTAGACAGGCAATCTTCCAGGATCGTACTGAATGGTCAGCGTGTGCGATGTGGCGACTTTTTCGAAACTACGGAGCAGTATTTTTTCATCCTTCGCTTCCGTCTGCGCGTCGAGCATCACCCGGTTGAAAGCGTAAGCGCGCCTCGCGCCTTCTGGGGTTTCGATCCTAAGCTCCGCGACCGGATTCGTGTACTCGCCCGATTCGGTTACGGCTCGACCTCTTTCAAAAGCGAAGTCGGGATAAAAAGCTGTGTAGGAGACGCGGCCAACGCCTTCGACCTCGACCGCTTGATTGCGCCGCATAGTCACATCGCGCCCGCCCATCTGGACAGTGATTTCGCGGGCGTTGCCTTCAGGCGTGAAGCTCGATTGAAAGAAGCGATAGCCGCGATAATCGAAAGGCGTGTTGAGATGAACAAGCGCCGCGATTTCCTGCCCGTTGTCTTTGATTTGAATGAAGCTCAACCAGTCGACCGTGTTCATCACATCAAGCCCGCCTTCGGGCCGGATGAGTTGCTGTTGAAGGTCTGTGCATTCGACTTCGAAGGGCAGTTGAATTTTTGTCGCGCGACTCTCGCTCGATCCGTCATCGAAGGTTCTGAAATTATTCGACGAATGACCCGGAAGAATGTCCATCGCGCCGCCGACGGCGTATCGGCTCGTCAAAAATCCGCCGATGAATATCAAAAGCAGCGCCAGATGCACGGCGTAAGCGCCGAGTCGGTTCCACACGTTGCGCTGAGCGAATACGGTGATGTGATCGTCTTCTTCGGTTATGCGCGCCCGCATTCCGCGCCCGTTCCACCTGTCAGCTATTTTTTCGGCGACCGATTTCGCAGAGCCGCCCATTTCTTTGGTCGCCGTGAACATCTGCGCGCTGATGAATGCGGGCGATGCCGACAGGCGAGGCTTTCTTATGTAGCTCCACGCCGCAGGGAATCTATCGATGGAAGAAAGAACTATGTTGAGAGCGGTTGTGGCGAGCAGCGCGGTGAAGTACCACGAATGATAGATATTGAAAAATCCCAACTTGTCGTAGATGGTTCTCTCAGCGGGCGTGAGGCCTGCGAAGTACTCGCTGAAGGCTTCCGTGTTTTGCTGCACGATGATCATTCCAATCATGCAGCAGATCAGAAGCATTATCAGCAGCACGATGCCGAATCGAACAGAGCTTAATACTTTAAGAAATTTATCGATTACGGACTCGCCGGGTTTCGAAGAAGTTTTTTTCTCTGCCGGTGACTTCGCGGCGATATCGGTTTTCGTCGTTGCCATACTCTCACCCTGATTTCGCGCTGTGCGCCCAATTATTTTCGTCAGCAAACTGCAAGGCGCGTGAGCGCCTCGCACGGATCAAGGGCAAATGGCGTTCACAAACTCGAAGCCATGTTTTCGTTGAGCCGAAATCGTGGAAGGCGCGTTGATAAGAAAAGACTTAGGCTTGATGAGACGGGCCTTCGATGGCAAGTGCGAGGATCAATCAGATGGAAGAGGCATCGCGCAATATTTCGCAACCTTGCGAATATTCACCCAAGTGAAAATAAAGCGATCAGGCGTTATTCATCTCCGAGCGGGACGACCTGAACCGTGGCGTCGCGCGCTTCTCTCAGAAAGCGATTGATGATCGAGCCGTGCAAAAGTGTGTGCCATCGCGAGCGCGCTGACTGTCCGAATATGACTTCGCCAAGCATTATGTTCAGAAGCGGGATCATGCCGCCAGGTGGAGTGTAAGAGTCGCGCAAGTTTATTTCTCCTTCACTTACCATGATCCCTGTTTGCGACCGAACCACCAGATCAGCCCGACTGTCGCCGTGTTTTGCTCCGTCCTGCGAATGCCGGGAAAACGGCTCAGGAAAAATTCCTGATTCGAAAAATCTCGCCGCCACTCGCCTCTGAGCAAAAACCCGTCGGCAAGTTTGAAATCCGTGGTGAGAGTCGCTTCTTTCAAAGCCTGCGTCACTCCGCTGAACAGCCCGCCGCGATCCGAAAGGTACTCGGCGCGCGCAGCGAGAGCGAAAACCGGCGTGAACTGATAGCGCGCATAAGCGGCCCCGCCTGTCACGCGCGACGGCGGCGAGAAATCTTCCACCCTGTTGATGACATAATCGAACTCCCCGGCAAGCGTGAGATTGTCGCTTGCATTCCACGTCGCATAGGTGTCGAGGACGTGAAACCTCCCCCTCGGCGCGGGCCTTATGTCTTCAGTCGGAAGACCCGGTTGAGTGGGCAGCGTCGGAGAGGTCGGATTGAGAACGGCTACCACATCGCGCTGCTCGCGTCCGGCGTAATAATTCACCTGCCACGTCACGCTCTTTGTGGGCGTGAGTATCAACGCGACGTGCTGCGATTTGAAGCGATTGAAATCTTCAGACTGTTGCGCGCCGTTCATCAGGTGATACATCACAGCCAGTTTATCGTTGACCGGATATCGAGCGCGGAATCCGAAATGATAAAACGGCAGGAGGCTGAAAACGTAAGCGCGCGAATAGTTGAGATTGTCTTTCGTGTAATTGCTTTCGTATCCGAGGCTCCCGGCGAACTTGCCGAAATCGACTGTCAATCCATTGCCCACAGGCGCGACATAAGTGCCGTAGGCCTGCCAGACGGGGCGATAAGCCTGCGGGCGCAACTCGTTCGCCGCATTTCCCTGCACAGTCTCAGTCGCCTGTCCGTATTGCAGATCGAGCCGCACACCGAAACGGCGACCTGCTTCTACATCGGGCGCGCGCTCTATGATTATCGCTGCCTGATTCAGACTGAAGCTGTTGTGCGATACGTCGTAAGCGCGCAGCAGATTGACGCGGCCGGCCGGGTTGTTGAAGTTATAGCTGTAGTATCCATCCAGAGTGATGTTGAATGTCGTGTCGCGAAGGAAATCGAGCGCGCCGCGATCCTCCTGAGCTATCTTAGCCGCGTCGCTGTCGGATTGATTCTGCGAGACAGCTTCTGCGGGTTGCGTTCTTTCAATCGTTTTTGTTGAGAGCGGCTGCGGAAATTCTGCGCTCGCTTTAGTGACGCGCGATTCAAGCTCGGCGAGTCTTCGCTCAAGCTTTTCAATCCGATCAAGCAGCAACCGCTCGCGCTCGCTCATCTCGGAAGGTCGGTTATTGTCAGCATTGCCGTTCGACGTGACGGCTGCGCCTGATGCGCCCGCTGAGTCGACTGCCCGTCTGATTTTCGTGTCGTCGGATTGTTGAGCAGTCGAAACTCCTGCAAGCAACATCAGGAAAGTGACCGCGGAAAAGAAGCTTTTCAGATGCGATCCCCATTCTTGTTCTTTTTTATCTGTCGCTTTGGCTACACTGTCTGATGCCGGTTCATCGTGAAATTTCATGAATGTCTCCTTTTAAGAGAAGCTCGTGCTGTTTTGTTACAAGCGCCAAGATAGCGTGTTTCCAAACGGGTTGCCACACTTTCAATCCGGCAGCGGGCGCATAAAGGCGGGATAAAAGGTTTATAAAAAGTTCGTAGAGTCCGCGGCTTCACGCCCCGGGATCGAAGCGATAGCCGATCCATGGCTCGGTGAGAATGTGGCGCGGCTGGGTCAGATTCTATCTTCCTTCCGAGTTGACTGATGAAGACTCGCAGATACTCGGTCTGCTCGACGTAGTCGCCGCCTGCATCGGGCTTCATCATGCACCGAAAGCAACGGAAAGCGCATCAACTCAGTCCTTCCCGCCACGGCTCATTTCTTCGAGATGATCAGGATGGCTTCGTATTGAGACGGCTCGATCTTTTCATCCTTTTTCGGATACGGGCTGAGTCGCCCCAGCTTTATTTTGTAGCCGTGAAAGTCGACTTCTTTCGGGTTCAGGTTGGTGTTGAGTTTTACAGTTGCGGATTTGCCGTCTGTTGTCGTCACTTTCAAAACGACTTCCGCGTTGCCGCTCCAGATGCAATCGACTCCCTGCGGGCAGCGGCTGTCATCTACGACCGCCTCGAATTTGATTTTCAGCCTTCCGCCCTCGACCGCCACAGTGCGTCCGGCTTTGACCATGGTCTCCTGATAGCAGGGGACGGAAAACATAAGCAGGATAGTTGCAAGCATGAACTTCATGATTTCTCTCCTCACGAAAATGTCCGGCAAGCTGCCAGCTTGCCGATTCCTCGATTTTCATACTTTCAAGCCGCGCAAGCTGGCAGCTTGCGCCACGTCAGTATGATGCGCCAAGTATCGAAATCGCCTTCGGTCAGANNACATTATCTCAGATGCAGCGTGGATAATGCTTGCAAACATTGATTCATTCCTGTCACTATCCCGGCCTATGCGAGCAGTCATTCAGCGAGTCGCTCAGGCTAGTGTCGAAGTCGAGGGCCGGGTGGTCGGCGAGATCAGAGAAGGCTTTTTAGTATTGCTTGGAGTCTCGCGCGACGACACGCGCGATGATGCCGATTATCTCGCGGAAAAGATCATCAATCTTCGCGTGTTTGCGGACGAGCAGGGAAAGATGAATCTTTCGCTCACAGACACCGCAGGCGCGATGCTCGTCGTCTCGCAATTCACTCTCTATGGAGATGTGCGCCGGGGCCGAAGGCCTTCTTACACTGACGCCGCCGAACCAGAAAAAGCGAATGAGTTGTATGAATACTTCGTCGAGCGGGCGCGCGGCTATGGACTCGCGGTCGAAACCGGCATCTTTCAGGCGATGATGAAAGTCCGGCTGACGAACGACGGCCCGGTGACTATTCTCCTCGACAGCCGAAAGCTCTTCTGAGTTGAATCTCCCGGCATTCGTGTGTCACACTTCCAACCACACTTTTGGCACCCTCACTTTCGGCCAGACTGGATTTGTCGGCCAGCCGAGCTTCGATGCGGGAGGGAAAGTGGGAGATACTGCGATCTCCGGGATAGAATGGAAAAAAGACTGGGCGCTGACCGAGAGCGCATTCAGTAGATTCCTGCACTGGCTCGATGAAGGCGCAGACTCCAACGGAGAGAAGTATCTTGAGATGCGCCGGAGACTGGTCTCTTACTTCGACCGCAAGAACTGTCTTTCACCCGATGAACTGGCCGATGAAACGCTCAATCGTGTGGCGCGAAGGCTCGAAGAAGAAGGCGACATCATAAACACCACGCCCGCTCGTTACTGCTACACGGTCGCGAAATTCGTCTTTCTCGAATACCTGCGTCGCGCACAGGAGTCAAGCCTCGATGAGTTGCCCGCCTACCGGCATCCTTCCCTCAATCCGTCAGCCGTAGCAGAGATGGAAGAGTCGCGTGAGCGAGAAGAATCACGGCTCGACTGTCTCGAATCCTGTTTGCGGAAGCTGGAGCCGGAGAACAGCGAACTGATATTTCAGTATTATCTGGGCGAGCAGCGGGCAAAGATCGAGAATCGCCGCGCGCTGGCCGCGCGATGGAAGCTGACGATGAACGCGCTCAGCATACGGGCCTGCCGCATTCGCAGCCGCCTTGAAGCCTGCGTGGGCAAATGCTCTGAAGGGAAGTGAAATATTTTGCGGGTTTTGCCTTATATGTTTAAGGGGGCTGTCCTAAGTGGATGAGCAAACATACAATGATCAACTCGTGGCCGAATACCTTCTCGGCTCTCTGTCCGAGGAGGAGACTGAGCGGCTTGATGAACTGAGTTTCACCGATGATGATCTCGCCGAGCGTTTGCGCGCGGTCGAAAATGATCTGGTCGATGCTTACGTGAGAGGCGAACTTTCCGGGCAGGAGCTTGAGCGGTTCAAATCGTTCTATCTCGCCTCGCCCCTGAGACGCGAAAAGGTAAGATTCGCTGAAGCCTTTCAAACAGTCGCTACTCCGGCGGTAGTCGTCGATCAGGAAGATCGAAAGCGCGTTCCTGTTGATCGATCTGTCGCTAGGCAGTGGCGACGATTCCTCGCCCTTCCCGCTTTGCAATGGGGATTGGCTGCCGCTGCATTGCTGATTCTGGCGGCGGGCGGCTGGCTGGCATTTGAAAATCTGCACATGCGGGAGCAGATCAGTCAGGCCGAGTCGGAGCGGGCCGCGCTCAGTGAGCGTGAGCGAGAATTGAAAGCCGAGATTGCCGAAAAGGAATCATCCGCTTCGGAAAAAGAAAAAGAAATGGCGAGCCTGCGCGAAAGAGTGGCCCAACTCGAAGAATCAGCGCGCGAGTCGCAGCCTCCTTCATTGCCCGATCAATTGAGCATAATTCCCTTCGCGCTTACGCCGCAGTCGCGAGGCGTAAGCGGGATACCGACTCTTTCTATCCCTCCTGACACAGACTATGTTGCCTTACAGCTTGGGCTGGAACCCGGCGATCACCCCTTTTACCGGGCCGAATTGAAATCGCTTACAGATGGCAGGATCATCTGGAGAAGCGGAAAGTTGAAGGCCCGATCCAGAGACGAAGGCCACGCTCTTGTTGTCACATTTCGCATCGCGCGGCTGAAATCGCAGAGGTATATTCTGGAAGTGTACGGAATCGCAAACGGCTCGGCTGAAGCGGTCGCAAGCTATCCTTTCAGCATCATAAAACAGTGATTTTGAGAACCCGTCATCGCTCTATCAGAAAAGAGGCTTTTCATGTTTCAACAGATAACTTCCCGCTCCGAATCAAACAGCTTTATTCGCAGACGCCTTTGCTCGATTCTGCTTATACTGGCTTCGACTCTCACTATGTTGAGTGTCAGCAAAAACTCGCAGGCTCTCGTTTCGTCGCAGCAAACCACACCGCTCGAACAGGGAAAGCCAATAGAGCGCGGACTCGCTGGCGGCGAGGAGCGCCTCTATCAGATCACGCTCGCCCCTGACCAGTACGCAAGTATCATCATCGAACAGCTTGGCATAGATGTCGTCGTCCGGCTGCTCGGAAAAGACGACAGCCTGATAGTGGGGTCTGATAGCGAATACAGAAATCAGGGCGAAGAAAAAATCGAGCTCGTTGCCGAAGCTGCTGAAAGCTACAGGCTGCACCTCGAAGCATCTTCGATAAGCGCCCCAGCAGGCAGCTACCGGATTCGCATCGTTGAGGTTCGCGCTGCCACTGAAAAAGACCGTTTACTGTACGAAGCGCATAAACTTAAAGCGGCTTCCGACCGGGCTTCTTTAGCCGGAAAATATGAGGATGCCCGTCAATGCGCCGAACGAGCTTTGGCCATCTGCGAAAATATTTTAGGGCCAGAACACCCTTTCATCGCAGACCTGCTAGGCGACCTTGCCGACTACTACGATCAGAAACAGGATTTTCCGAAAGCTATATCGCTGCTTGAGCGCGCCCTGGCTATTAGAGAAAAAACATTAGGGGAAGAACATCCGCAGACTATCAACATCAGCAGATTCCTCGCCTGGATGTACTTTGAGGTGAACGAAGTGGCCAAAGCAGAACGGCTAGCCGAGCGCGCCGTTGAAATCAGCCAGAAGGCGCTCGGGCCTGAGCACCATTTCGTAGCCCAATGTCTGCACACTCTGGCAGAGATGACAAGAGACCCTAAAAAGTCGGAACAGTTGCTGCAACGCGCCTTAACGATTGTGGAAAAGACCGAAGGCGAAGAACAACCTTTCGTCGGAAATGTGCTTAACCAATTAGGGGTTTTTTACACGGAGAATGGCGATTATCAGCGAGCCGAGCAGTTTCTACTCCGTGCGCAAGCGATCTATGAAAAGACTCTGGGGCCGGAGAACATTTCTCATGTGGTGAGCCTGCACAACCTCGGCAGGATCGCCCGCGAAAGAAAAAATTATGCGAAAGCGGAGGAGTATTACAGGAAGGCGATAAGCATAGTTGAGAAAGCTTTCGGCCCCGAAAACCCCCGTCTGGCAATCATCCTGAATAACATCGCCAACATCTATCGCGCCAGAGGCGAATACGCAAAATCGCTGGAAGCCCACCTTCGAGTGCTGCGAATTTCCGAACAGACCAGAGGGCCATACCACCCTTTAACTCTGTTGTCTCTTGGCAACATAGCCAAAACTTATGCGGCGCACGGCAACATTGCGGAGGCCATCAAGTTTCAATCTCGTGTTGATGCAGTCATCGAGCGCAACATCGAGTTGAACCTGGCCATAGGGTCTGAGCGGCAGAAAGTGGCCTACCTCAGTTCGACTGCCGAGCGGACTGATCGAACCATCTCGCTCAACCGCGACCTTGCGCCGCTTGATCCAACGGCGAGCGCGCTGGCAGCCCTCGTCTTGTTACAGCGCAAAGGGCGTGTGCTTGACGCGATGTCGGAAAGCTTCGCATCCCTGCGGCAACGTTCCACGACAGAAGAGCAATCCCTGATCGGGCAATACAACGCCACTACAGCCGAACTGGCTCGCTTAGTTCTCAACGGGCCGCGCAATATTTCTTTCGAGGAGCATCAGAAAAAAGTCCATGAACTGGAAGAACGAAAAGAACGGCTGGAATCGGAAATCAGCCGCCACAGCGCGGAGTTTCGCGCCGTGTCGCAGACGGTCACGCTCAACGCAGTCCAGGCTGCTATTCCCCGTGATGCCGCGCTGATCGAAATGGCCGTCTATCGTCCATTCGATCCGAAAGCCGAAAGCAACAGCGAGGCTTATGGAGAAGCGCGCTACATCGCCTACGTTCTGGGCCAGAAGGGAGAAGTCCTCTGGCATGACCTGGGCGACGCGAAAGCGATTGATCAAAGCATAGGCTTGCTGCGAGAGGCGCTCGGCGATCCTCTCAGGCGCGACGCGCGGGAACGTTCTCGCGCAGTTGATGAGCGTGTGATGCGACCTCTTCGCGCGCTCGTTGGAGACGCAAAGCAATTACTCATATCGCCCGATGGCGCGCTCAACCTCATTCCTTTTGAAGCGTTGGTCGATGAGCAGGGGCGATATTTGATTCAGCGTTTCTCTTTCACTTATCTGACGAGCGGTCGCGACCTTCTGCGACTGCAAGTGGCAAGAGCGGGGCATAACTCATCACTCGTCATAGCCGACCCGATGTTTGGCGAGCCGGATATGCCGCGACCGGCTATTTCCGAAAGCGCGCAGGCTCGCGCCAAGCGGCAGAGCATCACGAGCGCCGCCGATTTATCGAGCGTCTATTTCGCGCCGCTCGCTGGCACCGCGCAGGAAGCGCGAGCGATCAAATCTCTGTTTCCCGAAGTCAACATTTTGCTGAAGCGCGAGGCCACAGAATCCTCGCTCAAACAAAGCGTCGCGCCTCGATTGCTTCACATTGCCACGCACGGTTTCTTTTTGGCGGAAGGCGTGGTTGGATCAGGCGCGAACCTCGAAGCCACGCGCGCCGTCAGCCCGAGAGCGAGGGTCGATAATCCGTTGCTCAGATCAGGGCTTGCGCTTGCGGGAGCCAACCTGCGCAAGGGGGCGGGCGATGACGGCATACTGACGGCTATGGAAGCGACGGGGTTGAATCTGTGGGGTACGAAACTCGTTACGCTTTCAGCCTGCGATACAGGACTTGGCGAAGTGAAAAACGGCGAGGGCGTCTATGGCCTGCGCCGAGCATTTGTGCTTGCGGGCGCAGAAACTCTGGTGATGAGCCTGTGGCCCGTAAGCGATTACGTCACACGCGAAATGATGACCGCTTATTACAAGGGCTTGAAGCTGGGAGAGGGGCGCGGCGAAGCATTGCGTCAGGTGCAGCTTGCGCTGCTCAGGCGCGTTGATCGCGCGCATCCGTTTTACTGGGCCAGTTTCATTCAATCGGGCGAGTGGGCCAACCTCGATGGCAAACGATGAAAGTATTCAAACATGTTTCTGTTCAGGCTGAAAGGTTCTTCCTGACAGCCTCATCATAGTGAAGGGCAAGGTCGAGATACAAAGGCAAACGGCTGCCTGACTATCCAGCCCTGCAGCACCTCACTGGAATCTGAGTTTCTCGTGTCGACTATTCCCACGCACGACTTTTCTTTGCGTCGATTCCGACTCCCCGTCACCTCAAATCGCCAGAGGCGCTGACCCGTCGATGAAATGTTTTCGCTGAAACATCTCATAGAAGTGATGAAGGGATGATGGTGATGCAGGGCTGAAACCTGCCCGTTATCACAGACGGTACTGGCGGCCGGGCTACCGACATTGAATCACTACCGCCAGACGGTTAGTGCAGAAATGGCGGCGAAGCAACTGGTGAAGCAACCAGTTCTGCCGAGGAAAGCAAAGCCCGTGAGCTTCGCACGGCTTGAAATGATTCGATAAGGAGATTTGTTATGAAGAAACAGAATAGTATCAACACGACATTGCACACGAATATAGAAGATATCTCGGCCATCGGGAACGAGCTGTCTGATGAGCATCTCAGGCTGGTGGCCGGGGCGGCGAAGAAGGGCCGAACTTACACCGGCAGAACCTACATCAATTGTTGTTGGTATAAACGCGACTACAATGACTGAAAGTAGGATTAGCCGGGATCAAATCTCGGTCAGGGTGCGGATGAGCGTTCAAAAGCGCCATCCGCGCCTCTCAAAGGAGACTCGTTATGAAGAAACAAAATGATATTCACACCACGATTCGCACCAATATCAAAGACATCTCGCCTGTAGGAAGCGAGTTGTCCGACGAACAGCTTCGCCTTGTCGCTGGAGGCAAAATCAAGACGACTGACAAAGGCAAGACTAAGGGCAAGACCGGCTGCATCAGGCCGGACTTTTCACACGATTAGACAAGGCAGCGCCTCAGAGGGGGTGGGAAAAGTTCAGCCTTCAGGCAATAAGCACGCTAAATCCTGCACTCTGAACTCACCTGCCCCCTATAACTGAGGCATTACTGGAAAAGGAGAGAAAGATGATTCTCATACTCACAGCGCCGGACGACGAACATGCCGACCACGTTGCATCGAAGCTGCGCGAGCGCGACGCCTCTTTCGTCAGGTTCAACCCTGCCCAGTTTCCGCGTGAAGCGGAAATCTCGCTTTCTTATTCGACATGGGGAGTGACCAGCTACACACTGCGCGCGGGCGAAGATCAGATTGACCTCAACACATTGCAATCAATCTGGTATCGCCGGCCCGATCCTCCTGCCGCGCACGATGAAATCGGCGATGATTCAGTCCGCGACTTTATCAAGCAGGAGTCCAGGTCTTTCATGCAGGACCTGTGGAACGGTCTCGACTGCCTCTGGATGCCCGCCTCGCCTTCTACGGTCAGGCAGACACAATATAAGGCTTCGCAGTTGAAGGTCGCCGGAGAGCTTGGCTTCGAATTGCCTCCGACGCTCATCACCACTAGTGAGGCGGATCTGCTCGATTTCTATAGCCGTCACAATGGCAACATCATCAGCAAGCTGGCAGGCTTTTCATTCCTGGAGACCGTGGGCCACACCTTCAGCCGATATACCGAGATGGTCACCAAACGAGACATCGCTTACGCGCAACAGGTAAGGCATTGCCCGATGATTTTTCAGGCATGCGTCCCAAAACGGGTCGAACTGCGCATCACTGTCGTCGGCCAGCAGGTCTTCCCGGCTGAAATACACTCGCAATCGAGCAACCACACCCGTCTCGACTGGCGACGCTATGACGACTACCAGACCCCATACTTTCCGCATGAACTGCCCAGCGATATAGAACGGCTGTGCGTCGAGCTTGTCGAGCGACTCGGCCTCTGCTATGGCGCAATCGACATGATAGTCACGCCCGACGGGCGCTACGTCTTCCTCGAAATAAACCCCAACGGACAATACCTCTGGATCGAAGAGGCTACGGGACTGCCCATCAGCGATGCGATCTGCGACTTGCTCATCACCGGCTGGCCGGTCAATAGATCAGTAGAACAGAAATATGAATCAAGTATGGGAGGTGTATTATGAACTCAACACTACAGCAGACTATTTCCGACACGCTTGAATACCTGATGACTATGATTCGAGAAGGCATTCGGCCTCAGGAAGCGAAGGCGCGACTTCGCCTTCTACAGCAACAGAACCCCGACACGGGAATCAACCTGGTGTGGGAGCAGGAAGCTTATGATGGATCTGTGCATTACGACGCGCTTCTGCGATTGCCCGAAGGGGCAACCGTCTCGATGAGTTTCTGCCCGGACCGCGCGCTGCCCTGGCCACTTCGCGGCGCTCATCGCTGGAGCGAGTCGGAACTGGTGCGGGTCAACAACTCTGTATTGAGAGTCGAGCAAGCCATAGCCTGCCTCGACTTCTTATGGGATGAAGCGCCAGTCGTCAACCGCCTGCTCAACGTGTGCCTGATTCAGGAGGAGTTCGACAGGGATCCTATAGAACTCACTGACGCGGAGATGCAGACGGGGATGGATAGCTTCCGAAGGGCGCACAAGCTTTTCACCGCTGAAGACACATACCTCTGGATGCAGCAGCGCGGCATGACGCACGAGCAGCTTGAGCGACTGGTTGCCGATAACCTCGCTGTCGCCCGCCTGAGAGACCGGGTCTCGGAAGGCCGCGTAGAATCCTACTTCGAAGGCCATCACGCCGATTTCGACACTGCCCATATCGCCCGCATAGAATTCGCAGATGAAGAAAGCGCCCGCCGAACCCACCAGCAGATACTCGCGGGAGAGGTGGATTTCTACCAGGCCGCGCAAAACAATTTCCTCGCTGCGGCAGAGCGATCTGAGAAGGCGGAGCGATCTTTGTTCGCCTCCATCCGGCGCAATGAAGCTTCGGAGGAACTTGGGGCGGCTATCTTCGACTCTGCTCCCGGCGAAGTAATCGAACCGGCGCGCGTCGCGGATGGCTACACCGTTGCTCGCGTTCTCGCTTTAACACCCGCGCAGTTGGACGAACCGACGCAGGCCGCCATCAAGGAGATCATATTCGACGAGTGGCTGGCCGAGCGCAGACGGGCGGCCACAATCGAATGGAACTGGGGAAACTCGGAACGAGCGTCACAAGCAGCCTGAAAGAACAACGCGCTCATCATCTCAGCGGAAGATGGGCTTCACACTGCTGCGAGGTCAAGCCATAATGAAAGGCGATAGCACACCGATCTTTCGCGCCGATGCCGTTCGGCGCTACGCAGAAAGCCAGGAGAAAACAGTCCTGCCGCGACTGGTTTCTCCTCCCGTATTCGTTTGCCTGTGGACTTTGCTCGGGCTGTTGATGATTGGCGCAGCAGTCTCTTTGTTCGCGCAGACGCCTGTATATGTTTCGTGTCCTGCTGTCGTAGTCGACTGGCGCAACAGATTCCCTTCCATCGAAGGCGACGTGGCGGTGGTCGCATTCCTGCCGCCCGATGGCGTCTCCCGCGTGAAGGGCGGACAGAAGCTGTTCGCGCAGTTTGATGAATCGGGCGAACGACTGAGCCAGAAGGTCGCGTTTATCGATCCGCAAATCATCAGCCCTGATGACGCGCATAAGCTGTTCGCGCTCAACCCCGGCGCAGCGCAGGCCATCACCCGACCCTCGGCAGTGGCGATCGCTCGATTGGAGATGATCCCCGACAAAGCCGACGCTGCCGCATACCTCGGCAGCGTGCTACAGGTCGATATCGAAGTTGGATCGCGCCGACTGATTTCGCTGTTGCCGCTCATCGGCCATCTGTTCCCGGAGGATCGCTTATGATAAGGGCAGCGTTAAAATGGATCAGCCGGATCGCCTCACTGTTTATGCGCAGGCGCAGAGTCCCGGTCGTCCTTCAAATGAACAACGTCGAATGCGGCGCTGCCTGCCTGGCTATGGTCCTGGGACATTTTGGTCGCAGGACTCCCGTCTCTGAATGCCGGGATCGCTGCGATGTCGGGCGGGACGGTGTTACTGCCGAGACAATAGCCAGGGCTGCGCGCAGCTTCGGGCTGAGGGTGAGAGCGTTTTCCCTGGAGCCTGCTGATTTCAATAATGTGCAACTGCCTGCCATCGCGCATTGGAACTTCAATCATTTCGTGGTCGTCGAGCGATGGTCGCCGGAAAGCGTGGATATCATTGATCCGGCAGCCGGGCGACGCCGATTGACCCCGGATGAATTCGATTCCTCCTTCACCGGTGTGGTGTTGATGATGGAGCCGGGCGTGCAGTTCGAGCAGCAAACGAAGAGCAGCCCGCCTTCGTGGCGCAACTATATCAAGTATGTTCTGAGCGCGTCCGGCACCGTTGGGGTGCTGGCTCAAATCCTCGGCGCGTCGCTGTTGCTGCAAGTGTTCGGGGCGGCGTTTCCAATATTCACCAAAGTGCTTATCGATGATGTTCTCGCCTACCGGATCACCGACATGATAACCGTCCTCGGCGTTGGTATGGCGGTGCTGTTGCTGGCGCAGACCGTGACCGGTTATTTGCGCTCGGCGCTGTTGATCTATCTTGAGGCTCGCCTCGATTCGCGGATGATGATTGGTTTCTTTGAGCATGTGCTGACCCTGCCATTTCGCTTCTTTCAGCAACGAACGACGGGCGACCTGCTGATGCGGCTGGGGAGCAACACGATCATTAGGGAAACTCTTACCAACCAGACGACCTCAGCTATTCTGGATGGCGCTCTTGTTTTCGTATATCTGGCAATCCTGCTTGCGATGGAGCCGGTGTTTGGCGCGATAGTCATCGGGATCGGATTGCTCCAGGTCGCGCTGCTGATCAGCACCACCCGTCGGCTGCATGATCTGATGCAGCGAGACCTATCAGCCGAGGCGGATTCGCAAAGCTTTCTGGTGGAAGCGCTCACAGGCATCGCCACCCTGAAAGCATCGGGCGCTGAAGATCGGGCGCTCGATCACTGGTTGAGCCTCTTTTCCAGGCATCTGAATGTCTCGCTCGAACGAAGCCATCTGTCAGCGGCGATCGAATCGGCGATGACAGGGCTTCGCGTCTTTTCTCCACTCATATTGTTGTGGGTGGGAGCGATTTACGTCATCGATGGAGCAATGAGTCTTGGCACGATGCTGGCGCTCAATGCGCTCGGGATGTCGTTCCTGACGCCGATAAGTTCGCTTGTGGCAAGCGGTCAGCAATTGCAACTCGTAGGCGCTCACCTTGATCGAATCGCCGACGTGGTGAAAGAAGAGCCGGAGCAGAATGTGCAAGCGGTAAGACCCGCGCCTATGCTGACAGGGCGAATCGAATTGAGGGGGGTAAACTTTCGCTATGATCGAAACGCTGAACTGGTGCTGCGCGATATTTCGATCACAGTTGAGCCGGGACAAAAAGTGGCGCTCGTTGGCCGGACGGGTTCGGGTAAGAGCACACTGGCGAGGCTGCTGTTAGGTCTGTGCGTGCCGACCGAAGGCGAAATCCTTTATGACGGGATGGCTCTGGAAAGTTTCAACTACCGCACGGTGCGGAGGCAGTTTGGAGTTGTGCTGCAAGAGCCATCTCTGTTCAGCGGCTCAATCCGCCAGAATATCGCATTCAATGATCCCGGCCTGACGATGGAGCAGGTGATCGATGCGGCGCAACTGACTCATATCGCCGATGAGATCGAGCGGATGCCGATGGGGTATGAAACGATACTGGCTGAGGGAGGATCAGGCTTATCAGGCGGTCAGCGCCAGCGGTTAGCTCTTGCGCGCGCACTGGCGCATAAGCCGGTTGTACTTCTGCTTGATGAGGCTACGAGTCATCTCGATGCATTGACCGAGCGCCTGGTCGACGAGAGTTTGAGCGATCTGTCATGCACTCGCGTAGTGATAGCTCACCGGCTGAGTACAATCCGCAATGCGGACCTGATCCTGGTGGTTGATGATGGGGCTATTGTTGAACGGGGTTCGCACGAGGAATTGCTTGCGCAGGGTGGGCTATATGCTGCGCTGGTGGAAAGTCAATTGCAGAGGGAAGCGAGCGATCCGGCTTTGCCTAGTCTCAGGCCAGAGCAACAGGAGAGTGACATTGGCGACTATTGCTGCCAGCAGGCGGTTTGAGGTGAGGGGGCTGATCGCCGGCAAATACACCTTTGTGCGTCTCCACTGTGTGAAAGGCCCGACGACCGAAATCCGCAATGTTATTTGTGATGAGCCTGTGGCCCGTAAGCGATTACGTCACACGCGAAATGATGACCGCTTATTACAAGGGCTTGAAGCTGGGAGAGGGGCGCGGCGAAGCATTGCGTCAGGTGCAGCTTGCGCTGCTCAGGCGTGTTGATCGCGCGCACCCCTTCTACTGGGCCAGTTTTATTCAATCGGGCGAGTGGGCCAACCTCGACGGCAAGCGATAATCCTTCCCTTCCACTTTCCAATAAACTTGACTCGCACACATAGCTGAAATGTTTTCGCCGAAACATCTCATGGAAGTGAAGGGATGTTGGTGATGTAAGAATCGCCGTATGGCGGCGAAGCAATCGGTCAGCCGGTTCCGCCCGAAATAAAAAAGCTCGTGAGCTTCGCGCGGCTTGAAACGATTTGAGATAGGAGAAGACTATGAAAGCTAAATATTTCAGAACATTTTCTGCGATCGCCTGCGCCGTTTTGTTTTGCGCCGCGACATTGATTTCATCGCAATCACTCACCTCTGCCGAGACGAAGAAGCCGACGCAGGGTCAGGATGTTGGCGACAAAGACTGTGAGCGCATCACTGGGCCGGAGAGCAGCACCTTCGGAAAGTGCAAATCTGTTTGTAAAGACAAAGACGTTACCTGGGACGCAGTGGGCAGACGCTATGTCTGCAACGCGAAAGCCGCAGTCCGCCGTCCTGGCATTAGAGTGCCTATTGGCGATGCGGTGCTTGAATCGAGTACCAAACAGACTCCCAAGCGACCGCCCGTTGCCGATACTAAGGCAAAGAAGGCCAAAAAGAATTGATCCGAGACCGCGAATTCATGGCGGCGAAGCAATGGGTCAACCGGTTCCGCTGAGAGATAAAAAAGCCCACGAGCTTCGCGCGCAGCTTATATTAAAGGAGAATTATTATGAGCCCGTATCTGGTAGTCATAGCGATAATCGCAATTCTGATCGGATTGTTAGTACCCGCAATCCAATAACGCACGCAACGAAACCGCACCGGGCTATGCTCGCCATGGCCCGGTGTGATGAATTGCTGCTCTCACTACTTGGGGAAAAATGAAGCCCACACAACTTGAACCGATTCAAAGCGAGGACATGTCATGAAAGCAAACAGCACTGACCGCAATGAGAGTGGAACAGCCTCGCGCCGTTCCGTTGAAACATCAGCCCGCAACATCGAAGAGATCAAAGACGATGAGGAGATCACGATCAGAATCGAAAGGATCGAGGACGTAATCGCCTCAGCTTCAGCCGCGAGCAGCCAACAGCGAGGAAGCGATTCACAGTGAGTTACTCAGGCTGAAATGTTTTTTCGAATCGATCTTATCGAAGTGAGTGCCACGGGCAGGAGGAGAAAGGAAGATCAGTTTGTTTTGACGACGCTCATTGCTCGCAGCAGAACATCAACTCCGGCCCGCGCGAGCGGATTTTTTGTATGAAGGAAAACGATTAAAAAGGGAGATTGAACATGAAAAGGAATTCAGACATATACAATTCAGATCAACGCAGTGAGTTTTCACAGAACACAGATAGCAGACTTTCCAACAGGCTCCGACTTCTGACCAAAGTCGGGATCGTAACTTTGTTTCTTGCCGCAGCAGTGGCACTGCCTTCGCTTGCGGCATTCTCTGATCACCGCCAGAGTAAACTGCCTGTCGCGAAGCCGCAGACAGGGAACTCCAAAGCAGATCGAGTGATCGACGTGACTCCTATGATGAAGAACAAGCAATTTCGTGAAGGGCTGAACCACGTTTATACGGGACCTGGTGGGGCAAGGCTCTCTGCGCGAGTGAAAGGCGGAAGGATCGCTGACTGGATTGTCACGGACAAGAACGGAAAAGTGCTTCCCTCAACTTACTCCCGGCAATCCAAAGGAAAGAAATGCAGAGTCTGCATTAAACCTGAAGGTGAAGAGGAATTCTGCTTTTACGTTGAGTGTAAGGACATAGTCGTCGTTCCTAAGGGTGGAACGAAGCAAGCGTAAGTCTCTTCGATTCAACTTACGGTTGCGCACGGAACCGCGGGGCAATGAATGCTCTCTCTTCGCCTCGCGTGTTCCCGTGAAATCCTCTTCTTCAAGCTTTCAAAGGAGCATTTATGAAACACATCAACATAATTCTTATCGTCGCCCTGATGTTGGCATCGCTCGTCTGTGCAGGCGGTCAAACGCCAAAAGCAAAAACTCAAAAGCCGCAATCAGTCAGTCAGGCCGCAAAGGTCAAAGAGAGGACACTCGTAAAGCGTTTGCCTGATGGTCTGGAAGGGGTGGAGATCAAAGGCAATGCGGTCAGGGTGAAATCGGGCTATAAGTTCGTGAAACAAGCCAATGGCACGGTTACGGTCGCAAGGATCAAAGGCGGAGGCAATAACGTCGGCGGGTCATGGAATTGCGATTGTTGGAGTGGTTCGGGTGGCTGTGAGGCTTATATACTGGCCGACACCATTTCCTGCCTGAAATCCAAAGACGGTTGCACAGGAAGCTGCAAACTCTCGGTAGTTGTAAAGGGAACAAGGACAGGCGTAGTGATCTACTGAGGCCGCGTCGCTCAAGCCTGCCTTACGAATCAACACGGCGTAAAGGAGAAAATGAAGCTCCCCGCAGCAAGCTGCGGGGTATCAAGCGGAATGAAAAACTGTGCTTCGCTGGCGAATCTGACATCCGCCAGCGAAATAGAATTTTTCACGCAGCAAGCTGCGGGGAATTCCTCATCCCGCATATGATTAAGGATCGCGCTCTCGTTTGCGGGCTTGTTCGATTTCGTCGAGAAGCTCTCCCGGTGTGATGACTTTGAGCGGCCTGAATCGTTGCCGAAATTCTTTGCACTCTCTGGCGTGGCCGGTCATCAGGTCGAGAAGATCAGAGTCGCGGGTTACGAGGTAGTCAGCGCCAGCGGCTATGGCGAGATTGATGTAAGGCTCATCCTCCGGGTCACGGGAATATTCAAAGGAGCGAGGAACATCACGCGCTCGGAATGCTTTTTTGTCGAGCCTTCCGAAAAAAGCTTCGATACGAACATTTGTCAGCCCTCGAAGTCTTTCCCTCAACTCAGAGCGATTCACTACATCTTTGACTTCCCGGAGAATCTCATCGCTGATATAGAGCTTGACGTTGCCTGAGTCTACTTCATTGAGAATTCTGGCCGCAGGGCTCTCATCGCTGGCGATGGCCTGCACAAACACTACGCAATCGCAGACCACAGCCAGAGGATTGAGAAGCCTGCTCATACATTTTCTTTCGAGCGTTCCTGCCGGACTTTTTCGCGCGCTTCTTCCACAAGGGCATCAAGCTTGTCTTCGGTCATCCCGCTTTCACGAAAGCTCTGGCGAACCGGCGCGAGGATTTCATCAAAAGTCTTCAGCGAAAGAAGCTCGGCCTCTATCAATGTTCGGGCGAACTCCTCGCCTGTCTGTCCTTTGCTCCGCCCGATTTCTTCAAGAGCCTTCTTCGTTCCCGGCGGAAGTCCGGTGATTTCAATTGTCTCTGTTGCCGATTTCATACGCGCTCCTTTCCGTCATCATACTCGATGAAAAATCCTGTCGGCAATCGCTCAATTCACGCGCGATCAACGCTGTGTGATATTGAGCTTCTTCATCCGCGCCTTCAGTTCGCTTCCGTCATCTCTTCAATAACCCGCGCGAGATCGCTGCTCGCGCTGTCGAGCGATTTCATGCGATCCGAAAAAATCGGGCCGAGTCCTTCTTTGAAATACCGTATCAAAGCGTCAGCCAGCGCACCTGCATCTCCCGGCGGGACAAGCAATCCGCAGTCTTCAGTGATCGATTCCATAAGTCCGCCCGTTTGCGACGCGATCATCGGCAACCGGTTCATTATCGCAATACGGGCCACGCCGCTTTGTGTCGCGCTCAAATAAGGCAGTACCAGCGCGTCGGCCTCTTCGAACAATGCAGGCACTTCTTCATTTGCAACGTATCTATTCTCCAGCCGCACGCTTTTTTCGATGCCGTTTTCGCGAATGATCGCTTCGTATCTCTCGACTGAATCATAAAACTCGCCCGCGACTACGAGATTGCATTCAACCTCGGATAAAACTCGCGGCATCGCGCGGAGCAGCACATCGAGACCTTTGTACTTTCGCACTATTCCGAAGAAAAGAATCCCGTGACCGCTGCGATCCCTTTCGCCGCCCGCAAACTCGGCGACCGGGGGCAGAGGGGACACGGCGACTCGGGCCGATTTGATCGAAAGCAAATCCTCGCGGTCTTTCACGGAATGAGTGATAAAGCGTTCGACCGATGCGAAGGCGAAGCTGAGAAGCGGGAGATCGATCAGGCTTCGCTCGTGAGGGAAGACGTTGTGGCATTCGAAGATGGTTTTGATGCCGGACGTCTTCAACATCGCAGCGAGCGCGCCCATCGCCGGAGCGAAAAACGGATTCCACCACTCGATTACTGCCGCGTCAGGGGAAAACTTTTTGATTGCGCGAAAAGCTTTCGCCCACGTTCGCGGATCGAGCGGATCGAGTATCGCCTGAGCGTCCGTCTCGAACTTCAACTCGCTCGCATCGATAGTCGTGCGACCGGGGAAAAGAAAGCGCGGATAAAGTTTTCGGTAAGAGATAACCTCGACCTGATGATGGCGACGGGTGAGTTGTTGTTGAAGAGAGTAAACGTGATGAGCGATGCCTCCGCGAAGCGGGTACGCCGGACCGACAAGAGCGATCTTCACACTCGTCCCTCTCCGCTTCGGGCGAGCGTGCGGCTCAGATGTTCATCCTCGCTCGTCTCGACGATGGAATAATCGTCCTCGCGCCGGTATGAAAAAGCTATCATCTCGGCCAGCAGCCCGAACAGAATGAACTGAACGCCCACGATGATGAACAGTGTCCCGATGATGAGCGCAGGGCGATTGCTCAACCACTCGTCGAAAAGGAATCTTCTGATGATGAGATACAAATCCATCGCTGATCCGACGGCGAGCAGTATCATTCCCATCATTCCGAAAAAGTGCAGAGGCTTGTTTGTGTAGCGCGTCAGAAGTATGACCGTCATCAGGCTGAAGGTGCCGCCCGCCACTCTTTCGATTCCGTAGCGCGAGTGACCGTGACGCCGTTCGGCATGTTCTATTTTGACTTCGCCGAGCCTGAATCCCCGATGGCTCGCAAGCACGGGTATGAAGCGATGCCGTTCGCCGTAGATCATCACCTCGTCGAGAACCTCGCGGCGATAACACTTCATTCCGCAGTTTATGTCGTTGAGGCGGATTCCGGTCATCAGTGATGTGATCGAGTTGTAAATCCGGGAAGCAAGTCGGCGGCTGAATTTGTCGTTGCGATTAACTCGCCATCCTGAAACGAGGTCGCAGTCTTCGAGTTCGCGGATAAGCCGCGGCAACTGTTCGGGCAAATCCTGAAGGTCTGCATCCATAGTGGCGATGATGGAAAATCGCGCGGCTCGAAATCCGGCGGCGAGCGCGGCTGATTTTCCGAAGTTGCGCCGAAAGCAGATATATCTCACCGCGGGGTCGAGCGCGCGAAGTTTTTTTATCACGTCAATCGAGCCATCCCGGCTTCCGTCATCAACGAAAATAATCTCGTACTGATCGGTTGACTCACGAAGAACGGCAGACAGTCGCGAGTGAAGCTCTTCAATCGTAGGCCGCTCATCGAGCAGAGGGATGACGACTGAAACAGAGCGCGCATTGGCATCCGCAGGTTTTAATGTATCGGCGTCCATCAAATATGTACTAGAAAAAAGTATCGCACGTTTAGCATTTGTTTTGGCTGCATTTTGTGTCGAATTCCCTGCTGCGATCATCACTTGCTACAGAAAGTAGTTATTCCTCTGCATAAAACATTCTCCTACGGGCTTTGATGCGTTCTAAGTCCGCCTGCAAGTCTGCTTGATCTATAGTATCAAGAGATACAACTGTTTCCCTTGTTGAGAATAGCTGACGTACTAAGTCCTGATACGCTTCTTGAGCCTCCCTACAAACACTACTGGGAGCTCTCCTCTCCTCTGGGGGATTGTTTCTTTTAACTTCCATAACCAGATGGAGCATTTTATAGGGGCCATCTTTCGATGGGCGTTCAAACTCGAAGATGGTGATACCCGATTCAGGGTCAACGTGCCAGTCTCTCTCCATCAAGGTAGCGGCTAACATTTTGGGCATAGACAGTTTAA
>DLHY01000055.1:0-180 GCA_002483445.1 Blastocatellia bacterium UBA7656
CGCGAGCGCCAGCTCCACCGGCGGCGAGGGCCTGCTTGCGTCAGGCGGCGACAGCACCAGCGGCATCGGCGGCACTGGCGTGCTTGCCGTGGCAGGCTTCGGCCCGCTTGGTGCGGGACTCGCGGGCAAATTCAACGGCGATGTTGATGTAACCGGTATGCTCTCGAAAGGCGGAGGCTC
>DLHY01000055.1:279-43917 GCA_002483445.1 Blastocatellia bacterium UBA7656
GCGTTGAATCGAGACTTCCGCTATCAATTGACAGTGCTCGGCACATTCGCGCAAGCCATCGTCGCCGAAGAGATCAAAAACAACCGCTTCGTCATCCGAACCAGTGCGCCGAGTGTGAAAGTGTCGTGGCAAGTGACGGGCATTCGCCAGGACGCCTGGGCCAACAAGAATCGGATCAATGTCGAAGTTGAAAAGCCCGAGCGCGAACGCGGCTTTTATCTCCACCCGGAGGCATTCGACCAGCCCGAAGAACTTGGCGTCGAGTGGGCGCGCCATCCTGAAATGATGAAGCAGAGGAAAGAAGCGCGCCAGCAGACGAAACAGAAACAGCGATAGACTATCCGGCATACGAAGGCGCACGAAGAAAAGAAGGCGGCCTCGAATCTTCTTTCGAGGCCGCCAGTCATTGTCGTAACGATCAGGTTTATTGTCCTAATGAGAGTATGCCTTCGCCGCTCGTGAATATGCCTGCGACGCATCCGGTCATAAGCGTTGCCAGAGTCGCCGCCAATAAAGCCCTCCATCCGAGGGCAGCTAGATCGTCCCTCCGCGAGGGAGCGAGAGCCGCCGTCCCTCCCACGAAAATCGCAACCGATGCCACATGCGCAAAACCACATAACGCATAACTCAGAATGACCACCGTGCGAGGGTCGCTTACCGCTCCGTTCGATATCATCCCGGCGAGGTCCTGATAAGAGACCACCTCTGTGAGTATGACTCGCTCGCCGAGCAGATGCGCGGCCTGAGGCACATCAGCAGATTGAATCCCTAACAGATAAGCGAACGGGTAAAACATCCAACTGAGTATTTTCGTTATCGAAAGCGGCTCCGTCATGCCCATCCACGAACTGATCCCTCCCAAAGCCTTGTCGCCCAGAGCCACAAGCCCCAGTATGGCTATCAGCACTGCCGAAATTCCCGCCGCAAGTCTGAGTCCATCCATCGCGCCCCCAATGATCGCGCTCATCAGATTGCGCGAGCGCGTCGAAGGGTCTTCGTCGGGGACGCCCGCAAGCGTCAAAGGTTCTTCGGTCTCAGGTATCAGAAGCTTGGTCATAAGTACGGCGGCAGGGATCGATAGCACCGAAGCCGAGATGAGATGGCCTGCGATCTGCGGAAATAATCCGGTGAGAAATGCCACGTAGACTCCGAGCGTCGAAGATGCGACAGTCGCCATGCCTGTAGTGAGGACTGTCAACAACTCGGAGCGCGTCATCCGTTCAAGGTAGGGGCGGATGACGAGCGCGGATTCCACGCCCACGAAAATATTGGACGCGCCGCACAACGCCTCTGCCCCGCTGATCTGCATCGTCCGGTGAAAGACGCGGGCGAACAGTCTCACGACCCATTGCAAAATGCGAAGGTGATAAAGCGCGGCGGTGAAGGCTGAAAAGAATATGGCTACGGGCAAAACCTGAAATATGAGAATGAAGCCGACCGACCCCGCTTCGCCCGGAGCGGCAGCAAGAGGCCCGAATAAAAACTCGGTGCCGCTCTTCGATGCCGAGAGCAAGGCCAGCACCGCGTCGTTGAGCCAGAGAAAGATTCTTTGCGAAACGGGGAGGCGAAAAATCAGCAGCCCGATGACTACCTGCAAGCCGAGTCCCCAGGCGAGAGTTTTCCATTGCACCTTTCGGCGATTAGTCGATAACAGCCATGCGATGGCAGCGAAAGCCAGCAGCCCTGCGACTGATATCAAGCGATAGATCATACATTCTCACCTGTTGATTGAATCGAAGGCCCTACTTGAACTGACCGAATCGTTTGAGGAGTTTGTAAACATCGAAGGCGGTGCCGAGGAGTCCTAAAAAAAGACAAACCAGAAGCCACAAAGGCGCTGTCCCGTAACGCCTGTCCAGCCACAATCCCAGGAGCGCAGGCACGATGATCATCCACGGAATGCCGAGAACCAGCCCTATCCCCGCTGCCGCCTGACGCCAGCCCACATCGCCTTTTTGCTTTTCATCATCAGGCTGCATCGGTCATCTGCCGGTTCCTGCGCCCGGCGGCCTTTCAATCTCGCCTTCATCCGCTTTCTTCTGATCATAATCGTGAGTCTTCAACCCCTGAGCCTGCGCGGCCTTCTGCGTCAGTCGAAGAAGGGGCTGAGGATAAACGCCGATCAACATCACCAGAAGCACAGCCACCGCAAGCGCGGTCTGAAGCGAGGGCGCAAGCTTGACCGGCTGCATCTCGGTTTCAGGCTCGATGTACATCGCGCGAATGAAGCGAATGTAATAATAAAGCGACACTGCGCTCATCAGCACCGCAAGGATTGCCAGTCGCACGAGCCACGGATTGCCCGTCTCGATGAGTCCCGCGAAAAGATACAGCTTGCCTATGAACCCGGCTGTGGGGGGGATGCCTCCGAGCGAGAGCAGAAAGATCGTCATCATCACCGTCAGCCACGGCGCTTTCTTCATCAGCCCGTTCAAATCTTCCATCCTGTCGCCCTGAATGCCGTGACGGCGCAACGCGATTATGCAGCCGAATACGCCGAGGTTCATCAGCGTGTAGATGAACAGGTAAAGGATGAAGCCTGTGTAGCCCGTCTCGTTGGCCGCTATGAGTCCGAGCATCGTGTAGCCCGCGTGCGAGATCGATGAATAAGCCAGCAGCCGCTTGGTGTTGTTCTGGGTGAGCGCGGCCAGATTGCCCCACACGATGGTTATCGCCGCAATCACTCCGAGCAAGACGGCCCAACCCGGAAGTCCGGGAATGTTTTTATCCGCGTTCCCTGCCAGCGTGTCGCGCAGGTCGGGCAGGCCGTAGAGAAACAATCGCCCGAACATGGCGAAGCTCGCGGCTTTGACTGCGACCGACATGAAAGCAGTGGTCGAAGTCGGAGCGCCTTCGTAAGCGTCGGGCGCCCACATGTGAAAAGGCACGGCTGCGACTTTGAAAAACATTCCCGCCGCCATCAGTATCATCGACATCAGCACCAGATAACGCAGATCGACCGTCTGTCCCAATGGCTCATAAGCAGGCGAGATGATGATGGGCAGAGCCTTCGCGATGTTGGCCAGATTCGTCGAGCCGGTCAAACCATATATCATCGAGATGCCGTACAGCAGCACGCCCGATGAAAACGCGCCCAGAAGGAAGTATTTCATCGAGGCTTCGTTCGAGCGACGATCCCGCTTCGTGTAGCCTACGAGTATGTAAACCGAGATGGCCATCAGTTCGAGCGAGATAAAGAGCGTCAGCAGATCGACGCCCGAAGCCATAAACATCATGCCGACGACTGAAAACAAAATCAGCGAATAATACTCGCCCCGCTGTTCGCCTTCTTCATCGAGGTAACGAATCGAAAGCAGTATCGATAGTCCCGCGCCTATGAGAAAGATCAGCTTGAAGACGACGGCATAATTATCGATGACGATCATGTTGAAAAATCCCAGGCGGGATTTTCCTTCGCTCGTTATGTTGAAGTAAAGGAAGCCGAGCGAGACCAGAGCGAAGCCCACGCCCGCCAGACTCAGCCAGGCCACGGGGCGCTTGCGCCCGCGAGGCAGCATAACGTCGAGTACCAAAGCTGCGCAGGCGAACAGCGTGAGTATGACTTCAGGCATGATGAGTTGAACTACCTGATCGCCTATCGTCTTCAGATCGTTGGTTGCTTGAATCAGTGCCAGCATCGTTTTTTTCCGGGTTATCGCGTCGTATCAGTCGGTTGCCCTTCGCCTTCCTTCTTCTCTTCGGCAACTTCCCTGCGTTCGGCTGCGGGAGCCTGTTTGAAGTAATCGGGCCTTACCTGACCGACCACCACTTCAGTCTGCGGATTGATGTAGGACAGCAAAGGTTTGGGATAAATGCCTATCCAGAATATCAAAAAGATCAAAGGCGCGAATTGCCATGCCTCGCGGGCATTGAGATCGACGAGATTTTCATTTTCAGGCTTCGTCACCTGACCGAAGAAGACCCGTTGATAAAGCCAAAGCATGTAAGCCGCGCCGAGAATGATTCCTGAAGTCGCAAGCGCGCCCCATACGACGCTTTCCTCGAATGCGCCTCTTAGGGTGAGAAACTCGCCGATGAAATTATTCATCAGCGGAAGCCCCAATGATGAGAGCGTCACTATCAGAAAGATGGTCGAAAAGACTGGCATCACATGAGCCAGTCCGCCGAACTCCGATATCTCATAAGTGTGACGCCGCTCGTAGAGAATGCCTGCGAGCATAAACAGCGCGCCCGTCGAGATGCCGTGATTGATCATCTGCATCACTGCGCCGTTCACTCCGTTAGGGTTGATCGAAAACAGTCCGAGCATCACGAAGCCCAGATGCGAGACTGAAGAATAGGCTATCAGTTTCTTCACATCCTTTTGCGCCATCGCCACCAGCGCGCCATAGATGATGCCTATGATGGCAAGCGCGATCATCACCTGTCGCACGCGAGGATGAGTAGCCGCGTCGGGGAAGATGGGAAGGGAAAAGCGCATGAAGCCATAGGTTCCCATCTTGAGCAGCACGCCTGCAAGGATGACAGAACCAGCGGTTGGCGCGTCATAGTGCGCGTCGGGCAGCCAGGTATGAAAGGGGAACATGGGAACCTTGATGGCGAACGACAATCCGAATCCTATGAATAGCCATATAACTAAACCGACGTTGTAGACGGTTTTGATGTGCGGCCCGACGGCGGTTATCGCCGCGATGTTGAAAGAGCTTCGCACATAACCGGGCTGCAAAGTTTTATTGGTCACAGGATCAGTTCCCTGAGCGCGTTTGAAGGCATCTTCCATCAGGTTGAGCATAGGCCCGTTGACCTGACCTGTAGAGACGTTGGTTGCAAGCCATCGCGCCGTCACCTGAACGGCTTCTTTCTGTTGCTGAACCACTTCGGGAAATACGAAATAAAGCTTCAGCACCGCAAGCAGCATCACGACCGAGCCTACGAGAGTGTAGAGGAAAAACTTGATCGCAGAGTAGAGCCGGTTTTTGCCGCCCCAGATGCCTATCAGAAAGTACATCGGCACGAGCATCACTTCCCAGAAGATGAAGAACAAAAACATGTCAGCCGCGACGAACGCGCCTATCATGCCGGTCTGAAGCAGCATCAGCATGATGTAATATTCTTTTTCGCGGCCTCGCTCGCGGATGTAAGACCATGAGCAGACGACCGATATGACGCCGAGCAGCGTGGTGAGAATGATAAGCACCACCGAGAGACCATCGACGGCGAGTTGATAGCGCGCGCCGATGAGTGGTATCCACTCGTAGTCCTCGATCAACTGCAAGCCGCCTAAGATTCGATCATAGCTGCTCGATCCCAAGACCAGAGGAAGCGAGATGAGAAAGCAGATCGTTATCCAGACGTTGGCGAACCATCGGATGGCGTCGTTTTTATCGCGGTTGAAAAAAAGCAGCAGCAATCCTCCAACCACAGGCAGCCACGTGATCCACGAGAGCAAACCGATTCCCAAGAGCTTCATGCTGTAAAGCGTCTCCTTTGAAAGTGTGGCGCAAGCTGTCAGCTTGCGCAGCCCCGACTTTCATACTTTCAGGGCGTAGCGCAATCTGTCAGATTGCGCTACATGAAAAACCCATTTGAAATGATCGTGCGACACAAAGCGCAAACTAACAGCTTGCGCCACAACTGCTAATTGCCCGAACCTCTGATCATTCCCCAGAGGTTCTTGATCGTGCTGTATATCACCGTGCGCTCATATAGGAAAACGATGATGAAAAGGCCGAACGTGAACAACAGCGCGTAGTTTTGCCACGCGCCGGTCTGAATGGCTCGGAATATCACAGACCCCGCGCGAGCGATCCAGCCCGTGGCGTTGACCGCGAGATCGATCACCCACTTGTCCCACCATCCTGAAACCGCCGCCCCGATTCGCGTCAGCCACGCGCTCCCGTTGACTCCTCCATCTACTACCACAGCATCGACTTTCCAGAGCGCGTCGTTTGCGGCCTTGCCCGCTTCCACACCTTTCACGTCCAACAGCCAGTCCCAGTACCACTTGTTGAAACTGAGCGTGTAAAGCGGCCGCAGTTTCGCGGCCCAGATATCGGCAAGCTCTGTTCTCTTTTCATAAAACAGTCTGCCGAGATAAATCCCCCCGATGGCTACTGCGAGCGAAAGCAGAATCAAAACGTATTCAATCGGCTCGATATGATGCTCCGCGTGCGCGCCTGCTTCGCCGACTTTGGCGATGACCGGATCGAGCCAGTGTTCGAACCAGTTGATGTTGACTCCCCCCGTAATAGCGGGCGACATGCCAATGAGTCCGACGACTGCCGATCCGATGGCTAAAACGATGAGCGGTAATGTCATGCTCGGCGGCGATTCGTGCGGTTCGACCGGGCCGTGATGATCATCGTGCGAATCGTGATGGACTTTGCGGAATCGCTCTTCGCCTTTGAAGGTCATCCACATCAATCGCGTCATGTAGAAGGCCGTCATACCAGCGGTGATGAATCCGATGGCCCACAAAACTTTTCCGCCGCCGAAAACTTCGGTGCTGAAGGTCTTCCACAGTATTTCGTCCTTAGACCAGAAGCCCGCAAACGGAATGATGCCGCAGATGGCCAACCATCCGATCATCATCGTTTTATAAGTCGTCGGCATGTATTTGGCCAGCCCGCCCATGCGCGGCATCTCCTGTTCGTGATGAAGACCGTGAATGACCGAGCCTGATCCGAGGAAGAGCAGAGCCTTGAAGAAAGCGTGCGTGAATACGTGAAAAATTCCGGCGACGAATGCGCCCACTCCGCAGCCTAAAAACATGTAGCCGAGTTGCGAGACGGTCGAATAGGCCAAAACTTTTTTGATATCAGTCTGCGTGATTCCAATAGTTGCCGCTACGAAAGCCGTCAGGCAGCCGACCAAAGCGACGATCATCATCATCGTCACCGAGCGCTGAAAGATGAAGTTCGTGCGCGTGACCATAAAGACGCCAGCCGTCACCATCGTTGCCGCGTGAATCAGCGCCGAGACGGGTGTCGGGCCTGCCATCGCGTCGGGCAGCCAGATGTAGAGGGGTATCTGCGCGCTCTTGCCTGTCGCACCAATGAACAAACCGAGCGCGAGCCACGACATCAAGCCAAACTGCCACATCGCTTCTTGCGGGTAGGCTTCTGAAAGTTGCGCAAGCTCAGTGAATTGAAGAGTGCCGAAGGCGGCGAACACGCCCATGATGGCGAGCGCGAATCCGAAATCGCCGACGCGGTTTACGATGAAGGCTTTCTTCGAAGCGTCTCCCGCTTCCTGACGGTCGAAGTAATAACCGATCAAAAGATAAGAGCAGAGTCCCACGCCTTCCCAGCCGATGAACATGATGAGGAAATTCGATCCCATCACCAGCAGCAGCATCATGAACATGAACAGATTGAGATAGGCGAAGAAGCGATAAAAGCCCTTGTCGCCGTGCATGTAGCCGGTGGCGAAGACGTGAATCCAGAATCCGACAAACGTGACGATGAACATCATCACCAGCGATAGCTGATCTATCTGATAGCTCCACTCGATATCGAAGTTCGAAAGCGCGCCAGCGTCCTTGCCCTGCGAGTTGTGCGCCTGTCCTCCCGGCAGCCACGTGAATGAATGAGGGAAGCCCTGTCTTTCGCCCGTATCGGGATCATTGCTCGTCACATAAGGTTTGTTCTCGTGCGCGGGCGCGTAGCTCGTAGCGTACTCATAAAAAGCGCCGATGGTCAGCAGGAGCGAAAGGAGTATGGTTCCGCAGGCGACTGTGGAGACGGCCTTTTCGCTCAGTTTGAGTTTCTTGCCGAGAAGGAAATTGATTAGAAAACCGACGAGAGGAAGTACGGGGATGAGCCAGACAAGTTTTAGCATTTCAGTTTTCAGTTTTCAGTTTTCAGTTTTCAGTTCCGAGTTCAGCAGCCCGCTTCAGGCTGAAAACTGAAAACTGAAAACTGAAAACTACCATTTCAGCATATCGATTTCGTCAATCGCTACGGTTTCGCGATTGCGGAACATCGCTATGACGATGCCTAAACCCACAGCCGCTTCTGCTGCGGCCACGACTATGATGAAAATAGTAAACACCGGCCCCATCAGCGAATCGATCACGAGACCCTTGGCGCGAAGAACTTCCTGATTGATTTGAAAATAACGAGAGAAGGCGACCAGATTCAAATTGACCGCGTTCAGTATCAGTTCAATCGACATGAATATGATTATGATATTGCGACGCGACAGCACCCCGGCGACTCCGACGACGAAGAGCAGAAAACTCAGCATCAGGAAATGAACCAGAGTCGGTTCGAATCGCTTGATGAAAGGCTGATCCTGTTGAAGAAGCAAAAACGCGAGAAGACTGCTCACAGTGTCCTCCTGTCGGGAAGAATGGAAGAGTGGGAGAGTGGGAGAGTGGGAGAGTGGGAGATGAAGAGATCCGGCTCCCATTCCCCCATTCTCCCATTCCCCCATTCTCTTATTTCCCCACTCTCCCGCTCATTCATATAACTTTTCCTGCTTCGAGCCGCGCGCAAGCAAGACAGCGCCGACTATTGCGACAAGCAACAGGAGCGAAGCGATTTCAAAAGGCAGCGCGGCCTGTCGATAAAGCGCCTCTCCAACGCTTTCCGTGTCGGTCGAGACTTTCAGCCCTGCGCCTGATTCAGAGCGCACGCCGGGATCGTCTCCTTTTTTTTCTGCCTCGGTCTGAGACTGCGACGGGCGATAGGCCATTTGCGCGGGCTGCATGGCGAAGAAAAACGATATCGCAAGCAGAAAAGCCACTGTCACCGCGGGCCACATCTGCCGGGTGTAGAGCTTCACTTTATCTTCTTCTTCGGCGCGCGTCTGAACTAACATGATGACGAAGAGAAACAGCACCATCACTCCGCCGACGTATACGAGTATCTGAACTCCGGCGACGAACTCCGAGCGCAGCAGTATGAAGAGCAGCGCGACATTGACGAGCGTGGCTATCAGGCAAAGGGCCGAATGAACAGCCAGCCGCGCTGTGACCACATAGACTCCCATAAAAAGAGTCCCGATGGCCAGCACATAAAAAATCACCGCTTCCCAGCCGTGTAGTTGCATAACGCTCCAGATGTTAGAGGTGAGATGTTAGATGTTAGTGTCTCCTCTTTACTAACCTCTAACATCTGGCATCTAGCATCTCACTTGGTATATCGAACATAGTTGATGCCCTTTTCGAGCATCTCGCGATCCCAGCGAAAACCTGAGCGATGATAAACCGCTAGCTCGAAGCTCTGCGTAAGCTCAAGGCAATCGGTCGGGCAGGCTTCAGAGCAGAGATTGCAGAACATGCATCGCGAGGTGTCGAAGATGAAAGTAGTCAGCACCTTCTTCTTGTTCACCTTCTCGCCATCGCGCACCTCGCGGCGGATGGAGCCTACCTCTATGCAATCTACGGGGCAGGCCAGCGCGCAAAGATCGCACGCTATGCAAAGCGTCGAGCCGTTTTCAGGATCGAGGTTGAGGCGCGGCGCTCCGCGAAATCTCTCGGAGACGCGAGGCCGCTCCAACGGGTACTGCTCGGTGTAGATCGCCTGATTGGGATTGCCGCCATCGCGCGGTTCGTAGAGAGCGCGCACGTTGTACTTGAAAGTCAGAAAGAGTCCCTCAATCAAATCGAGCAGCAGAAGCCGTTTGATTATCTGTCCGATGGATCGCTTCTGCCCTGTTGTAGTTACTGCTGCCATAATTCCTCCGCTACTCCGCTACTGGCTCGTTTCGCTTGATTCTCTCGGAGCGAAGTTTGATTTGAAGCTGCCGCTGATCGTGAAGATTGAAATCGCGCGAGCGGCGATTGATCGTAGCAAGCAACGCCCACGAGAGCGGAATAGTGATGATGAATCCGGTCAGGATGAAATAAATTTTGCCATAGCCAGTCGGCACATATCGTCCGGCTGTCTGCTTGACGAAACCGAATACTCCGCCCTGCGCTTCGGGCAGAGCCAGAACGTACCAGACGCCTGTCAGCACGACGTTGGCAAGCCCTGCGGGTATCAACCATTTCCAACCCAACTCCATCAACTGATCGTATCGATAACGCGGCCACGTCCAGCGGAACCACATGTAAGCGTAGATCAACACGGCGATCTTTCCGGCAAACGCTGCGACGCTCAGAAGCACATAAATATTCGGCCCCCAGTTCGACTTTATCCAATCGAGTCCGGGGAAATACCATCCGCCGAGGAAGACCGTGACGGCGACGGCTGAGGTGACAAGCATCGCGGTGTATTCGGCCATGAAGAAGAGCGCCCAGCGGAAGCCTGAATACTCCGTGTGATAACCCGCGACAAGCTCCGATTCCGCTTCGGGCAGATCGAACGGCGCGCGATTCGTCTCGCCGAGCGCCGAGATGAGATAGATCAGAAATCCGAGCGGCTGAAACAGAAAATAAGGAAGTCCGTCAGCCCGCTGCGCCTCGACTATGCCTGAAAGCGAAAGCGTGCGGGCGAAGATCAACGCGCCGATGATCGATAGTCCCATGCCGACTTCGTAGCTGACCATCTGAGCCGATGATCGCAATGCGCCGAGCAGAGAATATTTAGAATTCGAAGACCAGCCCGCAAGCACGAGTCCCAGTACGCTCACTGACGAAACCGCCAGCACGAAGAGCAGCCCTATGTTGACGTTTGCAATCGTCGCCCACGCTGCGCCCCACGGAATCACGGCCAGCACGACCAAAGTAGAGACGACCGAGATAATGGGGGCGATGGAAAAAACGAGCTTGTCGGCCTTGATCGGGATGATGTCTTCCTTGAGAAGAAGTTTCAATCCGTCAGCCGCAGGTTGCAGAATTCCCCATGGGCCTACCCGCATAGGGCCAAGTCGGGCCTGAATGAATGCCGAAATCTTGCGCTCGAAGTAAACCAGATAAGCGACCACCGTCAGCACGACGAACAACACGATGACGATCTGGATCAGCGGCCAGACTATGTATTCGGCCCAGAAGACGTTGGGCGGTCTCTCTCCGGTGAGGCTTCTCACCCAGTCGGGCGCGATCAGCAGTGCGAGTATTTCCGGCATTGTGTTTTACCTGTCAACTTCGCCCAGCACGATATCTATCGTGCCGATGATAGCAACAACGTCAGCGACCAGATGCCCTATGGCCATGCGCTTGAGCGATTGCAGATTGATGTAAGCGGGCGGGCGGATGCGCATACGATAAGGTTTGCCTGTGCCGTCGCTTACGAGATAAACGCCAAGCTCGCCCTTAGGGGCTTCGATAGAATGATAGATTTCGCCTACGGGCGGCTTGATCACCTTTGGAACTTTAGCCATCACCGGCCCTTCGGGCAATCCGTCCAACGCCTGCTCGATTATGCGAACCGACTGGCGCATCTCTTCCATGCGAATCAGGTAACGATCATAAGTGTCGCCGTTTTCGCCCAGCGGCACTTCGAAATCGAAATCCGCGTAAGCCGAGTAAGGCTGCGCCTTGCGCACATCGTAGTTGACTCCCGACCCGCGCAATACTGGCCCCGTCAGGCTCAGATTGATCGCCTCTTCAGCCGGAAGCACGCCGATGCCTACGGTGCGGCTCAACCATATCCGATTGGTGTTGAGAAGCGTTTCGTATTCGGTGATGCGGTCGGGAATTATTTTGAGGAAATCGCGCACGCGCGTTTCGAATTCCGGGTAGACATCCCACCACAGTCCGCCGATGCGGAAAGCATGAGCGGTGAGCCGCGCGCCTATGAAGTCTTCGAATATCTTTAAGATCTCTTCACGCTCGCGGAAGCAGTAGAGAAGGACAGTCACCGCTCCTATATCGATTGCGTGAGTGCCGAGCCAGAGAAGATGCGACGCTATGCGTTGAAGTTCTGTGAGAATGACTCTGAGATATTCAGCGCGGCGCGGGACTTCGACCTGAAGAAGTTTTTCGACGCCTTCGACGTAGCAGAGATCGCCCGACACAGCCGCGACATAATCGAGGCGATCCCAATAGGGCGTGATCATGGCGTAGGTGTCTTGCTCGGCTATTTTTTCGACTCCGCGATGAAGGAAGCCGATGTCGCAATCCAAATCGATGACCGTCTCGCCGTCGAGTTTCAACAACACGCGCAGCACCCCGTGAGTGGAAGGGTGCTGCGGCCCCATATTGAGCGCCATCTCCTCGGCATCGAGGAGAGTCTCGCGGGGTTTGGTGATTTCCTCTTGCATATCAACTCCGCTTAATGAAGCGCGCGAATTGGCGCGCATTACCTGCGTTCCGCGTACTTGACGTCGATGAGGCTCGTATCGTAATCGATCTCGCGATATTGAAGATGCTTGTCCGTCCACTCGTTGTCGCGATACTCGACCGGGTACTCTTTGCGGAGAGGATGGCCCGGCCAGTCTTCAGGCAGAAGTATTCGTCTCAAATCCTTATGGCCTTCGAACTTGATGCCGAACATGTCATAAGCTTCGCGCTCCATCCAGTCGGTTCCCGACCACAGGGCGGTGAGGCTCGGACATGCATCGCCGTCGGCGAGAGCGACTTTAATGCGAAGTCGGCGATTCTTCTGCGTGGAGTAAAGCTGAACTACGACATCGAACTCTTCTTCTTTGCGCTCAGGCCAGTGAATGGCAGTCAGGTCTGCGCACAGATCGAAGAGCGCGTCTTCATCCGTTTGCAGGAAGCGGCATAGATCGAGATAAGAATTTTTTTTGACGCGGACGATTTGCTGGCCGAAGGTGGCGACCGCTTCTGTTACAGCGTCTCCGAATTTTTCTTTGATTTTATTGATGAGCGGATCGTCAGTAATTTCTACGGTGACGACAGGCCCCTTTTTGGCCGGAGGCGCAGGCTTGTGACCCGTGGGGGCCGCTTTCGGAGGCGCAGGCTTTGCCGTTTCGCCTTCGGGCTTGGCTTCAGTTCTTTCCGCCAGCGTCGCGTCGGGTTTGGCTTCTTCTTTTTTGTCCGACTCGTTCTCGGCTATTGGCTTATCTGCCGGAAGTTCCTTGTTATCGTCTGCCATAATTAGAAGGCCCCGAACAGAGCGCGCACAAAAACGCTGATCGTGCGCTCGATACGTTATAAGATCAAGACTGCTCTGAAATAAAGTGCGGGTTGACACCCTGATGCAACTTGCGCAGAAGCTTTTAGCACACGGCTCAAAGCATTGTCAATCTTAGCGCAAGTTTTCGGAAATCGATTTTTCTGTAGCGAAAGCTTTCAGGCCACCAGATGCTCGTAAGTCTGCAAAGACAGCAAGGGTCATCAAATCCCAAAAGCGCCAATGCCGGTCTGACGCATTAGAGCAAATACCTGATATTTGAAGTCTGGTCGCAGTGATTCGGAGGGAGCAAAAACGCGCGGAGAGAGAATATGTTGTTGACTCTGGAAAAAGAGGTGAGGTATTATGCGGTGCGCCAGGCAGTCTGAACGACAAGCCCCCTTGAACATTCAGTAGCCCCCTTGCTGAATGCTCCTTCTCCCAGCGCACCGCTTAAACAGTATCGCTTTATGGCAGGAACATGAAGCAGTACTGTTTACGGGGGGAGGTTATATCATACCCTTCAATAGGATGCAACAAAAAAGTTAAAGTAAAGCATTAAGATTTTTCGGCCCATCCCCGCCATTTCCGACTAAACTATTGAGACAGCTTGAGTTATAAGCGTTCAAGCCCGCCAAAGATTGGCTCAATTTTCCCGTAAAACCCGAAAATATGCCCCTGAAAGGGGATGATTCGCGCGTTGAGTGAGTTGAAAAAAGGCGGGGATGGCTGGTAACTTATTGAAAAGCTGCGGGATAAGTGCCAGAGGTTTATCCGGCTGAGGATTGAAAGATTGTTTGTCGGGCGTTTGTGGCTAATCAATCCAGCGAAGAGTGCCAGGCACTATTTCCAGTTCCCACGCGCCGAGTTTTTCGTTGAACGATTTGCGATAAATCGCTATGTAGCGTCGCCCGTCGGTTTTTCCTGTTACGGTCATAAACTCCATTACAGCCTCCTCGCCCGCTGGCCATCAGGTTGAATTGCTGTCAATCGGCTCGACCTGTTCGGGGCGGAAGAGATAAAGAGCAGCAGGCCTTCTCAACAGCGCCACGTAGATTATCGAATCAATTCGGCTGATGGCCGATATAACTCCCGGCCCCAGTCCGGTTTGAACTCTCTGGCCGGGGCTGAATATTTCGATGCTTGCTAAAGCTGACATACCATATACCATCCTTTGAAAATCTCCCGTGAGTCTGACACGCTTTGGTTACGATGCTGTGAACGATATTTGAAAACTCTTATAAATGAAGCGAGCCACAGGAATCGGCATCGCCCCCTTGACCCCGATCCCTGTGGCTTTCAATTTTTTCTGTCGCTTCTTCAAACAGCTACCGGCATCGCCCCCGTGATCCCGATTGCTGTGCAGCCTTTTTGACTGCGATTTTGTAAAAAGCAATGCGCGTGCCGCGAATACCAACCTGTTTGGGTGATGCTAAACCCTTAAAGGCAAATATCTTTTCGAAGTATCCTCGGACGGCTCGTGACAAATCGTGACCCGCAGGGGTGACAAATATCGTTACTTTGCAAAAAAAGCTGTCAGTGGTTTCAGCCGAGGTGGATCAGTTTGAGTTGCTCTAATCGTTCGAGGAAGGATTTGAGGTGTCGCCGAGCTTCATCTTCAGGGACTTCGAACTGCTGGCGCGCTGCTCGGACAAGGTCATCGAGAGTGAGTACCTGCCATTTTTCGATTTGCTGCCAGACGAAAGCGCCCGTCCGATTGAGGTCGTAGTAGGCTCGCGACCCCAGATTCAACAGCACGGCCGTTGAGTCTTCGAGAGGAGTGAAAACTGTTGGAGCGGATTTTTCAATAAGCATCGCCCTAAAAAATAAGCGCGACTGCGCCTAAGCGCAAGGAGCCTTCGCGCTCCCTGATGATGAAAAAGAATTCTGCAAGAAAAAGTTCTCGGAGGAGGAAAGAAAAAGCTCCGAGCAATCGAACGCTCAAAAGCTGCTGTCGAGCATACGGCTTGCAAGTTCCGCGCGACCACGAACACCCGCTTTCTGATAAACCTTGTCCAGATGTTTGTTGACTGTTTCGACGCTTATGTGAAGATGTTCGGCTATCTCAAGATTCTTTTTGCCGCGCAGACATTCGACCGCTACCTGAGATTCGCGCTCCGTGAGTCCCCAGGTCTGGCGCAGCAACTCTTCATAACTTGACCACCGCGATGCCGACCGCTTCACTATGCACAGCAAAAAAATGTCTCCGCCAAGCATTCCCTTGGGCAGCAGAGTCGAATAAAGCTCATGCTCTATGCGCCCGATAGTCACTTCGCGAACCAGCGAACTGATTTCATCCAATCTGTCAGTATGAGAATTGTAGAGTTCCTGATAGCAGTCTGCGGCGAATTCCAACACGGCAGCCACCAGCAGGTGGCCTTCGCGATTTTCAACCAGAAGCTTGTCAAAGGCTCTGTTATGCCAGATCAATTGTCCTTCCGAATTCAGGAATATCGCGCCTTCATCTATTTCGTTGAGCGCGGCGGCGAGGCTGTAAAACCTGGAGGTGTCCTGCAACATGGGCGCTTCGACAGACGCGGATGCGAAACTTTCTTGAGCCAACATAGGAGAATTCCTCTTTTGACGCTTGCCAGCGGGAGGCAGAGACAGACGATCCAAATCTCTGTTTGGCAATCCGATTGAATCTTAGGGGCAATAAGGAGAGTCAGGAGTCCGTTTTCCAATCCCGACTTTCAGGGCTTCAGATAAAACCCTCGAACAGCTATTAAATACAGACGGGGCAAAATGTAGCTTCGGCCCGTTTATAAATCACACAGGGGGCGATGTCAACAGTTTTAGTTTCGAATGTTGTGGCTCTCGATGATGACAATCTTATGCGTCACGGTTTCTCTTTCAACAGAGTTTTTCGCTGGCGACCCCGCCGACGGCGACGCGCTTCAGGTCGAGGTGAAACCGCCCTATTTCAGATACGTCTTCGACCGCAACTTCAGCGTCCGACCTCGCGATAAGTTCTGGAAACAGAAAGCCATTTTCTCTTTATATCAAATAGCGCAGGGCGCGCTCCTGCGCTACTCAGATAAACCCCGACCTTGAGCCGGGGCGGAGATAAAGAGATGGATTCGATCAGGCCCCGCAACCTCGCCGATTACCTTCGCATAGCGCGACGCCGCACGCCGATGATCATAATCACTGCGCTCGTCGTCACCATAGCTTCAGTCATCGCCATCAAGCGGCTTCCGAGCCTCTACGAATCCTCGACCTTCATCATAGTCGAATCGCCAAAAGGCGAAGGCTCAGGCGAGCGAACGAGCCTCGATCTCTCTCGACGGCTCACAACCATTCACGAGCAGGTGGCGAGTCGCACGAGACTCGAAGAGATAATCAACCGTTACGATCTCTATCGCCAGATGCGAAATCGCGGGACGCGAATCGATGATGTCACATCGAAGATGCGCGGCGACATCAACGTCGATGTCAATTCCAGCGGCGAGAAATCGACCGACGCTTTCACAATCTCTTATCGCGCCGACACGCCGGAAGTCGCGCAAACCATCACCGCCGAGCTTGCCAATCAACTCATAGCCGATAACGTCGCTGCTATGCAGTCTTATGCTTCGGGCGAGGCGGATGTGCTGCGCCAGCGCGCAACGGAAATTTCGACTCAACTGCGCGACCTCGAAGAAAAAGACCCTTGGCTGCTCTCGCTCAAGGAAGACGCGCCGATAGCGCCTCCCACCGGCGGCCCGCGCAACCCAGGGCCTAGCCTCGATGCCATACGAGCCAGCAAGATGACTATCGAGGGATTGAAAGATCAGCAGTACAAACTTCAACAGCAGATCGCAGACATCGAACAGCGCATAGCCCAGCAGCGACAGATAGTCGATCAACAGAAAAAGACCGCGCCGCTTCGCGATAATCCGACTTTCGCCGCGCTCATAGCCAAGCGTGCAGAGCTTCAGGGCCAGCGCGATAATTTAGTCAATCGTCAGGAACTGACCGAGAAACATCCGCGAGTCGCCGCAATCAATGATCAGATCGCGGCCATCGACCGCCAGATAGCTGATCTCAGAAAACAGGAGGCAGGCGCGATCTCGCAGACTGCCGAGATGCGCGAGCTTGCCGGACTTGAATCGGAGCGCAATCGATTGAAGGCCGAGCTTGAAGTCACGAACCGCGCCATTGATCGCCAGGTGGCAAATCCGCCCGTCACGGCAATCGCCCCTTCGACTTCCTCTGCGCCCGTTCAGCCGCGCAGCGCAGGTTCCGCGCGACTGGCTCAGGATTATCTCGGTCTCAAGCAGACCTACAAGGAAGTTCTCTCCAAGCTTCAGGACGCGGAGTTGAAACGTCAGACCATCGGCAACAACAAGGTCGAGCAGTTTCGCGTACTCGATCAGGCCAATCTGCCTCAGTTGCCCGTGTGGCCTAATCGAAGGCTGATGGCCATCATCGCCTTGGGCGCTGGACTCGCCATCGGGATAGGGTTCGCTCTGCTTCTGGAGATGCGCCGATTCGCTTCGCTTCAGGATGCGAAAGACGTTGAGCATTACACCCGCCTGCCGCTGCTTGCAGCCATCCCGCTGACGATAACTCACGCGGAGAAAAAACGCGCCGCGCGCCGCGCCAGAATGAAAGTGGCTCTAGGCGCGGTGATAGCCGTAGCAGCAACCTTCGCGCTGACCGAGATACTCATCATCACCAATGTCTTTGCTATGATCGGCAGGAGATGAAAAATATCGATACGGCTGTCTCGATATAGATAAGAATAGCTTGCACGGCCTTTCCCCAGAAGCCGTTTTTATGAAGCCATCAAGGCCAGTCCTTTTAACGGCACCCTGAAAAAATCAGCGCATTCGCAATTTAAGCTGACTGATAGGAGAGCATCGAATGTATCAGCAGTTCTACAATCTTCGCGATATTCCCTTCAGCCTCGCTCCCGATCCGGCTTATCTGTTCCGCACCGAGAGTCTGCTCGAAGTATTCGCCAATCTTCAATATGGAATCGAAAGCGGCAAGGGGCTGGTCGTCGTCACCGGCGAAGTCGGAACCGGAAAGACGACTGTCCTTCGCTCGCTGCTTCAATCGCTCGACCGCTCAGTGTTGTCGGCCTACATATTCAATCCTCTGCTTTCGACCGAAGAATTTTTCGATCTGCTTGCGAGCGAATTTCGCCTCAAGCCTCAGCCCTCGAAAGCCGCGATGCTCCGCCTCCTTGGTTATGTGCTGATGTCGCGCCACACTCAGGGAATGCGAACCGTGCTGGTCATCGATGAAGCTCATCTGTTGCCTCCGCACCTGCTCGAAGAAATAAGACTGCTCTCGAATTTCGAGACCAATCGCGAAAAACTTTTGCAGATCATTCTGTGCGGTCAGCCCGAACTGCACGACGTTCTGGCGCAACCTGAATTGCGTCAGCTTAAACAGCGCATAAGCCTCAAGTGCCAGATCAAAATTTTCAACGAGCGCGAAACCGGCGAGTACATTCGCTGGCGGCTGCGCGTGGCCGGAGCCAGGGATGAAAACCTTTTCACTCCCGAAGCAATCCAAATGGTTCATCAGTATTCGGGCGGAATACCGAGACTCATAAACAACATCTGCGATAACGCTTTGCTTTCAGGCTTCAGCGAAGAAAGCCCCCGCATCACCCAGTCGATTGTCGGAGACGTGATCGATGTGTTGGACCTCGCCCCTATGACAGTAACTTCTCCGCAGACGGTCGAAGCCCTGCTCAACGAGCAGGAAAGACGGGCGACTCCGGGATCGACGGCAAAGATGAATCCGTCTCAGATGACGCAGACTCCGCAGGCGACGCCAAAGGTTCGTTACATCCGTCCCGCCCCGGAGCAGGATAAATCAAAGTTCACTATCAAAACCGAGCAGGAAGAGGAAGCCCCCAAATTTTTCGCTCGCGTGAAAGTGCTCAAGAGATAGTAGAAAGGCACGGCGATGGGCAGAGTATATAACGCATTGATAAAGTCCGACCGATGGCGAGACCGCTCGCGTCGCATAGGCGCTCCAAGCGCGAGCGATGAGGAAGCCTCCGAGCAGACCTTTCCTCATTCGGACGAGCAGTGGACATCTCCGCCTGCCGATGCCTACACCTGGAATCCGAAAGATTTCGATCCGGCAGTGGAATTCGAACCCGCTGATTTTGAAAGCGAGAAAAAGGATTTTCACGAAGAAGCTCACCATTCGACCCCCGACACAGGAAACGAACTGGCTCTGAGTCAGACCAAACCGGGCGTGCCGCGCCTGCGCGTGGCCTCCGTTCCTGCGCCGCCCGTTTTCACAGAACCGCGCCGCGCTCTGAGCGTGTTCGATCTTGCGGTCGAACCTCACCTCGCCGCAGTCGCAGCCTCAGACGCGCTTGCAGCCGAACGCTATCGCACTTTGGCCGTTCGAATACTCAACCTCGCGTCGCGTCGCAAGCTGAAAACCATGCTCGTGACGAGCGCGCAGGAAGGCGAAGGCAAAAGCACAGTGGCGGCGAACCTCGCCTGGGTTATGGCCAAGAAGGAAGAACGCCGTGTGCTGCTCATCGACTCTGATCTGCGCCGCCCTTCGATAGATCGTATGCTCGGCATCGAGACTGAAAACGGATGGCTCGATATGATCGAAGCGAGAGCGAAGCTTCAGGAATCGGCTGTCAGAATCGATCCGAACGGGTTGTATGTGCTGTCTCCGAGAGCGACTCGCGAAGCGGAAGCGCGATCGGATTATCACGTTGGCGGAAGCGACGCCTTCACCTCGTCGCGGGTCGAAGAGATGCTTCGCGACCTTGAGCATTTCTTCGATTTCATCGTAATCGATTCTCCGCCGATTCTTGAGTTCGCCGATTCGCAACGCCTCGCTTCGATAGTCGACGGCACGATGATAGTCGTGCGAGCCGGTCGCACTCACCACGACGCGGTAACAGACGCCCTGAAGCTTGTGCCTAAGGAGCGCAGGCTGGGAGTCGCCCTCAACGGATCGCAGATAGAAGAAGAAGTCGGTTATTACAGAAAGAAAAAAACCGGCCTGTTTGGAAGAAAAAACTAAAATCGAGCAATGCCCCGACGCCTCGCGTTGCTTTTTGAAATGAGTGTGGGAATATGAGACGAGCATTTTTAATCACGGCTGAAACCGGATTGCTGCTGATCACGGGACTCGCGGCTGCGTGGCTGCGGCTCGGCGAGGGAACCTTGTGGGAACTATCGGAGCGGCGAGGGTGGCTGAAACTTTTGATGGTGACGTTCGTCATTCAGCTTGCCTTTTATCTCTTCGACCTCTACGACCTGCCCGCCACCCGAAGCTATCGCCGCGTGTTGAAGAACCTCATCAAGTCGCTGTGCGCGGCGACCGTGCTGCTTTCGATTTTCTTTTACGCTCTGCCCTCGTTTCAGCTTGGACGCGGCGTGTTTCTGGTCGAACTGGGACTGGCCTTCGTGGCCGTCGCGCTCTGGCGGCTGCTCGTGGCCTGGACTACGGGCCATTCGAGCATAGGCGTGCGCGAGCGCGTTTTGATACTCGGATCGGACAGTCAGGCAGTCGAGATAGCGCGCGCCACGCTTGAGCGTCGCAACGCGGGATTTCAAATCGTGGGATTCGTTGATAATCGCCCAGAGCTTGTCGGCAAGAGCCTCATCAATCCCAAAGTGATCGGCGTGACGAGCGATATCGCCGGACTCGTCGATGAGTACGATGTCGACCGAATAGTGGTCGCGGTCAAGGATAGACGCGGCAAGCTGCCTACGGAAGAATTGTTAAACCTGACTTTGAGCGGAAGAGTGGCCGTAGAAGATTGCGCCAGTTACTACGAGCGGCTGACGGGAAAGATAGCCACCGAGATGCTTCGCCCGTCGTGGCTGATCTTTTCGCGCGGCAACCGTTTTTCAGATGTGGCCCGCCACGTTCGCAGAGTCCTCAATGCCGGACTTGCAGTCGTCGGGTTCGCGCTTTCGCTGCCGATCATGCTGCTGGTGGTCATCGCGGTCAAACTCGAATCTCGCGGCCCTGTCTTTTACACGCAGGAGCGAGTAGGCAAGAACGGACGGCTTTTCAGGATCATCAAATTCCGCTCGATGAGAGTCGATGCAGAGCGGGCGTCAGGGCCGGTCTGGGCAGGAGAAGATGACCCGCGAGTCACGCGCGTGGGACGGATCATTCGACGGCTGAGGCTCGATGAGTTGCCGCAGTTCATCAACGTCCTGCGCGGCGATATGCACTTCGTCGGCCCGCGCCCGGAACGCCCGGTCTTCGTGGAGCAGTTGAGCGAAATCATCCCCTATTATTCGCAGCGGCATCTGGTCAAACCGGGGCTGACGGGCTGGGCGCAGATCAAATATCCGTATGGCTCGTCGGTCGAGGACACGATAGAAAAGCTTATGTACGATCTCTATTACATCAAGAATCAGTCTCTTCTGCTCGATGCGATGATCATGTTCGAGACCGTCAAGACTGTGTTGTTCGGTCGGGGAGGGCGGTGATGGCAAAAAAGATTTTAAGCCTCGCGTTGTCGTTGATGGTCGTGTTCGCGTCGGCTCTGGCGCAGAATGCGACTCGCCTTGATGATCAAAAAAAGAGCGCGGCGAGTGGCGCGCAATTGGAATCTCAAAGTCAGGCGAGCGCCGAAGAAGAGGCGGCCATTCAAACGCAGATCGCTTCGGTGTATCAGAATTTCCTCAACTCTTACCGTCTCGGCGCGGGCGATGTGATAGCGATCTACGTCGACAAGCACCCGGACGATTCGATTCAGCGTGTGGTCGTTTCGCCCGTCGGTCAGGTTTATTATCCGCTGATGGGAAACGTGCCGGTGGCGGGAAAGACTATCACTCAGATTCAGGAGTATTTCACGACCGCGATTGCCGAATACATCAAAGACCCGAAAGTGACTGTCGCGCTGTTGGAAGCCCAAAGCGCGAAGATCGGCGTGCTGGGCGAGGTGAGAAGTCCCGGCGTGCTTCTGCTCACCCGTCCCATGCGCCTGCTTGACGCTATCACCGCATCAGGCGGAATAACCGATTACGGCAGCAGTTCCAATGTGACCGTGCTTCGTCAGTTCGAAGACGGACGGGTGCAGACCTTCAGCGTGAACGTGAAGAAGATACTTCAGGGAAAGGCAGGCCCGGAAGAGAACGCTTACGTCCGCGCGGGCGATACGATCATAGTACACGGCAACAAGTTCAAGACCGTGAGCAAAATTTCGAGCATGGTGGGAATAACCGGCCTGATAACTTTTATCACGCGCGGTGGCCGATAACAGTAATAAAGACAAAGAGGCTGCGGCAAACCTGGAGGGGAGACGCGGCTGTATGGATTTCGGCTGAAAACAGGAAGTTTCAATCTTGTGTGACAGAGAGGGTACACCAATGAGCAGACCTTCCGTTCAACTTGCAAGCGCGAAAACAGACCGGGGAGAGGAATTGAAAGTCCGTCACAGCCCGCTGGCCGAACTCGTAAGCTCTCATCTGCGAGAGCGCGGAATGAGGCAGATAGATTTCTGCCGTCAGACCGGGTTCGATCAGGGGTTGCTGTCGAAGATACTCTCTTCGGTCGTCAACACGCTCAACGTAGAGACTGCGCTCAAACTCGCTGAAGGGTTGAACATTCCTCCGAGTGTGATATTCGAAGCTATAGGCAAGAAGGAGATCGATGATCTTCTGCGCAGGTTTTATTCCAAAGACAATGCAGCGTAAAAGATTTGGCGCAAGCTGGCAGCTTGCGGCGTTATGATTTGCGCCTCTAGGAGGGCATGATGCTCATCTCTCCTTCCATCTCTATCGCCCCGGTGCAGGCTTCGTACTGATAGCTCGCGCCGAGGAAAATGAGATACTGAGCAGTGAGCAGAATCCAGTTGATCAGCATAAGAGGTACGATGAGCCGTCGAATAGAATTCGAGTCGGTAATGAAGAAGGTGAGTACGCCGGCATATACGATTCGCACTGTCCACAAAACGGTGTAGAGCAGAATGCTGCGCCATGCTTTTGCGACAAGACCCCCTCCCATCTCGGCTGCATAGCGCCAGATCATCACTCCAAAAACCGCGCAGGGGATCAGAGCCACCACCAGCGGCACACCCGTCAGGAGCAACATCCTGCGAAGGCTGTCATCGTTTCCCGCGATCATCCCTGTCACGCGATCCGACAGCACGATGGAGGCGATGCCGATCAGGATCACTGACACCATCGCCACGTAATCTACCGGGCGCAGATTGAGCCGCAGGCCGGTCTTTTTGTAAACGCGAAACATCATAAAAAAGGCCGCTGCCGCCAGTATGCGCGACAAAGAAGAAGAAGCGTTCGCTATGGGAAGCGTCAGTTGCTCTGATTCGCGGTTTCCAAGCAGACCGGGGAGCGAATACCCAATCTGCACTATCAGATCGGCAATCGGCATCAGCATGATGAGCATCCAGACCCGGCGCGCATCCTGTCCTTTGTCGAAGCTTCGCGCGCTCCTCCAGCACAGCAAAGCGGCGGCGATACAGACTCCGCCTATCGATGCCAGCATCACCAGAGAAGCCGCTGTTTGTTGAGAGCTTCCCATCGCCAGAGCGGCAATTTGAGAGGCGACCAGTATTGCGGCCACTGCCAATCGCCACGTCTTCCATTGTGAGGATGAATTCTGTCCCACGCTCATTTCTTTATCTCCGATTGCACGCCAGAACTTCCGCCCACTAACACTCTGAGGGCCGATGCCAGCTTGCTCGCTTTGTCATAGCCGACGAACTCTCTCAGCGCAGGCTCGAGCGTGACGGCAAGTCGACTTATATCCTTCTGAGCGAGAGTTTCGATGGTCGAGCCTATATGCCTGACGGCATTGCTCACGAGTTTTTCCGCCATGACCTTGCCGACGGAAGAGGTGAGCAGGAACACGCTCTTCTTGAAGAGGAAACCACCTGATTTGTTTGCTATCAGTTCCTGGGGTTGCATCGCACTGCTCCCATGCTACCTGTTCTCGGAGTTGTGATTGAATGAAATGCCTGAAATGCTTAGGCATAAAGAGTGATTTTCAGGGGCAATGCTGATTTACGCGCCACAGGATAGTCTCGGATATAGCAGGTGTCAACCCTTTATTCTGCTGTTGTGACTCCTCAGACGAGGTACAGCGGGCTGCCAGCCTGCTGCTTCTCAAATTCTCATACTTTCCGTGCGCGAACAGGCTGGCCGACGGTTCTACATCGCAGGCTCTTTAGAAGTGATCGCTGTTCGACATTTTCCTTTTACCGGAGAAGGAGCCGATGCGATAAAGCCTGATCCTGATTTTTTTGAATCCCGCTTCACCTCGCCTTGTTTCCAAAGAGCGAAAATGGCTAAAGTCGCTTGCGAGGACGCGACACAATGACAAATGAGCAAATCTTTTTCGAAATCCATACAGGCATTTCCAAAGAAGGCCCCGGCGACAGCGTATCGACGAAAAAAGCTTTCTCGATAATCAATGATCTCCCGCCTAAGCCTAAAATTTTAGATATCGGCTGCGGGCCGGGCCGTCAGACGCTCGATCTTGCTTCTCTCATCGATTGCGAAATCATCGCCGTAGACACGCATCGCTCTTACCTCACGGCGCTCGAAGAAAAGGCGAAGCGCGCGGGTCTTTCGGATCGCATTCGCGCGATGCGCATCGATATGAACGCGCTCGATTTCGCCGAGGCATCTTTCGATATCATCTGGGCCGAAGGCTCTATCTACATCGCAGGATTTGAAAACGGCTTGAAGAAATGGAGAGGGTTGCTCAAAGAGCGCGGATGGATGGCTGTCACTGAAGTTTCATGGCTTGGATCCGATCCGCCCGAAGAAGCAAAAAAATTCTGGGAGGAGGCTTATCCAGCCATAAGAAGCATTGAAGAGAATCTCAATATCATCGCAGACTGCGGCTATGAAATCGTCGCGCATTTCGCGCTGCCCCCTTCGGCGTGGTGGGATGATTATTATGATCCCATCGAGCGAAAGCTCATCGCGATGAGAGAGAAATATAAGGACGACCCCGAAGCCCTTCACTTCATAGAAGCGGAACAGGTGGAGATCGACATTTATCGAAAATACTCCGATTTCTATGGCTACGTTTTTTATGTGATGCGACTGGGGGCGCACGCTTCCAGCGTGCTTGCTTGATAGATCGGGGCTATGGGGCTTTCTACAGACTTTGCATTTGAAGCCTTGCGCGCGAGGCCTCGCGCGCACCCAGGGCGCTGAATTGATTCCTTTTCAAAATCGAATCAGGTAGATTTGACTCGCTGTCAACGACAATCTCTATGGAAGGAGCGTTATCCGGTCATGAAAACCCTTCGACTGATGACCCCGATTTTTGCCGTGCTGTTGTGCAGCAGCTTCGCATATCTCCAGACCGCCCCTTCGCGTCCGGCGACTCCGCCTCCCTCGGAGCCTTTCAAGGGCGTCACGACGGACGGGAAAATAATCGAGGGATTGTTCCCGGTTCGCTCGACCGGAGTTTCAACCGAGCCTGTTCGCAAAGCCGCTGAAAAATTCCTCGCCGCATTGACCGAAGATCAGCGAAAGCGGACGCTCTTTCCCGTCGATGATCCCGAATGGCGTATGTGGGACAACCGGCACTTCCCCGTCCGGCAGGGAGTGGGATTCAAGGATATGACGGAGGCGCAACGAGCGATGGCCTTCGATCTCCTTCGCGCAAGCCTCAGCGCGAAAGGATTGCAGAAGACCCGCGATATCATGCGGCTCAACGAGACCCTTGCCGAACTGACTAACAACTTCAAAGAGTATGGCGAGTGGCTCTACTGGATCACTGTAATGGGCAAGCCGTCCGCCGTTGAGCCGTGGGGCTGGCAGTTGGACGGCCATCACGCGATCATCAACTATTTCATACTCCGCGATCAGGTAGTGATGACGCCCAACTTCTTCGGGTCTGAACCCATACGCGCGGAGTCGGGCAAATACAAAGGCACAGTCGTTATGCAGGATGAGCAGAACAAGGGATTCGCTCTGATGCGCTCGCTTGATCGAGAGCAGCAGGCCAAAGCCACGATACGCGGCGACAAAAGCGCCAACTACAATCTGTCTGAAGCATACAAAGACAATCTGGTGCTGGATTACGCGGGCATTCGCGCAACTGAGTTCAACAGCCAGCAGAAGAAACTACTGCTTGAAGTCATCAGTGAATATGTAGGCACCATGAAAGAAGGCCACGCGCGGGTTAAGATGGCGGAGGTTGAAAAACATCTCGATCAGACATGGTTCGCGTGGATAGGCGGCGCGGAAGCAGACAGCGTTTTTTATTACCGCATCCAGAGTCCCGTGATTCTCATAGAGTTCGATCATCAGCGACCCGTAGCCCTCGGGCGAAGCGGCCCCACGCGCAATCACATACACACGGTCGTTCGCACACCGAACGGCAACGACTATGGCAAAGACCTGCTCCGGCAGCACCACCAGCAGCACGATCACTCGAAGCAACCGGGGAAGAAGTGAGCAGAAGAAGTCGCTCGTCATTTTTTGAGCCTCCCCGTTCGATTGTTATAATGTGTCTGAAACAAGAAGCGAGGCGCTGATATGACGATGACACGGCGGCTGCAAATCACGCTCGAAATGATCAAGATCGAGCATACCCTGTTCGCTCTCCCGTTCGCTTTCCTCGGAGCCACTCTCGCCGCGCGCGACCTTGCGACGCAACCGGCATCTTTTTGGATTTCGAAATTTCTGTGGATCACTCTTGCGATGGTAGGGGCGCGCTCGGCTGCGATGACTTTCAATCGAATAGCAGACCGCCGAATCGATGCCGCAAATCCGCGCACCGCCAGTCGAGCAATCCCAGCCGGACTGCTCGATTTGAAATTCGCATGGGTTTTCACTCTTCTCTCGTCTGCGCTTTTTCTCCTCGCCGCCTCCCAACTCAATCGATTGACTCTCGTGCTTGCGCCTGTTGCGCTCGCTTCGGTCTTTCTCTATTCCTATACCAAGCGAGTGACCGCGCTTTCGCATCTCGTTTTGGGCTGGTGTTTGTCCATCGCGCCGTCGGGCGCGTGGATAGCTATTCAAGGACGCCTCACACTCGTCCCCGTTCTGCTATCGATTTCGGTGATGTTGTGGACTGCCGGGTTCGACGTTTTGTACGCCTGTCAGGACTTCGACTTTGATCGAAAAGCGGGGCTTCATTCCATCCCGCAACGCTTAGGTATCAACAAAGCTTTGTGGATAGCGCGAGGGTTGCACGCGCTGATGTTCACCGTACTCGTGATATTTTTTCGCGCGGCTGAACTTGGATGGATAAGCTCGATAGGCGTCGTAGCGACTGCCGCGCTTCTCACATATCAGCACAGCCTCGTCAAGTCGGATGATCTGTCGCGACTCAACGCCGCTTTCTTCACCACCAACGCTTTCGTCAGCGTCATACTGTTCCTAACCATTGCGGGCGATGTGCTGCTCTGAAATTTATTGCCCGCCATCGTAACCCAACCGGCCCGCCGCGCGTTTATAGTTTTTGTCTGATTGCGTTCAATGGGGGAAGCCGTCAACAAATTATGTGTTGCAGACATCGCTTCGGTTTCAGCGGGCGATGAAGAATTGGTTCAGGCAGCGCAAAAGGGCGACGACGCGGCATTCGAGATGATATTCGAGCGACATCGATTGAGAATCGCCCGCATCACGAGCCGGTTCTTCAATCGACCGGAAAAAATCGAAGAGGTCGTTCAGGAAGTATTCGCGAAGGCTTATTTCGCGCTTGGGGACTACTCGCGCGAGCGCGGCTCATCTTTCGCGGCGTGGCTCTCGAAGGTCGCGATCAACTCCTGCTATGACGAACTTCGCCGCGCTCGCCGCAGGCCCGAAAATAATTTCAGCAGCGTCACCCAGGACGAAACGCTCTTTCTCAACACGCGACTGCGGGACGAAAACGCCGCTGATGCCGAAGCGACGGCCATATCACGCGATCTGGCAAGCAAGCTGCTCGCCCGCCTCGACGCGGATGATCGTTTTATACTCACGCTGCTCGACGGCGAAGAGATGCCTGTTGCTGAAATTGCTCGCGCTTTGGGCTGGGGCGTTTCACGAGTCAAAGTGCGCGCTCATCGGGCGCGCGTGGCGCTTCGTCGTGTGCTAAGTGAATTCTTATGAGGTGCGAAATGTTCTGGAAAAATCAAAAAGAGGATGAGCGGCTCGATCCGTTAGGGCGGGAGATAACGCGCCGAGCCGCGATGAACGATGAAGAGATCGAAGCCATCTCATCAAACATCGGATACGCCGCCATTCACGCTCGCATACAGGCGAGGCAGAACGAGCCGACCGTCAATGAATGGATGACGACTCTGATGATCGCGCGGCAGGCGATACCGGCGATGGCGCTCGTAGCTCTCATTGCAGCCGGGTGGATGTGGCTCGCAAGCAGCGGCGCAGCAGTCGGCGGCTCGATTGATGATGCGCTGACAGGAGCCGCGGGAGCGGGGATAGAGCGAGTGCGCGCGGGCGGAACGTGCGCCATATCGGCGAGCGATGAATGCGCAATCTCTACTGAAGACGTGCTGGCGACGCTCGTAAAGGAGAGTGGAAAATGAATTCGCAAAAGAAGACGTGGATAAAAGTATGGGGCGCGCTGATAGTCGTGTTCGCGCTGGGCTGCGTCACAGGCATCGCGCTCGGCGGTTTATACAACTGGCGCGCGGAGACGACTCGCCCGACATCGCTTCGCGACACGGACGCTTATTTCGAAACCATCAGGCGCGATCTCGATTTGAACTCGGAGCAATCGGCGGCTATTCGGCAGATACTCGAAGAGACGCGCAACGAGTACAAGAAAGTCTGCGCCGAAGTGCGCCCGCGATACGACGCGCTGAGAGAAGGCGCGCGCTCGCGTATGCGAGTGCTGCTCGCCCCACAGCAGCAGCAGCGATTCGACTCCATCATCCTTCAGGAAGATTGCAACACCTGCCCTGATCGAAAGAGGTAAGCATTCTTTGAGCCGAACGGTTATCGCGCTCGACCATCGGGCGTTTATCTCATCGACGGCGAAAGATTGAAACCGAGAGGTATTGCTATGCGTGTGCGCAGATTGTTGGCAGTGATAGTGTTTTCCCTTTTGCTCCCGAATGCCGGGGTTTGCCAGTCTTCGATTCATCCGCTGATTCGAAAGGTGATCGCTTATCACCAGTCGCAGGAGAGAGGAGATAAAAGCGCGGCGAAGAATTTATTCGCTGAGGATTCGCGCATCTGGTATGAAAAGAAAGAAGGGCCGGGAGCGAAAAGAGTCGAGGGCGAAGGCCCGTGGGCCGAGTGGGACAGATACTTCAAATCTCGCGCTGTTTATTATGAATACCGCGCTGAGGAAAACACGGTCGCATTCAGGCTGCTTGAGACGAATGATTTCTACCGATTGATCGACCGGCCGCCTTCGAGAGTTCAGATAACTTACTACTTCAACCGGGAAGAAAAAATTGAAGGCACGCTGGTCGAAGCGGTTGAGTCAGGCGCGAAAGACCGGATGGCGGAATTCAAGGAGTGGGCGAGAAAGAATCGCCCTGAAGAACTCAACTACCTTATGCCCGAAGGCAAAATAGTTCCGAATCTAGAAAGAGCGAAGCGATGGCGAGCAATTCTCGACGAGTGGCGCGCGGCAACGGGACTTCCGCCCATCGCATTATCCCCAGGCGAGTCTCTTCAGACCTCCGAAGGCGTGGTATAATCCTGAGCCTTCGAGTATGAAAAACATTCTTGTGACAGGCGGGGCGGGATTCATCGGCAGTCACCTGGTTGATCGCCTGATAGATGACGAGACTCGTGTGACGGTCATCGACAACTTCAATGACTTTTATGACGCGACGATCAAACGAGCGAACATAGCTCATCACCTTGATAGAAAAAACTTCCGTTTGATCGAAGCCGATATCTCGGATGCGCCGACGATGAGTGATATATTCGCGCGCTACGGGTTCGAAGCGGTCGTGCATCTGGCGGCGCGAGCGGGCGTGCGGCCTTCGCTCGAAAGGCCGCTCGAATACGAAAAAACGAATGTCGCGGGAACCTACTCGCTGCTCGAAGCCGCGCAAACGAACAAAGTCGCGCGATTCATTTTCGGCTCGTCAAGCTCGGTCTATGGAGTGAATTCAAAAGTCCCGTTCTCGGAAGAAGACCCTGTAGCTCACCCGATCTCGCCTTACGCGGCGACGAAGATAGCGGGCGAAGCTGCGTGTCATGCATACAGTCATCTCTACGGGATGAGGATCGTGTGCCTGCGGTTCTTCACCGTTTATGGCGCGCGACAGAGACCCGATCTTGCGATTCACAAATTCGCGCGGCTGATCGAGGAAGGCTGCGCAATTCCTGTTTACGGCGACGGCTCGACGCGGCGCGATTACACCTATATCGATGACATCATCAATGGAGTCACAGCGGCGATGAGTTATGAAGAGAGCCGGTTTGAAATAATCAATCTGGGAGAGTCGCAGACGGTCGAGCTAAGGCGATTGATCGAAGTATTGGAAGAGGCTTTAGGCAAGCGAGCCGTGATTGATCGACAACCGGAACAGCCCGGTGATGTGCCTGTGACTTTTGCTGATGTGACGAAAGCGAGACGACTGCTCGGCTACGATCCGAAAACGAAGATCGAAGAAGGCGTAGGAAAATTTGTCGAGTGGTTCAGGCGCAGCAGAGCAGGATGTTAGATCAAATGGATGAGAAACGAAGCGTGTTCAAGTTTGATTCTACTCTTCCGCAGATGACTGACTGTCGAGCGTAAGCTCTCGCATCAACTCAAATGCTTCGGGATCATGTTCTCTCATACAGGGTGTGAACCGGGTGAGCTATACTCATGCCGGGATTATCACGCTCTCCGACGGTTATCGCCCAAAATCCATCGGTCGGCTCAGGGTCTTCAGCAATCTCTTTGCGGCAAAGATGGCAGAGGGTGTCCGACATAAAAGCATCATCGCCAAACGGGATGTTACTTCATCCAGCAGAAAATTTTTTCTTTAAACCTCATAGAAGCCCGACCTGCCTTAATACTGTCGCTTGATCCCAATATATTCGCTCGCTCGCCAGTTTATCTCCCCGAAACCCTACCACCACCACCATATCAATCTCTACTTTCCTGTTTGTTGGTCCGACTCCGGGCAGAAACCATTCCATCTGCTTCGTATGAGTAAATGCCAGGTGCAACTCGTCTACCAATTGCCCGTCCCCGACTATACGATTTACTGGCGTCATCTCCAAATCTTCCGGCCACGAGGGGATGAATATATCCCGATAGAATTTCCGCAACTCCTCCTTGCCTCGGCCTCCCGTGTTCACCGGCATGTGATTTACATAAGCATCTTCCACCATCGTCGATAGAGTTGCTTCGACGTCTTTCGAGATAAACTCGCCGTCAAGATGGTCAGCCCACAATTTCTCTAATTGCTCCCGACTCATTGATGATCGCCCGTCAGATTCAACATCCATCACTTGCCCTCTCAAGAGTCATTATGTTCCACACCTTTTGCTAATGGAGGATATATCGTAATTGGCCTGCCAACAGGCTAATAAGTATTATCCCCTCTCAGCATCACGGGAACGGTCTTGAGCATGATTTTCAGATCGAGCAGAGGAGACCAGTTCTCTATATAAAAAATATCGAGCCTGACCATTTCTTCGAAGTGCAATCGATTGCGCCCGCTCACCTGCCATAGGCCCGTAATTCCCGGACGCACGTGAAATCGTGTGCGATGCCAGTCCTTGTACTCGCGCGCTTCGTAAGGCAGAGGCGGTCGAGGGCCTACGACGCTCATCTCGCCTTTGATCACGTTCAACACCTGCGGCAGTTCATCAATAGAATAACGCCGCATCCAGCTTCCTATCGAAGTGAGCCGCGGATCGTCCTTGACCTTGCCGTAAATCGGTTCTTCATCAGTTCCCTGATTCACATCTTCGCCATTTATCATTCGAGTCATGATCTCTCGGTGCGGCTGATCGTCGGCCCCATCGCGCATCGAGCGGAATTTGTACATCAGGAATACTTTCCCATCCATCCCGACTCTTTCCTGTTTGAGAAGCACAGGCCCTTTGGATTCGCGCTTGATCCAGACAGCAAGCACGATCCAGAAAGGCCAGGTTGCGAGTAAAAGCAAACTGGCAGCCGCTATGTCCATCGTGCGTTTGAGCAGGCGCTGAGGCCCGCGCAGCGGCTCTTCATAAAGTTTTATCATCGGCAGCGAGCCGATAGTCGCTATCTCGGTTTTTCCAGGCAGGCAGTCAAAGAGATTCGGCACCACGCGATACTTGATGTGATGATCGCGCCCGCATTCCATCAGCACCTCGAACATTTTTCCTGAATGAATGCGAGTGTCGGTGATGAGCACTTCCTCGACGCCGTACTTTTTGACCAGATCAGGCAGGTTGTCGAAATGGCCAAGCTCTCTGACGCCATATTTTTTGAGCGGCGCAGCATCTTCTTTGGCCCACGCCGTGACGACTCCCACGAGTTTGTAACCGAGCCGCGGCTTGCTCGATATCTCGGCTATGCAAACTTCGGCCATCTCGCCGCAGCCAACCACTACGGTCGGAATGAGATTTCGCTCGTCTGATCGATAAGCGATTTGAATGAGCCTCACCACTGTGCGCGTTATCCAGAAAGCGCCGAGCGACAACATCCAGTCGTAGACGAACACCATTCGCGAATAGGAGAAGTCGGCCAGGAATTCTATCCGCCCGTCGCTGTAAAGAATCCCCTGCCGAAAGAGAAAGGCGATCAGCACCATTATCAGGAAAGCCATGAAAGTGGCTTTGAGTATGCCGAGAAAATCGCCCGAAAAAGAAAACTCGCCTCTGAGTTTGTAAAATCCGTATCGATGCAGAGAGAACAGTTTGACGAAGGGGATGAACAACAGAATGCTCAGGTAAGGCTCGAACGTGTCCCAGATGCCAACGGGAAAAGAGCTTCTGCGCTTCCATTCGAATATCTGGTTGTCGTGATGAAGCTTGTAGGCGAGGACGAAAACGACTATCGAGATTAGAAAATCGATGAGGACGAGCGTGGCGACCGGAGCCACTGTTTTTACAAGACCCTTTTTGCGGGCAGCGGCTTTGATGGATTGTCGAGCTACAGCGGCTGCATGTTCAGGCATGTCGTTTACCAGTCTCCTTCTATAAAGACTCTGGCGACCTTGCGGGTCATATCAGGCGACGGCGGGAGAAAGGAAATAGTTTTTCTATCGGCGGACATCTACAAATCTCTTTCGGGCAGAGAACGTTATGATAGTCGCCGCGCGCAAACAGCGCAAGAAAGAATCTTCATCCCGACGTTTGACTAAACGGTAAGTCGAGTCATACAATGGCCCGCATCAGTGGAGCAGGTTTTATCGCTTTCCCGAATCGATAGCCGCACAGGAGTCTGGCAGCGCAACCCGGCAGATTGCGCCACTTTTTTGAGGAGGAAGACGGATGAACAGGACTCGTTTCACTCTCCTTTTTATGGCCCTGGCTCTCGCAGCCGCCTCTCTCGCCTCGCGCGGAAGCGCCTCGATTGAAGGCCAGTTGACTTTCGCCAAAGACATCGCGCCAATCTTTTACAAGAACTGTCTGAGTTGTCATCGAGCGGGCGAGATCGCTCCGATGTCGCTCACGAGCTACAAGGAAATCCGCCCGTGGGCGCGAGCCATTCGCGAAAAGGTTCTCACGCGTGAGATGCCGCCCTGGCACGCCGATCCCCGATACGGTCACTGGACCAATGATCGGAGAATGTCGCAAAAGGAAATCGATTCGGTAGTCGCCTGGATCGACAGTGGAGCGAAGGAAGGCGACCCGCGTGATTTGCCGCCGATGCCGAAATTCGCCAGCGGCTGGCAGATCGGAGAGCCTGATGCGGTCTACTACATGCCGGAAGAATTCACAGTTCCGGCTGAAGGCGCGGTGCCTTATCAATACTTCGTCGTCGATCCCAAATTCAAAGAGGATCGCTATATCACCGCGCTCGAAGCCAGAGCCGGAGATATCTCAGTCGTTCATCACGCCGTCATCTATGTGCGCGATCCGAGGCGCGCGTCATCGAGTCGCAGGCTCGATCTGGGCGAAGGCATACTCGGCGCTCTCTCTCCGGGACAGACTCCGTTCATAGCCGAACCGGGAACGGCCAAACTCATCCGAGCAGGTTCGCAATTGATCATCCAGATGCACTACACTCCAAGCGGCAAGGAGACGAAAGACCGCTCCTATGTGGGAATCAAATTCGCCAAAGGGCCAGTCGATAAGGTCATCAAAACTACCGGCGCGTTCAATGTCCGATTCGCAATTCCTCCCAACGCCCAGAACTATGAAATCCGAGCCGACTACACCTTCGAGGAGGACGGCGAAATCGTAAGCCTCATGCCTCACATGCATGTTCGAGGCAAGGACTATCTCTATCGCGCTGTCTACCCCGACGGTCGGCAGGAGGTGCTGCTCTCGGTTCCCAATTATGATTTCAACTGGCAGGTTTACTACTACCCCGAAAAGCCTCTGCGGATGCCCAAGGGAACGCGCATCGAAACCGTCGCGCATTACGACAACTCTACGAAGAACCCGCTCAATCCCGATCCCAACAAAGAGGTGAGATTCGGCGAGCAGACCTGGGACGAGATGATGAACGGATTCTTCGACATCGTGATTCAAAACTCTTCAGCCAAACCTGACGCCGGAGCTTCCGCTCAGAAGAAATGATTCAAGCCATCCGTCACCAAAAAGGGCTGCCCGCGTGGCAGCCCTTTTGAGTTTCGAAGAGGAGCGCGCGGCTACTTCACATCGAACGAGCCTGAAAGCACGGCATTCCCCCATTGAATTTTTATCGCCGCTTTGCCTTTCGCATCGGCAAGCGAGATGGTAAGAAGGTCTGACGAATCGGCAGCGCGCTCCATTTTCAAAGGCGCTTCGGCGATGAATCCGTCTTTGAGCGCAGGCGCGCCCCATACGCCGGTCTTGGGACTGAACAGAAGCGCCCAGCTATTTTCGCCCGTGCGCTTCGCCCACAGAGAGTACTTTCCTGCGGCGACCGTTTTGCCGCCTACCGTAAGGTCTCCTGCGGTTTCAATGTGAGTGGCCATATTATTTCCGAGTCGCCAGATGAAACCGACCGGCGCGGCGGCCAGTCTGTCCTGGCCTCCCCAGCTTGGGCGGCCATAGTCGATGGAAATGTTTTTGCCATTGATCGTCGCTTCCGCTTTGCCCCTGCCCTGCGCGAACACGGAGATGGCCAGAAGCGATACTGCCAAACACAGCAACACTGCTTTGAACTTCATTTTTGTCCGAACCTCCAGAGTTATTTGTGAGCTTACCCTGAGAGTATCTGTCGCCCGAAACACTGCAATCAAGCGAAGCAGGTCTTTTTACACTTTTTTTGCATTCGTGACATCTGGCGTCGAAAGATTCGATTCGCGGCAGGCATCGCGAAAAAAGCGATGCTTGAAAAACAGGCGGTCAGAGAAAACGCCAGCCAAAATATCTTTCGCATTGCGGAGTGAGATGTAGTACAATCGGCTGGCCGCAAAAAGACACACTACCCCATCACCGCCAGTCAGTCGGCGGCAGGTTGGCGAAAAACAGGTTGAGAGGAATCCGTTGCGGGACAGAAATACTTATGCCCCGAATCGAATTGCGAATTGAGTGCGCAGCGCAATCTTCAGATTGCACGGCATGAACAGTAGTTCAAGTCGCGGTCTGAAGATTGCGCTGCGGTCGAGGTGGTCAGCGATGCCGAGCTTAAAAGATCAGCAATCCGACCAGCATCATAAGCGCATCCAGCAACACTGTCTCCGAGTCAGAAACGGCGTCAACTTCCGCGTCAGCAGGTTGATCCGACCGATAGACGACAGGGTTGTTGTATGGGCAGTGAGCAGGGTCGTTGCAGTCGCAGTAGAAGCCACTCATCGTTTGATGGCCGGCTTCGGCAATGACAGCAAATGGAGCAGGGCTTACCGTTGTTTTGCTCGTGTGATGTGAAAACCACACAGGGAGAGTCAACATGAAAAGGGTCGCCACTAACAATCTTTTCTTCACAGCATCATCCTCCTTGATTGATTTTGGGGGTGAGATTCACCACCCGTCCAAACAGGAGGGATTGTATTACCACCTGCTTGATTTGGCACTTATAAAAGGCTTCAGCAAAGCCCAACTATGCGACATGGGCAATAAACTGATAGCGATGGCTGATCATGATCTGGATATGCGTCAGGCGGAAGCGGCTGAATATGTAAGCGAGGTGCTTATAAACGCGCCTTTACCGCGTGAGTACGGGCAAATCGGACGATACTATCAAGCAATGTGTGTGATGAGGCGAGGTGATTATATTGCATCACGGGCGATGTTTGAGCGTTTAGCCGGAGCGTCAATAGTGCCGCTCAAATACAGAGCGCGAGCTTTACAGGCCCTCGCAGCTAACTATCACGACAGTGGCGACTGTCGTGAATCTTTGCGTTTTCATTTGGAAGCTGTCCATGCCGCATCGCCGCGTCACGGATGTGACCTGTTCGCCAACACCATCTCGCAGTTGATGGTCGCTGTAATCAAAAGCATTGAGGGCGACCATCGGGGAGCATTGGCGGACTTCGAAGCCTTATTCCCGTTCGTGCGGATGCTTGCGATAGATCGCCCGTTTTATCTCTACAGCTACAGAAACAGTCTCGCTCTCGAACTCGCCGAAGCCGGACGCATCGAAGAAGCTCTGAGCAATTGCCGAATCATTCTTTCTTCGCCGCTCGCTCATCTCAATCCCGAATGGAGCGAAACTCAACAGGAAATCCTCTCCAAGACCACAGAGCCTCAAAGATCAGATATGGTCTTCCCCAACTTTTCCCTTGACGCTCATTTCCCCGCTGATGATAAGATTGCCCGGCTTGAGCTTTACAGGAATCTGAAATCTGATAACAATGCGGGGCTTGCTGCGAAAAGCGAACCCGGCAGGATACTTAAATTCAAAGCCCCCAAGGGCCATATGGATAAAAAGAAAGACAAGAAGAACGGAACAGAAGAAGAATACAAACAAATGCTCAAGAACGTCCTGGAAAAGCTTTGTGACGGGGTGAGCTATGAAACTCTTGCCCGCGTCTACCAGTGTATCGAAGACGAGGAATCAAGCAGCGAAAACTCTTAGATCATCTTTTCTTCCGCTTGCGCGAAACCATCTTCCTGCCTGAAGCCATCTTCCCAGGCATTGCTGCCACATCAACCAATCGGTCTATCAGGGCTTTCTTGTCGCTTCTCCCACGGCTGTCGCGCTCTATCGTTTGCAACGCCAGATGAAGATAGGGCGGAATGCCTCGCTCATCGCGTTCCCAGCGCGATACGGTCATCTGGTTTACGCCGAGCAGGTCCGCAAGCTGTTGCTGAGTCATCCCCAGGTTTTCGCGCCTTCGCTTTAGCTCTTCCGGTTCCATGCACGCTACGATAAGCCGGGAGTCTGACTGCTGTCAATGACCGTCGATTCCCCGATATCTCCGCATGAAAACCCATTAGACAATCGGCCTAAAAAAGATATTGACATCATTAAGCCAATGGCCTATAGTACCCCCGTTCGGAAATCTTGAAGTTCAGTTCCCTTTGACTGCAAAGCCTGTCTGTCGCCCGGCGACAGACAGGCTCATAAAGATACGGATGAACTCATCGGTCTGTTGCGCCGATACCTCACCATCTTTGCAGTGTGAGGAAGGATGAGATGTCGTGATAATTATGACTCGATAGCGAAGGAGACTGTCATTGATCGGCGAGAGGCCGGAATCATGCTTGCGGTGCGGAGGGTCGGGGGTGGTTTCTTTCCTCACGCACCTCAATATCGAAGACCGCCGGTTTTGTCCTGAGTGCAAAGCAGGCTGGGAGATGATCGAAAAGATAGAGCGCATCGTGGCTCAGGCCCGTGAAGACCAGTCCGGCGGCATGGCTGCGTCTTTTGCGGGGTGGAGAGGGAACGTCTCAGGGCTGTGAGCGCCTGGGGAAACAACACTCCTTTGGTTCTCTCTCCACTTCTCCTGGCTTCTTGATCGCTGAAATCGCGGCTGACATCGAAGGGCGACCGTAGCTGTCGGACAGGATTTTTCCAGGGCAGTACCAAGGGGCAGCAACCGTGCTACGCAGTCAGAGTCCTCCTCTACCTGTGCTGTTAGTTTCTTTACAGCGGCAGGACTACATCGAGGGAGGAGCGCGTTGGCTTACTGCCGTTTTCGATTCAACGCGCTCCCCTCTCTATTTTTTTTGCTGCCAATTCAGTTCAGTTTCTTCGTCGTAGGCTTGACGGGCGGAGTGTAGCGCAGGAGGAAATCTGCGACTCTCTGACATGGTTTTAGCTCGACTGCGTTTGCAAGAGCTTCGCCTTCAAATCGAAGCCCCGCTCTGCCGCTTGCGTCCCACGCGACGGGCCGCGATGCCGTTTCAAGCGATTCTTCGTCAGGCATCGGGCGGACGATTATCCAGTAACGTCCCGGGGCGAGGTTCGTGAATTTGAATGTCCCGTCCGGTTGTGCTGTCGTCTCAGCGAATCGCAAAGTCTCGTCGGCTGACAGGGCTTCTGCGGGAACGAGATGAACGCGCATACGACCCGCCGGAATCGTTTCTTCCTTGCCCATCACAACCTTCCCGGAAAGAGACGCCGCGCCTTCGCTCAAAGTTATGGTTATTCCATTGACGCTCTCTCCCTGTTTGAGCGAGAAACCGTCCCTCGCCAGATCGACCGTGCGGGAAGCAGGGGTCGCAGAAAGTGTGATCGCTCGCGCGTACCACTGTTCTCCCGGCAGCTTCATCACCATTCGCTTCTGTCCCTGTTCGAGAAAGCGAATCACAAACTCGCCCTTCGCATTCGGGGTCGAGGTCGCATAAGAGGCCAGCAACTCAGGCTCGTCTTTCGGGCGATCCTTTCGGTCGCTTTGAGCCATCAGGGCTACCTCTTCCACCGACGCCGGTCGCGCGGTTTTGCACTCGGCTCTGGAATCGGCTCCCGGAGCCGGTTCCACGAGGACGCGGCCCGATACGGAGCCGAGCGGCGTGAGCGCAAGCTCTATGCCCGTGACATCCGCGCCTTTCACCGAGACGCGGCGCGCGACTGAAGCGGCCACGCTTGTGCCTTCCATCGTGTTGCCCGCGACAGCCGCAATGTAATAATCGCCTTCCGACACCGAGGTGAGAATGAATCCATGATTGGGCGAGTTGGGCAATACAAAAGCGATGCCTTCAAGCGCGCCGCTCGCAGCGCGGGTCAGCATCACGCTAATCCCTGCTGTGGAAGTCGACTGACCCTTGATAGTGCCGCTTATCGCATAGCCCCGGTTTTCGCGATAGCGGATATCTATCCCTGTCGCTTCATCGCCCGCTTGGACCTTCACTTCCGCCGCCGTGTCTATCGTGCCTGATGGATAATAGGTCGGAGCGTCACTGTCATAGCCGCCCGTCGATAAAAAAGAAACCTGCCCCTTTCCTCCCGCCGAGACGTGGTACGATCCGGGTTCGAGACCGTAGATGCGATAAACTCCGCGATCATCCGTCTGCGACTCGATATTCATAATCTGATCGAGGAAGCCGAATATAGAACCGCCGCCCAGAGCATCAGCGCGAACCGGTCGCCCATCGGCGTCCTTGATCCTTACGGCGCGCATACGAGCGCCGACTATCGGCTCGCCTGTGAAGTTTGTCACCCTTCCCGTTATGACTGCTCCTTTAGTCAAAGAGATCGTCACCGTGTCGCCCGGACGATAGTACTTCTGCTCGCGCCTGTCCGAAACGACATATCCGGCGAGCAAAACGTGTATGGAGTAAGCGCCGGAGGAGAGGTCTTTGACTTCGAATCTTCCGGCTTCGTCCGTAGTGATGGGGCGAAGAAGGGATGCGACGGCGGCGCTCTGATTGCCCATGAAATTTACCGGGAGCGCCAGAATAGCCGCACTGGGAACCGCCTGCCCGCCCTCGATGATGACGCGGCCTGTGATCGAGCGAGAAGGGCTTTTCGATTTCTCGACCGGCGCAGGGCGCTGAGGCTTCTGAGCGAACGCAGCAATACAGAGCGTCAGCAATATCACCAGACTGAAAACTCGTTTCATATCCATATTCATCAATTGCCTTTGGCCTTCAGATTGAGAACGAGAGTGACTTCAGCAGGAACGTCTTTTGCGACATTGACGGTCTGTTTGACTTTCTGCGGCTGCGAGGGAAGCGCATCGCTCTCTGCGCTGACAGTCACTTCGTAGGCTCCCGGAAGCAGGTTCTCGATGACGAAGTTGCCCGCTGCATCGACCTTCGCTCGTCCTTCGGCGTCCGAGTCTTCGTCCGCGATATTTTTGGCTGAGGCTATAAGCGTCGTTCCTGCGGGCAGAGGGCCACCCTCGATGACCACGCGCCCGCGAATCACTCCCGACGATGTTGCAAACACCAGCCGCACGCCGCTGATATGCTCGCCCGCTTTCAACTCTACGCCGTCGGTTTGATCCAATCCGTCGCGCTCGACCCGCGCGAGCTTCAATCCCTTGGGGCCTGAGTATCCGCCCGCGCGAATATGAACTTTGCCCGGTTTGAGTCCCCACACGCGGAAACTGCCGTCCGGGTTGATCTTTCCTCTGCCTGCGCCGAATGAGTCCGCTTCCGCCGTGCTTGCGCTGTCGCCCGTCACATGAGCCGCCAGATTCATCTGCGACAGTCGGGCCAGAATCTCCGGGTCGGCAGTGTCATCGACGACGACGAATCCGGTGATCGAGCCGCCGCGCCGAAGTTTGATTTCTATCCCCTTCACGTCTTCGTTTTTGATTTCGAAGTTGACCATATCGCCGTAGAATTCGCTTTCCGGCTCGACAAACTGCGCAGTTGCCATGTAGACGCCCGACGAAACATTATCGAAATGAAATTCTCCCTTCGACCCCGAAGGCGAAACTCCTCCGGGGAAACTTCCCGCCGCAGGGTTTTCTTTGGCCGCCATGAAAAGAACTATCGCATTGGGCAGAGGCTTTCCCGTATCGCCATCGATTACGCGCCCGCTGGCCTGATAGCCCCTCGCGGAGTTGACGACTCCTATATCGATCCCTATCGCTTCTCCGCCTGCGGTGACTTCGACTGGCTTGGCTCGCGCGCGGTCGGCGACTCCCGGATAGTAAGTGCGGGGAGTTTTGCGATCTCCGAAAAAGAAAGACATCTCGCCGCCGCCCGCGCTCACGAAGTATTTACCCGGCGGCAATCCGTAGAGGCGATACACTCCGCGGTCATCGGTCAAAAACATGCTCGAATTGTTCGGAGACCAGAGTCGCGCCGGAGCAGAATCGTCCGCGCCCGCAAGCGAGATCGTTTCGCGTATGAGCGGACGCCCGTTTGCGTCGGTGACTCGCCCGGTGATGACTCCGCCGCGTATGAGAGCGAAGTCTATGCCTTCGAGCGTCTGGTCGTGTGTGACGGTTATCTCTCTTTCATGCTCGCTTGATTTGCTGTCGGGCGCGGCGATGTGTGAAAGCGTGTATGGAGCCGCGCGGTAGCGGCCCGCCGGGACATCCGAGAAGTTAAAGTTTCCGTTTTCATCGGTAGTGGTTCTGATGGCCGTTGCGCCCGCAAGCGATAGCTCTATTCGGCGCGCGGGATCGGAGCCTGACGGACTCAAAAGCACGATGACTCCCGCCGCCGCCCGACCATCGATTGTCACTCGGCCTGTGACCGATCCGGATTTTTGCTCTTTCTGATCCTGCGCGAAAGCGTTTGCCGATGCGCAAACGACTATCAGCGCGATGAAAAAAATGCGCGCGAAAAATTTCATTGATGTCTTCATCGAAGTCAACCCGACTTGTACGAACGAACAGTAAATCAATCAGCCTTCCTGCTGTCCGTCGAAGAAAAACGCAGCAGGTAATCGACCGTCTTTTGACACGGCTTCAATTCTATCACCGCGCCTGCGGTTTCCGCTTCACTGCGGAGCTTTCGTCTGCCTTCGGCATCCCAAGCAGCCGCGCGACCCTCGATCAGGACGCGACCCGTGATCGAGCCTGCCGGTTCTTTTGAGCGCGATGAATCCTGAGCGAAAGCAAACGACGCAGGAATGAGAAGAAGCAGAAGAAGCGTCGCAGTGCGCGTCAGTGTTTGCATAGTCTGCCTCCTTGCTGAAGGGACTGGCTGGAAGTCCCTGTTTGAGAACAGTCCGAACCGATGGGACGAGCATTGTATAACTCATCACCGTCCGACGCAACCGCGCGGTTTGGCTGATTCGCTCACTGTTGACAATTATGAAAATCGGTTCATAATGGTTCCGCTTTTCGCTCCTCTGGTTCAACTGCCCCCGAAAATATCGCACCATTTTTTCGAGGACTTCTCTTGAAACCGATCACGAAAAATGAACTCACCAGCGCGCACACTCAGCAAATGAGCGCGTATTATCTCGAACTCGAACGACTGCTCGACAGAATAGAGCGATCCACCCTTTACTACCAGATCCTTAATGTCGACCGCTCGGCTTCGCTCGATTCCCTAAAGCTCGCTTATCAGCAACTCATAGCCACTCTCTTCCCTCCGTACAAAATAAGCGCGGGCATATCCGAACAGATGCTTTCGCGCGCAGGGAGGGCTTTTGAAAGAGCCTCGCGCGCTTTCGCAGTGCTGGCCCTCGCCACAAAGCGGGCCGAATATGACGGCGCATTGATGAGCAGACCTGCCGAGCCGCCTTCGCCTCAGACACTACCGGGCGTGGAGGCTGACAAAACGAAGTGGCAGCCTAAAAAGACATCCTCGTCCGGCGGCAATCGTCGTCGCGGCGAGAGGTTCAAACTGGCTCTCCCCGTCCAACTCACGGGCTACACGCGCAGGAACGGCAAATGGCAGGAAATGGCCGAAACAATCGATGTGAGCCGAAGCGGTATTACTCTTCGACTGTGCCATCGCGTCCAGCACGGCAATGTGTTATATGTGACTCTGCCAATGCCTGAAAAACTTCGCGTGCATAACTATGCCGCGCCGAGCTATAACACCTATGCTCTGGTGCGGCGGGTTGAGCGAATCAGGGATGGAGCCAGAGAGGTGGGGCTGGAGTTTCTGGGCGAGCATCCGCCCACAGGCTATCTGGAAAAACCATGGGCGCTGTATCGAACGAAACCGTGGACGGGCGTGGATCGCCGTCGCAAACCGCGACAGAATCGCGCTGAAGTGATCAGCATTGAATACTTCAACGAAGCCATGCAACTGATCGCAAAAGGCAACGCGCGCACGGAAGATATAAGTCCCGCGGGATTGAGAGTGCTTGTCAGAGAAGCTCCAATGGAGTTCGAACTCGCTCGCGTGGCCTCACTCGCGCGCGGCTTTGAGAGCTTCGCCACTCTTTGCAATCGCTTCCTGGGCAAGGACGGCTTTGAACGACTCTCCCTGGAGTTTATTGACTCCGAGTGGCCCATCTAAAAAGCTGGCAGGGAGTGGATATTGCTGGCAGGGAGTGGATATTGAGTAGCGTTTGGGTACTTAGTAGACAGTCTCGCGTGAACTCAGTATCCACTCTCAAGAAAGCAAAAATTCGCAATAAGTTCGGAATTTATGCCCCGCGCTGAGTAAATAGCTTATCTTCTGTCAGATACGAGGATTGCAACAGTAATTATGAAGGCTCCGAATAAGGCCCCTCTGTGGCATAGAGTATGCAATAGTTCGTTGCCTCCTTCACCGGCTTCAGTTTGGTTTTATTCTTTAACTTTGTTGAAATTACCCGGTGGCCCTGATTGCAGACAAGCCCAGGGCCAATTCGCAAGAGTCGCCTTTCCTGTAATGAAGGCGATTTCGCCTTGAGATGGAGGCAGGTTCTCAAGTATAGTCCGGCTTCTGGATTCGGACGCACAAACAGATTTGGAATTCTTAGAAACTCTTTGGAGAGGGATAAACAATGA